>DAMCQE010000031.1:372-42733 GCA_032105665.1 Pseudomonas sp. | reverse complement strand
GTGCAATCGCCTGCACCCGCGCGCCTGGGACTTCATCCAGCTGATGCGCCTGGACCGGCCCATCGGCACCTATCTGCTGTTATGGCCGACGCTGTGGGCGCTGTGGATCGCTGCCGAAGGCGTGCCCAACGCGAAGAACCTGTTCATCTTCGTCACCGGCGTGATCCTCATGCGCGCCGCCGGCTGCGTGGTCAACGACTTCGCCGACCGCAACTTCGATGGCCACGTGCAACGCACCCAGGCGCGCCCCATGGCCACCGGCAAGATCAGCTCGCGCGAGGCCTGGACGCTGTTCGCCGTGCTGGTGGGCCTGAGCTTCGGCCTGGTGCTGCTGACCAACGCGACCACCGTCTACCTGTCCTTCGGCGCCCTGGCGCTGGCCGCCTGCTACCCGTTCATGAAGCGCTACACCTTCTATCCGCAGGTGGTGCTCGGCGCGGCCTTCTCCTGGGGCATGCCGATGGCCTTCACCGCCGAGACCGGCAGCCTGCCGCCCGAGGCCTGGCTGTTGTTCATCGCCAACCTGCTGTGGACGGTGGCCTACGACACCTACTACGCCATGGCCGATCGCGAAGACGACCTGAAGATCGGCATCAAGTCCACCGCCATCCTCTTCGGTGAAGCGGACCGCATCATCATCGTCACCCTGCAGGGGCTGGCGCTGTTCTGCCTGATCCTCGCCGGAGTGCGTTTCGAGCTGGGCCAGTGGTTCCACCTGGGGCTGGTGGTCGCAGCCGGCTGCTTCGCCTGGGAATACTGGAAGACCGCCTCGCGCAAGCCACAGGTCTGCTTCAAGGCGTTCCTGCACAATCACTGGGCGGGCCTGGCGATTCTCGCCGGCATCGTGCTGGATTACGCGACGAAGGCCTGAGCAAAACGCCACTATCGAAGGCAATCTTTCTTGCTCCGGCTTGCCGTCTGCCTGTCACATGGCTGCAATATTTCCGTTATCTAATGCCGAGCGACAAGAACGGACCCGAGGCGTGACCATGAATGGCAAGAGCATACTGATCGTCGATGACGAGGCGCCGATTCGGGAGATGATCGTCGTCGCCCTGGAAATGGCCGGCTATGACTGTCTCGAAGCGGAAAACGCCCAACAGGCCCACGCGCTGATCATCGACCGCAAACCGGACCTGATCCTGCTCGACTGGATGCTGCCCGGCACATCGGGCATCGAACTGGCGCGACGGCTCAAGCGCGACGAGCTGACCGCCGACACGCCGATCATCATGCTCACCGCCAAAGGCGAAGAGGACAACAAGATCCAGGGCCTGGAGGTCGGCGCCGACGACTACATCACCAAGCCCTTTTCGCCACGCGAACTGGTGGCCCGGCTGAAGGCCGTGCTGCGCCGCGCGACGCCGGTGGACAGCGAGGCGCCCATCGAGATCGGCGGCCTGCTGCTCGACCCGGTCAGCCACCGCGTCACCATCGACGGCAAACCAGCCGAGATGGGCCCGACCGAATACCGCCTGCTGCAGTTCTTCATGACCCACCAGGAACGCGCCTACACCCGCAGCCAGCTGCTCGATCAGGTCTGGGGCGGCAATGTCTATGTAGAAGAGCGCACCGTCGATGTGCATATCCGCCGACTGCGCAAGGCGCTCGGCGAAGCCTACGAGAACCTGGTGCAGACGGTACGCGGCACCGGTTATCGTTTCTCCAGCAAAAGCTGAGCACGCCGGGTGAGCATGCGTCCCGGCGTCTTCCACCCCATCATCGCCACCTTTCTGGAGTGCATCGGTTGAATCAGGACTGGCAAGGAGCCCTCGTGCGTCGCCTGCTGCTTCTGCTGGGCGGCTGCCTGCTGCTGGGACTGCTGACCGGCGAATATGCCTGGGCGCTGGTCCTTGGCCTGACCGGCTACCTGATCTGGACCCTGCGGCAGCTGCTGCGCCTGCAGCGCTGGCTGCGGCGTGCCGACCCGGACGAAGCGCCGCCGGATTCGGCCGGCATCTGGGGCGATATCTTCGACAGCCTCTACCAGCTGCAGCGCCGCGACCTGCGCCTGCGTGGCGAACTGCAAGGCATCATCGATCGCGCCCAGGGCTCTACCGCCGCACTCAAGGATGCGGTGATCATGCTCGACAGCGATGGCAATCTTGAATGGTGGAACCCCGCCGCCAACCGCCTGCTGGGGCTGAAGAAGCCGCAGGACGCTGGTCACCCGATCGGCAACCTGGTGCGTCATCCGGCCTTCAAGGAGTACTTCGACGGCGGCAACTATGACCAGCCGCTGGAGCTGGCCTCGCCCGTCGATGACCGCATTCGCCTGCAGTTCAACATCACTCGCTACGGCAACCGCGAGCACCTGCTGCTGGTCCGCGACGTCACCCGCCTGCACCAGCTGGAGCAGATGCGCAAAGACTTCGTCGCCAACGTATCCCACGAGCTGCGCACGCCGCTCACCGTCATCGCCGGCTATCTGGAGACGCTGCTGGAAAACGCCGACGCGGTGAACCCGCGCTGGCTCCGGGCGCTGCAGCAGATGAATCAGCAGGCCGGGCGCATGCAGCACCTGCTCAACGACCTGCTCCTGCTGGCTCGCCTGGAAACCAGCAGTCGCCCGACCGACAACCAGCCGGTGGCGGTCGGCCTGCTGCTGCAATCGATCGTCAGCGATGCCCGCGCACTATCTGGCAGCCGCGGCCACCTGATCAGCCTCGATGCCGACCCGGCGCTGCTGCTCAAGGGCAGCGAGACGGAGCTGCGCAGCGCCTTCTCCAACCTGGTGTTCAATGCAGTGAAGTACACGCCCGATGGTGGCAGCGTGCATGTGCGCTGGTGGAGTGACGAGGTGGGCGCGCACCTGAGTGTCGAGGACAGCGGTATCGGCATCGAGCAGAAGCACCTGCCACGCCTGACCGAGCGTTTCTACCGCGTCGACTCCAGCCGTGCCAGCAGCACCGGCGGCACGGGACTGGGGCTGGCCATCGTCAAGCACGTGCTGCTGCGCCACCAGGGCCGCCTGGATATCAGCAGTACACCTGGCCGAGGCAGCCGCTTCTCCTGCCACTTCCAGAACAGCCAGGTGTCCGCACGCTGACCCGCTGCCTGCGCGAGCCGGAAAAATCCCGGCTCATCGCTTGAAAAGCCGGCCCGCCGCCGCCATCCTGTCGCGACCATTGGCTACCCGACCCCTTCATGGACCCCTCCCCCAGTTACGCCGCCTCGTCCTATTTCGCCGATTTCGGTCTGATTCTCTTTGCCCTGTTCCTCGTGCTGCTCAACGGTTTCTTCGTTGCCGCCGAGTTCGCCATGGTCAAGCTGCGCTCCACCAAGGTGGAAGCGATTGCCAGCCGGCACGGCTGGCGCGGGCACATCCTGCGCACCGTTCACGCTCAGCTCGACGCCTACCTTTCGGCCTGCCAGCTGGGCATCACACTGGCTTCGCTCGGCCTCGGCTGGGTCGGCGAGCCGGCTTTCGCGCATCTGCTCGAACCGCTGTTGGCCAGCATCGGCATCCAGTCCCAGGCGCTGGTGCACGGCATCGCTTTCTTCACCGCCTTCTTCATCATTTCCTACCTGCATATCGTGGTTGGTGAGCTGGCGCCGAAGTCCTGGGCGATCCGCAAGCCGGAGCTGCTATCGCTGTGGACGGCCGTTCCGCTGTACCTGTTCTACTGGCTGATGTACCCGGCCATCTACCTGCTCAATGCCAGTGCCAACGCCATTCTGCGCATTGCCGGCCAGGGCGAGCCGGGGGCGCACCACGATCATCACTACAGCCGCGACGAGCTCAAGCTGATCCTGCATTCCAACCGCGCCCGCGACCCCGGCAACCAGCAGATCCAGGTGCTGGCCTCGGCGGTGGAAATGAGCGAGCTGGAAGTCGTTGACTGGGCCAACTCCCGCGAGGATCTGCTGCAACTCGAGCACGATGCGCCGCTGAGCGAGGTCCTCGAGGTCATTCGCCGCCACAAGTACAGCCGCTACCCGGTCTACGACAACCAGCAGGGCGAGTACGTCGGCTTGCTGCACATCAAGGATCTGCTGCTGGCGCTGGCCGCCGATGATCACCTGCCCGAGCACTTCTGCCTGAACGAGCTGCTGCGCCCACTGGAGCGGGTGTCCAAGCACATGCCGCTGGCCAGCCTGCTCGAGCAGTTTCGTCAGGGAGGGGCGCATTTCGTACTGGTCGAGGAAGGCGACCACAAGGTGATTGGCTTCCTGACCATGGAAGACGTGCTCGAAGTGCTGGTTGGCGACATCCAGGACGAACATCGCAAGACCGAACGCGGCGTGCTTGCCTACCAGCCCGGTAAGCTGCTGGTCCGCGGCGACACCCCGCTGTTCAAGCTGGAGCGCCTGCTGGAGATCGATCTCGATCACGTCGAGGCTGAAACCCTTGCCGGTCTGGTTTACGAGACGCTGAAACGTGTCCCCGATGAAGACGAAGTGCTTCAGGTCGATGGCCTGCAGATAGTCATCAAGAAGATGCGCGGACCGAAGATCGTCTTGGCCAAGGTCCTTCGTTTTCCGGGATAGATCGCCCGCCATTGCTGGCCAACCATAGTTACCTTTTCGTTTACATACCGCTCGCTAATCCTTGATTTACAAATATTAACGACCGCCCATCGTGATACGCAGAATTATTTTCAGACAGCGCCAGTCCACGCCATAGGCGACTCGCTTGAGCCGCCACCGATTTCTTATCGAATGACGATGGAGCTTCCCGCATGCGCATCAATGGTTTGACTACCACAACCGCCTTGGCCCTGTGCCTGGCAGCCACCTCTCAGGCTTTCGCTCAATCGGCCACCGGCCCGATCTCCACGTTCGGCGTCATTGGCTCGCACAATCAGTACAAGCTGACCGTGAACGACGAAAGCGACAAGGAGCGCCTCAACCAGGGCGGGCTGTACTACAACTTCGGCAACAAGATGACCGGACAGGAAGGCTTCATCTACCAGGCCGGAATCGAAGGTCAGTACCGTGAAAAAGACGATGTGGAGTATCTGTCCGCTCGCGCCGATCTCGACTTGGGCCTGCGCGCAGCCCTGAGTACCAACAACTATGTCGACCTGATTGTCGGCGGCGGCTACGACTGGGGACGCATCGAGCAGGATGACGTGCGCGTCGGCATCTTCGAGGAAGACGTCAAGCTGACCACCCGCTCGCCATTCGCCAAGGCAGGTATCGGCTACAACTACCTGACGCCCGACTACACCGTGCGCCTTGAAGTGGGCGCCCGCTATTCCATCGAAGCGGACAGCAAGCTGAAGGTTGGCGGCGAAAGCGACACCGTCGACCTCAAGGACAAGGTCAACCCCTACGGTGAGCTGAGCGTGCTGTGGAACAAGGGCATCAACAACATGCCAATCAGCACCAGCCTGTACTACACCCAGACCCGCTACGAGATCGACAGTGACAGCGAGTTCGCCGAAAACAGCAAGCTCAAGCAGGAACAGGTCGGTTTGAAGGTCGGCCTGGCATTCTGAGTCGCTGAAGTTGCCGGCCTGTCATGAACGGACCGGTGAGCGGCCCGCGCGGCTACTCACCCCCCACGGCGAAGTTCGGCAGGCTGTTGACCGGCTGGGAGAAGTCGAAGGGAATCGACTCGATCGCCAGGCCGACGTTACGCTGCACCACGAAGTGCAGGTGCGGCCCGGTGCTGTTGCCGGTATTGCCGGAACGCGCGATACGCGTACCACTCTCGACCCGCTGTCCCTCGCGCACCGCTACCGAGCCTTTCATCAGGTGCAGGTAGACGCCCATGGTGCCGTCGTCATGCATGATGCGCACGAAGTTGCCGGCCGGGTTGTTGCCCCGCCCGCTCTGCTCGTTCTCGATCTTCACCACCATGCCGCCGCGCGCGGAGACGATGGGCGTGCCTTCGGGCATGGCGATGTCGACCGCATAGCGGCCCTTGGGCGTGAAATGGCTGTACTGGCCGTTGGCGCCCTGGGTCAGGCGGAACGGACCGCCGCGCCATGGCAGCGGATACTTGTAAGGTTTGGGCAGCAGGCGCGGATCGCCCAGGGCATGGCGAAGCTTGGGCGTGTACTTGAGTGGCTTGCTGGCATCGCGCGGGGCCAGCGTGGCCAGACGAATCTGACTGCGCGGCGGCAATACCCAGCGAATCGGCCTGGCCGGTGCCCCGACGGCATTGACGACGTTTTCCAGCTTCAGCTCGATATCGACCGGCGCGAACAGGTCGTTACGCACCAGCAGCGTCTCGCCCGCCGCGTGCTTGCGGGTTTCCAGTTTGACCTGGGTGTCGAGCTTTTCCACCATGCGGTCACTGAAGACGAAAACCTGCGCGCCAGGCGCAGCCTGGTCGCTGTAGGTCACGACCCCATTGGCGTCGGTGTATTTGTAGATGGTCAGGGCCAGCGCCGGCGTAGCCAGCAGCGGCAGCCCGAGCAACAGAAGAATGCGCCCCAGCATAACGGCAGTTCTAGTGGTTATAGTGTTGGAGCGGGAAGACTAGCAGTGCCGGCGGACCTGTGCGAGCCACCGACCGTCGGGGTGTGATGCTCGTCAGTTTGTCTGCGCGGCCAGGCGCCGAACGGTCGCCTGGCCGGGTCGAATCAGGCGCCTGGGACGAAGTGCCGCTGCGCGGTACCACGGGCGATCAGGCGCGACAGGTAGTCCATCTTCTGCGGATCGCGATCAACGAAGCGGAACGACAGCTGCAGCCACTCGCTGTCGGGCTTGGGTTCGAACGCGGCGACGGCATGCAGGTAGCCATTGAGACGGGCGACCTCACCGCCCTCGCCCTGCTCGAGATCGAGCACGGCGCTTTCCAGCACCTGCGGCAACTGCTCGCCGCGTTTGACCACCAGCAGCGCTTCCTTGAGGCTCAGCGCCTTGATCACGCAGGCGACACTGCCGTTGGCCAGGCGCAGCTGGCCCTGCCCGCGACCGGACGCAGCACCGGCTGGTGCGCTGGCAGGCGCTGCACTGGGCTGAATCAGCGGCGAGGCCTTGGCTTCGACGGCTGGAGCGGCGGGTCGTACCACCTCGGCCTTGCCGCCCGTCAGCGCGGCCAGCGAGTCGTTGGCCATGCCGGTCGCCAGAGTTCGCGCCGGCGCGCTGGCGGCCAGGGCATCCAGCTTGCCGGCGCGGCCGAGGGCCTTGCGTACCTTGCTGGTGAGCTGTTCGTTGGAAAACGGCTTGCCGATGAAATCCGAAACGCCGGCCTGAATGGCCTGTACCACGTTCTCCTTGTCGCCACGGCTGGTGACCATGATGAACGGCGTGGTCTTCAGCGCATCCTGCGTGCGGCACCAGGTCAGCAGCTCCAGACCTGACATCTCCGGCATTTCCCAATCACAGAGGATCAGGTCGAAGCGCTCACGGCTGAGCATTTGCTGGGCCTTGCGCCCGTTGACCGCATCCTCGATGCGAATGCCGGGAAAGTGACTACGGAGCGCCTTCTTCACCAGATCCCTGATAAAGGGCGCGTCATCCACCACCAGCACACTGACCTTGCTCATCCTTAACTCCTGCTCGAATGCCGGCAAGCATAGCCGCAGGATCGGATCGACAAAAGCACGAGTGGCCATTGCCCGTGAAGTTGTTGCGCCCGATCAACCCAGCGACGCGGGTCATGGGCGGGACATGCCCCCGCGGCCACGGCATACTTGCGCCTTTCGCCAGCTTCGCGAGGCCGCCCATGCTTCAGCACAATCGGGTTCAGCACATTCTTGTCGCCCACGATCTCAGCCCGGACGCCGATCTCGCGCTGCAACGTGCCGCCGGCCTGGCGCGCCATACCGGTGCTCGCATCAGCCTGCTTTACGTACTCGACGAGCGCGACGCCGGGAGCGACGAACAGCAGGCACGCGCACTCCTGCAGCAACGCCTGCGGGAGAACGGGCTGGGTCAGCTCGAACCCTGGATTCGCCGCGGGCAGCCGGTGGAGGAGATCCTCACCCAGGCCGAGGGTCTGGAGGCCGATCTGCTGGTGCTGGGCCGCCATCACAAGGGGTCAATCCAGGGATTCGCCGGCACCACGCTGGAGCGCATCATGCTGGAAAGCCGGGCACCGCTGTTGCTGGCTATCACCCCGGCGGACGCCCCGTATCATCGCGCCGTGGCTGCGCTGGATTTCTCCCGCTGCGCCACGCGCGCCATGCACTGCGCCTGGGAGTTGCTGGGCGAAGGTGCCGAGCTGCACGCTCTGCACATCGACGAGATGGCCGAAGTACACGGCCCCGATTACGAAGGTCTGTCGCTGCAGCAGGAGCTGTTCGACCAGCTGATCGAAGATATCCAGCCGCAGCTGCCGGATACCGGCGCGCTGCTGAGCTACAGCCTGCATCAGGGCGAGCGCAACAATTGCATGGACGAGGCGCTGCGCGACCTGCAACCGCAGCTGCTGGCCCTTGGCAGTCACAGCCGCGGTGAACTGAGCAGCGCTCTGCTTGGCAGCCTCGCCCGGCAGTTTATCGACAACCCGCCCTGCGACATCCTGATCGCGCGCTGAAGCGTGTCTCTGCCCGCCTGCGCCCGACGGCGCAGGTGCATGCAAGCACAGCATCACTGATCGGCACGCCACCATCAGGTTGCGTCCTTGCAAACCCCTGCTACGTTTAGAGCCAGAACAACAATAAGAAGAAGACGCCCATGAGCCTCGCTTCGACTCGTTTCTGGTCCCGCTTTCCAGCTCTCATCTCTGCGACTTTCCACGACGACGTGATGCCCCGCGCACGAGTGCGTTCGCCGTGCGTGCATCAATGCCTGGCCGCTGCATTCAGCCCGCCGGCGATCCACGGCATTGCGCGCCTGACCGTCTGCCCAGCTTTCCCCTAACCCGCCCATACGGACCGCTTCGCATGGGGCGACCCGTATGCCGAGCAAACCGTGCAAGGAGATACGCATGAAGCTTTCAGCAATCGCAGTGGCAACCCTGACGGCAGTGGCCGCGGTACCCGCCTCGGCCGAGATTTCCGACGGCAAGGTGAAGATCGGCATCCTCAACGACCAGTCCGGCGTGTACGCGGACTTCGGCGGCAAGTGGTCGTTCGAAGCGGCGAAGATGGCGGCCGAAGACTTCGGCGGCAAGGTGCTCGACGCGCCCATCGAGATCGTCACCGCCGATCACCAGAACAAGCCGGACATCGCCTCCAACATCGCGCGGCAGTGGTACGACCGCGAGCAGGTCGACTCGATCATGGAGCTGACCACCTCCTCGGTGGCGCTGGCGGTACAGGGCATTTCCAAGAGCAAGAAGAAGATCAACCTGGTCACCGGCGCTGCCACCACCGAGCTGACCGGCAAGCAGTGCTCGCCCTACGGCTTCCACTGGGCCTACGACACCCATGCGCTGGCGGTCGGCACCGGCGGTGCGCTGGTGTCCCAGGGCGGCGACAGCTGGTACTTCCTGACCGCCGACTACGCTTTCGGCTATTCGCTGGAGGAACAGACCTCCAAGTTCGTCAAATCCAAGGGTGGCGAGGTCAAGGGCGCGGTGCGCCATCCGCTGGCGAGCACCGATTACTCCTCGTTCCTCCTGCAGGCGCAATCCTCCGGCGCCAAGGTCATCGGCCTCGCCAACGCCGGTCTGGACACCGCCAACAGCATCAAGCAGGCCGCCGAGTTCGGCATCGTCGCCGGCGGCCAGCGCCTCGCCGCGCTGCTCTTCACCCTCGCCGAAGTGCACGGCCTGGGCCTCGACGCCGCCCAGGGCCTGACCCTGACCGAGAGCTTCTACTGGGACCGCGACGACAAGTCCCGCGAGTTCGGCGAGCGTTTCTTCAAGCGCACCGGGCGCATGCCGAACATGGTCCACGCCGGCACCTATTCCGGCGTCATGCAGTACCTCAAGGCGATCGAGAAGGCCGGCACCGACGCCACCGAGCCGGTGGCCAAGGCGATGCACGAGCTGCCGGTGGACGACGTCTTCGCGCGCAACGCCAAGGTCGGCGCCAACGGCCGGCTGATCAGCGACGTCTACCTGATGGAAGTGAAGAAACCCGAGGAGAGTTCGCGGCCTTGGGACTACTACAAGGTGCTGGCCACCGTGCCGGGCGATGAGGCCTACATCAAGCCGGCTGACAGCGGCTGCGAGCTGGTCGGGCAATGAGCATGGCCGCCGTTCAGCCCAGCGCGGCTGGCGACGCCGGACGGGATACTCCCGTGATGCTCTCGGCGCGCGGCCTGCGCAAGGAGTTCGGCGGCTTCGTCGCGGTCAACAACGTCGATCTGGACGTGCACCATGCCCGGGTACACGCCCTGATCGGCCCCAACGGGGCGGGCAAGACCACGGTGTTCAACCTGCTGACCAAGTTCCTGCAGCCCACCGCCGGGAGCATCCGCCTGCTCGACCATGACATCACCCGCACCGACCCGGCCAAGGTGGCGCGCATGGGGCTGGTTCGCTCGTTCCAGATCTCGGCGGTGTTCCCGCACCTCTCGGTGCTGGACAACGTGCGCGTCGCCCTGCAGCGCCCGGGCGGGCTGGCCACCCAGTTCTGGCTGCCGATGCGTTCGCTGGACCGGCTGAACGAACGTGCCATGCAGCTGATCGAGTCGGTCGGCCTGGCCGACAAGCGCCACGAACCGGCCGCCGATCTGTCCTACGGGCGCAAGCGCGTGCTGGAAATCGCCACCACCCTGGCCTTGGAGCCCAAGGTGCTGCTGCTCGACGAACCCATGGCCGGCATGGGCCATGAAGACGTGCACGTGGTGGCCGAGATCATCCGCGAAGTGGCTACCCAGCGTGCGGTGCTGATGGTCGAGCACAACCTCAAGGTGGTGGCCGACCTCTGCCATCAGGTGACCGTGCTGCAGCGCGGCGAAATCCTCACCTCCGGCGACTACCGCACGGTCAGCCAGGACGAGCGCGTGCGCGTGGCCTACATGGGGACCGACGATGACTGAACCGCTGCTCAGCGTGCGCGAGCTGAATGCCTGGTATGGCGAAAGCCATGCCCTGCACGGCATCGACCTGGACGTCCATGCGGGCGAGACGGTGACCCTGCTCGGCCGCAACGGGGTGGGCAAGACCACCGCGCTGCGCGCCATCGTCGGCATCATCCGCAAGCGCAGCGGGACGATCCGCTTCGACGGCAAGGACATGCTGCGCGTGCCATTGCACCGCACTGCCCGCCACGGCATCGGCTACGTGCCGGAAGAGCGCGGCATCTTCTCCACGCTTACCGTCGAGGAGAACCTCACCCTGCCGCCGGTGATCGCCAAGGGCGGCATGAGCCTGGCGGAGATCTACCAGCTGTTTCCCAACCTCGAGGAACGCCGCAAGAGCCCGGGCACCAAGCTCTCCGGCGGCGAGCAGCAGATGCTCGCCATGGCGCGCATCCTGCGCACCGGCGCCCGGCTGCTACTCCTCGACGAGCCCACCGAAGGCCTGGCGCCGGTGATCATCCAGCGTATCGGCGAGGTGCTGCAGACGCTCAAGCAGCGCGGCATGACCATCCTGCTGGTGGAGCAGAACTTCCGCTTCGCCAGCAAGGTGGCCGACCGCTTCTACGTGGTGGACCACGGCCAGGTCATCGACACCTTCGACGTTGCCGATCTGCCTGGCCGCATGAGCATGCTCAACGAAGCCCTGGGGGTCTGATGACGACGATTTTCGATGTGCCGATCCAGGCGTTTCTCGGCCAGCTTCTGATCGGCCTGATCAATGGCTCGTTCTACGCCATGCTCAGCCTGGGCCTGGCGATCATCTTCGGCATGCTGAAGATCATCAACTTCGCCCACGGTGCGCAGTACATGATCGGCGCCTTCGCCGGCTACCTTCTGCTGGCCACCCTGGGCATCGGCTACTGGCCGGCGCTGATCCTTGCGCCGATCGTCGTCGGCCTGTGCAGCGCGGTGATCGAGCGCCTGGCGCTGTCGCGGCTGTACAACCTCGACCACCTCTACAGCCTGCTCTTCACCTTCGGCCTGGCGCTCGCCCTGGAGGGCGCCTTCCGCTACTTCTACGGCTCCTCCGGGCAACCCTATGCGGTGCCCAAGGAGCTGGCTGGCGGCTACAACCTGGGCTTCATGTTCCTGCCCAAGTACCGCGCCTGGGTGGTGCTGGCCTCGCTGGTGATCTGCATCGCCAGCTGGCTGCTGATCGAGAAGACCAAGCTCGGCGCCTACCTGCGCGCCGCCACCGAGAACCCGACCCTGGTGCGCACCTTCGGCATCAACGTGCCGCTGTTGCTGACCTTCACCTACGGCATGGGCGCGGCATTGGCCGGGCTGGCCGGCATGCTCGCCGCGCCGATCTACCAGGTCAGCCCGCTGATGGGCTCGAACCTGATCATCGTGGTGTTCGCCGTGGTGGTGGTCGGCGGCATGGGCTCGATTCTCGGCGCCATTATCACCGGCTACTTGCTGGGCATCCTCGAGGGGCTGACCAAGGTGTTCTATCCGGAAGCGTCCAATATCGTGATCTTCGTGATCATGGCGATCGTGCTGCTGGTACGCCCGGCCGGCCTGATGGGGAGAGATGCCTGATGAACAGCCAGCTGAGCGTCACCCCGACCACCAAACGCCCGCTGCTGCGCCTGGAAACCGTGCTGATCCTGATCGGCGTGGTCGCCCTGACCCTGGCGCCGTTCTACTTCTACCCGATCTTCCTGATGAAGGTGCTGTGCTTCGCCCTCTTCGCCTGCGCCTTCAACCTGCTGCTCGGCTACACCGGCATCCTCTCGTTCGGCCATGCGGCCTTTTTCGGCGGCTCCGCCTATTTCACCGCCCATGCGGTGAAGGAATGGGGACTGACGCCGGAACTGGGGATTCTCGTCGGCGTTGCCGGCGCGGCGTTTCTCGGGCTGATCATCGGTTTCCTGGCGATACGCCGGCAGGGCATCTACTCCACGATGATCACCCTGGCACTGTCGCAGATGTTTTTTTTCTTCTG
The DNA here is from genome assembly GCA_032105665.1 of Pseudomonas sp. Classification (GTDB taxonomy): domain Bacteria; phylum Pseudomonadota; class Gammaproteobacteria; order Pseudomonadales; family Pseudomonadaceae; genus Stutzerimonas. The sequence goes on along the minus strand of DAMCQE010000031.1, from coordinate 29,910 downwards.
CCTGCAGGCTTCGTTCACCCACGGCGAGGACGGCATCCAGAATATCCCGCGCGGCCACCTGTTCGGCCTGATCGACCTGGAAGAGCCGCTGTACATGTACTTCTTCGTGCTCTCGGTGTTCCTCGCCGGCATGCTGCTGATCTGGCGGGTGATCCATTCGCCGTACGGCATGATCCTGCGCTCGATCCGCGAGAACGAAAACCGCGCGATCTCCCTCGGCTACACGGTGTCGCGCTACAAGCTGGGCGCCTTCGTGATGTCCGCCGCGCTGGCAGGGCTCGCCGGCGGCTTGAAGGCGCTGGTGTTCCAGTTCGCCACGCTGACCGACGTCAGCTGGCAGATGTCCGGCGAAGTGGTGCTGATGACGCTGCTCGGCGGCATCGGCACACTGGTCGGGCCGGTCTTCGGCGCCGCACTGGTGACCACGCTGGGCAACTACTTCGCCACCTCGGAACTGCCAGTGACGTTGGTCACCGGGATCATCTTCATGGTCTGCGTGCTAGTGTTCCGCCGTGGGATGATCGGCGAACTCTATGCCTCGCGGCTGGGCAAGAAGCTGGAGCGGCGCGCCGAGGACTGACTTCCTCAGCCTCAGCCGGCGGACTCGAGCAGGTCGTGCAGCTCGACGAACTGCTGGCTGAGCTTGTGCCGCGGATCCAGGTATACCAGCGGCGTGCAGGCCTGGTGCGACTCGCGCATCTTCACCGAACTCATCAGGTTGATCGGCAGCACCGGCAGGCCTTCACCCAGCAACTCGTCGATCATCTGCTGCGGCAGCGCGGCCCGTGGCTGGAACTGGTTCACCACGATGCCCTCGACTTCGAGCGCCTCGTTGTGGTCGTCCCTCATCTCCTCGATCTCGTTCAGCAGGCCGTACAGGGCCTGACGGGAAAAGCTGTCGCAGTCGAAGGGGATCAGGCAGCGGTCGGCCGCTATCAGCGCCGAAACCGTGTAGAAGTTCAACGCCGGCGGGGTGTCCAGGTAGATCCGGTCGTAATCCTCGGCGAGGCCTTCGAGCAGCTTTCGCAGCTTGTTGATCTTGTGCTTGGCCTCCAGCTTGGGCTGCAGGTCGGCCAGTTCGGCCGTGGCGCTGATCAGGTGCAGGTTGTCGAACGCTGTTTCGAGGATCGGCGGGCGCGCCTTCTTGCCAGCGTTGCCGCCAGCGAGAATCTGCTTGAAGAAGTCGGCAATGCCGGTAGGAATGTCATCGCCGGTCAGGCCGGTCAGGTAGTGCGTGGAGTTGGCCTGGGCGTCCAGGTCCACCAGCAGTGTGCGGTAGCCCTGCGATGCGCTGACCGCGGCCAGATTGCAGGCGATGCTCGACTTGCCGACACCACCCTTCTGATTGAACACGACCCTGCGCATGACTCGCCTCCCAAGAACCCTGAGCGGTCGAGTCTATACGGCAAATATGACAGCCGCGTTATCCGCGGCGGCAAACCCGACCAAAGTCAGACGGCGACGGGCGCCTTGATGTGCGGGTGCGCCTCGTAGCCGACCAGCTCGAAGTCCTCGAAGCGGAAGGCGAACAGGTCCTTCACCTCGGGATTGAGCTTCATGGTCGGCAGCGGCAGCGGCTCGCGGGTCAGCTGCAGATCGGCCTGCTCCAGGTGGTTGGCGTAAAGGTGGCAATCGCCGCCACTCCAGATGAACTCGCCCGGCTCGAGGTCGCAGACCTGCGCCACCATCAGCGTCAGCAGGGCATAGCTGGCGATGTTGAAGGGCACGCCGAGGAAGATGTCGGCCGAGCGCTGGTACAGCTGGCAGCTGAGCTTGCCGTCGGCGACGTAGAACTGGAACAGGGCGTGGCACGGCGGCAGCGCCATCTGCTCGACTAGCGCCGGATTCCAGGCCGAGACGATCAGCCGGCGCGAATCCGGATTCTTCTTGATCATCGCCAGCAGGTTGGCAATCTGGTCGATGGACTCGCCGTTCGGCGCCGGCCAGGAGCGCCACTGGTAGCCGTAGACCGGGCCCAGCTCGCCGTTCTCGTCGGCCCACTCGTCCCAGATGCGCACGCCGTTTTCCTTCAGGTACTTGATGTTGGTATCGCCCTGAAGGAACCACAGCAGCTCGTGGATGATGGATTTGAGGTGACACTTCTTGGTGGTCACCAGCGGGAAGCCTTCGGCCAGGTCGAAGCGCATCTGGTAGCCGAACACGCTATAGGTGCCGGTGCCGGTGCGGTCGCTCTTGAAGGTGCCGTGTTCGCGCACGTGGCGCATCAGGTCGAGATACTGTTTCATCGATTGACTCGAAGCAGGCGCCAAAGCGCGGTGAAAAAAGGCTGCGCGAATAGTAAAAGGCGACGCCCGGCTTGTCGCGTGTGCGGCGACAAGCCGGGATCAGATTCAGGCCGGTGCCCGGCCGGCTTCGCGCCGGTAACCCCAGGCAATCATCCCGGCGCCCAGCAACACCATGGGAATGCACAGCACCTGGCCCATGGTCAGCCAGCCGAACGCAAGGTAGCCCAGCTGCGCATCAGGCACGCGGACGAACTCGACGATGAAACGGAAAATGCCGTAGCACACCGCGAACAGTCCGGACACCGCCATGGTCGGCCGCGGCTTGCGCGAATACAGCCAGAGGATGACGAACAGCGCGACGCCTTCCAGGGCGAACTGGTAGAGCTGCGACGGATGTCGCGCCAGCTGCTGCGGATCGGTCGGGAAGACCATCGCCCAGGGCACATCGGTGGCCTTGCCCCACAGCTCGGCATTGATGAAGTTGCCGATGCGCCCGGCACCCAGGCCGATCGGCACGAAGGGTGCGATGAAGTCCATCAGCTCGAAGAAGCTTTTGCCGTTGCGCCGGGCGAAGATCCAGCTGCACAGCAGCACGCCGATCAGGCCGCCGTGGAACGACATGCCGCCCTTCCACACCTGCAGAATCAGACTCGGCTGATTGATGTAGGCGGCCAGGTCGTAGAACAGCACGTAACCCAGGCGGCCGCCGACGATCACCCCCATGGCGACCCAGAACACCAGGTCGGAAAGTTTGTCCTTCGGCCATTCCGGCGCGAAGCGCTGCACCCGCAGCGAGGCCAGCCACCAGGCGCCGCCGATGCCGATCAGGTACATCAGGCCGTACCAGTGAATCTGCAAGGGTCCGATGGCGATGGCCACCGGATCGATCTGCGGATAGGGCAGCATCCGTTACTCCTCAAACCAGAAAGTTGATGCCGACGCTCAGCAGCAGCAGAGCGAACAGCCGTTTCAGAACCTTGGCCGACAGACGATGCGCCAGCTTCGCACCCAGTCTGGCGAAGAACATGCTGGTTGCCGCGATGCCGAGCACGGCCGGCAGATAGACGAAGCCCAGACTCCAGTCAGGCAGTTGCGCCTCGTGCCAGCCGACCACCATGAAGCTCAGCGCCCCGGCAATGGCGATCGGCAGGCCGCACGCCGCGGAAGTCGCCACCGCCTGCTGCATCGGCACGCTGCGCCAGGTCAGATAGGGCACAGACAGCGAGCCGCCACCGATGCCGAAAATCGCCGAAGCCCAGCCGATCACCACGCCCACCAGCGACAGCTCGGGCCGTCCCGGCGCCTGGCCGGTGGCCTTGGGCCGCAGGTCGAAGCCCATCTGCACCGCCATCGCCAGGGCGAACACACCGATGATCTTCTGCAGCATCGGACCCTGGATCGCCGCCGCGGTCAGGCTGCCCAGAGCAGCGCCAAGGAGGATGCCAAAGGTCATCCACAGCACCATCGGCCAGCGCACCGCACCCTTGCGATGGTGGGTGAGAATTGAATTGACCGAGGTGAAGACGATGGTAGCCAGGGATGTCCCAACGGCCAGGTGGGTGAGGATTTCCTGAGAGAATCCCTGCGCGCTGAAACTGAATACCAGCACCGGTACGATGATCAGCCCGCCGCCCACGCCAAACAGCCCGGCCAGCACTCCGGCGAAGCCGCCAAGCAGCAGATACAGCAGAAACTCCATGTGCCCCGTCCCGGCGAAACAAAGCGGCATGTTAGCGGAAAATGCGCCCGCCCCGCGCGCCCGACGTTGACCGCTAAAACCCGGCAGTGGCTCATACGCCGGTCGCGCCTGTACTCTTGGCGGTCCGGACATAGTTTGGCTTTCCCATGTGCCTGATCGTTTTCGCCTGGCGCCCCGGCCACACCCAACCGCTGGTGGTAGCCGCCAACCGCGACGAGTTCCACGCCCGCCCGAGCCTGCCGCTGGGGCACTGGGAGGATGCACCATGGATCGTCGGCGGGCGCGACCTGCAGGCAGGCGGCACCTGGATGGGCGTCACCACCGGCGGACGCTTCGCCGCACTGACCAACATTCGCGCACCCGGCCAGGTGATCGGCCCACGTTCGCGCGGCGAGCTGCCGGAACAGTACCTGCGCGGAAACTTGCCGCCGGCTGACTACCTCGCCAAGCTGACCGGCCGCTGCGCCGACTACGCCGGCTTCAACCTGCTGGTCGGCGATCGGCAGGCACTCTGGCACCTGAACTCACACAGCGGTGAGGCGACGGCATTGCAGCCCGGAATCTACGGTCTGTCCAACGCCGGCCTCGACACGCCCTGGCCCAAGCTGAGAAAAGCCCGCGCAGCACTGGCGACCAACCTCGACCCGGCGACTCCTGAGAACCTGCTCGCCCTGCTGGCGGACCCAAGCCCCGCGGCCGAGCATGAACTGCCGCAGACCGGCGTGCCGCTGGAATGGGAAAGGCGGCTGTCGAGCGTCTTCATCGCCAGCCCGGAGTACGGCACGCGCGCCAGCACAGCGCTGATCCGTCATGCCGACGGAGCGCTGGACATCCTGGAGCGTAGTTTCGGCCCGGACGGCCCAGTGGGCGAGGTGCGCTACCGCCACCCGCCAACGAGCTGATTGGCGAGCGGCGGATTGCTCAGACGGCGGCGGACGGGTTGATCAGCTTGCTCAGGCCGAGGTTGCGCAAGGTCAGCTGGACCGTGCTGTGGATGACCTGCGGGCTGTCCAGCAGCATGACCCGCGCCAGCAGCTGCTGAGCAGTATCCATGCTGATCTGACGCAGCAGCCATTTCACCTTGGGCAGGTTGGTGGCGTTCATCGACAGGCTGTCGAAGCCCATCGCCAGCAGCAGCATGGCCGCCGCCGGATCGCCAGCCATCTCGCCGCAGATGCTCACCGGCTTGCCCTCGCCATGGGCCTCCTTGACCACCCGCTGCAGCGCCTCGAGCACGGCCGGATGCAGATAGTCGTAGAGATCGGCGACCCGTGGATTGTTGCGGTCCACCGCCAGCAGGTACTGGGTCAGGTCGTTGGAGCCGACCGAGATGAAGTCCACCATGCGCGCCAGCTCGCGGGTCAGGTAGACCGCCGCCGGCACCTCGATCATCACGCCGACCGGCGGCATGATCACGTCCAGCCCCTCGTCGCGCACCTCGCACCAGGCGCGATGGATCAGGTGCAGCGCCTCTTCCAGCTCGCGGATGCCGGAAATCATCGGCAACAGGATGCGCAGGTTGTTCAGCCCGGCGCTGGCCTTGAGCATGGCGCGGGTCTGCAGCAGGAAGATCTCGGGATGATCGAGGGTGACGCGAATGCCGCGCCAGCCGAGGAACGGGTTCTCTTCCTTGATCGGGAAGTACGGCAGGCACTTGTCACCGCCGATGTCGAGGCTGCGCATGGTCACCGGCAGCGGATGGAAGGCTTCCAGCTGCTCGCGGTAGATGGCCATCTGCTCCTTCTCGCTGGGGAAGCGCTCCTTGATCATGAAGGGCACTTCGGTGCGATACAGCCCCACGCCTTCGGCGCCACGCTCCTGGGCGCGCACCACATCGGCCAGCAATCCGGTATTGACCCACAGCGGAATGCGGTGACCATCGGTGGTTTCGCAGGGCAGCTCGCGCAGTACGTCGAGGCCTTCGGAGAGCTGCCGCTCCTGCTCGGCGAGCACCTCGTACTGCTCGCGCAGCACCTTGCCGGGGTTGGTGATGATCTCGCCGCGGTAGCCGTCGACGATCAGCTCGATGCCGTCGACCTTCGAGTAGGGCAGGTCGACCGCGCCCATCACCGTCGGAATGCCCATGGCACGGGCCAGGATGGCGACGTGGGAGTTGCTCGAGCCCAGCACCGAGACCATCCCCACCAGCTTGCCTTCGGGTACCTCGCCGAGCATGGCCGGCGACAGTTCCTCGCTGACCAGGATGGTCTTGTCCGGATACACCAGCGCTTGCTGGCGTGCCTCCTGCAGATAGGAGAGCAGGCGCCGGCCGATGTCCTTGACGTCCGAGGCGCGCTCGCGCAGGTAGGCATCGTCCATCATTTCGAAGCGCCGGACGTGCTCGGTGACCACCTGACGCAGCGCGCCCTGGGCCCACTGGCCGGTGCGTATGACCTTGGTCACCTCGCCACCGAGCGCCGAGTCATCGAGCATCATCAGGTACACATCGAACAGCGCGCGCTCTTCCTTGCGCATCTGCGTGGCGAGCTTTTCCGACAGGTTGCGCATGTCCGCGCGCACCGCCTCCAGCGCCGCCTCGAACAACGTCAGCTCGGCCTCGATATTGTCGATGTGCTTGTCCGGCACTACGTCCAGATCGGCCGGCGGCAGCACCACCAGCGCGGTTCCCACCGCGGCGCCCGGGGCGCCGGGAATGCCGATGAAGCGGGTTTCCTGAATGCCTTTGCCCTGGCGGCCGAGGCCGCGGATCGAACCGGTCGCCTCGGCATGGGCGATAACCCCGGCGAGCTGCGCGCTCATGGTCACCAGGAAGGCTTCCTCGCCTTCATCGAACTGACGGCGTTCCTTCTGCTGGATGACCAGTACGCCCATCACCCGACGGTGGTGGATGATCGGTGCACCGAGAAAGGAGGCGTAGCGCTCCTCGCCGGTCTCGGCGAAGTAGCGGTAGCGCGGATGTTCGGAGGCGTGTTCGAGGTTGAGCGGCTCCTCACGGGTGCCCACCAGGCCCACCAGACCCTCGTTGGGCGCCATGCTGACCTTGCCGATGGCGCGCTTGTTGAGGCCTTCGGTGGCCATCAGGACGAAGCGTTCGGTTTCCGGATCGAGCAGATAGACCGAGCAGACCTGGCTGCCCATGGCCTCCCTGACTCTCAGCACGATGATGCCCAACGCCGCCTTGAGGTCCTTGGCGGCATTCACTTCCTGGACAATCTTGCGCAGCGTGCCGAGCATGCTCAGAGGCTTTCTCCCCGATTTTTCAGTCCCGCACCGGCAGACGCGGCGCAAGTTCTTTGAGTGCGCGACGATAGACCTCGCGCTTGAAGGTGACCACCTGCCCCAGCGGATACCAGTAACTGACCCAGCGCCAGCCATCGAACTCGGGCTTGCCGGTCAGATCCATGCGTACACGGTCCTCGGCGCCGGTCAGGCGCAGCAGGAACCACTTCTGTTTCTGGCCGATGCACAGCGGCTGGCTGTGGGTTCGCACCAGGCGTTGCGGCAGACGATAACGCAACCAGCCACGGGTGCAGGCGAGGATCTTCACATCCTGCTCTTCCAGGCCCACTTCTTCGTTGAGTTCGCGAAACAACGCCTCTTCCGGCGTTTCACGGGCGTTGATACCGCCCTGGGGGAATTGCCAGGCATCCTGATTGATCCGCCGAGCCCACAGCACCTGACCGACATCATTGGTCAGGATGATGCCGACATTGGGGCGAAAACCATCGGAATCGATCACGGCATACCACCTCGCAGACGCATGTCGCGGCATTGTTCCACAAAACCGCAACAAGCCGAAAGCGCAGCAAGCCGCCGTTCGGCCCGCGCTCCTGACCCGCGCTGCACCGCCTGGCAGATGGGCCGAGACTGCACCGCGGACGATCTAACCGCTATGCTTGGCGCTGCCCTGACCATCCCCGAGGAAATCTTCCGTGCGCCTGGCTCTATTCGATCTCGACAACACCCTGCTGGCCGGTGACAGCGACCACGCCTGGGGCGAATACCTCTGCCAGCGCGGCATCGTCGATCCGACCCAGTACAAGGCACGCAACGACGCCTTCTATCAGGATTACCTGGCCGGCAATCTCGACGTGCACGCCTATCAGAATTTCTGCCAGGAACTGCTCGGCCGCAGCGAGATGGCGCAGCTGCAGCAGTGGCACGACGAATTCATGCAGGATTTCATCGAGCCCATCGTGCTGAGCAAGGGCGAGGCCCTGCTACGCCAGCATCTGGAGGCGGGCGACAAGGTAGTGATCATCACCGCCACCAATCGTTTTATCACCGGGCCGATCGCTGCACGCCTGGGCGTCGATACCCTGCTGGCGACCGAATGCGAGATGCGTGACGGGCGCTACACCGGTCGTCTAACCGACATCCCCTGCTTCCAGGAAGGCAAGGTCCAGCGCATCGAGCGCTGGCTGGCGGAAACCGAGCAGACTCTCGAAGACGCCTATTTCTACAGCGACTCACGCAACGACCTGCCGCTGCTGCAGCGCGTCCCTCACCCAGTGGCGGTGGATCCGGACCCGGTGCTGCGCGACTTCGCCACCGAACGTGGCTGGCAGATCATCTCGCTGCGCTGAGCCAGCGCAGCAGTCATGCCCGAGCCGGTCGAATCAGACCGGCTTGGCGCCCATCAGGGCGGTGATGGCAATCAGCACGACCAGCACCAGCACAGCATAGATGCCGGCGTTACGCGCCGCAGTGGCGTTGCCCGGCGCCTGCCAGGCGGCAAGACGCCCGGCCAGCAGCAGAACCAGCGGGATCAGCACGAGGAACAGCACGGAGCTGGCCAGCAACCAGAACTGGCCCAGCGGCCACCCGGCCAGATGTGTCAGCCACCAGCCGGTCACCGGCAGCGACAGGCCGATCACGGCCAGCAGCGGCAGGGACAGTCGGCGGGTGCGCTGCAGCTTGCGTTGCAGCACGGCCTCGTCGCCCTCGCGGCCGGCTTTCCACAGCATGATCAGGTGCACGATCACACCCAGCAGCAACAGCACCGCGGTGGCGCCATGCACGATTCGTAGGGTCAGATAGTGTTCCATTCGCGATCCTTTAAGTCAGTTCAGCCGAGAAACAGCTTGTAAGCCGGATTCTCGCTTTCGTCCCAGTAGCGGTAGCCGATCTTGTCCAGCGCGGCCGGTACCAGATGGCGCTCTTCGGCCGGCACCTGCAGCCCCGCAACTACCCGGCCGTCGGCGGCACCATGGTTGCGGTAATGGAACATCGAGATGTTCCAGCGCCCGCCGAGCTTGTTGAGAAAGTTGAACAGCGCGCCGGGACGCTCGGGAAACTCGAAGCGCAGCACCATCTCGTTGCTGACGCCGGCGGCGTGGCCACCGACCATGTGCCGCGTGTGCAGCTTGGCGAGCTCGTTATCCGTGAGGTCGAGCACCGGAAAGCCCTTGTCGCGCAGCCCCTGCACGAGCGCGGCGCGCGGGTCGTTTTCCGGATGCGTTTGCACACCGACGAAGATGTGCGCCTCGCGGTCGGTGTGGTAGCGATAGTTGAATTCGGTGATCTGGCGCTTGCCGATCGCCTCGCAGAAAGCCTTGAAGCTGCCCGGCTGCTCGGGAATGGTGACGGCGATGATCGCCTCGCGCTTCTCGCCCAGCTCGGCGCGCTCGGCGACGTGGCGCAGGCGGTCGAAATTGACGTTGGCGCCGGAATCGATGCCGACCAGCACCTGGCCACTGACACCCTCGCGCTCGACGTACTTCTTGATCCCCGCGACGGACAACGCACCGGCCGGTTCGGTGATCGAGCGGGTGTCGTCGTAGATATCCTTGATCGCCGCGCAGATCTCGTCGGTGCTGACGGTGATCACCTCATCGACGTAATGCTTGCAGACATCAAAGGTGTGCTGGCCGATCTGCGCCACGGCCACACCGTCGGCGAACAGCCCGACCTGCTCCAGCACCACCCGCTCGCCGGCCGCCATGGCCGCCTGCAGGCAGTTGGAGTCGTCCGGCTCGACACCGATCACCCGGGTCTGCGGATAGAGGTATTTCACGTAGGCGGCGATTCCCGCCACCAGCCCGCCGCCGCCCACCGGAACGAAGATCGCATCGATCGGCCCCTGATGCTGGCGGAGGATTTCCATCGCCACGGTGCCCTGCCCGGCGATCACGTCGGGATCGTCGTACGGGTGGATATAGACGTAGCCTTTCTCTTCCACCAGCTTCAGCGAATAGGCCAGCGCCTCGGGGAAGGCATCGCCATGCAGTACCACCTTGCCGCCACGGGCTCGCACGCCCTGCACCTTCAGCTCCGGCGTGGTGCGCGGCATGACGATGGTGGCCTTGATCCCCAGTTGCTTGGCCGCCAGCGCGACGCCCTGGGCATGGTTGCCGGCCGACGCGGTGACCACACCGCGCGCCAGTTCCTCGGGCGAAAGCTGCGCCAGCTTGTTGTAGGCGCCACGCACCTTGAAGGAGAACACGGGCTGCAGATCCTCGCGCTTGAGCAGAATCTGGTTGCCGATCCGTTCGGAAAGCTGGCGGGCGGGTTGCAGCGGCGTTTCGACGGCGACGTCATAGACGCGCGAAGTGAGGATCTTCTTGACGTAGTGTTCGAGCATTCTGGCTATCTTGGGCGGGCCTTGCGGGGAACGCCGAGTCTACCCTCGCGAGCGCCCCGGCGACCACCGGCAATCCGCGAAGGCCTCGGCATTGCCGCAGCACACGAGACCGGTCGCCGGCGCGGGGCTATAATCCGCGCTTCGTCTTTCCCGCCCGGATTCCCCCATGACCCAGGACCAGCTCAAGCAGGCCGTCGCCCAGGCCGCTGTCGACCATATCCTTCCCAAGCTCAACGATCGCAGCATCGTTGGCGTCGGTACCGGCTCCACCGCCAACTTCTTCATCGACCTGCTGGCCAAGCACAAGGGCTTCTTCGACGGCGCCGTGGCCAGCTCCGAAGCCACCGCCGAGCGCCTGAAGCAGCACGGCATCCCGGTCTACGACCTGAATTCGGTGAGCGAACTGGAGTTCTATGTCGACGGCGCCGACGAAGCCAACAAGCACCTCGAGCTGATCAAGGGCGGTGGCGCCGCCCTGACCCGCGAGAAGATCGTCGCCGCGGTAGCCAAGACCTTCATCTGCATCGCCGACGGCAGCAAGCTGGTCGAGCAGCTGGGCGCCTTCCCGCTGCCGGTGGAAGTCATCCCGATGGCGCGCAGTCATGTCGCCCGCGAGCTGGTAAAGCTCGGCGGCGACCCGGTCTACCGCGACGGCGTGGTCACCGACAACGGCAACGTCATCCTCGACGTGCACAACCTGATGATCGGCTTCGCGCCGGAACTGGAAGGCAAGATCAACGACATCGTCGGGGTGGTCTGCAACGGCCTGTTCGCCATGCGCCCGGCGGATCTGCTGCTGCTCGGCACCAAGGACGGCGTGCAGACACTCAAGCGCTGATCCGCTGCGGCGAAGCGCAACGGCGCGACGCCGAACTGGCGACTACGCTTTATGTGAGCTGCGGCGAATCCGCCGCAGCTCATCACAGGAGGTGTCGCCATGTCCGGCAAATTCCAGTTGAAGAAATCCAGCAACGGCCAGTTCCACTTCAATCTTCTGGCCAGCAATGGCCAGGTCGTACTGTCCAGCGAGCAATACAAGGCCCATGCCTCGGCGCTCAACGGCATCGATTCGGTGCGCAAGAACGCGGTGCGCGAAGGTGCGTTCGAGGTCAAGGAGTCGAGCAACGGCAAGTACTTTTTCGTGCTCAAGGCAACCAACGGGCAGGTCATCGGCCAGAGTCAGATGTACGCCAGCCTGCACAGTGCCGAGCAGGGTTGCGACTCGGTACTACGCCACGCACCGAATGCCGCCCTGCAGGACGAAAGCGCGTCGGCCGCCTGATCGCCTTCAAAGCCGGTGATCGAGGCGGTAACCGATCACCTGGCCTGTTTGCTGAACACGTAGAACAGGTTCGGCTCGCTGACGACATACAGCGTGCCGTCCGGCCCCATCGCGATGCCTTCCGCCTGCGGCACATCCTGTTCCAGCCCATGCTTGCCGGCATCCAGCGCCAGGCTGCTGAGCGGCTGCCCGCTGCCATCCAGTTCGACCACCAAGCGCGACTCATCGGACAGCGCCAACAGATGCCCGCTCCGCTCATCGAACTGCAGGCTGGACAGGTCGCGCACGAAAAGCCTCGCCTGGTGCTGGTTGATATGCACGGCAGGTGCTTCGGCGACATAGGGAAAGCCGGCGATCTCGTAGATTCTGACCGGGTTGCGCTCCTTGGCGACGAACAGCCGCTCGCCGACCTTATCGTAGGCCAGGCCCTCGAAGCCCTTGTTGCCGTTACGGTCGATGCCCAGAGAGAGCTGCGACGCGTGCGCGGCATCGATGACCGTCGTTCGCTCATCGACCTCGATCCGAAGCAGGCGTTGCCGGCGCTCGTCGCTGATCACATACACGCCTGCGGAGATGTACTCGACAGCCTCAGGATCGCTGAAGCCGACGAGCGGGATCGCGCGCAGCAGATCGCCCTCCAGGCTGAGTTCGAGCAGATGCGGGTTGCCATTGGTGACGGCGATCAGACTGTTGCGATCGGGATCGAAGGTCAACGCCGAGAGATCGTCATCAATGCCACGGACCACCTTGCCCTGGATCGTCACCTGGTAATCCGGCAGCCACAATGAGGCGTCCTCCGCCGGTTCGCCGCGATGCCACTGGTTGAGATGGAACCAGCCACGCTCGAACAACCGGTAATGAACGCCGGCGGCAAGCACCAGCAGCAGGGCCACGGTCAGCAACCCCGCCAAGATCCTTTTCAACGCACGCATAAGGCCCACTTTCACCTGGATTGGGGCAGCGATTGTCTTCAGTCAGGCTTACACCAAGCTTAATGCGGCCGTTCAGCGCCTGCGGCTGAATACGTAGAAGCGGTTGGGCTCGCCGACCACGTAGATGTTGCCTTCGCCATCCATCGCCACACCTTCGGCCTGCTCGATCCCATGCACCAACCCATTGAGTCCGCCGAACAGGCTGATGAAGCTGCGCGGCTTGCCCTGCAGGTCCAGCTCCACCAGCAGCCGCGACTCGTCGGAAAGCATCAGCGTGTGGCCGCTGCGCGGGTCGATGGCGACAGAGGAGATGTCACGAACCAGCAGCCGCTGTTTCGGCACGGCCTGCAGCGCCCCGGCGGCGCCGTCCTCACCCGGGAATGGCAGCTCGAACAGGCCCTGCGGGTCGCGTTCCTTGGCCAGCAGCAGGCGCTGCGTGCGCGGGTTCCAGGCCAGTCCCTCGAAGCCCTTGTTGCCGGCATCGGCGAAGCCCAGGTCATAGCTGGCCAGATCATCGAGATCGAGGCTTTCCACGCCGGGCTCCAGACGGAACACCGCCACCAGCCGGCGGCGCTCATCAACGATCGCCATGCGCCCGTCACCCAGGGCCTCCACCGCCTCGGGATCGGCGAAACCGGTCAGCGCGACGCGCCGCAGCACAACGCCGGACGGAGTGAACTCGACCAGCTGTTCGCCGGTTACGGTGAACAGCGTGCCGGTCAGGGGATTCCAGGTCAGCCCCGAGGTCTCGTCGTCCTCAAGCCCAGCCAGTGTGGTTTCCAGCGCCAATTCGTAATCCGGCAGCCAGATGCTGGCCGCGCGCTGTTCGGCGCTGACCGCACCTTCGTCCCAGTACAGCTGCAGCTGATCGTCCCAGTGCATCAGGCGTGTGGCGACGAGCAGCGCAATAAAAAGCAACAGCAGGATGGCGGCGACGATCAGACGCCAGCGGGAATAACGAACGGGCATGAACAGCATTCCAGCGGAAGGTGCTGGATTACAACACGAGAGCGGTTCGCACAGAAGCAGCAGACGCGGCGGGCTTGCCCCGCCGCGTGCAGGTCAGATCACGCGGCTTTCGAAACGCGACAGCCCGACCAGCTCCAGCACCAGCTGGTCGCCCTGCTTGAGCGGGCCGACGCCAGCCGGCGTGCCGGTCAGCACCACGTCGCCCGGCTGCAGAATGAAATGCCCGGCAATGTGCTGCAGCAGCGGCAGGATGGCATTGAGCATCTGGCTGCTGTTGCCGTCCTGGCGGACTTCGCCGTTGATGGTCAGGCGGATGCCGATGTCGCCCAGATCCTCCACCGCGTCGCCCGGCACGAACGGTGCCAGCACGCAGGCGCCGTCGAAGCTCTTGGCGATTTCCCACGGGTGGCCCTTCTCCTTGAGCCTGGCCTGCACGTCGCGCAGGGTCAGATCCAGCGCCGGGGCGAAGCCGGAGATGGCATCGCGCACCTCTTCCTCGTTGGGCTTGCGCGACAGCGGCTTGCCGATCAGCACGGCGATTTCAGCCTCGTAGTGCACCGCACCACGATCGCTCGGGATGCTGAAGCCGCCTTCCAGCGGCACGGTGCAGCTGCCGGCCTTGATGAACAGCAGCGGCTCGGTGGGCACCGGGTTGTTCAGTTCCTTGGCGTGCTCTGCGTAGTTGCGGCCGATGCAGACTACCTTGCCCAGCGGGTAGTGGATCGGCGTGCCGTCGGTGTAGTGGTGCTGGTAGCTCATCGATGACTCCTTGGGTCGGTGGGCGACTCAGGCCGCGAAGATCTTGCCGGGGTTCATGATGCCGTTCGGATCGAACACCGCCTTGACCGCTTTCATGTATTCGATTTCCGCCGGCGAGCGGCTGTACTCGAGGTAGTCACGTTTGGTCATGCCGACGCCGTGTTCGGCGGAGATCGAGCCGTTGTACTTCTGCACGGTCTCGAACACCCATTTGTTCACCGTCGCGCACTTGCCGAAGAACTCGTCCTTGTCCATGGCGTCGGGCTTGAGGATGTTCAGGTGCAGGTTGCCGTCGCCGATATGCCCGAACCAGACGATCTCGAAATCCGGGTAGTGTTCGCCGACGATCGCATCGATTTCCTTGAGGAAGGCCGGCACCTTGCCGACGGTGACCGAGATGTCGTTCTTGTACGGTGTCCAGTGACTGATGGTCTCGGAGATGTACTCGCGCAGCTTCCACAGGTTCTGCAGCTGCTGCTCGCTCTGGCTCATCACGCCGTCGAGCACCCAGCCCTGCTCGACGCAATGTTCGAAGGTCGCCAGCGCCTGCTCGGCACGCTCCTCGGTGGTGGCCTCGAATTCCAGCAGCGCGTAGAACGGGCAGTCGGTCTCGAACGGCGCCGGCACGTCACCGCGGCCGAGCACCTTGGCCAGCGCCTTGTCGGAGAAGAATTCGAAGGCGGTCAGGTCCAGCTTGTCCTGGAAGGCGTGCAGCACCGGCATGATCGAATCGAAATCGGGGGTGCCCAGCACCAGCGCGGTGAGGTTGGTCGGCTGACGCTCCAGGCGCATGGTGGCCTCGACAACGAAGCCCAGCGTGCCCTCGGCGCCGATGAACAGCTGGCGCAGGTCGTAGCCGGTGGCGTTCTTGATCAGGTCCTTGTTCAGCTCCAGCAGGTCGCCCTTGCCGGTTACCACCTTCATGCCGGCGACCCAGTTGCGGGTCATGCCGTAGCGGATCACCTTGATGCCACCGGCATTGGTGCCGATGTTGCCGCCGATCTGGCTGGAGCCGGCGGAGGCGAAGTCCACCGGGTAGTACAGGCCCTTGTCCTCGGCGAACTGCTGCAGCTGCGCGGTGACCACGCCGGGCTGGCAGACGGCGGTGCGATCCATCTCGTTGAATTCGAGAATCTGGTTCATGTAGTCGAAAGACACCACCACCTCGCCATTGGCTGCCACGGCGGCGGCCGAGAGTCCGGTGCGACCGCCCGACGGCACCAGCGCGACCTTGTGGGCGTTGGCCCAGCGCACGATGGCCTGCACCTGCTCGATGCTCTTGGGGAAGACGATGGCCGACGGCGCGGGAGCGAAATGCTTGGTCCAGTCCTTGCCGTAGGCGTTCAGCGAATCGGCGTCGGTCAGCACTTTGCCGGGCTCGACCAGGGTTTTCAGCTCATCGATCAGGGCGGGGTCGGTCATCACGGGAACTCTCATACGATTCATGGTCACCCTGAGCACGCTTCAGCACAGGGGTGGGGGTGTTTCGAGGGGCTCGTATGCTAGCATACGCACCCCTTTGAAACGTGCCTCGGCAGACTCCCGGCACCGGCATTGCCGGGTCGGCCAGCCTTCGCTGGACACTTCAGTCCTATCCTTCGGCCTTAAGGTTTTAATGCAGATGAGCCAGACCTCTCTCGACAAGAGCAAGATCAAGTTCCTTCTTCTCGAAGGCGTGCACCAGAACGCTGTCGATACCCTGAAGGCGGCCGGCTACACCAACATCGAGTACCTCAAAACCGCGCTGTCCGGCGATGAGCTGAAGGAAAAGATCGCCGACGCCCATTTCATCGGCATCCGCTCGCGTACCCAGCTCACCGAGGAAGTCTTCGACTGCGCCAAGAAGCTGATCGCCGTCGGCTGCTTCTGCATCGGCACCAACCAGGTCGACCTCAACGCCGCCCGCGAGCGCGGCATCGCGGTGTTCAACGCGCCCTATTCCAACACCCGTTCCGTGGCCGAACTGGTGCTGGCCGAAGCCATCCTGCTCCTGCGCGGCATCCCCGAGAAGAACGCTTCCTGCCATCGCGGCGGCTGGATCAAGTCGGCAGCCAACTCCTTCGAGATCCGCGGCAAGAAGCTCGGCATCATCGGCTACGGCTCCATCGGCACGCAGCTGTCGGTACTGGCCGAAGCGCTGGGCATGCAGGTCTTCTTCTATGACGTGGTGACCAAGCTGCCGCTGGGCAATGCCACCCAGATCGGCTCGCTGTACGAGCTGCTGGGCATGTGCGACATCGTCTCGCTGCACGTTCCGGAGCTGCCGTCCACCCAGTGGATGATCGGCGAGAAGGAAATCCGCGCCATGAAGAAAGGCGCCATCCTGATCAACGCCGCCCGCGGCACCGTGGTCGAGCTGGATCACCTGGCCGCCGCGATCAAGGACGAGCACCTGATCGGCGCCGCCATCGACGTGTTCCCGGTCGAGCCGAAGTCCAACGACGAGGAATTCGAAAGCCCGCTGCGTGGCTTGGATCGCGTGATCCTGACCCCGCACATCGGTGGTTCCACCGCCGAAGCGCAGGCCAACATCGGCCTGGAAGTCGCCGAGAAGCTGGTCAAGTACAGCGACAACGGCACCTCGGTGTCTTCGGTCAACTTCCCGGAAGTCGCCCTGCCGTCGCACCCGGGCAAGCATCGCCTGCTGCACATCCACCAGAACATTCCGGGCGTGATGAGCGAGATCAACAAGGTCTTCGCCGACAACGGCATCAACATCTGCGGCCAGTTCCTGCAGACCAACGAGAAGGTCGGCTACGTCGTCATCGACGTGGACAAGGAGTACTCCGACCTGGCGCTGGAAAAGCTGCAGCACGTCAACGGCACCATCCGCAGCCGCGTGCTGTTCTGATTCGCTGACGCGGTGCGTTGAAAGGGAGGCTTCGGCCTCCCTTTTTCGTTCATGCGCACTGACTCAACCCGAGCGCTCTCCGCTAGCTGCGCAGCACCCGATTACCCGCAGCATCGACATCCGCCCCTGGCTGCTCGTCACGCGGCTCGGGCGTCGGCGGCACATCGGTCTCGATTGGCGCCTGGCGCGGCTGCAGCACCGGTGCTTCGATCTGTTCCATCTCGTCCGATTGCTGATCCGACTGCGGCCGCGGCTCGCGGTTGTCCAGCGGATGTTGACGCGCCTTTTCCGGATTGGTCGGCCCGGTAGTCTCGGCCAGGGCGCTCGTTGCGCCCAGCAGTGGCACCAGCAGAATGCTCATACGCAGCAGGTCCATCGTGCACCTCCCGATCTTTACTCTTGCAGATTCGGCACGCCGGCACCGACAAAGGTTTCCGCACAACTGCCGGCAACGGCCGAGCGGTCAGGCTGAACGCAGAACGGCCCGGCAAGCTGAGCCTGCCGGGCCGTTCAGGTGCAACCGATGGATCAGTAGGCGCCGCGTTCACCGCCCTCGCCGCCCGTACCGGTCGTACCCTGCTTACCAGCCGCACCATCGCCGCCAGCATCGACGCCGGTACCGTGATCGCTACCGTGTGTGGTCGCCGGGCGCTCAGTCTCGTCCGGCATCTTGCCGGTATCGGAGGTCGAATCCATTCCGTTGCCCGTGCCGCCCATGGTTCCAGGCTGCTCGGTACTGTGTCCCTTCGAATCACGGTGGCCGGTATCGGCGCCGGTACCGGTATTGCCGGCAGCGAATGCCGCGCTGGAAAGCAGTCCCGCCAGGGTGAGTGCCGCAATCTTGTGCATGTTCATGATGACTCCTGCATATTTTCAGGGGGTTCATGTAATCCGGCAGCGGGACGGGTCAGGGGTTTCGTCGTCAGCATTTACAAAACGTGACAGCCCTGTAGAACGCCCGGCCAGAGCGGCTAGGCACTAGGACCGTCGGTCGCCTGCGGCCGATCGCCGAGCAGATCCTCAACGTAGAGCATGCGCACCAGCACCATGCCGACAGCTGCCAGTGGCGTCGCCAGCAGCAGACCCAGAGTACCGGCCAGAAGGCCGAACAGAAGTTGCACGGCGATGGTCAGCGCCGGCGGAACCGAGACGATGCGCTGCTGCATCCACGGCGTGAACACATAGCTTTCCAGGGTCTGGATGAACAGATAGAGCGCGGCGACGTAGAGCACCGTGCGCCCGCCCTCCAGCGAAGCCAGCAGGAGCGCCGGGATCACCGCCAGCACCGGACCGATATTGGGAATGAACGACAGCAGACCGGCGATCAGGCCGAGCACCAGCGCCAGCTCGATGCCCAGCAGCCACAGACCGAGCGTGGTCAGTACGCCGATCAGCAGCATTTCCAGCAACTTGGCCAGCAGCCAGGCGCGTAATGTCGAGCTGCTTTCGTCGAGCACCTCCGCCGCGCGCGGACGATAGCCCGGCGGCATCAGCTTCAGCAGCCCGCGCACATAGACCTGCGGGTTGATGGCGAGGCAGATGCCGATGGCGAAGGCGATGGCGAAGCTGCTCAGCGCCCCGACGATCGAGCCCATCACCTTGGTGACCACGCTGAACGCGCTAGAGCCGTCGGGCAGCGAGTCCTCCAGGCGTTCGCGCTGCTGCAGCAGTTCATTCGCCCAGGGCAGCTGCTCGGCGCGCTCACGCAGGCGCTCGACGGCCTCGGGTAGCGAATCGGAGAGCGCATCGGCCTGCTCGGCGATACTCGGCGCGACCAGCCAGCCGCCGCCGCCCAGACCGAGCAGCAAGAGCACGAAGAACACCGCCATGGACAGCTTGTAGGACAGCGCCGTCTTGCTGCAGAGCCAGCGGCTCACGCCATGGATCAGCACACCGAAGAGAATCGAGGCGAACAGCAGCAGGATGAAATCGAACGCCAGCCAGGCGACGATGCTCAGCAGCACCACGACGGCCAGCACCGCGGCCTGCACAATCGTGCGATTGGCGACCGTCTTGGCATCGTTCTGCGGTGTCGACGTGGACATGATGCTCCCCCTCGTGAGTACAAGAGGTACGACAGACCGCGCCGCGCATTCATTCAGCTGTTGCCGCCAATCAGCGCAGCAGCTGCCAGAGCGAGGCGCCGACGCCAGCCATGCTCTCGCCGGCCACCAAGCCGGCCGCGGCGACGATCACGAAGCGCTCGCCGAGGCTGCGCCAGCGTGACGCGAAGGCCCAGGCGAGCACGGCACCGAAGGTCATCATCAGCGAAATCGACGCCGGAATGATGAATGCCAGGCCGAGCGCCGCGGAGCTCGGCAACCAGCGCAGCCGGCGTTCGGGCAGCAGCCCTTCCAGCGTCCCGAGCAGCACCCCGCAGAGCGCACCAGCGAGCATCGCCCAGCGAATGTCGGCAGCGAGCGCGCCCAGGCCGCCGGTCAAGGCTTCGGCCACCGCTTTCCAGGTAGCGACCGCCGGAGCCGGCCATTCGGGTGTGATCAGCATGCTCTGCGGATCGGGAATCAGCAGCTGATAGGCCAGTACGCCGACCACGCTGCCGAGCAGAATGCCGAAGCACTGCGCCAGCGCCTGACGCCCCGGCGCAGCGCCGATGGCATGCCCGACCTTGAAGTCGTTGAGCAGATCGGTGCACTGCCCCGCCGCGCCACCGGCGGTGTTGGCGCTCATCAGATTGACCGGCACCTGGCCCGGGGCGAACACGCCGAAGCTCAGCTGCGACAGCTGGCCGATGGCGCCGATCGGCGGAATCCCGGTCGCGCCGACCACACGCGCGGCAACCATCGCCAGCAGCAGCGCCAGCGGAATCGACAGCGCCGCCAGCCAGGGGTCGATGCCGAACAGGCTGACCTGCAGCGCCAGCACCAGTCCTACCGACAGCGCAAAACCGGTCGCCGGCCAGCCGTGCGGGCGCCGCAGCACCGGCCGCCGGCGTGTCATTGGCGAGCGTGCGCGCAATAGGCGCAGGCCCAGCGAGGTGAGCGTCGCGCAGACCATCAGGCTCACGCCCGGCCACAACAGCCATTCGATCAGCGCAGCGAACTGCGGCCCCTGGGCGGCAGCCGGCAAGCGCACCAGTCCCTCGGCCAGCAGCCAGGGCGCGATCAGGCCCCAGGCCAGCACGGCGCCGAGCAGCAGCGACAGGCCGACGCGCAACCCGATGATGCCGCCGAAGCCGAGCAACAGCAGCGAGGGTTCGAAGCTGAACGTCAGGCGCTCAAGCTGCGCCGAAGGTGCCCAGCGCGGCAGCGTCCAGAAAAAGGTATCGACCAGTTTGCTCCCCGCGGCCAGCACGGCGGCACCGCCCAGTACCCAGAGCCGGCGCCCGGCCTCGGCGCCATGACTGTAGATCTGCTGCAACGTCGCCAGGGTCGCCATGCCCTCGGGAAAGCGCAGCCCCGACTCGACGATCAGCGAGGGTCGCAGGTACCAGGCCACCCAGACCCCGAGAAAGCTCACCGAGAACACCCAGGCCATCAGCGGCAGGCTGTCCAGCTGCTGACCGGTGAGCAGGGTATAGGCGGGAATCGGTGCCACCAGCCCGCCGGAGATGATCGAGGCGCAGGACGAGGCGGTGGTCTGGTTGATGTTGCTTTCCAGCAGCGACCAGCGCGGGCGGCCGAACGCGACGGCAATGCTCTGCCAGAACGCGAAGCCGATCAGCAGCGCGATGATCGACATATTGAACGACCAGCCGATCTTGAGGCCCGAGTAGACATTCGACGGTGCCAGCAGCGCACCCAGCAGCAGACCGGTGAGCAAGGCACGCAGGGTCAGTTCACGAGACGAAACGGCAGAGGTGGTCGCGATCATTCCCCTACCTTAGCAGCCGCCCGGTGCAAAAACGCGCGCCCTTTCCGATGCCTCGCGTTCGCCCTGGCGGAGTTGTGCACGTGCTGGCTGGATAATGCCCGTTCGCCATCTCTCGGCTGAACTTCGCTGCAAGGTGCTGGTCGTTTAGTAACTTTTTAATCAATCACGCCCGACTGACTAGGTACCGAACATGGACGCGGAGCTTACACGGGACACATCCTCCCCAACTGTCACGCTGTTAACCGGCAATGAACTGCTTGGGTTGTTCTTTCGCCACTTTCTAGGCGAACAGGCGCAAGTCGAAGTTGCGCTGACCGGACTGCAATCACCGGACAATCGCGGAGCCGACCTGTTTCTGGTCGACGCCGGCCATAGCGAAGCCGAACAGATATCCAGCCTGATCGACCAGCTCGACGAGCACACACCGGTGGCGCTGGTGAATATCGTCCCCGAGCAGGCCGAGCAGCTGGTCGAAAGACACCCGGTGATTCGCGGGGTGTTCTACAGCCACGCCACCCGCGAGCACCTGCTCGAGGGCATCCGCGTGCTGCTCAAGGGTGGCGACTGGCTGCCACGGGTCCTCACCGAGAGGCTGCTGGGCCAGTGGCGGCGCATGCGCCAGCTCGCTGAAACCAAGTCCAGCCTGACGCTGCGCGAGCGCGAGATCCTGAGCCTCGCCGGCAAGGGGCTGTCGAATGCGGAAATCGCCGAGCAGCTGTGCCTCAGCCCGCACACGATCAAGAGTCATATCCACAATCTGTTGCGCAAGATCGGCGCTTCCAACCGGGCCGAGGCGGCGTACCTGCTGCGCAGTCATCTCGACTGGGACAAGTCCTGTAGCGCTTGAGTAGCGTCCCGCAGCGACGGGCGGCCTAACGGAACGGGACGTCACTGAGACGCTCTGGCACGGTGCGAAAGCGTCACGCCGTGCCAGGCATTAATCCCGAACGAATTGCTTGCGCTACGCCTTTTACATCATCCGATGGATGTTCAAGGGCGTCCGCCGCGTTCAAGAATCGCGACCACTGTCATCCGGTACATGCCAATGGCCCGTTACGCCCTGCCCCGCGCCACATCACTGTCTGCCCTGGTTGCCTGCTTGGCCTGCGCGCCGCTGATGGCCGCCGACCTGATGGACAACGGCGATCTATCGCCCTTCGGCACCAGCACCACCTCCCAGCTTGCGGTTCAGCTGACCGACGCCAAGGCCGCCTACATCCAGCAGCTGGGCCAGGGCAATCTCGCCGAGCTGACTCAGAACGGCCAGGCGTTGAGCGCGCAGATGCTGCAGCAGGGCGGCGACCAGGAAGCCTTCATTCTGCAGCACGGCGATAACCTGATGGCGGTCATCGAGCAGGTCGGCCAGGGCAACTACGCCGAAATCCGCCAGACCGGCAGCGACAACCAGGCCAGCATTAGCCAGTACGGCGCCTATAACGATGCGCGCATCGAGCAGACCGGCCAGGGCCTGCGCAGCGCGGTGACGCAATACGGCGTCGGCCAGCAGATCAATATCGTGCAGGGTCGCTAGCGATCAGGAGAGTTCATGTTCAAGCCTACGGCAATTGCCACCCTGCTCACCCTCGCCGCCACTCAGGCCATGGCGCAGAACAGCATCGAACTGGAGCAGGTCGGCACGGACAATGTCGCCGAGCTGCAACAGACCGGCCTGGTCGAGTCCAGCACCATGGATGTCAGCCAGATCGGCAACCTCAACACCGCCAGCATCACGCAGATTGGCGAGGCCTACTTCAAGGTCGCCAACCTGCAGCAGATCGGTAACGCCAACGTCGCCACCATCGAACAGACCGGACGTACCAGCACGGTCGATGCCAGCAGCATCGGCAACGGCAACCAGATCACCGGCAGCCAGACCGCCTTCGTCACCGCACAGATCGAGCAGCGCGGCGACGACAACGTGCTGACCTTCGACCAGCAGGGCTACTTCGAAGGGTCGCGGATGAACGTGTCCCAGGACGGTCTGGGTAACCTGGCCGACATCTACCAGGGCGACGGCAATCGCATGAACATCGCCCAGGCCGGCACCTACAACATCGCCGAGATTCAGCAGAACGACTACCACAACGAACTCGACTTCACCCAGAGCGGCGACAGCAACCGGCTGACGGTCGACCAGAACGGCTTCGGCGGCCGCATCAGTGGCTCGTCGACCGGCAGCGGTAACAGCGTCGACATCGCCCAGAGCTTCATGTCCAACCAGGCCACGGTGATCCAGAACGGCAACGACAACCTGGCGAGCATCGACCAGGGCAACTACGGTCATCAGGCCACCATCACCCAACTGGGCAGCGCCAACGAGGCGATGATCCGCCAGAGCCTGCCGGCCAATGACTTCACCCGCCTGCCCGGCGTCGCGACGATCCACCAGAGCGGCACCGGCAACAGCGCCACCATCGTCCAGCAGTAGCGCAACCACCCTCCAGCCACGGACCGGCTTCAACGGAAACAGAACGGATGCTGACCATGACCCTCACCACCTGGCTGCTCGCAGCCACCCCCGCCCCTGCCGATGCACCGGTAGCCATCAGTTTCGAGCTGCAACCGGCCGAGCAAAGCCGGCTTTCGCTCGCCCTGTGCTTCAAGGGCAGCGGGCAGCAGGTCCGCTTTCGTCTTAAGGTGCGCTCCAGTGGCAGGGCCGGCAATGCCCAGACCGCGCAGAGCGGCACGCTGATCGCCACCCCGACGCAGCAATGCCCGCTGAACAACCGCCTCGGCATCGCCGACGACACCCGTGTCGAGGCCGAGCTGCAGTGGTGGATCGACGATGCCGAGCAGCCGCCGATCCTGCGCAGCTACCCGGACGACGACGCCGATGTGGGCGACGAAAGCGAGCCGGAACAGATCGCGTGAAGACCGAAAGCGGACCGACGGCGCACCAGGTGGCGCTCGTTCAGCGCAGGTTCAGCTGGGGTTCAGGCCGACTGACCGAACGGCACTCCCGCACGGCCCTGGCCGCTGCTAGAGTTCGCTGCCGAGCTATCTGCAGCCCATTGGAGGGCGCATGTCACTGGATGACCGCAAGAAACTCGTCCGTCAGCACATCGACCTGACCTGGAACCGCGGGCACCTGGCGCTCGCCGAGCATCTCCACAGCAAGGATTTTCTCTACAAGAGCTCCTTTATCGGCCGGCCGCTGGTCAGTGCCGAGTTTCTCGACATGGTCCGGCAGATCCGTCACGCCATGCCGGAGCTGGAAGTGGTGGTCGAAGAATGCATCGCCGAAGGCAACCGGGTGGTCACCTGGAGCACGCTGATCGGCACCATCGAGCAGCCGGCGTTCGGCTATCCGCCCAGCGACAAGGTGCTCAGCATTTCTGCCATGGCCTTCTGGAGCATCACCCCGACGCAGCAGGTGCAGGAAATCTGCACGATGTTCGACATGGAAAGCTTTCGCGCCCAGCTGGGCCTGGATACCCGGCCCTACGCCGAGAAAGCCCTGCCCTGATCCCATCGCTCACCACAGCCAGCCCAGCCAGAGCAGCGCCACCAGCAGCCAGGCGCTTAGGGTCAGGGCGCCGCGTTCCCACTGCCGATTCCAGCACCGTTCGCGTGCCCGCCAGCGGTTCCGCTCGAGCTGCATCCCGGGTACGGGCAGTGGCGGCTGGCGCAGCAGGCGGGTGAGATACAGCGATGCCGACAGTGCCGGATTGGGCAACTGCGCCAGCCGCGACGGCACCCTCCAGCCACGGCGCAGAGCCAGCAGCGTCAGACCCAGAGCTGCCAGCAGCGGCCAGAGCGCCGACCACAGGCCCGCGGGATACACCCCAGCCAGCAGCGCTTCGCGCATGGTCGGCCAGAACCAGGGCACGGATAGCGACGCCATGCTGAGCAGCGCCCACGGCAACCACTGGCCGAGCGGCGCGCGTGCACTGGCGTGCTGCTGGTCGCGCCACATCAGCCAGAGCGCACGCCAGAGCAGCAACGCGGTGGCGAAGCTGGCCAGGGTCAGCCAGGGCAACCAGGCGACGAAGGCGCTTTCATGCCAGGCCTCCTTCAGCAGGTACTTCATTGCCGCGCCGCTGGTGAACGGCGCGCCCATGATCGCCAGCGCCGGCAGCATCAGCAGCACCCAGCCCAGACGCGACAGCCGCCCTTCGTGGACCATCCCGGCGGCGAGGAACAGCGCGCCCTTGGCCAGCCCGTGATGCACGCCGAACAGCACCAGCACCGTCAGCAGCGCCGCAGAGGGCGCCTCCAGGCTCCAGGCCAGCGCCAGGATCATCAGCATCCAGCCCATCTGGCTCACCGAGGACCAGGCCAGCACTGCCTTGGACTTGGCCGCGCACAGCCCCAGCGCAGCCGCATAGAGCGCGCCGAACAGGCCGGCGATCAGCAGCGGCGTGCTCCAGGCCGCCAGCGTCGGATCGCTCTCCGGCAGGCAGCGCCAGATGCCGAGAATGCCGGCCTTGAGCATCGCCCCGGAGAGGACCGCGCTGGCGGGTGCCGGGGCCTGCGGATGGGCCAGCGGCAGCCAGACGTGCAGCGGCCAGAACCCAGCCTTCAGGCCGGGCCCGAGCACCAGCAGGGCCAAGGTCAGGTGGTCGATCGGCTGCGCCTGCCAGGTGGCGAAGTCGAAGGCCTGTTCGGTGCTGTGACTGCGCAGCAACAGCCCGGCGAGCAGCAGCATCTCGCCGCAGATCGCCAGTTGCAGATAGAGGCGTCCGGCACGCCGCGGTCCCGGTCCGCCGTGCTGCACGATCAACCCATAGGCCGCGAGGCTCATGGCGCTGAAGCCAAGGTAGAAGCTCAATGCGTCGGTGGCGATGATCAGCAGCAGATTGCCGGCCAGCGCCAGTTGCCAGAACGCCCAGAAGCGCAGCCGCTTCCGATCGGTGGCCAGGCTGCTGTTGGCAAAGGTCGCCGCGCAACTCCAAAGCACGGCGGTAAAGCCCAGCCAGGCGCGGGTCAGCGTATCGCTGGCACCCCAGCGCACACCCTCCCAGAGCCACGGCAACTCCAACGCTGGCGGCGGTTGCAGCGCTGCCAGCAGCGCCGGCGCACAGGCTAGCCACAGCCACGGCAGGCTGCGTTCGCGCAGCCACAACAGCAGGACGCCACCGAGCAACGGTGCGAAAGGCACCAGCAACCAGAGCCAGGCGTTCATATGGCGAACTCCCGCTCGACGATCAACTGGCTCCAGCCCAGCGGGCTGAGCGCGGTGGCCGCCAGCAGGCCGACCAGCAGCGACAGCAGCGCCGTGATCAGCGGCGGCAGCAACAGCATCCAATGGGTTTCGAAACGCTCATCGGCCCAGCGGTTCTGGTGCCAGTCCGCCGGCTCGGCGAACCAGCCCCGCCACAGCAGCGGCAGGAAGTAGGCGGCGTTCAGCAACGCCGAACCGAGCAGCACCAGCAGCACCCAGTCCTGACCGACCTCCAGCGCGCCGAGGCCGAGCGTCCATTTGCTGATGAAGCCGGCAATCGGCGGAATGCCGATCATGCCCAGCGCCCCGATGGAGAACGCCGTCATGGTCCAGGGCATGCGCCAGCCGACGCCGTCCATCTCGCGGATGCGGTGAATGCCCAGGGTCTCGGCGAAATTGCCCGCACAATAGAACAACGTGACCTTCATCAGACCCTGATGGACCAGATGCACCAGGCCGCCCACCGCCGCGATCGGCCCGAGCAGCGCGACGCCAAGCGTCACGTAGGACACTTGGCTGATGGTCGAGTAGGCCAGGCGCTTCTTCAGCTCCTGCTGCTGCAGGGCGCGCAGCGAGCCGTAGAGAATGGTCGCCGCCGCCAGCCAGAGCAGCGGCGTGGTGAGATCCAGTTGCGTCAGCGCCTCGGCACCGAAGACGTCGTAGACCACCCGCACGATGCCGAAGGCCCCGGCCTTCACTACCGCCACCGCATGCAGCAGCGCACTGACTGGTGCCGGCGCGACCATCGCCTGCGGCAGCCAGCCGTGCAGCGGGATCAGCGCCGCCTTCACGCCAAGGCCGAGGATCAGCAGGGCGAAGGCCACGCGCAGCCCGAGGTCATGCTCGCCGACTACGTCCAGCAGGTAGCCGGCCGCCTGGAAATCCGGCGTGCCGGCCAGGCTGTGCAGCAAGGCCACGCCCATCAGCACCAGCGACCCTCCACCGACGGTGTAGGCCAGATAGACGCGCCCCGCGGCGAGCGACTCCGGCGTGCCGCGATGCACCACCAACGGAAAGGTGGCCAGGGTCAACAGTTCGTAGAACAGCAGGAAGCTGACCAGATTGCCCGCCAGCGCCAGGCCCACCGTGGCGCTGACGCAGAGGCTGAAGTAGCCGAAGAAGCGCGAGCGCAGCGGCGAGTTTTCCAGGTAGCCGATGGCATAGATCGTCGTCACCGCCCACAGCAGCGATGACAGCGCGACGAACAGCAAGGCCAGCGCATCGGCCTGCAGTACCAGCGGCACGCCCGGCAACAGTGGCACGCTGAAGCGGTACTCGCTGCCCTGGCTGACGCCATAGAGCATGCTGCCGACCAGCACCAGCTTGAGCGTCACGCCGAGCAGGTTGAGGGTCACACGCAGGCGCTGCTGGTCCTCGCGCAGACCGAAGATCACCAGGCCCGGCAGCAGCGAGCTGAGCACGATGCCCAATGGCAGAAACGCATGCCAGCTCATCGCCCGAGCCCTCCCAGCCAGAGCAACAGCGGCTCGCTGATCAGCGCCAGCCCCCAGACCAGCAGCGCCGGCAGCAACGCCAGCCACTGCGCCAGACGGTCGGCATGAATGCTCGGTGGATTCGGCCGGGCACGGTCGAATCCATGGGCGACGACGCGAAACACGTAGGCCGCCGACATCAGCGTGCCGAGCAATGCGCCCAAGGCCCAGGGCCAGTGCTGCGGCCGTTCGAACAGCGGCTGCAACAGCAGCCACTTGGCCAGGAAACCGCCACTGGGCGGCAGACCGATCAGGCTGCCGCCGGCCACGGCGAACGCCGCCAGGGCGATCGGCACGTTCTGGCTGGCGCCTTTCATGCCCGTCACCCGCTTGCTGCCGAGGATGCTCTGCAACTCGCCGGCCGCGAGGAACATCGAAACCTTGGCCAGCCCGTGGGCCAGCACGAACAGCCACAGGGCCGCATGCAGGCGCGGTTCGTCCAGATGCAGCAGCAGCCCCAGCGCCAGCAGCGCGTAGCCCAGCTGGGCGACCGTCGAGTAGGCCACCAGCGTCTTCAGCCGCGGCGCACGCAGTGCCGACCAGCCGCCAGCGATCAGCGCCATCACCCCGGCGGTGCCGAACAGCAGGCCGGCGTCGCGGCCGAATTCAGCCGGGGCAATCTCGCTCCAGATCAGCCAGAGGATGTACAGCGGCCCCTTGACCACCAGCGCCGAGAGCAGCGCGCTGACCGCCGTCGGTGCCGCGGCGTGGGCCGGCGGCAACCACAGGTGCAGCGGCCACAGCGCGGCCTTGAGCATCAGCCCGAGGGTCATCAGCAGCAGCGCCAGATGGGTCACACCATCAGCTTCGGTCAGTTGCGCCAGCACGGCCAGATCGAGCACGCCGTAGCGTCCGTAGATCAGCGCCACACCGAGCAGGTAGGCCAGCGAGCCGGCCAGCGACAGCAGCAGGTAGTTCAGCGCCGGCTTCCAGGCCTTGCGCCCGGCCAGCGACACCAGCGCCACCGCGACCAGGCTGAGCAACTCCAGCGTCACGTAGAGGTTGAACAGGTCCGCCGACAGCCACAGCGCGGCCAGTGCCGCGTGCAGCAGGCAGGACAATGGCCAGTAATCCTGATTTCCGGCGGCATGGGCGATGCGCGCCGCGTACAGCGCCACCAGCAGGTGCAGCCCGGACGTGAACACAAGCAGCAGCGCGGCCAGTGGGGTCAGGCGGAAACGGATCGCCAGCCCCGCCTCCCAGCCACCGACCAGCAGGCTGCGCTCGCCATGATCGAGCACCACCTGCAGCGCCATGATCGCCGCCAGGAGCGCGCCCAGGCTCAGCGCGATCACCCAGCGGCCGCTGCGCGCCGGGCGCAGCAGGATCAGCAGCAAGGCTCCGGCCAGCGGCAGCAGCAGGCTGACCAGGGCGGCGTTCATCGCTCTTGCCCCTTCGAGGTGGCCAGCGCACTGCTCAGGCGCAACGCCAGGGCGGTCGCACTCACCGCCACCACCAGCCCGGTGACCACCAGCGCCACCAGCAGCGGATCGCTCGGGGCGTGACGCGCCGCCAGGGCGATCATCACCAGAAACACGCCGCTGCCCATCAGATTGATGGCGATGATCCGCCGCAGCGCATGGCGCAATGTGAGCAACCCGTGCAGGCCGAGCAGCCAGAGGACGAAGCCGACGGCGATCCAGAACAGCGTGACGCTCATGGCTGCGGCTCCGGGTCGTCGCCGATCACCAGCAGGCTCAGGCTCGCGGCGATGGACAGCGTCGCCGCGGCCTCGATGACGACGATCAGCGGCTTGGCCCAGCCGGTC
>DAMCQE010000031.1:0-348 GCA_032105665.1 Pseudomonas sp. | reverse complement strand
GGCGTTGCGCCTGAGCAGTGCGGGCCGACCAGCACCAGCAGACGCAGCGGCCAGAAGCCCCAGCGCAACGCCGGCAACGCACCAGCCAGACGCAGCAGGACGATGCCGGAGGCCAGCAGCGCGCCGGTCTGGAAGGCACCGCCGGGCGAGGCGGCACCACGCCAGAGTACATAGCCGCCGGCCAGCACCAGCAGCGGCGCGAGTGTTCGGCCCCAGGCGCGCAGCAATGGCCAGGGCTCGCTCAGCTGCGGCTGCGGCGCGCCGAGCTGCCGTGCGCCGAGCAGGGCCAGCAGCAGGACGGCCAGCTCGAGCAAGGTGTCCCTGTGGCCGCGGTGGCGGTGCTGCTGC
>DAMCQE010000030.1:0-42911 GCA_032105665.1 Pseudomonas sp. | reverse complement strand
ACGTCCTGATGTTCGATATCGGTTTCACCGAACTGCTACTGGTCGGCCTGGTGGCATTGATGGTGCTCGGGCCGGAACGCCTGCCCGGTGCGGTTCGCACTACGGGACTGTGGGTTGGCCGGCTGAAACGCAGCTTCAGCAACATCAAGGCCGAGGTGGAGCGCGAGATCGGTGCCGACGAGATCCGTCGGCAGCTGCATAACGAGCGCATCCTCGACCTGGAGCGGGAAATGAAGCAAAGCATCATGCCGCCGACCTCGACCACCAGCTCGAGCACCGCCACGCCACCGCCGACCGAAAACACGGCGAGCGAAACTGCGGACAGTACCGGCGCCGCCGTTACGCCCAGCCCCAGCCCGGAAGTGCCGCCAGCTGCACCTGTTGCTGAACCCGCACCTACCCCTCGCCCCGACAGATCGCCAGAACCATGAGCCAGTCTTCCATCGATGATCAGGAAATGCCCCTGATCGCTCATCTGACCGAACTGCGCAAGCGCCTGCTGCGCTGCGTCGTGGCCATCGGCCTGCTGTTCGGCGGGCTGTTCTACTTCTCCCAGCAGATCTACGCGCTGGTCGCCGCACCGCTGCGCGCCTATCTGCCGGAAGGCGCGACGATGATCGCTACCGGCGTCGCCTCGCCCTTCCTGACACCGTTCAAGCTGACCTTGATGGTCGCGCTGTTCCTGTCGATGCCGATCATCCTGTACCAGATTTGGGGCTTCATCGCCCCAGGCCTGTACAAGCACGAAAAGCGCATCGCCGTGCCGCTGCTGGTGTCGAGCATTTTCCTGTTCTACGCCGGCATGGCCTTCGCCTATTTCGTCGTGTTCCCGATCATGTTCGGCTTCTTCGCCAGCGTGACGCCGGAAGGCGTGGCGATGATGACGGACATCGGCCAGTACCTGGACTTTGTGCTCACGCTGTTCTTCGCCTTCGGCGTGGCATTCGAGATTCCAGTGGCGACTTTTCTGCTGATCTGGGTGGGCATCGTCGACGTCGCCACCCTGCGCAAGAGCCGACCCTATGTGGTCGTCGGCTGCTTCGCCGTCGGCATGGTGCTGACGCCACCGGACGTGTTCTCTCAGTCTTTGCTGGCGATACCGATGTGGCTGTTGTTCGAAGCCGGGGTGATCTGCGGCAGCATGATCAAGACGCGTGAAGCGCAGTTCCGTGGCGATGCCGAGGAAGACCCTGCAGAAGAAGCCAGCGACCAGCCCCCCGCGCCGCGTCCGTGAACCTGCTGCTGCTCGACACGGCCGATTTCATCGCCGATGACCGTGTATTGCTGCGTGACCGACGCCTGACTCACCTGCAACAGGTCCATCGCGCCGAGGCGGGCGAGCAGCTCAGAGTTGGCCGCGTGGGCGGCAACATGGGCAGCGGACAGCTCCTGCGCCTGGATGCCCACGAGGCAGAGCTGCAGGTCAGCTTCAACCAACCACCGCCGGCGAAGCTGCCGGTGACCCTGCTACTGGCGCTTCCACGACCTAAGATGCTGCGTCGCGTGCTGCAGACCGTGGCCGCCATGGGCGTGCCGCGGCTGGTATTGCTCAACAGCTATCGCGTCGAGAAAAGCTTCTGGCAGACGCCATTCCTCGAGCCCGCCGCCATCCACGAGCAGCTGATCCTCGGCCTGGAACAGGCGCGTGACACCGTCCTGCCGGAGGTCATTATCGAGAAGCGCTTCAAGCCCTTCGTCGAGGATCGCCTGCCTCAGCTTGCCGCAGACACCCTGGGGCTGGTCGGCCATCCCGGCGATTTTCCCCATTGCCCTCGTGCCGTAACGCAGCCTGTCACCCTGGCGATCGGCCCGGAAGGCGGCTGGATTCCCTACGAGGTGGACAAACTGGCTGCCGCCGGCCTGCGGCCGGTTCAGTTGGGCGAGCGCATTCTGCGCGTGGAAACGGCGGTCAGCGCGCTGCTGGCCAGACTGTTCTGAGCCTGAACGGCTGACTCACCACCGTCACCGTTCGCCACCTGACCGATGCGCCCCGATGAACGTAACGCACCCACCCGGTGCAAGGGAGTCACAGATTAGGACTGCTCACGCTTCAGTGCGTCTGCGCTGCGGCCTCGACACTCCAACGAATCCCTTAAAGAGCCGTTCTTGCCATGCGACCATTGACCATCGACATGCACCGTCTGGAGTACGCTCTGGATGGACGCGACAGCGCCGAGTACTACCTGGACCTGGAAAGCGGTGCCATCCGCGCCGTTTTTCCCAGCGAGCCAGCTCCCGGCGTCATGGAGAAATACGACGTACAGGAGGATCGCTATCTGCACATCGAACCGCTGGAGCTCGCGCAATCCATGGCGATGCGTGAGGCCTTCCTCTTCACCCAACACGACCCGATCGCCCACGCGGTGCTGAGCAGTGCGCTGAACGGCCGCAAGCCGCTGCGCACCTTCGACTTCAAGCTGGAGGATTTCCCTGCGGTGAGAGAGGCCTGGCTGGACTACCAGACCGTGCAGCTCCGCGAGTACGCAATCACCTGGCTGCGCGAGAACGACCTGGAACCGATCCGGCACTGATTCACGCGCGTCAGCTTTCGAGGAGAAAGGTCACCGGACCGTCGTTGACCAGATGCACCTGCATCTCGGCGCCGAAACGCCCGCAGGCCACCTGTGGATGCTGCTGGCGCGCCTGGGCCAGCAGGTAGTCGTAGAGCGCTTCGCCGTGCGCTGGTGGCGCGGCGCTGGAGAAACTCGGCCGCAGCCCGCTGCGGGTATCGGCCGCCAGGGTGAACTGCGATACCAGCAACAGACCACCGTCGATATCCTTCAGCGAGCGATTCATCTTGCCCTGCTCGTCGCTGAAGACGCGGTAGTTGAGCAGCTTGTGCAACAGCTTGTCGGCACGGGCATGATCGTCCTCGCGCTCGACGCCCACCAGCACCAGCAGCCCCTGATCGATGGCACCAACCACCTCGCCTGCGACCTCGACCCGTGCCTGACGGACACGCTGGATTAACGCTTTCATCGCTGGGCGGCTCCGTCAGGCGTCTGTCGGAGGCAGATCGAGCAAGCGGTGGGCGATCTCACCGGTCGCCCGTATCAGCGCATCGGTAATGCCTAGCTCCGCCGCCGAATGCCCGGCGTCGCGAATGATCTGCAACTCGCTGTTCGGCCACGCCTGATGCAGCGCCCAGGCATTGTCCAGCGGGCAGATGGCATCGTAACGGCCGTGCACGATGATGCCCGGCAGGTGGGCGATCTTCGGCATGTCGCGCAAGAGCTGATCCGGCTCGAGAAAGGCCTGATTGACGAAGTAGTGGCATTCGATCCGCGCCATCGACAGCGCCCGGTGCGCATCGGCAAACCGCTCGACCACATTGTGATTCGGCCGCAGCGTGGCGGTGCGACCTTCCCAGCAGGACCACGCCTTGGCGGCGTGCATCTGGGCGATCTGGTCGTTGCCGGTGAGACGGCGGTAGAACGCTTGCATCAGGTCGTCGCGTTCCTCCAGCGGAATCGGCGAGAGGAAGTCCTGCCAGTAGTCCGGGAAGAGCCGACTGGCGCCTTCCTGATAGAACCAGGCGAGGTCCTGTGGACGGCAGAGGAAGATGCCTCGCAGGATCAACGCATGCACATGCTCGGGATAGCTCTGCGCGTAGGCCAGGGAGAGCGTCGAGCCCCAGGAACCACCAAACAGCACCCACTTGTCGATGCCCAGATGCTCGCGGATGCGCTGCATGTCGGCGATCAGATGTGCGGTGGTGTTGTTCTCCAGGCTGGCATGGGGCGTCGAACGTCCGCAGCCACGCTGATCGAAGGTGATGATGCGGTACAGGGTTGGATCGAAGAAGCGGCGGCTGAGGGCATCGCAGCCCCCGCCGGGACCGCCATGGACGAACAATACGGGCAGACCATCCGGCGACCCACTCTCGTCGACATAGAGCACATGCGGTTCTTCCACCGCCAGCTCGTGTCGGGCGTAGGGTTTGATCTCCGGATACAAGGTCTGCATGGCACACTCCTGATCTGCGGCGGGCCGGCCGGCCCGCATGACGTTTGCGGCATCATAGCGAGGTTCGGGGAGTTGAGCATGTCAGCATGGAAAATAGCGGCGCTGGCGGTACTGCTGGCGCTTGTCGGCTGCGGACGGGACGATCCGCAGGCGGCGATGCAACGCGCGGCAGAACAGCTACAGACGAGCCTGGAAAGCAAGCAGACCGGGGAGTTGATGACGCTGCTGCATGCCGATTTCCAGGCCCAGCGGCAGTACGATCAGGAATGGGCGCGGCGCACGGCAACGCTGATGTTCCTGCGCCATCGCAATGTCCGGGTAGTCGCCCTCAGCCAGCGCAGCTGGGTCGATCCGACCTATCCCGATCGCGGCCACACCGAGGCACAGGTGACGCTCGCCGGCGCCGAATCACTCCTGCCGCAGCAGGCGGGGCATTATCAAGTCAGACTCGAGTGGCGCCAGGAGCGAGGCGAATGGCAGCTGGCGCGTCTGGAATGGGACTGAGCAGGCCAAACGATTACTGGCGCCAGATCAGTTCGCTGGTGTCGTAACCGCGCCGCTCGGCCTCGGAGAGCAGGCGATCGCGGGTCGCCTGGTCGACCTCGGTTTCCCGCGCAAGCAGCCAGAGATACTTGCGATCCGGGCTGCCGACCAGCGCAGTACTGTAGCCCTCGTCCAGATAGAGCACCCAGTAGTGGCCCTTGGTCAGACCGGGAAAGAGCCGGCTGAACCAGTTGTCGAAGCGCACCCACAGCCGATCGGTAATACCGGCTTCCTGCGGCACCGCTTCGCCTTTGGCCTCCTGCCAGTCGCCGTCTTCTGTTTCGCAACGGTTGGTCACCGCCACGCTGCCATCGGCCTGCAACTGGTACTTCGCTTCGGAGCGTATGCAATTGCGCTGAAAGAACATCGGCAAGCGCGCCAGCTCGTACCAAGTCCCCTGATAGCGTTGAAGGTCGACCTCGCCGACCGTTTCAGGGGGCTGTTCGCGCCCGCCTCCTGCGCAGCCGCTCAACAGCATCAGGCACAGCAGGGCAACGACACTCGCACGCATGGGATCTCTCCTGAGTTACATCAGCAGTTATTTCAGCCCCTTGCCGGAAAACATCATCACCTTGTCGCCCGCGAACTGGACGCTGATGAAGCGATTCTTCTCGCCCCAGGTGCAGCTCGACATCCCCAGCGCACCGGCGCATTCGGAGGGTTTGCCGAGCAACTGCTCGACTTCCACCCGTTCCATGCCGGGCTTGAGCTTGGCGAAGTTTTCCTGGGTGATCGGACTGCAGCCAGCCAGCAGGACGACGCAGGCAATCAGCAATGGGGTACGCAATGGCATATCGAGCTCCTTGCTTGTTCTAAGGTTCAATGCCCCGCGGAAGCGGTGCCGCGGAGCCTTGGCCGGAAATGGCATCCGCGCTCAGAAGGACGAGCCCGGCTGCTCCAGAAATAGTCGCTCGGCGTCGCTGGCCTCGCGGCCGAGAGTTGCATTGCGATGCGGGAAGCGGCCGAAGCGGGAGACCACCTCGCGGTGGCGCTCGGCATAGTCGAGAAAGTCGACGAACAGCGGCTGTTCCGACTCGTCGGCAATGTCGCGCAAGGCCGTGAACTGCGCGACGGCCAGATCCTGGGTTGCCAGATTCTCCGCGTGCTCCAGCACCAGGTAGATGAACACGCGCTGGATCGGCGCCAACAGCATGTCGCCGCCGTGGGCCAGGCCATCGCGAACCAGGTGCTGGGCGCGCTCGTCGCCGGCGAAAGCCTTCGGCGTGTTGCGATGGATCATGCGCGGCAGCTGATCGAGCAGCAGCACCAGCGCGAGCCAGCCCTCGGGCAATTCGGCCCAGTCCTGCAGCTCGCCGTTCAGAGCCTGTTCGACCAGTGCGCCGAAGCGCTGGCGCGCCTCGTCGTCCTGTTCTGCGCGGTAGCCAAACCAGAGTCGTTGCTTTTCAGCCGCGATCTCGCTGGCGCTGGTGCCCTGGCCGAACCACCAGTGGAGCAAGTCCTGCCAGGGCGCCTGCACCGGTCAGCCCTGGTGGTAGCCGGTGACGCGCTCGACTTCTTCCTTCGAGCCGAGGAACACCGGCACGCGCTGGTGCAGCGATTGCGGCTGGATCTCGAGGATACGCTGGGTACCGGTGGTGGCGGCACCGCCGGCCTGCTCGATGATCATCGACATCGGGTTGGCTTCATACATCAGGCGCAGCTTGCCGGCCTTGTCCGGCTCGCGAGCGTCACGCGGGTACATGAAGATGCCGCCACGGGTGAGGATGCGGTGCACGTCGGCGACCATCGAGGCAATCCAGCGCATGTTGTAGTTCTTGCCCAGCGGGCCTTCCTTGCCGGCCAGCAACTCGCCGACGTAGCGCTGCACCGGGGCTTCCCAGTGGCGCTGATTGGACATGTTGATGG
Organism: Pseudomonas sp.; assembly: GCA_032105665.1. Lineage (GTDB taxonomy): Bacteria > Pseudomonadota > Gammaproteobacteria > Pseudomonadales > Pseudomonadaceae > Stutzerimonas. The sequence goes on along the minus strand of DAMCQE010000030.1, from coordinate 36,536 downwards.
CGAATTCGGCAGTGCTCTGCGGCACGCAGAGGTTCTCGTGGGTGAGCACGAAGCTGCCCAGCTCGCGATCGAGGGTAAAGCCCATCACGCCGTGGCCAAGGGTGAGCACCAGCATGGTCTGCGGGCCGTAGATGGCGTAACCGGCGGCGACCTGCTTGGTGCCCGGCTGCAGGAAGGCTTCCTCGCCGAGGGCGTCGTTCTGGCTGAAGCAGGCATCCGGGCAGCGCAGCACCGAGAAGATGGTGCCGACCGAGACGTTCACGTCGATGTTGCTGGAGCCGTCCAGCGGGTCGAAGACCAGCAGATAGGCGCCCTTCGGGTATTTGCCGGGAATCTGGTAAGCGTTGTCCATTTCCTCGGAAGCCATGCCGGCCAGGTGGCCGCCCCACTCGTTGGCTTCCAGCAGGATTTCGTTGGAGAGCACGTCGAGCTTTTTCTGCACTTCGCCCTGCACGTTCTCGCTGCCGGCGCTGCCCAGCACGCCGCCCAGCGCGCCCTTGGAAACCTGGTGGCTGATCGCCTTGCACGCGCGCGCCACGACCTCGATGAGAAAGCGCAGATCCGCCGGGGTGTTGTTGCTGCGAGTCTGCTCGATGAGGTAGCGACTGAGGGTTACGCGTGACATGGAAATGGCTCCGGAGGAAGGATAAACCCGCGCAGTTTAGCAGGCCGTAGGAAAACTAACTCCCCTCAGACCGGTCGGCCCCCCGCAGAGTTCATCGCAGCGGCGAGCAGATTGCCAGCACGAGCGCGTCACCCCGCAGGTTCTGGCTGACCGCCGGCGGAAAAGCGCCGACGGGCCAGGCACTTACATCACTTTCCAGATCTCCCGGGCGTATTCGCGGATGGTGCGATCGGAGGAGAACCAACCCGTGCGCGCGGTATTGAGCACCGACGAGCGCCACCAGCGGGCCGGGTCGCGCCAGCGCTCTTCGACCTCCAGCTGGGCCTGCCAGTAGGCCTCGAAGTCGGCGCAGACCATGAAGGTATCGTGCCAGCTGATACCGTCCACCAGGCCGACGTAGCGACCCGGATCGCCCGGTGAGAAACCGCCGCCGCGGATCGCCGACAGCACTTCGCTGAGACGATGCGACCCCGCGATGATGGCCTCGGCGTTGTACTCGTTGCCCTGCTTGCGCGCATTCACCTCCTGCGCGGTAAGGCCGAAGATGAACATGTGTTCAAGGCCGATCTGTTCGCTCATTTCCACGTTGGCGCCGTCCAGGGTGCCGATGGTCAGTGCGCCGTTGAGGGCGAACTTCATGTTGCTGGTGCCGGAAGCTTCGAGCCCGGCGGTGGAAATCTGCTCGGACAGGTCGGCCGCGGGAATGATGTCCTCGGCCAGGCTGACGTTGTAGTTGGGCAGGAACACCACCTTGAGCAGCCCGCGTACGGTCGGGTCGGCGTTGATGGTATTGGCGATGTCGTTGGTCAGCTTGATGATCAGCTTGGCCTGGTGATAGCTCGCCGCCGCCTTGCCGGCGAATATCTTCACCCGCGGCACCCAGTTGCCGCCCGGATCGGAGCGAATCGCCTGGTACAACGCGACGGTGTGCAGCAGGTTGAGCAACTGGCGCTTGTATTCGTGGATGCGTTTGACGTGCACGTCGAATAGCGCGGTCGGGTCGACGCTGATACCCAGCCGCTCCTGGATCACATTGGCCAGATGACGCTTGTTGGCCAGCCGCTGTTCGGCGAAGCGCTGGCGGAACGCGGCCTGTTCGGCAAAGGGTTCGAGCTCGCGCAGGCGCGTCTCCGGCTCATCGAGCACCTCTTCGCCGACATGCTCCACCAGCAACTGGGTCAGCTGCGGATTGGCTTGGTAGAGCCAGCGGCGGAAGGTGATACCGTTGGTCTTGCTGTTGATCCGCTGCGGGTAAAGGCTGTGCAGATCGGTGAACACGGTCTTGCGCATCAGCTGGGTGTGCAGCCCGGATACGCCATTGGTGCTGTGCGAACCGAGGAAGGCCAGATTGCCCATGCGCACCCGACGACCGTGATCTTCCTCGATCAGCGATACCGAGCGCAGCAGCTCGGCATCGTGGACGCCACGCTCGCGCAGCTGGTCGAGATGGTAGGCGTTGATCAGGTAGATGATCTGCATGTGCCGCGGCAGCAGGCGCTCCATCAGGCCCACCGGCCAGGTTTCCAGCGCTTCGGGCAGCAGCGTGTGGTTGGTGTAGGACAGCGTGGCCGTCGTCAGCCGCCAGGCGTGCTGCCACTCGTAGCTGTGCACGTCGACCAGCAGGCGCATCAGCTCGGCCACGGCAATCGCCGGGTGGGTGTCGTTGAGCTGGATGGCGGTGTACTCGGGCAGGCTGTCCAGCGAACCACGCTGCTTGATGTGGCGACGCAGCAGGTCCTGCAGCGAGGCGGCGACGAAGAAATACTCCTGGCGCAGGCGCAACTCCTGCCCGGCCTCGGTGCTGTCGGCCGGATAGAGCACCCGTGAAATGCTTTCGGCGCGGGCCTCTTCGGCCGCTGCACCGATATGGTCACCGGCGTTGAAGCGCGCCAGATGGAAATCCGCCTCGGGTCGCGCACGCCAGAGGCGCAGCGTGTTCACCCCGGCGCCGCGCCAACCGACGATGGGGGTGTCATAGGCGATCGCCCGTACCCCTTCGGCCCAGTGCCAGAAATGCTGGACCTCGCCTTTCTCGTTGGTGGCCGCCGTGACGCTGCCGCCGAAGCCGATCAGATACTTCACCTCGGAGCGCTCGAACTCCCAGGGGTTGCCGAAATCTAGCCAGGTCTCGGTCTGCTCGTGTTGCCAGCCATCGACGATGGCCTGGCGGAACAGGCCGTGGTCATAACGGATGCCGTAACCATGGGAGACCACGCCGAGGGTCGCCATGCTCTCCATGAAGCAGGCCGCGAGCCGGCCGAGGCCGCCATTGCCGAGCGCCGCGTCAGGCTCCAGCAGGCGGATGCGTTCGATATCCACGTCGAGCCCGGCGAGCGCTTCACGCGCCACGTCGAACAGGCCGAGGTTGCTCAGGCTGTCGACCAGCAGGCGGCCGATGAGAAACTCCAGAGAGAGGTAATACACCCGCTTCTGCCCGCTGGTGTAAGCCTCGCGCGTGCAATCCATCCAGCGGTCGATGGTGCTGTCGCGAGTAGCCAGGGCTACCGCATGGAACCAGTCGTAATCGGAGGCGTTCTCAGGATCCTTGCCAACCGAGTAGGTGAGCTTGCGCAACACTCGCTCACGGAAAGCGGCAATTTCTTCAGCGGTGGCAATGGCTGTTTCCTGCGTCATGGACAGACCTCGGTTAGCGAAGACACACAAGAGGGACTCGCGGCAGCCGCGCCCGTTCACCTCCGTTCGGCGTTCCTGAAAAAGGGTTGCAGGTTTCCTTTACATCTGCGCTACCGCCTGTCCGGTCACCGGCGCCGGAAGGCACTGGTAATCGGCGCGCGAGCCGCTATGATCCGCGCGCCCAACCGCACCTGAAGACATCCCGTGAAGACAAGACTGATCGCCTCCGCCGACCCGGAACGCCTGGAAACCTGGGTGCGCTACAGCGCCGGCCTGTGCCGCGACTGCCATGCGACCTGCTGCACCCTGCCGGTGGAGGTACGCATCGACGACCTGATCCGGCTGGAGCTGGTCGATGCCTTCGAGCGCGACGAGCCGGCGAAGAACATCGCCAAGCGCCTGAGCAAGGCGGGCATCGTCGAGCACTTCAATCACAAGCACGAGATCTTCACGCTGACCCGCCTGACCAATGGCGACTGTCTCTATCTGGACCGCAAGACCCGGCTCTGCACGGTCTATGCCAAGCGCCCGGACACCTGCCGCAACCACCCGCGTATCGGCCCGCGCCCAGGTTATTGCGCCTACCGAAGCAAAACCGCCGGCTGACGCGGCGCACCATCGAACATCGCCGCTGCACCCGCCAGCACCGATGCGGAACACCGCAGACAGCAGCGCGGCGTGCCCGGATTCGTCGCCACGGATAGCCTGAACGGACTGGCCAAAGCGTGACTCAGGAGTCATGCTTGGCGTCTGTCTGTATCTTCGCAACGTTTAGGAATCTCCCCGGCATGAGCCGCGATAGCCGCTACCTGGAAGCCATCCTCCATCACGACATTCCGCTGACCCGCTCGCTCGGGCTGCGCGTCGAGCAGTGGGAAAACCACGAGTTGCGCCTGCAGGTACCGCTGCAGCCGAACATCAACCACAAGAGCAGTATGTTCGGCGGCAGTCTGTATTGCGCTTCGGTGCTCGCAGGCTGGGGCTGGCTGCATCTGCGGCTGCGCGAGGCGGGCATCGAGGATGGGCACATCGTCATCCACGAAGGGCAGATCGAGTACCCGCTGCCGGTGGTGGACGATGCAATCGCCATCTGTTCAGCGCCGAGCCCCGAGGCCTGGGAGCGCTTCGAATCGATCTATCGTCGCCGTGGCCGTTCGCGGCTGGAGCTGAAAAGCCGCATCCTGGCGGCCGACGGCCGTGACGCGGTGCGCTTCACCGGGCAGTTCGTGCTGCACAAATAAGCGAAGGATTACATTGCACGCGTCTGCGGCGGCTTGCTCAGTCGGCGCAATGCCCGTTCCAGGTAGATGCGCCGGGGTTACTCGCGATTGGCCAGTTCGATCAGCCAGTCGCGCCAGTCGACGCCTCTGGGCAGGGCCAGGAAAGACGGGTTCAGATAACTTTCCCGCGCGTCATAGCGCAGCGCCGCACCACTGACATCCAGCACCTCGCCACCGGCACCTTCCAGCACCCCCTGCGCGGCAGCGGTATCCCACTGCGAGGTCGGCGCCAGGCGCGGGTAGCAATCCGCAGCACCTTCGGCCAGCAGGCAGAATTTCAGCGAACTGCCGACATTCGCCAGCGCCAGCTCACCGAAACGTTCGCCCAGACGACTCAACAGCTGCTCCTGCGCCGGACTGCTGTGGCGCCGGCTGGCGACCACGGTAAACGCTTGCTCCGGTTGCTGGCGCACGCGCAGCGGCTGAGTCGCGCCGGACACTTCGCTGCGCCAGGCGCCGAAATCCTCGCCGCCGTAGTAACAGCGTCCGGATGCCGGAATGCCGACCACGCCGAAGCGCACCTTACCCGCTTCGATAAGCGCGACGTTGACCGTGAACTCCTCGCTGCCGGCGATGAATTCCTTGGTGCCATCCAGCGGGTCAACCAGCCACCAGCGCGTCCAGCCGGCGCGCTCGCTCAGCGGCACCTCGCAATCCTCCTCGGACAGCACCGGGATGGCGCTATCCAGCGCCAGCAGGCCGTCCAGCAACACCTGATGCGCCGCCATATCGGCGACAGTCACCGGCGATTCGTCGGTCTTGGTCTGGACATCCAGCTCGCTGCGCCAGTGAGGCAGGATCGCCTCGCCCGCCTGACGCACCAGATCGATGACCGACGACAGATAGGGATGACTCATTGGCCGAACTCTCCGCGCTGGGTCAACAGATCCTTGACCAGGTACAACGCGGCCAATGCGCGCCCCTCGCTGAACTGCGGGTGCTGCACCAGACTGGACAGTTCGTGCAGGTTGACCTTGTCGAGCCGCATCGGCTCCGGCTCGTCGCCGGGCAGCTGCTCCGGATACAGATCGCGCGCCAGCACCACCTGAATCTTCTGGCTCATGTAACCGGGCGACAACGACAGCTCGGTAAGCAGCTCCAGGCGGCGCGCGCCGAAGCCGGCCTCCTCCTTGAGCTCACGGTTGGCCGCTTCGAGCACGTCTTCACCGGGCTCGATCAGGCCCTTGGGCAGCGACAGCTCATAGGTGTCGGTGCCGCCGCAATATTCCTCGACCAGCAGTGCATTCTCCGCATCGGCCAGCGCCACGATCATCACCGCGCCGTAACCGCTGCCCTTGCCAACCAGGCGTTCATAGGTGCGCTCGACACCATTGGAAAAGCGCAGCTGCAGCTCCTCGACACGGAACAGTCGGCTGCTGGCGACGATCTCACGGGCTAGCACGGTGGGTTTCTGGCGCATGGGAAACTCCTGGAAACGCGAGCGGCTATCATAACCCGGCTTTTTGCGCTGGCCGTGAGTGCTTTGCGACCAGCTGACCGACGCCGTCCCGTCCATACACCGCTGACGCGAGCCCGCACATGACCGCCAACCTGCCCTGGTCCGACATCGATACCGTCCTGCTCGACATGGACGGCACGCTGCTGGATCTCCATTTCGACAATCATTTCTGGCTCGAACTGCTGCCGCAACGCTACGCCGAGCTGCACGGCATAAGCCGCGCCATGGCCGAGCTGGAACTGGCACCACTGTTCAACGAGCACGTCGGCAAACTCACCTGGTATTGCCTGGACTACTGGACCCGCGAACTCAACCTGCCGATCCGCGACATGAAACGCGAGATCGCCGAGCTGATCGCCCTTCGACCAAATGCCGACGAATTTCTCGCCGCGTTGCGCCAGACCGGTAAGCGCGTGGTGCTGATCACCAATGCGCACCGCGACTCGTTGTCGCTGAAGCTGGAGAAGATCGAACTGGCGCCATGGTTCGACCGCCTGATCAGCTCCCACGACTACGGCTATCCGAAGGAGGAGCCGCAGTTCTGGCACGCACTGCGCCAGGATCTGGAGTTCGAGCCCGCACGCGCGCTGTTCATCGACGATAGCCTGCCGATCCTGCGCAGTGCGCAGCGCTTCGGCATCGCGCATCTGCTGGCGGTGCGCGAGCCGGACAGCCGGCGCGCACCGAAGGACACCGAAGAATTCGCCGCGGTTGACGATTACCTCGACCTGATCCGCAGCCTGCACGGCGGTCCAGCGTGACGGCTGGCGCTGCCTTCGGGCAGCCGGAAGCTTTACACTACGCAACAGTTGCCGTCGGCGGGAACCGGCTCAGGATGAGCCCGGGCCGGCACGCATCGAAACAGCGCAGCGGTGCGCAGCACATGCCCTGCCGCTCGTAGTTCGCCCACGGATGATCGATAGGAAGCAACATGGCAGCAGTAGGCGCCGAATTCTGGCCCCATAGTCACAGCGAGATGAGCGAGCGAATCCGCCGGCATGACTGGGGTGCGACTGCGCTCGGAACTCCTGACGCCTGGCCGGCTTCGCTACGGCTGCTGCTGGACACCATTCTCGAAGCGCCCCTGCCGATGTGCATCCTCTGGGGCGACCAGGCGCTGCAGTTGTACAACGACGCCCACGCCGCACTGATCGGTGATCGCCACCCGGCCGAACTCGGCCAGCCCGCTTGCCACCGCTGGGGCGCGACCTGGGCCCTGCTGGAGCCGGCCTGCGACACTGCCCGCCGCGGTGAGCCACGAGTGCTGCGCAATCAGCAACTGGTCATCGAACGCGATGGCGCTCCGGTGGAAGCCTGGTTCGACCTCGCCCTGAGCCCCATTCGCAACGCCTCGCACGGCATCGGCGGCCTGCTGCTGTGCCTCAGCGAAACCAGCGAACGCGTGCGCACCGAAACCCGCCTGTCGCAGACCGCCCTGCACTACAAACTCAGCGCCGAGGTGCACCGCGCCAGCGAACAGCGCCTGCAGCTGGCACTCGAGGCCAGCGATCTGATCGGGATCTGGGACTGGGCCATCCAGGCCAGCGAGATTCCGGCGGGCGCGGAGCTTTCCCGCATCCTGCCGGTGGCCCAGTCCGGGCCGAACGGCCTGAGCAGCGAAGCCTTTTTCGATCATGTCCATCCCGACGACGTGCCACGCCTGCGCGCTGCGCTGGAGCGCTGCATCGTCGAGCGCGGTACGCTCGACGAGCGCTACAGGCTGCGCAGCGACGATGGCGTCACCCGTTGGGCGCTGGCGCGCGGGCGCTGCCATTGCGACCAGCAGGGCTGGCCACAGCGCTTCCCCGGCGCAGTGATGAACATCACCGGACAGCAGGCCAGCGAAGATGCCCTGCGCCAGAGCGAAGCCGAGTTGAAGATGGTCACCGACGCACTGCCGGTGCTCATCGGCTACGTCGACGCCGAGGAACGTTTTCGCTTCAACAACCGCTACTACTCCGACTGGTTCGGCCACTCGACCGAATGGCTGCTGGGCAAGACTGCCCGCGAAGTGCTCGGTGAACGTGGCTATGCCGAGCGCCAGACAAGCATCCGTGATGCCCTCGCTGGCCGCGACGTGACCTTCGAGGCCCATAGCCCGCACCGTGACGGCCAGGCCCGACGCATGCTGGTGCACTACCTGCCGCGCCGTGACGGCCAGGGCAACGTGCTCGGCTTCTTCGTCATGGCACTGGATGTCACCGAGCGCTGGCGCGCCGAACAGGCGCTGCGCGAACTCAACGAGACACTGGAAAGCCGTATTCAGGAGCGCACCCAGGCACTGGCGGAAGTCTACGAACGCCTGCTCAAGGAAATGGCCAGCCGCGAGCAGGCACAGGAAGCGCTGCGTCAGGCGCAGAAGATGGAAGCGGTCGGCCAGCTGACCGGCGGCATCGCCCACGACTTCAACAACATGCTGACCGGCATCATCGGCGGCCTGGACCTGATCCAGCGCTACATCCAGTCCGGCCGCCACGGCGAAACCCAGCGCTTCATCGATGCCGCGGTCACCTCGGCCAATCGCGCCGCGGCACTGACCCACCGCCTGCTCGCCTTCGCCCGGCGCCAGCCGCTGAATCTCAAGCGTGTCGAGCTGAACCAGCTGATCGAGTCGATGCACGACCTGCTCAGCCGCACGCTGGGCAGCCATATCCACATCCGCAATCAGTTGCAGCAAGGTCTGTGGCCGGTTTCCAGCGACGAAAACCAGCTGGAAAGCGCGCTGCTCAACCTGGTCATCAACGCCCGCGACGCCATGGCTGACGGCGGCACCCTGCTGCTGGAAACTCGCAATGTCGAACTGTACAGGCAAGGCGATGTGGGCGATCTGGCCGCCGGGCGCTACGTCATCCTCTGCCTGACCGACAGTGGCTGCGGCATGAGCCCCAAGGTGCTGGCCAGCGTCTTCGAACCGTTCTTCACCACCAAACCCATCGGCCAGGGCACGGGGCTCGGCCTTTCCATGGTCTACGGTTTCACCCGGCAAGCCGGCGGCCATATCCAGATCGCCAGCGAACCGGGCGAAGGCACCCAGGTCAGCCTGTACCTTCCCGTATTCGAGGACCAAGGCGTCAGCGTCGCGCCAGCCGGCGAAGACGACGGCCCGCTTCAGGCCCAGCAAGGCGAAACCGTCCTGGTGGTCGAGGATGATCCGGCGGTGCGCCTGCTGGCCATCGACGTGCTACAGATGCTCGGCTATCAGACGTTGGAAGCCGCCGACGGCAATGCGGCGATCCGCCTGCTTGAGAGCACGCCCACCATCGACATGCTGGTCACCGATGTCGGACTGCCCGGCATGAACGGCCGGCAACTGGCGGATGTCGCGCGCCAGCATCGCCCCGATCTGCCGGTGCGGTTCATGACCGGCTATGCCAAGCAGGCCGCCAGCGCGGACTTCCTCGAACCGGGCATGGACATGATCAGCAAGCCGTTCAACCTCGATGCGCTGGCCAAGCGCGTACGCGACATGCTGGCGGATAACGACCAGCGGTGAATCGTCCGTAGCCGGCTGGGGTCATAACCCTATCCACCGGCGGCGAGCATGCACTGCAGTTGCAGCGTTGCAGAACGCCGGTCTCGTCAGACTTCGTGGCCTGTGCGGTGAGTGGTTGAGGCAGGTTCGGATGTAAATGGCCGAGACAAGGTGCTGCGACAAGTCATAGCGGGCTATGGCGAGGAGCAGCAACCCAGTATCGGGGCCATGGACGCCGAAATTGACCAACCGAACCTGCCAAGCAGGCGACTAACCGGACCGAATCGCCGATGAACGCCCCGTCTCGCCTGAATGCCGGCGTCGCCACTGCCGCGCAACCACCTGCCGGCGCCAGCCAGCGCTACTGCTACCAGCCAATCGACGATGTCGCGCAATGCGCAGTCGATCTTGCCGAGGAGTGCGCGCTGGCGATCGCCTACAACGGGCTGAGCCAGGCGGTGATGATGATCTCACCGGCCGATCTGGAAGATTTCGTGGTTGGCTTCAGCCTGGCCAATGGCTTCGTCGAGTCGCTGGATGATATCTACGACATTCGCCTGCACGGCAGCGGCAATGCGCGGCGCGCCGAATTGGACATCGCCAGCCGCGCGTTCTGGCGCCTCAAGCAGCAACGCCGACAGTTACCCGGCAACAGCAGCTGCGGGCTCTGCGGGGTCGAAGCGCTGGAGCAGGCACTGCCGATCATGCCGATCATGCCGGCAGCGCCACTGCCGCCCTCGCACTGGTTGCGGGACCTGCGTCAACGAATCGAAGCGTTTCAACCGCTGGGGCGCGACTGCGGGGCGGTGCACGCCGCATTGTTCATGGACGCCAACGGCGAGATCCGCCTGGGCCGCGAGGATATCGGGCGGCATAACGCGCTGGACAAGCTGATCGGTGCCATGGCCCGCTCCGGCTGTGCAGCGGCCGGTGGTCTGGCGATCGTTACCAGCCGCTGCAGCCTGGAGCTGGTGCAGAAAGTGCAGCGGGCCGGGATTCCAGCGCTGGTGAGCCTGTCTTCACCCACTGGCCTGGCCGCCCAGTGGGCGCAGCGACATAACCTCAACCTCATCCACCTGCCGCAGCACAGCCCGCCGCGGATCTACAGCCCTGCCGCAGCGGTGCGCGCGCAAGGCTGATGCTGATTCCGAGCGGGTAAAGGCCCTGCGCGCAGCCCCCACAAGCGAGCTAAGACCACTCGGAGCACCTCTTGTTCCTTAGCGAAATCAAATAGTTAGCAAACGCCAACCGGATCACGCATTTCATCGGAACGCTCTTGCCGCAAGCGCAGCGGCGCGTGAGGATCGCGGCGCAATCCACATACGGGATCACTCCATGAAGTACGCCTCGATTTTCCTGTTGTCCACCAGCCTGCTCAGCGCGGCAGCCTTCGCCGGCAGCAACACCGAAGCTGCCGTCGGCGGCGCGCTTGGCGGTGCACTGGGTTCAGTGGTGGGAGAGCATCTGGGGGGCTCGACCGGCGCCACCATCGGTGCCGGCGTTGGCGGCGCGGCTGGTGGCATGGTCGGTGCGGACAGACGCAGCCGTACCGAAGCGGCCATTGGTGGTGGCCTCGGCGCCGCTGGCGGTAATGTCATCGGCCAGCAGGTCGGTGGCAGCACGGGTGGGCTGATCGGCGCAGCCGTGGGCGGCGGCGCTGGCGGCGCGATCGGCAATGCCTACGGCGACGATGATGATGACTACCGGCGTGACCGTCGCTACCGGGATGATCGCCGCTACTACGGCCATCCAGGCAAAGCCAAAGGTCATTACAAGCACAAACACAAGCATCACTGAGGGCCGCAGACGGCAGGCATTGCCGTCTCGCAGCACCACCGCATCGCCCGGACCGGCCCAGCCGTTCCGGGCGATCTCGTTTTTACGGCTTCTGCTGTATGCGCCGAGCTGTCTAGCTCAAGGCTTCCAGCGCGGCGCGCAAGCGCCCGGGAATGGCGGTGGGACGGTTGCTTGCGCGTTCGACGAAGACATGCACGAAGCGGCCCGCGGCGCAGGCCTCCTGCTCACCCTCGCGGAAGATTGCCAGCTCGTATTGCACCGACGAGTTGCCCAGCCTGGCCACCCGCAGGCCGACCTCGATGACGTCCGGATAAGCGATCGACGCAAAGTAGTCGCAGGCGGAGCTGACCACGAAACCGACGATCTCACCGCCCTGGATATCCAGCCCGCCCTGCTGGATCAGATAGTTGTTCACCGCGGTATCGAAGAAACCGTAATAGACGACGTTGTTCACGTGGCCATAGATATCGTTGTCGTGCCAGCGCGTGGTGATCGGCTGGAAATGCCGGTAATCGTGGCGCAGGTGCTTAGGTTGCTCAGGCATGGGTGGTTTCCGCGTGCAGTAGTAAAAAGGCGCTCAATACGCCGCCTGATAGATTGCCAGCGCATCGGCTTCGGTGACTTCGCGCGGGTTGTTGACCAGCAGGCGCTGCTGCAGCATCGCCTCCTTGGCCAGCTGCGGCAGCATCTCCTCCGGCACGCCGGCATCGCGCAGCCGGGTCGGCAGGCCAACGCGTGCGCTCATCTGCTCGAACTCCTCGATCAGCTGTTCGGCGTAGGTCGACGGGTCGTCCGTGCGCAGTCGGTCGCCGAGGATGATCGGCGCCAGCTCGCCGTAATGCGTGGTCGCCGCGCTGACGTTGAATCGCAGCACCTGCGGCAGTACCAGCGCGTTCGACAGCCCGTGCGGGATATGGAAATTGCCACCCAGCGGATAGGCCAGGGCATGCACCGCCGCTACTGGCGCATTGGCGAACGCCTGCCCTGCCAGGCACGCGCCGAGCAGCATGGCCTGACGCGCCTCCCGGTTGCTGCCTTTGTGCACCGCCTCGTCGAGGTTCGCCGCCAGCAGGCGCAGCGCCTCGCGAGCCAGCAGGTCGGACATGGGGTTTTTCTTGAGCGCGCTGGTATAGGCCTCGATGGCGTGCACCATGGCGTCGATGCCAGTCGCTGCGGTGACTGCAGGCGGCAGGCCAAGGGTGAGGTCGGCATCCAGCAATGCCAGATCGGGCAGCAACAGGGTCGATACCACACCCATCTTGGTCGTCTCGCCGGTGGTGATGATGGCGATCTGCGTGACTTCCGAGCCGGTGCCGGCGGTGGTCGGCACCTGAATAAGCGGCAGGCGCTGGCCCTTGGCATTGCCGACCCCGTAGATGTCCTGCAGTGATTGCGCACAGGCCGGATGCGCCAGCAACGCCACCAGCTTGGCGACGTCCATGGAGCTGCCGCCACCAAAGCCGATGATGAGATCGGCTCCCACTGCCCTGGCCTGCTCCACCGCCGTCATGACGATGTGCTCCGGCGGATCGGCGATTACCTGGTCATAGATCGCAACGGCCAGTCCTTCGCTTTCGAAGCCAGGCAAGACCTCATTGAGCAGGCCGAAACGGGTAATACCCGGATCGGTGACGACCAATACGGAACGCGCCCCGCGCTCCTTGCAGAGGCTAGCCAAACGGCGAGAAGAGCCGGGCTCACAGATCAATTGCGCGGTTGTGGCAAAGCTGAACGGATGCATGCTGCCTCCTGACTGTTTTTTATTCGGCTTTGGCAAAGGCAGTCAACGTGAAAAAAGCGCCCTCACCCCAGCCCTCTCCCGGAGGGAGAGGGAGTAGTTCTGTGTTGTAGCCCAACACCGCGTCCTACCGTCACTCGTCAATTCTTCTCCCACTGGGGAGAGGGTTGGGGCGCCCGGCTTAGGGGTGAAGGGAGCAAGGAATGGCCTCGGACAAAACTAGGCATCGCTGGTAAACCGACTTTGATCTACTGCGAGCCCCGCGCGGGTCAGCCTCGCTCAAAACGCAAAATCCGTCTCCGGCAGCGCCATCAAACATTCGGCCCCACCCTGAATCGCTTCCCGATGCGAACTGGCCCGCGGCAGTACACGACGCAGATAGAAGTCCGCACTGGCCAGTTTGGCCTGATAGAACGCCTCTTCACCGGTCCCCTGCTCCAGCGCATCCTGTGCGCGCGCCGCGGCCTGTAGCCACAGCCCGGACAATAAGACATAGGCGGAGTACTGGAGGAAATCCACCGAAACCGCGCCGATCTCCTGCGGATCGCGCCCGGTCGCCGCAATGATCTCGGCACTCAGCTCGCGCCATTCGCCGATACGTGCCTGCACCTTGCTGGCCATGTCGTGCAGTGCCGGCCGGTCGATCTGCCGATCACAGACCTCGCTGAACTCCGCCTGCAACGCCGACAGCTCTGCACCGCCATCGCCGAGCAGCTTGCGACGAATGTAGTCCAGCGCCTGGATGCCATTGGTGCCCTCGTAGAGCTGGGTGATGCGGCTGTCGCGCATCAACTGCTCCATGCCCCACTCGCGGATATAGCCGTGGCCGCCGTAGACCTGCACGCCGAGGCTGGCGACTTCCTGGCCCATATCGGTGAAGAACGCCTTGACGATCGGAATCAGCAGCGCCGCGCGCTTGCTCGCCGCCTTGCGATAACTCGGCTCGGGATGGCCGTGTTCGAGGTCCAGCTGCCGGGCGCAGTAGGCGGCCAGCATGCGGCTGCCTTCGACCAGAGCCTTCTGCGTCAGCAGCATGCGCCGCACGTCCGGATGCACGATGATCGGGTCAGCTACTTTGTCCGGGTGCTGCGCGCCAGCCAGTCCGCGCGATTGCAGACGCTCACGCGCATAGGCAAGCGAACCCTGATACGCCTGCTCGGCGATCCCAAGGCCCTGCAGCCCGACCTGGAAGCGCGCGTCATTCATCATGGTGAACATGCACGCCAGGCCCTGGTTGGGCTCGCCGACAACCCAGCCGGTGGCGCCATCGAAATTCATCACGCAGGTGGCCGCACCCTTGATGCCCATCTTGTGCTCGACGGCACCGCAGGACAGCGTGTTGCGAACGCCCGGCGTGCCATCGGCGTTGGCGATGAACTTGGGCACCAGCAGCAGGCTGATGCCTTTAACACCGGCCGGTGCATCCGGCAGGCGCGCCAGCACCAGATGCACGATGTTCTCGCTCATGTCGTGCTCACCGCCGGAGATGAAGATCTTGCTGCCGCTGACCTTGTAGCTGCCGTCCGCCTGCGGCTCGGCGCGGGTGCGCAGCAGGGCGAGGTCGGTGCCGGCCTGCGGCTCGGTCAGGCACATGGTGCCGCTCCAGCGGCCGCTGACCAGCTTCTCCAGGTAGGCATTCTTCAGTTCATCGCTGCCGTGCTTGTACAGCGCCAGCACCGCGCCCTCGGTCAGGCCGGAATAGATGCGAAAGGACAGCGACGCGCCCATCAGCATCTCGTGGAAGTTGCAGGCCACCAGCTGCGGGAAGCCCTGACCGCCGTATTCGGTCGGCCCGGTCATGCTCGCCCAGCCGTTGTCGACGTACTGCTTGTAGGCCTCGACGAAGCCCTGCGGCGTGCGCACTTCGCCGTTTTCCAGGGTCACGCCTTCTTCGTCGCTGTTGCGATTGAGCGGCGCGATCTCGCCGCCGGTGTAGCGCGCAGCTTCTTCCAGCACGCCGTCGATCAGCTCGCGGTCCAGGCCGTTGCCGAGCAATTCGCAATGGCCGGTGGCATCGAACAGCTCGTGCAGTACGAAGCGCATGTCACGCAGGGGCGCCTTGTATTCCATGCTCATGCCTCCTTCTTGTAGTCGGCGAAGCGGCCGCCGAGCGTGGCCAGACTGTCGATCAGTCCGGCCGGCTGCCAGTGCTCGCCGTGGCGCTCGGCCAATGCGTTGAGGCGCTCACGAATGGCCGGCAGACCCTGACGGTCGGCCCAGGTCATCGGCCCGCCGACTTCGGCCGGGAAGCCGTAACCGTAGAGGTAGACGGTGTCGATATCGGCGCTGGACTCGGCCATGCCTTCCTCGAGAATTTTGGCGCCCTCATTGACCAGCGCCAGCAGGCAGCGCTCGAGGATTTCCTCCGGGCCGATCTCGCGGCGCTCATAGCCGAGGCGCTCGGACTCGCGCTGCACCAGGGTGTCCACTTCCGGATCGTGCTCGGCCTGGCGGCTGCCCTCGGCGTAGCGGTAGTAGCCCATGCGCGACTTCTGGCCGAAGCGGCCCAGCTCGCAGAGACGGTTATCCACCTGCACCTCGGGCTCGTCCTGGCCCTTGCCGGCCAGCTCGCGGGCGCGCCATTCGAGGTCGATGCCGACCACGTCATACATGCGGAACGGGCCCATGGCGAAGCCGAAGCCCTGCAGCGCGGCGTCCACCTGATGGGGATAGGCGCCTTCGAGCAGCATCATCCGCGCCTCGCGCACGTAGGTGGCGAGCATGCGGTTGCCGATGAAGCCCGGGCAGTTGCCGGCGATCACGCTGACCTTGCCCATGCGCTTGCCGAGAGCCGTGGCAGCCTCGAGCACTGCTGGCGCAGTCTTCGCCCCGCGGACGATTTCCAGCAGCTTCATGATGTGCGCCGGGCTGAAGAAGTGCAGGCCTACCACCTGCTCCGGGCGCTTGGTGACAGCGGCGATGGCATCGATATCCAGCGCCGAGGTGTTGCTGGCCAGGATGCCGGCCGCCTTCACGATGCCGTCCAGCTCGCGGAAGATCTTCTGCTTGAGTTCGAGGTTCTCATAGACCGCCTCGATCACCAGGTCCACGTCGGCCAGCGCCGGGTAATCCGCCGCCTTGGCGATGCGGGCCCGGCGCGCCGCCGCTTCGGCCTCGTCGATCCGCCCCTGACGCACGTTGTGTGCGTAGGTGTCAGCCACCACGACCAGCGCCTGCTCGAGCATCTCGGGATTGTTGTCCAGCCACAGCACCTGCACACCGGCATTGGCGAGGCTCATGACGATGCCGCGGCCCATGGTGCCCGCGCCGATCACGGCGGCGGTCTGGATATCGAAGCGGGGTTGGCTCATGTGAACGGTCCTCGTCGCAGGCTGGAAAAAGGGAGACCAACCATAGACGAAGACGCTACTATTTTTGAAATTTAGTCTTGTGATGTTTCGGATTCACCAAATGAATATCTACAACTTCGACCTCAACCTGCTCCGTGTGCTGGACGCCCTGCTGCGCGAGCGCAACGTCTCGCGGGCGGCGGAGCGGCTGTCGCTCAGCCAGCCGGCAGTCAGCAACGCGCTCAATCGCTTGCGTGAGTTGCTCGACGACCCGCTGCTGGTGCGTGCCGGCCGAGCCATGCAGCCGACACCCAGGGCGCTGGCCCTGGAAGCACCGATCCGCCACGCGCTGCAGCAGATCGAGCACAGCCTGATTGCTGGCGAAGCCTTCGATCCGGCGCGCAGCCACCAGCGTTTCCGCATCGCCGTGACCGACTATGTGGAGCTGATCTGCATGCCCGCGCTGATGCGGCGGCTGGCCGAGCACGCACCCGGCATCCAGCTGGCGATCCAGCACCTGACGCCGACGCTGCCGGTCGAAGCGCTGGACAACGGCGAGGTCGACCTGGTGCTCGGGCGCTTTCTCGAGGTGCCGTCACGCTTTCACGTACGCCGCTGGGCCAGCGAGACGCTGCAGGTGGCGGTGCGGCGCGACCACCCGCTGCTGACGGCGGGGCTGGATCTGGATGCCTTTCTGCGCCTGCGCCACCTGTGGGTGCATGGTGGCCAGACCCGCGGCATGGTCGACCAGTGGCTGGAAGCCCAAGGGCTTGAACGCAAGGTTGTCTACACCACGCCGAACTACCTGCAGGCCGCGCATATCGTCGCCAGCAGCGACCTCGCTGCCGTACTGCCGACCCAGTTGGCGCGCTATTTCGCCACGCTGCTACCGCTGCAAACCTTCGAGCTGCCGTTCGATCTCGGCACCTTCGCGCTGGATATCGTCAGCGTCGCACAGCGACAGAACGACTCGGCGCTGCAATGGCTGATCGAGCAGATCGACGCCGTGGCGCCTGGCTGAGGCGCGAATCGAGCGCAACGAATCTCGCGCCTAGCTAATATCCATTTGCTAGTATCTCCCAGCGTTTCCGTCGGGAATTTCCCGAAAGCAGGCGACTGCGGCCGGCTGCGCGGAACATCGCAGCAAGGTGGATATCTACTCTTGCTAATGCGCCATGGTGAACATGGACGATCAAATCAAATCCGGAGCTAGACCTATGGCGGCCCTGCTGCAACGTACCACCGACACCATCACTCGCAATCAGGCCGAACTGCTCAGCAGCTGGAAGTCCGACCTGCAGAATCTGGGCGGCTATCACAACGTCAAGCCCGAAGAACTGGCCCAGCAGACCGTCGACTTCATCCGCCAGCTGATCAGCGGAACGGCAGACGGCTCGGCCGATATCAACGGTCCGGCCTGGGACGGCATGCGTCTGTATCTGGAAAAACTCTCGCGCAGCCGCGCACTGCTTGGCATGGATTCGCAACAGACCGCGGGCTTCATCTTCGCCATCAAGCGTCCGCTGATGGCCCTGCTGCAGAGCGAGTACGCCAATGAGCCGGCAGTATTCGCCGAGCAGCTGTGGGCGGTATCCGAACTGATCGACAGCCTGGGGCTGTACACCGTACGCACCTTCCAGAAGTCCCGCGAAGAGGTGATCAAGCGTCAGCAGGAAGAGCTGCTGGAGCTGTCGACTCCGGTGGTCAAACTGTGGGATGGCGTGCTCGCCCTACCGATGATCGGCACCCTCGACTCGCAGCGCACCCAGGTGGTGATGGAATCGCTGCTGCAGCGCATCGTCGATACCGGTTCGGAGATCGCCATCATCGATATCACCGGTGTGCCGACGGTCGACACCCTGGTCGCCCAGCATCTGCTGAAGACGGTCACCGCGATTCGCCTGATGGGTGCCGACTGCATCATCAGCGGCGTGCGTCCGCAGATCGCGCAAACCATCGTGCACCTGGGCCTGGACCTGCAAGGCATCGTCACCAAGGCCAGCCTGGCCGACGCCCTGGCCCTGGCCCTGCGCCGTTCCGGCCTCACCGTGACGAAGGCCGTCTAATGGATCGCATACCCATTCTGCGGATGGGCGAGTTTCTGCTCGTCACCATCCAGGTCGACATGCACGACCAACTGGCGATGACCCTGCAGGACGACCTGGCCGAACGCATCAGCGCGACGTCGGCAAAGGCCGTGCTGATCGATATCTCCGCACTGGACATGGTCGACTCCTTCATCGGCCGCATGATCGGCACCATCTCCGGCCTGTCACGGATCATGGACGCCGAGACCGTAGTGGTCGGCATGCAGCCGGCCGTGGCCATCACCCTGGTCGAACTCGGTCTCGAACTGCCCGGCGTCAGCACCGCGCTGAACGTCGAGCGCGGCATGCAGCTGCTGCGCGCCCGCGTGGCCGCGCAATGATCGTGCGCAGCAGCGGCAGCCAGCCGGTGCGCCTCGAACAGGATGTCGTGCTGGCGCGGCAGACCGTGCGCAAGCTGACCCAGGAATGCGCCATGCGCCTGATCGACCAGACCAAGCTGGTCACCGCGGTCAGCGAGCTGGCGCGCAACACCGTGGTCTACGGCGGCGGTGGCGACATGGATTGGCAGCTGATCGAGGATGGCACGCGGGTCGGCGTGCGCCTGACCTTCCGCGACGAAGGCCCGGGCATCGCCGACATCAAGCTGGCCATGACCGACGGTTGGACATCCGGTAGCGGCCTCGGCCTGGGGCTGACCGGCGCCAAGCGGCTGGTTGACGAGTTCGAACTCGACAGCACGGTCGGCGCGGGCACCCGAATCACCATCACGCGGTGGACATGAACGTTCAGGGAAGCGTCACCCAAGTCCTGCTGATCGAAGACAACAGCCAGATCGGCCACGCCCGCCGGGTCGCCCAGCGGCTGGCCGAACAGCACGACTTCGACACCACCGATGCCGGGCGCGCCGCCCTGCTCGCCACCGAGCTGGGCAGTAACCTGCTCAAGCACGCCGGGCGCGGCGAACTGCACCTGCGCGTAATTCCTGGACGAGAGGGGCGCGGCGTCGAAATCATCGCGATCGACCGCGGACCGGGCTTCGACCTCGATCAATGCCTGACCGACGGATTTTCCACCCGCGGCACACAGGGCATCGGGCTCGGCGCGCTGGCGCGTCAGGCCCAGGTGTTCGACGCCTATTCCGATGCCCGCGGCTCGGTGGTGCTGGCGCAGCTGTTTCCTCGCGGCGTGCAGCCGCCGCCGTGGCGCTACGGCGTCAGCCAGCATCCCTATCCAGGCGAAACAGCCTGTGGCGACGCCTGGCAGCTGGCCTTCGACGGGCAGCGCTGCAGTGCCCTGGTCATCGATGGCATCGGCCATGGCGAGCTTGCCCAGCAGGCCGCAGTGGCAGGTGCGGTGGCGTTTGCAGAATCCCCGCTGGATTCCCCCTTCGCCCTGTTCAGCAATATGCACCAGGCGATGAACGGCACTCGTGGCGGCGCCGCAGCCATCGCGCACTTCGACGGCCAGCGTCAGACGCTGGATTTCGCCGGCATTGGCAATATCGGCGCCAGCCTGATCGCTAGCGAGGGCTCGCGTGGCCTGGCCTCGCATCCTGGCATCGTCGGCGTGCGCTTTCGCAAGGCGCATGTCTTCGACTATCCGCTGGGTGAGGCGCGGCTGCTGGTGCTCTACAGCGATGGCCTGCAAACACGCTGGAATCTGCGCGACTACCCCGGTCTCGTTCACCGTCACCCGGCCATCATTGCCGCACTGCTGCATCGCGACTTCTGCCGCGGTCGCGACGACGTGACCGTGCTGGCACTCAATCTGGAGGCTCCCCGTGGCTGATCCGACGTCCCCCGAGACCGGCGACGCCGGCCAGCTCGAACAGCTGCGCCGGGCGAATGAATCGCTGCGCGCCGAACTGGAAGAAACCAATCAGGGTGTACTGGCGCTGTATGCCGAGCTGGACACCCAGGCCGAGCAGCTACGCCAGGCCTCGGACCTGAAGAGCCGCTTCCTGTCGTACATGAGCCACGAGTTCCGTACGCCGCTGGGCTCGATCCTCAGCATCACCCGCCTGCTCAGCGACGAACTGGACGGCCCGTTGAGCCCGGAACAGCACACGCAGGTGCGTTTCGTCAGCTCGGCCGCCAGCGAGCTGAGCGAGATGGTCGATGATCTGCTCGACCTGGCCAAGATCGAAGCCGGCCGCGTCAGCATTTCCCCGGCCTGGTTCGACATGCTCGACCTGTTCTCGGCGTTGCGCGGCATGTTCCGCCCCATCGTCGAGGGCTCGCCGATCGACCTCATCTTCGAAGAGCCCGAAGGCATTCCGCGGCTCTATACCGATGACAAGAAGCTGGCGCAGATCCTGCGCAACTTCATCTCCAACGCGGTGAAGTTCACGCCCCAGGGGGTGGTGCGCGTGTCGGCACGGATGGAAAACCCGCAGCAGGTCCGCTTCGCCGTCAGCGACACCGGTATCGGCATTGCCCCCGAGCTGCACGACCGGCTTTTCGAAGATTTCGCCCAGGTCGACTCGCCGCTGCAGAAGCGCCTGCGCGGCACCGGCCTCGGCCTGGCGTTGTGCAAGCGTTTCGCCGAACTGCTCGGCGGCCGTGTCGGTGTGGAAAGCGAACCAGGCAAGGGCTCGGAGTTCTATGTAGTTCTGCCTCTGGCGATTGATACGGAGCCTTCCGATGGAGCGTGACAGCCGTCTGTTGATCGTCGACGACAACGCGCCGACGCGCTATGCGATGCGCCGGGTACTGGAACGCCATGGCTATCAGGTGCTGGAAGCCGGCACTGGCAGCGAAGGCCTGGAACTGGTGGCCAACGCCGCGCCGGATGCGCTGATCCTCGACGTCAACCTGCCGGACATGAGCGGCTTCGACATCGCCCGCCAGCTGCGCGCCGATGCGAACACCGCCCTGCTGCCGCTGATTCACGTGTCCGCCGCCTCCATCGAGACCAACGACATCATCACCGGCCTCGATGCCGGCGGCGATGCCTACCTGATCCACCCGGTCGACCCCGACGTGCTGCTGGCGACGCTGCGCACCCTGCTGCGGGTGCGCGATACCGAGCGCGCACTGCGTGACAGCGAGGCGCGCTTCCGGGAAATCTTCTTCCATGTCGCCGCGCCCATCGCGGTGCTCGACGCCGAGTTGCAGCTGCACGAGTGCAATCACGCGTTCGAACTGCTGATTGGCGGTGCCAGCCCGGCTTCGCCCCTGTCGCAAAGCGTCGCCGCCGGGCAGGAGACGATTCTCGCCGAGCTGAGCGCACATCTTCAGGCCGGCGAGCGCTGGCAAACGCCGCTGCAAATGCAGGTCAACGGCGATACCCGCGAGACCGAGTGGCAGATTTCCCCGTACCGCGCACAGGGCCTGGGCCTGGTGTTCGTTGAGGACGTAACCGAACAGCGTCTGCGTGAACGCGCACAGCGCCAGGAAATCGCGACTACCACCAGTCAGCTCGCCCACGAGGTCGCCGAGCGAGCGCGCACCGAAGAGCAGCTGCTGCAGGCGCAGAAGATGGACGCCCTGGGCAAACTCACTGGCGGTATCGCCCACGACTTCAACAACCTGCTCACCGGCATCATCACCGGCATCGAGCTGATGAAGCAGCGCATCATCGAAGGCCGCGCCGACAGCGTGCTGCGCTTCGCCGACGCCGCACTGAGTTCGGCGCGCAGTGCCGCATCGCTGACCAACCGCCTGCTGGCCTTTGCTCGCAAGCAGCCGCTGGACGCCCGCGCGCTGGACATCAACGAGCGCATCCGCTCGCTGGAGGATTTGTTGCGGCGCACCATCGGCGAGCGCATCACCCTGAGCGTCGACTTCACCGAGGGGCCGGCCGTGGCACGGGTGGATGTCAGCCAGTTCGAAAGCGCGCTGCTCAACCTGGTGATCAATGCCCGCGACGCCCTGCCCGAAGGCGGCCACATCGGCATCCGGACCTTTTCCACCGATGCCAGCCAGCACCCTGAACTGGCCGCCGGCCGTTACATCGGTCTGTGCGTCAGCGACGATGGCACGGGCATCGATCCCGCCGTCCTCGACAAGGTGTTCGACCCCTTCTTCACCACCAAGCCTCAGGGCCGCGGCACCGGCCTGGGACTGTCGAGCATCTACGGTTTCGCCCTGCAGTCGGGCGGCGACGCGCACATTCGCAGCACCCTGGGCGTCGGTACGGACGTGACCCTGCTGCTGCCGGCCGCCGACGGCGAAACGAGCCTGGCACCCAGCGCGGCGCCCGAAGATTCGGCGCGTCTGGCCGGCCATGAGCACGTGCTGGTGGTGGAAGACATGCCCAGCGTGCGCATGCTGATCGCCGAGACGCTGATCGAAGCCGGCTACCGCTGCAGCCAGGCGGGAGACGTGGAAACCGCCCAGTCTCTGCTCGAGGCCGACCCGTCGATTGACCTGCTGCTGACCGATGTCGGGCTACCCCGTCTTTCCGGTCGCCAGCTGGCCGAATGGGCACGCCGCGAGCGCCCGACATTGCCGGTGGTGCTGATGACCGGCTATGCGGAGAGCGCATCCAGTCGCGAGGGCTTTGTCGATGAGCGCATGGAGCTGGTGCTCAAGCCGTTCGAAGGTGCAGACCTGCTGATCAAGATCCGCGGCCTCCTCGACGAAGCCTGATGTTGCCGACCGGCTATCCACCGCCGCTTAAAAATCAACGATCTGCGCTTGATGCGCATGGCGCGGGCAACAAAAAACCCGCCGAAGCGGGTTCTTTCTGACCTATCCGAATCCTTCCGGCTGCCTTCCTGGCGGTGGTCGATCATCCTGATCCTGAGCACGTCCTGCGCTTCAGAGTGGGCATAGATTAATCATCAGGCCGCAGGCACTGAAGAGCCAAAAACCGGGATTCTTGTAAGCCTTTCGCTATAGCTAAAACGAACGTGTCGTTTCACTGTCGCGCTTACCAGCCTGGCGGGACAGAAGGCCGCCTTTGCGCGGCCACGCACCCCCGCTGCTTTGTCGGCAAGCAATGCTCCCGCTACAAATTATTAGCGTGGAACATTTGTTGAATTATTTCTCTTGCCTCCATAGGCTCATACAATATTGATAATTAACAACTAGTTAAACCCTAAATATTCGAGCTCGCGAGCTTACTTAAAGAGGCCAATTTATTTAATTGCAAATAAAAGCTGTACATATATTTAAATCTACGTATATTCGCCCCCACTGCTTCGCAATTAACACTTCGACACCCGGCATGATGTTTCTCTGTTTCATCTCCTCGGTTCGTTTTGCTTCTCGCTTCTCAGTCTCGGCACCGAATGCTTCAGTGCTGCAGCCTTAAAACACCTTGGGAGATACTCATGTCTACTCGTCAAAATGGCACAGTCAAATGGTTCAACGATGAAAAAGGTTTCGGCTTTATTACGCCGACCGATGGCAGCGAAGATCTGTTCGTTCATTATCGTTCAATCGAAAGCACAGGCTTCAAAAGCCTGAGCGAAGGCCAAGCGGTCTCTTTCATGGCTACCAAAGGCCAGAAAGGGATGCAGGCTGATCAGGTTCAAGTCTCCTAAGACGCCTGATACAAAAAAGCCCCGCTTCGGCGGGGCTTTTTTTCGTCCGTAATATCTGACGCAACTGCTTTCCCCATGATCGGAAAATAACGGTGCTAGTTCTGAATGTCGCAAATAGGCGCGGTCGACGCTCAGCACCAGCGGCATATGAATTCCTCAGAAAGCAAAAACCCGCCGAAGCGGGTTTTTTCTGACCTTTCCGAATTCCCTTCGATTGCCGTCCTGGCGATGGTCGATCTTCCTGATCCTGAGCGCGTCCTGCGCTTCAGAGTGGGTGTAGATTAATTACACGCCGTGGACGGTAAAAGGGTCGAACGCCGCAGCCTCTTGTAAGCCTTTTGCTATAGCTGCAGGAGCCGGGGAACTTTCAGACCCAAGGAGCGCCTCGCAGTCGTCCTTAAAGGCCCGACATAGAGCCATCCTGAGCAAGCGATGCACCGTATCGACAGTGCATCGCTGCGACGATCCAAAACGCGCGAAACCTGTCCAGCTGTCGTATTAGTCCTTCGACAGGTCAACCAGCGGCTCGTCACGAATTTCAGTGTCGCGACCGGCCTGTACCGCTTCGATCCGTTTGCGCGCGGCGTCGACTGCGGCGCTATTGACCAGCAGCTCGTAACGCACGCGAAAATGCTTCTGCTCACCTGGCTCAATCTTCGGCACCAATCCCAACGGCCGTTGATAGCGGCGGTTGTAGGAAAAGCTGGTACCCGGTTCGAGGCCGGTCACGTAGCCCTGCTTCTCGGTATCGGTGTTCTTCCACAGCGAGAACACCGGTAGCTCGGCAGTATTGAAGCCGACACTGACGCCGAGATTGCCGGCGCGGTTGTGCAGCATGGTCAGGGTCTGGCCCTGCTCGTCCGCATAGGGCACCACGTTGAACACCGTCTCGTCGTAGTCCCTGGTTGGGCCGCGATAGCGCTGCCAGTCGCTCAGCTCCTTCGCCGCGCGGGGGTTGAACGGTGAGACCTGCTTGACCGGCGCCACGAAGCGCGCGCCCTCCTCCAGCAACGGCGTGCCGAAATTGGTGTGGTACAGCACCTGGTATTCCTTGGCGTAGTCGCCCTGATTGGTCAGCGTGTCGTGCAACGAGAATCCGGTGCGGCCGGGCTCTGTGCTGAGCTCGGTGAGGATTGCGAAGTCGAGTTTCTTGAAGGCCTTCTCCTGCAGCTCGCCACGCAAGCGAATGGCATAGGGCGGCTTCTCGTCGATCTGCAGCACCACCCGCGAGGCCGGAATGTTCGCCGCACGGCCATGCAGCGTGAGCAGTTCGCCATTGTCTTCGCCGGGGTGGCCGACCCACTCGAAGCCGCAACGGGTGACCAGTTCATTGAAGCCCTCGAGCCAGCCCAGCCCGCCGCGCCCGTTGAGCTCGATAAAGGCCGGGTTGACCACTTCATCCACCGGCGAATCCCAGCCCAGGCGTACCTCGCCGGCCACCGCTTCCAGCACGTTCATGCCGCGCGTGGGCACAACGGTCATGCGCATGCTGCCGTTGTCGATCTCAATCAGGCTGACGCCTTCCTGCCGGCCGCCATGCAAGGTACGCATGCTGACCGAGAATGGCGTCGGCGCGTCGATGCCCAGCTCTTCGCTGGTGATGCGCCAGTTCTTCGCCGGTTTGTCGTGGTCGATCAGCACCTGTTCCCAGGCCATGGCAGGGGTGGCCAGGCAGATGCCCAGGCCGAGGAGAAGCTGCAAACGGGTCATGGGGGTTCCCTTTGTTGTTATGACTCCTGCTCAAGGTAGCTGAAACGTTTCATCTGGCAAGCCAAAGCGGTTGCCGAATGACCGAAGGGAGGCGGAACGCAGCTGGACGGAGTGCTCTCGCTTGGCTTCAGCCCTTGCTGTAGCGACTCGGCTGCCAGTAGCCGGTGAGCAGCGGCAGAGCGGGGCCACGCCAGCCGCGCTGACGAAGTTGCCGGGCGATCAGCGCATTCATGATCTTGTGCCCCATCAGCAACACGCTTTCATTGGCCTCGGCCAGCTCGATCAACCGTTCGGCCGCTGCGCTGGCACGCCTGGTGGATTCGCGGATGTGCTCGGTATGGCTGGCGAAGCCGAGAAACCAGGCGGTGCGAAACGCCAGGCGCCAGAAGCGCGACGGCAACAGCGGCAGGCCCCACTCGGGATACGGCAGGTGCGGCTCAGCGAACAGCGGATCAGGCAGTTCACAGCAGTCGCATTCCAGATGCGAGCGCGATTCGATGCAGCGCTGCAGGGAGCTGCAGACCACGATGCCAACCGAGCCTGCCAGCGCGACCAGACTGTCCGGGCGCTCGGCGGCGACGACCTCCGCAGCGTTGTAGCGCTCGACCCAGGTTTTCATGCCAACCGGCGTGCTCCAGCGCGCTGCGTCGTGGTCGGGTCTACCGTGCCGCACGAGGATGATCTGCATCTGGCTGCCGGATACACGGGCCCGGCCGCCAAGGCGCATGCCTGGCAGCAGGGGGATAGAAAGAGAAGGAAGCGGGTGGAAACGCCCCGGCACGCGGCCGGGGCGACGGGGTCACTTGTCGAGCTCGTCCTGCTTCTCCAGGAATTCCTCTTCGAGCATCGCATCCTTGACGGCCTGAGGCTGCTCATCGAGCAGCGGATCATTCAACTCACCGCTGGACAGTACGCGGGTGTCCAGCTTGCCCATCAGATGCTCCAGCGCGTGCTGCATCTTGTCCGCCGCGCCATCGACCGCCAGCTGCAGCGACTCGGCCTTGTGCGTCACCGACACCGCCTGATGCCCCTTGGGCCGCGCCTCGATCTGGCAACGCTTGTCATCGGCGCCGGCCTTCTGCGCGTTTTCATCGCTGACATGGACTTCCACTCGGGTGAGGAAGTCGTCGAAACGCTCGAGCCGATCCTCAACGGTCGTACCGACCCACTCGTGCAGCTCGACGCTGCCAGGGATGTGGTTGCTATTGACCTGCACTTGCATACGACTACTCCTGATAGATGACGTACCTACTAGGGTTCGAGGCGTGTGCGTCGGCGAGGTTCAGCTGCTTCGTCCGGTTGCCGGCCGCGGCGGCTCATCCGGCTTGGCGCCAGCGCGGTCGGCCCGTCCGCCGATAAACCAGCCCACCAAGCCCCAGACCGCCGCGCACACGGCGCCGACCAGGGCGATCAGCCAGACGCCCTGACCGAGACTGTCGAGCAGGCTCTTGGCCCAGCCGCTCAGGGCATCGCCGCCGCGATAGACCACGGTGTCGATGAAGTTCTTCGCCTTGTACTTGCTCTGCGCATCCAGCGGCGCGAAAAGCATCTCGCGCCCCGGGCGGACGAAGGCGTACTCGCCGATCCGGCGCACGATCATCACCGCCGCCAGCACGGCGAAGGTCGGCGCCAGCGCCAACCCGACGAAGCCCAAACAGACCAGCGCCGGCACGGCGGCAAGCAGCACGCGCACGCCCAGACGCTGGGCAATGCGCCCGGTGATGAACAACTGCGACAGTAGCGCGCCGGCCTGCACCACGAAATCGATGGCGCCGAACACCCGCACCTGCCCGACACGGTCGGGAAACAGCTCCGCAACCAGGCGCGCCTGTTCGAAATAGAGGAAGGTGCTGGCTGTGGTCAGCAACAGCACGAACACCGCGACGCCCAGCAGATAGCGCGACCCCAGCACCCGCGTCAGGCCGCTGAACGGGTTGCCGGCCACCGGCCGCTTCGGGCTTTCCGCGTGCTCGGCACCGGGCCGACCGGCGCCGTGTACCTCGCGCCAGGTCATCAGGAAGTGCTTCAGCGCCACCGCGGCTAGCAGGAGCAGCGCCGCCAGCAGCATCAGCCCGAACTGCCCGAGCACGCCGACCAACAGCGCGCTTGCCGCGGGGCCGACGAGGCCGCCCACGCTGGCCCCGGCAGCGATGAAGGCGAACAGCCGGCGTGCCTGCGGCGCATCGAACACATCAGCCATCAGGCTCCAGGCCACCGAGACCACGAACAGGTTGTAGACCGAGATCCACACATAGAACACACGCGCCAGCCAGACGCTGTCACGCAACGCGAAGAACAGCGCGGCAAACAGCAGCAGGTTGAGGCAGAAGAAGCCGTACACCCAGTCGATGTAATGGATGCGCGCCACCCGCGAGTTGAGCCAGGCGAACAGCGGCACCGCCACCAGCATGGCAACGAAGGTCGCGGTAAACAGCCACTGCAGATTCTCCACGCCGCCCTGAATGCCCATGGACTCGCGGATCGGGCGCAGCATGAAGTAGCCGGCGAACAGGCAGAAGAACAGGCCGAAGCCGGCCAGCGCCGCGCGCAGTTCGCCGGGGCGGGCGTTGATCAGCGCGGCGGAGGCGACGGGCATGCGGCCCGGCTCAGCGGAAGGCGTCGACGATCATCTGCCGCTGCCGCGCGTCGGGCAGACGGCCCTGGCCGGCGAGCAGGTTGTCGGCCATGTAGCGCGGATTGGAGGTGGCCGGAATGACCGCCGTCACCGCCGGCTCGGCGAGGATGAACTTGAGCAGCAGCTGCGCCCAGGAGCTGGCGTCGATCTCGGCGGCCCAGTCCGGCAACGGCTTGTCCCGGACCTTCGACAGCAGGTTGCCGCGGGTAAAGGGTCGGTTGATCAGGGTGGCGATGCCGTTGTCGGCACAGTAGGGCAGCAGCTGCTTCTCGGCGTTGCGCTCGCTGACCGAATAGTTGAACTGCACGAAGTCGACCTGCTCCTGTTTCAGCGTGTCCAGCAGGCGATCGTGGGCCGATTCCACATAGTGCGTCACGCCGATGTAGCGCACCCGCCCCTCCTGCTTAAGCTCGCGCAGCAGGCCGAGCTGGGTGCGGGTGTCCTGCAGGTTGTGCACCTGGATCAGGTCGATAGTGTCGGTCTGCAGCGCCTCGAAGCTCGCTTCAATCTGCGCCATGCCGCGTTCGCGACCGCTGGAGGACACCTTGCTGGCGAGGAAGACCTTGTCGCGCTGGCCGTGGCGCTCGACCAGCTCACCGACGACGCGCTCGGAATTGCCGTAGCTCGGCGCGGTATCGATCAGCGATGCGCCGCCATCGAGCAGCACGCGTAGCACCTCGAGCAGCCGCGTCATCTCGGGATCATCCAGGCCTATGTCATGTGTCCGCGAAGTGCCGAGGCCGATGACGGGCAGCATCTCGCCGGTGGCGGGAATCTCGCGTCGACGCAGCGCCTCGGCTGCCCGCACCAGCGACGGCAACAGCGGACCGAGCGCCAGCATCGCTGCGGCCACGGCTGTACGCTGAATGATCTGGCGGCGCGTCGGCATGGGTGGGGTCTCCGGTCGTTTGCGATATCGACCTCTGAGTATGGTCGAGTCATTTCGCGATACCGGCCCGGCGACGTACGGAGCTTTTCCTGATGTTTCATGTAGCGCCGAAGCGTACGATAACGATGCCGCAATAGTGGCAATATGCCCCTATTTGCGCTTTACTGCGCCGCTTCCGATGCCTGCTGCGCTGACGGCGGGTTGGTAACTGTCGAGACGAACATGTCCTTCAACCTACGCCAGTCGCGCCAGCAGAGTCCCGATGGCCAGGCACCCGCCGCGCCGCGTCCCTGGGTACGCTCCCGGCTGAGCAGTCTCTGTTATGCCGCAGGACTGCTGTTGGTGTTCATTCTCAGCCTGCTTCTGCTGCCGAACGACAGCGGCCTGGGCCGGCTGCTGTGGGGCGCGCTGTAAGACAGCGCCCAGATATCAGGTCTCAGGTCTCAGGTACGAAAACGGCCGACCAGCTCCGCCAGGGTTTTCGATAGCCCAGACAGCTGCTGGCTGGCGAGCATGCTTTGCGAGGAGCAGGTAGCCGCCTCGTTGGACAGGTCACGGATATCGGTGATGTTGCGCGCGATTTCCTCGGTGACGCTGCTCTGCTCCTCGCACGCCGTGGCGATCTGGGCGGCCATGTCATTGATCCGCTGCACCGACACGGACGTTTCCGCCAGCACCTGATCGACGCCGGATGCCCGCTCGACGCTGTCTCGCGCCTTGTCGCTGCCGTTCTGCATGGCCTGCACGGCCTTGTCGACGCCGCTCTGCAAGCGCTCGATGCGCGCTTGGATATCCTTGGTCGAATCCTGCGTGCGCGCGGCCAGTGCCCTTACCTCGTCGGCCACCACGGCGAAACCGCGGCCCTGCTCACCGGCGCGCGCGGCCTCGATGGCGGCGTTGAGCGCGAGCAGATTGGTCTGCTCAGCGATGCCGCGAATCACTTCGAGCACCGCGCCGATGCTGGCGGTTTCCTCGGCAAGCGCACCGATGGTCTGCGATGCGCCTTCGACCTCCCCGGCCAGCTGGCGGATCGACTGGATGGTACTGCTGACCACCGACGCGCCCTGGCGTGACTGGGTTTCCGCCGCACGCGCGGCGTCCGATGCGTTCTGCGCATTGAGCGCGACTTCGTGCACCGCTGCGCTCATCTCGGTCGCCGCGGTGGTCACCTGATCGACCGCGGCGTGTTCGCTGCTGATCAGCTGATCGTTGGTTTCAGCCATCGCCGCCATGCCACGCGCGGCGGTCTCGACCTCAGCGGTAACCCGTCCGACCTCGGCGATCAGCGGCTGCAGTTTGTCGAGAAAGCGGTTGAAGGCATTGCCGAGCTGGCCCAGCTCGTCAGCCGAATGCACCTCCAGACGGGCGCGCAGGTCGCCATCGCCATCGGCGATCTGCTTCAGCCGATCGAGCAGTCGGCGCATCGGGCGCAGCACCACCAGCGGCAGGCCGAGGATGAGCAGTGCGCAGCCCAGCAGGCCGATGATCAGCACCGCGGTCTGCTGGCTGGATGTGGCGGCGCCCTCGGCGATCGCCGCCGCGCCCTCGGCCTCGGCGGCTGCGCCTTCGAGTTCGCCGAGTTTGTCGATGGCATCGCGCATGGCATCGAAGCGCACCTCGCTGTCACCAAAGCTCAACGCGCTGGCGGCCTGAGGATCGAGATCGACCTGCTCGATGACCCGCTGCGATACCGCGGACCATTGCTGAAAGCCGCCATTGAACTGCTCGACCAGCGCCAGTGCCTCGGCGCCCGGTTGCATGGCTGCGTACTTCTGCACACGGTCGTAGGCCTGCTTGAGGTTTTCCGCATGGCTGGCCTTAAGTGCCTGCACATGCTCGCCAGCATCGCTGTCGAGCAGGCTGCGCTCGGCGACGAAGGCCTGATACAGGTCGCGATCGGCATTGAGCAGCAGACCGATGGCCGGTAGATGGCGCGTCGCCAAGACCTCGCTGGAGTCGGTGACGCGCTCGATGCCGCGCATCCCGAAAACGCCCATCAGCACCAGCAATAGGGCCAGCGCCGCAATGGGCAAGGTAATCTTCCAGCGGAATCCGAGATCGGTGAACAGGCGGGGCATGGCGTCGCTCCTCGAGAGGCTTTCCTTGGCTATCGGCTACAACAACTGCGGCAACAGGTCACCGGTCGACAATTGCACAGCCGCGCGCGACTTCCGTTGCGCCACATCAAGAGGAATCGCCGCCTCACCCAGTACTTCCGGATGAAGACCATGGTTGCATGGCGATCTTCGATCCGGCGGCCGATAACGTGGCTGACGGTGACGGCGCCGAACGGGCATGCAGCTCGCGGCCGGGGTGCCGATAACAAAAAATGTAGCCTCTGATCGACGGCTGATCAGTGCGGGAGCGGCCGAGTTTCCCGCTTCCCTTCCTCAAGCGAGTAACGCCCATGATTTCGCTCTCCCGATTCAAGCCAGGCCACACGCAATCCAGCGGCACGGCGAGCCTGCTCTGCTCGGCTCACCAGCTTGCCCAGCAGCTCGCCACCCTGCGCTTCAACCCGACCTACATTGCCGGCTTCGTCTCGCCGCACGTGGATCTGGATCAGGTCGCCAGGCAGGTAGCGCAGCGCTTTCCGCAGGCGACGATCAGCCTGTGTACCACCGCGGGCGAGCTGTCCAGCGAGGGCCAGCGGCTTTACTGTGCCACCGGCGCGCAGTGGGATCGGGTGGTGTTGCAGCTGTTCGACGCCAGCGTCATCGCCGCCGCCGAGATCGTCCGTGTGCCGCTGGAGTGCGAGGACATCCGCGGCCAGGGTCAGCGGCTGTCGATGGGCGAGCGCATCGCGCGCCTCACGGCGTCGATCAAGCGGGTGCAGGTGTCGATGAAGATCGATTACCGCGACACGCTGGCGAACATCTTCTTCGACGGCCTCTCGGCGTCCGAATCCTTCTTCATGGAGGCGCTGTACGAGTCCGGTCGTTTCCCCTGCCTGTTCGTCGGCGGCTCGGCCGGTGGCAAGCTGGATTTTCAGAAGACCCAGCTGCATGACGGCAAACGCAGCTACCAGAACCACGCGCTGATCGTCTTCCTCAAGTGCGCGCGGGACGTACGCTTCGGCGTGTTCAAGAGCCAGAACTTCGAGCCGACGCCACTCAGCCTGAACGTACTCAGCGCCTCCCTGGAGGACCGTTACATCAGCCAGGTGGTCGACTCACGCGGCAACATCCGCACGATGGTCCAGGCGCTGTGCGAGGCGCTCAAATGCGCGCCGCAGGAGCTGGAGCAGCGGCTCTCGGACTATTCCTTCGCAATTCGCGTCGGCGAGGAAGTGTTCGTCCGCTCGATCTCGCAGATCGACTTCGCCAACGAGCGTGTGCACCTGTTCTGCGACGTCGCCCCCGGCGAAGAGCTGATCATGGTCAAGCGCACCCCGCTGGCCGAAACCACCCGCCGCGACTATCAGCAGTTCATGCGCAACAAGCCCGGCAAGCCGCTGGTGGGCATCCTCAACGACTGCATCCTGCGCCGGCTGAACAACGAGCAGGCACTCGGTGGCATGGACCCGGTGTTCGACGACGTACCGGTGGCCGGCTACTCGACCTTCGGCGAGATCCTCGGTCTCAATCTCAACCAGACGCTGACCGCGGTGTTCTTCTTCCGCACCAACGGCAAGGACGACTTCCACGACGAATACACCGACAACTTCATCGCCTACCACGGTGAATTCAAGGCGTTCTTCCTGCGTCGGCAGATCAAGAAGCTCACCGGCCTGAGCCAGGTGGTGGTCAAGCAGATCGAGCAATTCAAGCGCCAGGACTACAGCAGCGCGGTGGACATCAACGGCCTGGACGAGCATATCCGCCCGGTGTTCCGTGGCCTGGCCGACCTTGGTCAGGTGCTCTCGCAGGCTGACGAGGAGCGTCGCTCGATGTCCGAACAGCTGAGCCAGTGCGCCACCGAGCTGCACGGTTCGATGGATGACCTGACGCTGAACATCAACCAGCAGGGCACCGTCATCGAGCAGGCCGGCAGCTCGGTCAAGCAGATGGTTCACCAGGCCGACGAGGTGGTCAGCAGCGCCCGCGACCTGGCGCAGTCGAGCCAGCGAATCCAATCGGTGGTGCAGACCATCCAGCAGATCGCCGGGCAGACCAACCTGCTGGCGCTCAATGCGGCGATCGAGGCAGCGCGTGCCGGCGACATGGGGCGCGGTTTCGCGGTGGTGGCCGACGAGGTGCGCAAGCTCGCCGAAATCACCGGCAGGAACGCCGAGGAGATCGGTACGGATATCGACCGTCTGGCCAGCGAAATCCGCGCGGTGGCGCAGCACATCGAGGCGCAATCGGCGGGCGTCGGCTCGCTTACCGGCCTGCTCGACGCGCTGGAGAACTCTAGCAACCTGACGGCGGACACCTCACGCCAGACCAAGGGCGTCGCCGACCGGCTGATCGGCCTGACCGCGCGCTAACCTGCCAGGCGCGCACGAACCTCGGCATAGGGATAGGCCTCCAGCGAGGCGAAGCCGGGGAGCTGGCGCGCCTTGAGCTTGGTGAACACCGGCACGCTGATGCCGCAGAGAAAGCGCGTCAGGCATTCGGCGCTGGGCGCACCGCCCTTCAGCTGCGCGAAGCGCTGACTGAATTCGGCGCAGCGGGCGTCAAGGGTGACCTCGTTGAGCGGTGCCAGCGCCGGCGGCTCAGGAAGTTGCGCAACCTGCCCGCGACAGACCGAGCAATGGCCACACCTTTGCGGCGCCTGCTGGTCCCCGAAATAGGCCGCCAACCGCTGGCTCAGGCATTCGCTGGATTCGAATAGCGCCAGCATGTTGTCGATGCGGGTGATCTCGCTCGCTTCGTGCTGCTTGAAGTATTCATGCAGTTCGATGCTCAAGCCCTCTGCGTCGAAGTCTGGATCGAGCAGCGCATAGACGTCGGTCATCTGCTTGCTCTCCAGCTCGATCCAGCCTTTTTCCTGGAAGTACTCCAGGGCCTTTACCACCCGCCCACGGTCCGCACCGTGCTGCTGGTAGAGTGCATCGAAATCCAGCGTGCACCAGGTCCTTGCCCGCGCCGAGCTGTGCACGATGGCCTCGACGAACTGCCGCCGCTCACCTTCGAACTTCGCCACCAGCGCCTCGGGTTCGAGCAGGTACTTGAAGCGGTATTCGGCGAAGTAGGCGAAGCGTGGCGCGATGATGCCGCGCAGCTCCAGTTGCACTAGCAGGGTTTTCAGCGGCAGCTGGCGAATATTGCTCTGGTCCGATAGCTGATTGAGCATCAGCTCCCACTGCCCGCCAGCGCCGGCCTGCAGCAGCTCGTCGAGCACGCAGCGGACGCCCTCGCGCTCCGGTGTGTCGCCATAGACAAAATTCTGCAGCACGCTGAGGCTGTCCCGGTTGGCCAGCACCAGGCAGTCCGATGGCTTGCCATCGCGCCCTGCCCGACCGATTTCCTGACTGTAATTTTCCACCGACTTGGGCAGGTCGTAGTGCACCACGTTGCGGATGTCCGCCTTGTCGATGCCCATGCCGAAGGCGATGGTGGCGACGATGCAGTTCAGCTCGCCAGCCATGAAGCGGCGCTGGATCGACTCACGCAACTCATGGGCCATGCCGGCGTGGTAGGCGCTGGCCGGGAAGCCGCGCTGCGCCAGATGCTCGGCAACCTGCTCGGCTGTCTTCTGCTGGGTGACGTAGACGATGGTCGGCTGACCACTCTTGTCGGCCAACCATTCCACCAGCCGGCGCTGCTTGTTAAAGCCGCTGACCGGCTCCACCAGCAGATTGAGATTGGGCCGGTAGAAGCCGGTTGTCACGACGTCGTCCGGCGCAATCGAGAATTTGGCCTGCATATCGGCAATCACGGGCGGTGTCGCCGTGGCGGTCAGCAGCAGCACCTGCGGGATATTGAATTGACGCTGGTAGTCGGGAAGCTTGAGGTAATCCGGGCGGAAGTTGTGCCCCCACTCGGAAATGCAATGCGCCTCATCGACGACCAGCAACGAGATCGGCACTTGGCTGATGAAGTTGCGGAAGCGTTCGTTCTTCAGCCGCTCCACCGAAATCATCAGGATCTTCAGTTCACCGGACTTGGCGCGGGCCATGGTTTCGCTGGCCTGCTCGCGGCTCTGCGCCGAGTCGATGCTGGCTGCGGCGATGCCGTGCCGGTGCAGGAACGCCAGCTGGTCCTGCATCAGCGCCAACAGCGGCGAAACCACCAGGGTGAGATGAGGCAATAGCAGCGCCGGCACCTGATAACACAGGGACTTGCCAGACCCGGTGGGAAAGATAGCGGCCGCCGAGCGCCCGGCCACCACGGCGCGAATGGCCTGATCCTGGCCGGGACGAAAGCCGTCGTAGCCGAAAGTCTGCTTGAGGGTCTGTTCGATCATGCTGAGTCACTCCTTTGACTGGAGGCCGGAGGGTAGCAAAAGGAGGGAGACGGTACTGCAAAGCGGCTGACATGTGCGGCCGGTCGTCGGAGCGCGTGGCCATCAACCCAGCGATGGCCCTGGGCGGGCCGGATGGGACTCTGAGCTGGGCAAAGTTGGCGGCCAGCTGGCCCAGGCGAAAGGACGCATTGCGCGCCCTTCGCCAGAAGACTCAGAAGCGGTCGCGAATCACCACCTCATCGAACGGCAACTTGCCGATCCGCGGCTTCGGCTCAGCAGCGCGCTTGCCCACCGCGACCATCAGCGCGATGACATGGTTGTCCGGTAGGTTGATCAGCTTGCCGACAGCGTCGAAATCGAAGCCATCCATCGGGCAGGAATCCAGACCCCTGGCCCGTGCCGCGAGCATCAGCGTCTGCGCCATCAGGCCGCAACTGCGCATGGCTTCGTCACGCTGGACCTGCGGCTTGTCGCGGTAGTAGGCATCGATGGCGCCGGCCATAAAGTTCTGCACCTCGCCTGGCGCACCATCCCAGACCCGGCGGACATTCTTTTCCCAGCTGTCGACCTGCGCGCAGATCACCACCAGCATCGAGGCATCGGTCATCTGCGCCTGGTTCCAGCCCACCTCGCGGATCTGCGCCCGCAGTTCAGGGTCGCTCACCTCGACGAAGCGCACGTGCTGCAGGTTGAAGGCAGAGGGTGCCAGCAGTGCCAGTTGCAGCAGCTCGTCCTTCTCCTCCCGGCTGAGCTGGAAGCTCGGGTCGTAGACTTTGACGGCGCGACGGGTGCGGATGGCTTCTACGGTATTCATGACGCTTCCTCGTGATCAACAGTGGCGCCATGCTAAGGGCGCCGACCAATCGAATCCATGCGCCTTGACCGATAAGAATCATCGACGCCTTTGATCCGAATCGCCACCAGGCACAAACGAAAAAGCCGCCCGGAGGCGGCTTTTCGATAACGCAGCAGACAGCTTAGAGCTGCGGGCCGGCGTTGCGGATGGCGTCGGAGACATCGAACTTCTTGAAGTTCTCGACGAACTTGGCTGCCAGTTCCTTTGCGGCCTGGTCGTAGGCGCTCTTGTCGGCCCAGGTGTTGCGCGGGTTCAGCAGCT
>DAMCQE010000029.1:0-43225 GCA_032105665.1 Pseudomonas sp. | reverse complement strand
GCACGGCTGGCTTCGTTCTTCTGGATTCAGAGCCTGGTGCGCGAGGATGCGCAGCGCACGCTGCTCTACGAGATGGACCAAGCCATCCAGCAGCTGACCGCCGATGTGCCGGAGCACCCATCCCTGGTGCAACTGACCGGCACCTATCACAACCTGCTGCGCCGCTGGGTCGAGGTCTGATGCCTCATCTTCTGCGCCGTGAGGAAGCCCTCGACAGCGACCAGCTGGGCAAGCTGGCCGAGGAACCGCACCGAGCCGCACGCCTGGTCCTCGCGGCCGCCGCGACCGGGGAAATCGAAGCGCAGGCGCTGCTCGGGCAGATCCTGCTGGAGGGCCGCGGCATCCAGGCCGATCCCGAACTGGCCCTGACCTGGTTCGGCATCGCCGCCGGCCGCGGCCACGCCATGGCCTGCAACATGGCCGGACGCTGCCACGAGCTTGGCTGGGGCTGCCCGGCCAATCCCGC
Organism: Pseudomonas sp.; assembly: GCA_032105665.1. Lineage (GTDB taxonomy): Bacteria > Pseudomonadota > Gammaproteobacteria > Pseudomonadales > Pseudomonadaceae > Stutzerimonas. The sequence goes on along the minus strand of DAMCQE010000029.1, from coordinate 42,759 downwards.
ACGCGCCGCCGAGCGGTACCGGCGCGCGGCAGACATGGGGTTGGACTGGGGCATGTACAACCTGGCCAACCTGCTCGCCACCGGCCGCGGCATTCCTCAGGATGAAGTCGCGGCCTATCGCCTATACCGCCAGGCCGCCGAGCTGGGCCACGCCAAGTCGATGAACCTGACCGGACGCTGCCTGGAAGAAGGCCGCGGTGTGTCGCGCGACCTGCCAGCGGCACACGGCTGGTATCGACGCTCCGCGGAGGCTGGCGACTTTCGCGGCCAGTTCAGCCATGCCGCCGTGCTGCTCACCCAGCAGCAATGGGACGCCGCCCGGCATTGGCTGGACCGCGCGCTTGGGGTTGGCCACCTGAAGTTCGTCGAGACCGCGCTGGCCAGCCTGCAGGCCGCAGCATTGCCTCAGGTCGCCGATATCGTCGAGGCCTACGCGCGGCGACGCAACGAGCTACGCGCCGGGTTGCGGTGAACGAAGCACAGAAACGAAAACGCCCCGCAATGCGGGGCGTTCGTTCATCGTCTACGGCTTAGATGTAGTAAGCCTTCAGCGGCGGGAAGCCGTTGAATTCGACGGCGCTGTAGCTGGTGGTGTAGGCACCGGTGGACAGCCAGTACAGGCGATCACCGATGGCCAGATTCAGCGGCAGGCCGTACTTGTAGTTCTCGTACATGATGTCCGCGCTGTCGCAGGTCGGACCGGCGATCACCACTTCCTCCACCTCACCCTTCTTCTCGGTGTAGATCGGGAACTTGATGGACTCGTCCATGGTTTCGATCAGACCGCTGAACTTGCCCACATCGACGTACACCCAGCGCTCCACGGCGGTGCGCGACTTGCGTGCCACCAGCACCACTTCGCTCACCAGAATGCCGGCATTGGCGATCAGCGAGCGGCCCGGCTCCAGGATGATTTCCGGCAGGTCGTCGCCGAAGTCTTCCTTGAGGAAGCGGATGATCTCCTCGGCGTAGGTTTCCAGGCTGTTGGTGCGGGTGATGTAGTTGGCCGGGAAGCCGCCACCCATGTTGATCATCTTCAGCTCGATGCCGTCTTCTTCCTTCAGGCGCTCGAAGATCACCTTGACCTTGGCGATGGCGGCGTCCCAGACGGAGATGTCGCGCTGCTGCGAGCCGACGTGGAAGGAAATGCCGTACGGTTCCAGGCCCAGCTGGCGGGCAAGAATCAGCAGATCCATGGCCATGTCGGTCTGGCAGCCGAACTTGCGCGACAGCGGCCAGTCGGCCGTGGTCGATCCTTCGGTAAGGATGCGTACATAGACCTTCGCGCCCGGCGCGGCCTTGGCGATGTTGCGCAGGTCGGCTTCGGAGTCGGTGGCGAACATGCGCACGCCCTTCTCGAAGAAGTAGCGGATGTCCCGGGATTTCTTGATGGTGTTGCCGTAGCTGATGCGCTCCGGACCGACGCCGCGTGACATGACCTTGTCCAGCTCGTAGATCGAGGCGATGTCGAAGCTCGAGCCCTTGTCACGCAGCAGGTCGATGATTTCCACCGCTGGGTTGGCCTTGACGGCGTAGTACACCTTGGCGAATTCGAAACCGGCGCGCAGGTCGTCGTAGGCCTTGCTGATGGTTTCGGTGTCGATCACCACGAACGGGGTTTCGTGCTGGTCGGCGAAGGCCTTCATCTTCTGGAAGGTGGCGCGCGGGAAATAGTCTTCGATCTTGACCGTCATGCGTGGGACTCCAAAAACGGGAAACAAAAGTCGGATGAGGGGTGAAGGGCGTCAGCCCTGACAAGAACGCCTGATCAGTTTCCCCACTTTGGTTCGCCTACTTCCCAAGGCATGTCGCCGAGTATCACGTGGATCTCTCGTCGTCAGTACTTGAGCCGGATGGATCGTTGCCAGCATGGACGTTCGGGCGCGAACTTTAGGACCAAGGGGGGCATAGATCAATCAAAAAAACGTCCCGATTGCGCATCCGTTTCGAGTTGTTGTCGATTCAAAACAAAGCGTCATGGAAACTGCACAAAACGGCCGATTTCCGCTGCCGTGCGGGCCGCAGGGAAATCCATTTGCCGCTATAATCGCCGCCTTTTTTGACAGACCGACTACTCGTCGACGGGTTCCTTAATTCCGATGACCACTCAGGCCGCCGAAGTCGCGAAACGCCGTACCTTCGCCATCATCTCGCACCCCGATGCGGGCAAGACCACCATCACCGAAAAGCTGCTGCTGATGGGCAAGGCGATTGCCGTCGCCGGCACGGTGAAATCGCGCAAGTCCGACCGCCACGCCACCTCCGACTGGATGGAGATGGAAAAGCAGCGCGGCATCTCCATCACCACCTCGGTGATGCAGTTCCCCTACCGCGAGCACATGATCAACCTGCTCGACACCCCCGGCCACGAAGACTTCTCCGAAGACACCTACCGCACCCTGACCGCGGTGGACTCGGCACTGATGGTGCTCGATGGGGGTAAAGGCGTCGAGCCACGTACCATTGCGCTGATGGACGTCTGCCGCCTGCGCGACACGCCAATCGTGAGCTTTATCAACAAGCTCGACCGCGATATCCGCGACCCCATCGAACTGCTCGACGAGATCGAAGCGGTGCTGAAGATCAAGGCCGCGCCCATCACCTGGCCGATCGGTTGCTACCGCGACTTCAAGGGCGTCTACCACCTGGCCGAGGACCGCATCATCGTATTCGTGCCCGGCCATGGCCACGAACGCATCGAGACGCGGGTCATCGACAAGCTCGATTCCGACGAGGCCCGCGCGCACCTGGGCGACATGTACGACGATTTCGTCGAGCAGCTGGAGCTGGTCCAGGGCGCCTGTCACGAATTCGACAAGGACGCCTTCCTGCGCGGCGAGATGACCCCGGTCTTCTTCGGCACCGCGCTCGGCAACTTCGGCGTCGACCATGTGCTGGACGCCGTCGTCGACTGGGCTCCGAAGCCGCTGGCGCGCGTCGCCAACGAGCGCACCGTGGAGCCGGTCGAGGAAAAATTCACAGGCTTCGTGTTCAAGATCCAGGCGAACATGGACCCCAAGCACCGCGACCGCATCGCCTTCATGCGCATCTGCTCGGGCAAGTACGAGAAAGGCATGAAGCTGCGTCACGCACGTATCGGCAAGGATGTTCGCATCGCCGACGCCCTGACCTTCTTCTCCAGCGAGCGCGAAATGCTCGAGGAAGCCTACGCCGGCGACATCATCGGTCTGCACAACCACGGCACCATCCAGATCGGCGATACCTTCACCGAGGGCGAGAACCTCGGTTTCACTGGTATCCCGCACTTCGCCCCGGAACTGTTCCGCCGCGTCCGCCTGAAGGATCCGCTGAAGTCCAAGCAGCTGCGCCAGGGTCTGCAGGAACTGGCCGAGGAAGGCGCCACCCAGGTGTTCTTCCCCGAGCGCAACAACGACATCATCCTCGGCGCGGTCGGCGTGCTGCAGTTCGACGTCGTCGCCAGTCGCCTGAAAGAGGAATACAAGGTCGAGTGTGCCTACGAGGCGATCAACGTCTGGTCGGCGCGCTGGATCGAGTGCGATGACAAGAAGAAGCTCGAAGACTTCAAGAACAAGGCCTACGAGAACCTCGCCATCGACGGCGGCGGCCATCTGACCTACCTGGCACCGACACGGGTAAACCTGAGCCTGATGGAAGAGCGCTGGCCGGATGTGAAGTTCAGGGCGACGCGGGAGCATCACTGACCCAAGAATGCGCCTGCTGCGGGGTACAGCAGGCGTAGTTGATTCTGCGCATTACTGCCGCTGCGCTCGTTTAGATGCGCTCTCGCATGGAAGCGAGAAGCTGCCTTTTCACAAGGACCGTGAATGCCCACCGAACGCGCCTCCCCCGAACAACGCCAGTTCGCCAGACACCTGCGATACCAACTCACCGATTGCGAGCGCCTGCTGTGGCGCCAGTTGCGCAATCGCGGCTTAGCCGGATTCAAATTTCGCCGACAGCATCCGTGCCCGCCCTATGTCCTGGATTTCTACTGTGCAGAGTTGCTACTTGTAGTTGAACTCGATGGCGGTCAGCACTTCGACGAAGCTGGCCTGGCGAAAGACCGTTTGCGCACGGCCTACCTGCAGCACCACGGGCTGGAGGTTCTACGCTTCAGCAATCTGGATGTGATACAGAATCTAGAGGGTGTTCTGACTGAAATCTTGAGCTGGATTGAGACCCGCGCCCCTCACCCCAACCCTCTCCCCAATGGGAGAGGGAGCTGGATTGAGGCAGCCGGATCACTTGTGCTCATGCAGACCGTGCAGAGCAAGCGAGGGGAGTGAGCGCGGGCTGTGCCCATCAGGCAGTTGCAACAAACACCAGCACGCTCTCACCCCAGCACCCAATCCGCGCATTACCGATACACGGCCTGAATCCGAGTCCTGAATGAAATCTTGCACCGAATCGAGGCCCGCGCCCCTAACCCCAACCCTCTTCCCAACGGGGAGAGGGAGCTGGATTGAAGCCACTGAACCATCTTGATCGGCCAGATACGACTGGGCAATCACGCAGCCACATGTACTGGCAGATACTCATCAGGATGTATCGCTTCACGTTGCTCCAGAGTCTGCTCGAGTCTGCGCAGGAGATACGTGCAGCAACACAGGCAGTTGCCATTGGTGCACATCAACATCCCTGCGCCTCGCCATACAACGAACGAAACCCCAACCCGGTCAAGTCCCCTCGCCCCTCCGGGGAGAGGGCTAGGGTGAGGGGGCGGAGTGCCGGCGGATGACGTCGCCGAGCCCATCACCGGAACTCGTCGAATGTCGAATGCAGTCATGCCTCACTCATCCTCCCCCTCAAGCGTAAAAGCCACCAACGAATCACCCAGCTTGGTGCCAAACGAGCCATGCCCGCCGGCCATCTGCACCACGTACTGCTTGCCGGTCTTCTCGGACACGTAGGTCATCGGAGTCGCCTGGCCACCAGCAGGCAGGCGGCCCTTCCACAATTCCTTGCCGTTCTGCAGATCGTAGGCGCGCAGATAGTAATCCAGCGTTCCGCTCATAAAGGCCACTCCGCCGGCGGTGACGATCGGCCCGCCCAGTGCTGGCGTACCCACCGGGAAGGGAATACCCAAGGGCGCACTGTCGCGGCTAGTGCCGTTCTTGTGCATCCAGACCTTCTTCATGCTGCGCAGGTCTAGCGCGGTGACGAAGCCCCATGGCGGCGTCTGGCACGGCAGGCCGATGACCGACATGAACGGCTCCAGCCGCACCATGTACGGCGCCCCGAGATTGGGCTGCAGGCCGGTCTCGCCGCCGCCGGTACGCTCATCGGGGTCGACCTCGCTGCGCTTGACCATCGTGGAGATGAAGGCCAGGTAATTCGGCGCGCCGAACAGCAGCTGGCGGCTCGGATCGACCGCCACCGATGGCCAGTTGAAAGTACCCACGTTACCCGGATAGATCAGCGAGCCCTGCTCCGACGGCGGCGTGAAGTCGCCCTCGTAACGCAGCTTGCGGAACTGGATGCGGCACATCATCTGATCCAGCGGCGTACCGCCCCACATGTCGCGCTCGCGCAGCGGTTCTTGCGGGGCGTAGCTGACGGCCGATGCGGGTTGGGTCGGCGCGGTGAACTCACCGTAGTCAGTGCCTTGGGGCACGGGCATCTCTTCCACCGGCACGATCGGCTCGCCGGTACGGCGGTCGAGGATGTACAGATCGCCACGCTTGGTCGGCTGGATGATGGCCGGCACCTGACCTTGCGGGCCTTCAATATCCACCAGCGTCGGCTGCGATGGCAGGTCGCGGTCCCAGAGGTCATGGTGCACAGTCTGGAATTCCCAGCGCACCTGGCCGGTCGCCAGGTCCAGCGCCACCAGGGTGTCGGTGAAACGCTCGGACTCCGGCGTGCGCGGCTGCGCCCACTGGTCCGGGGTCTGGTTGCCGGTGGGGATGTAGACCAGCCCCAGCGACTCGTCGGCAGTGGCGATGGTCCAGGAGTTCGGCGTGCTGCGCACGTAGGTTTCGCCGGGTGGCAAAGGCTCTGTGGCGTCCGGGTTACCCGGGTCGAAATTCCATACCAGCTCGCCGCTGCGCACGTCGTAGGCGCGAATCACGCCGCCGGGTGAATCCACCGCGCCGTTGTCGGTGATCGAGCCGCCGACGATGACCAGCTTCTCGGTCACCACCGGTGGTGAAGTCGGCAGGTAAACGCCCAAAGCGTCCTCACCGAGTCCAGCCTTCAGATCCACCACGCCGGCATTGCCGAAGTCCTCGCAGGGCTTGCCGTCCTCGACATCCAGCGCGACCAGAGTGCCGTCGTTGGTCGGCAAAAACAGCCTCCGCGCGCAACGCGCTACGGGCTGGTCGGACGGCGCCGTCGCTGCGGGCCCGTAGGCGTTGGCGTCATGGAAGGCCAGGCCACGGCAGGTCATGTGCTGGTAGTACTCGGCATCACGATTGATGCTCGGGTCGAAGCGCCAGCGCTCCTCACCGCTGTCGGCATCGACGGCGATGGCGATGCTGTGCGGCGTGCAGATGAACAGATTGTCGCCAACCTTCAACGGCGTCACCTGATAGGTGATCTCGCCGGGGTCGCCCTCGCCGGAAAGGTCACCGGTGTGGAACTCCCAAGCCTTTTTCAACTTGCCGACGTTGTCCGGCGTGATCAGATCGGCCGTCGAGTAACGATCGCCGCGGTCGGAGCCGCCGTAGGCTTTCCATTCGCCGGCAACCCTGCCGGCCTGCCCGTCGGGGTTCAAGCCTTGCATCTGCGTATCGCTGAATTCGCCGGTGATCGAGTGGTAATCCTGGGTCAGCGAGTACCCCGCGATCAGCGCGCCGGCCAGCAGCCCCAAGCCGAGCAGCCCACTGGCGCCATCACGCCAGACCAGCCGATCGCCCACGTAACGATTGACGAACGGCAGGATCAGCCAGAGCCCGAGGATGCACCAGAGGTCGATGCGCGGCGCTAGCTGCCACCAGTCGAAGCTGACTTCGTACAGCGTCCACGCCAACGTCGCCAGCAGCAGCACCGCGTAGAGCCAGATCGCGGCGCGACGCCGAGCGAACAACAGCCCGGCCACGCCTAACAGCCCTATACCAGCCAGCAGGTAGTACCAGGAGCCACCCAGCATTGCGAGGTAGCCGCCACCGACCGCCATCAGCGCTCCCAGCAGCAGAACCACCACGGCAGTCAGGGTGATGCGCATGGGCCGCGGCCCGTAATCGATACTCATGCAACGCTCTCCAGCCGATTCATCTTCAAAACAAAAAGCAAAAAAGCTGGCGAAACTTTCTGACACAAAGTCTCGCCAGCTTGTAGTGGATACGATAGGCGGGGCTTTAGTTCAGCCGTTTAGCGACCGCTTACGCCGTTGCCCCGACGCTGAGCGGCTGCGTTTCAGGCCGCTTGATTACTGCGTAGATCACCCCGGTTACCAAGCTGCCGGCGAGGATTGCAGCCAGATACAACAGCGCGTGATTGATGGCGTTGGGGATCAGCAGCACGAACAGCCCGCCATGCGGCGCCAGCAGCTTTGCGCCGAAGGCCATGGACAGCGCGCCGGTCAGCGCACCACCGGCGATGCTGGCCGGAATCACCCGCAACGGGTCTTTCGCAGCGAACGGAATCGCGCCTTCGGAAATGAAGCAGCAGCCCAGCACCAGCGCGGCCTTGCCGGCTTCGCGCTCGGTCTGGGCAAACTTGCGCCGGGCAATCAGCGTGGCGATACCCATGCCGATTGGCGGCACCATTCCGGCCGCCATGGTCGCCGCCATCGGCGCGTAGCTCTGCGACGCGAGCAGCCCGACAGAGAAGGCATAGGCGGCCTTGTTCACCGGCCCGCCGAGGTCGACGCACATCATGGTGCCGAGCAGCAGGCCGAGCAGGATGGCGTTGGAGGTGCCCATGGTGTCGAGGAATTCAGTGAGCCCGGCGAGCAGCTTCGCCACCGGCGTGCCGACGATGTAGATCATCACCAGACCGGTGACCAGGCTCGCCAGCAACGGAATGATCAGGATGGGCTTGAGCGATTCGATACTCGCCGGCAAGGGAATCCAACGACTGACCGCTTTGGCCGCGTAACCGGCCACAAAGCCCGCGATGATTCCGCCGATAAAGCCCGCATCGAGCGTGCCAGCCAGCAGCCCACCGATCATGCCGGGCGCCAGGCCCGGGCGATCCGCGATGGAATAGGCGATGTAACCGGCCAGCAGCGGCACCATCAACTGAAAGGCCGTTTCACCACCGATTTTCATCAGCGCGGCGGCCAGCGTGCCCTCCTCCTTGAACGCCTCGATGCCGAAGACGAACGACAGTGCGATCAAAAGACCGCCCGCCACCACCATCGGCAGCATGTAGGACACGCCGGTCAGCAGGTGCTTGTAGACGCCAGCCTTCTCGCCCTTCTGTTCACCACTTGCGCTGGCAGCGGCGCCTCCAGCGAGCACCGCGCCTTCTTCCAGCGCGCGATCCAGGGTCGCATCGGGTTGTTTGAGGGCCACGCCAGTGCCGCAGCGAAATACGCGCTTGCCGGCGAAACGGGTGACATCCACCTCGATATCCGCAGCCAGCAGCACCACGTCGGCCTCTTCGATGGCCTGGGCTTCGAGCACATTGCGCGCCCCCACCGAGCCGCGGGTTTCAACCTGCAGGTCGTAACCCTTGCGGATCGCCGCCTGCTGCAGGGCTTCAGCCGCCATGAAGGTGTGCGCCACGCCGGTCGGGCAAGCAGTGATGGCTACCAGCTTGAGCTTGCCACTCGTATGCGCCGCATCCGCTTCGTCGGCCTGCTGCAGCTCGCTGGCGGTGTCCGCGGCACTGCGCAGGAAGGCTTCCGGGTCGAGCAGCGCCTCGGATGGCGTGGACTGGGCGACGCGCTTGCCAACGAAGCGCTGCAATGACAACGGCCCGGTTTTCACCACCACCACCAGATCGGCATTGGCGATCTGCGCGGGCGTCAGCGGCGAACCGATGGCCTTGGGATCGTGGACCTCCACGGCGGTCGACCAGCCCAGGCGATGGGCAGCCGCTTCGAGCAGGCGTGAAGTCAGCACGCTGGTGACCATTCCGTTGGGGCAGGCCGTGACGATGAGAAGATTCATTCCTTCACCTCTTGTTCGAATTATTGGCTGAGCGACTGCAGGCGCACCGCAGCTTCAAGCTCCGCAAGTTCAGCCGTGTCGGTGATACCAAAGCCAACCTGCCCGACCGCCTGCGCGGCGATGGCCGTGGCCTGTGTGAGGGTGCGCTCTGCCGGCCAGCCTTCCAGCAAACCGTGAAGCATCCCGGCGAGCAGCGAGTCGCCGGCACCGACGGTGCTGACGACCCGAACCCTGGGCGGATTTGCATGCAGTGCCGCGCCTGATGAAAACCAGCTGACACCGTCAGCGCCCTGCGAAACCACCACGTGCTCGATGCCTTCGCCTTGCAGCCGCCGCGCTTCGGCAACCAGCGCCGACGACCCGCTGAGATCAACGCCACGGGCCTCGGCTAGTTCCTCCTCGTTGGGCTTGATCAGCCACGGCCGGGTCGCCAGCCCGTCACGCAATGCGGCGCCACTTGTATCCAGCGCCACCCGCGCGCCGAGCGCTTTGAGGGTGTTCAGCATCTCCACGAACCACTGGCTGTCGATGCCCCGCGGCAAGCTGCCGGCGACGACCACGAGGTCATGAGCGGGCGCCAGCCGCTGGAGCCGTGTCAGCAACTCCGCGCGCTGCGCCTCGCTCACCTTGAGCCCCGGGCCGTTGATGTCGGTGACCTGCCCGCCCGCTTCGGCCAGTTTGATGTTGCTGCGGGTATCGCCCGGCACGCGGACGAATTCGTCGGCAAATCCACGCGCGGCGAACAGCTGCTCAAAGGCCAGAGGATTGCCCTCGCCGAGAAAGCCGGTGACGGTCAACTGATGGCCGAGGTCGGCCAGCACCTGCGCGACGTTGAGCCCCTTACCGGCGGCATGCACCTGCAGGCTTTCGCTGCGATTGACTTCACCCAGGCGCAGCGCGGACAGCTGCACGGTCAGGTCCAGGGCCGGGTTAAGGGTGACAGTGAGAACACGAGCCATCAGCAGTGCTCCCCGACAAAGGCGCGGACTTCATGGGCGCCGGGCAGCATCAAGGCTTGCTGGGCCAGCCTCTGGCAGGTCGTGAAATCCAGCTCGCGGACCCGCGCCTTCACCAGGGCGATGCTGCGCGCCGAAACGCTCAGTTCGTCCACGCCCAAGCCCACGAGCATCGGTACCGCCAGCGCATCGGCGGCCAGCTCACCACAGACGCCCACCCACTTGCCGTGGGCATGGGCGGCCTCGACGGTCATGCCGATCAGACGCAATACCGCCGGATGCAAGCCGTCGGCCTGGCCGGAGAGCGTCGGATGGCCGCGATCGATGGCCAGGGTGTATTGCGTCAGGTCATTGGTGCCGATGCTGAAGAAGTCGACTTCCTGCGCCAGCACCGGCGCGATCAAAGCTGCTGAGGGGATCTCGATCATGATGCCGACCTGCAGATCGGCCACCGGCAGCTCAACGCGCAGGCGGTCGACCATGGCCTTGGCGGTGCGCCACTCGTCGATATTGCCGACCATGGGGAACATGATCCGCAGCGGGCGGCCATCGGCCGATGCGAGCAAGGCACGCAGCTGGGTTTCGAGGATGTCCGGGCGTTGCAGGCTCAGTCGAATGCCGCGCACGCCAAGAAAGGGGTTTTCCTCGGCGGGCATCGGCCAGTACGGCAGCGGTTTGTCCCCGCCGACATCCAGCGTACGTACCACCAACGGACGCCCTTCGAGGGCTTCCAGCACGCGGCGGTACTCGGCTTCCTGAGTCGCCTGATCCGGCGCCTGGGAATGGTTCATGAACACCAGCTCGGTGCGCAGCAGGCCGATGCCTTCGGCGCCCATCGCCACTGCTTCCGGGGTTTCGCCGGCCGCGCCGATATTGGCGGCGATCTCGACATGATGACCGTCACGTGTGATGGCCGGCTCCAGGCGACACTCATTTGCCAGGCGCTTGCGCTCCTCGCGGGTGGCGCGCTCGTTGCGGGCCTGCTCCAGCTGCGCATCGGTCGGGGCGACCAGCAGTTCACCGCGCTCGCCGTCAAGCAGCAGCAAGGTGTTTGGCGCCAGCCCAAGCACACCCGGCCCAGCACCGACTATCGCCGGAATGCCCAGCGCGCGGGCGATGATGGCGCTGTGCGAAGTGGCGCCGCCGCCAGCGGTAAGAATGCCTGCGACCCGCTGGGCATTGAGCGTGGCGACGTCCGAAGGCGCCACCTCGTCCATCACCAGGATGTAGGGCTCATCTGGGGCCTGATCGGCTTCCACACCAGTCAGGCAGGCCAGCACACGGCGACCCACGTCACGCAGGTCGGCGGCCCGCTCGGCCAGCAGCTTGTCGTGCAAGGCCTCCTGCTGCTGCGCCGCAATTTCGATTTCCTCCATCCAGGCGGCCTCGGCACTCAAACCTTTTTGCAGGCGCGCCTGGACTTCCTCGCGCAGCGCCGGGTCGCGCAGCATGGCCTGATGGGTGGTAAAGATGTCGCGGATGCTGGCGACCTGACTCTCATCGATCAGCGTGCCGATCTCCGCATGGACCTTGTCCAGCGCCGCATCCAGCCGCTGCAGTTCGATCACCGGAGACTCGCCGAGCTTGGGATAGTCGATCACCTGCGGCTTGCGTACCAGGACCGGACCGATGGCGATGCCGGGCGCGGCGGCGATGCCGATGACCTGCTCGCCGGCCCGCAAGACGGGCACGTCCTGGGCTGCCTCATTCAGTTGCACGGCCCGCTGCTCCGCCGGCGCCCCGCCGGCCGGCAGCGGCTCGATTTCCTCGCCCAGCCCTTCTTCCACCGCGCGGACCAGCGCCGGCAACGCATCGTCGGCGATAGAGGGTTCGGCGATGAACTCCAGCATCTGGCCGCGATGCGAGCCCATCGCCAGCAATTTGCTCAAACTCTTGGCCGATACCCCGGCGCTCTCACTGCCAGCCAGCCGCACACGGATTTCTCCATCGAAGGCCTGAGCGATTTCGGTCAGTACCTTGGCCGGACGCGCATGCAAACCATGGGCGTTAGCCAGTGGCACCTGGGCACTCGGCCAGTCTGCCGGCACTTCGCCGCCCAGGGCTTCGAGCACTGTGCGACTGGACGTCGCCTGGCTCAGCTCCTGCCCGCGGCCTTCGATCAGCAGATTGCACAGGCGCTCGAGCATCGCCCGATGCGCTTCGCCCAGGCTGGCCAGCACGAAAAGACCATTGAGCGGCTGCCCCTGATGCTCGAGATGGGAAGCTGGCGTGACGAAGGCGAGACCAGGACGCTGCACCGCCTGCTCGCTACTCAGCCACCAGAGGCCATCCCCCAGCGGCAGCGCCTGGCCAAGCGGCAGACTGGCGTTGAAACCCGGCTCCACGCACTGCGCGCGCTTGAGCAGCTTGACGCCCTGCCATGCCAGCTCGTCGAAATCATCCGCAGCGACACCCAGCGAGACCAGCTCGCCATCCAGCGCTAGCGCCTGTGGCGCACCCTGCAGCAGGTCGATGATGGCTTCCGGGCTTTCGGCTTTCTGCAGCGCCTCGCTCAGATCGCCTTCACCCAATGCTCGGGTCAGCAGCTGTAGCAGGCGCAGGTGTTCGTCGGAACGCGCAGCGATACCGATGGCCAGATACACCAGCTGGCCGTTGCCCCAGTCGACGCCGGCCGGAAAATGCAGCAGCCGCACGCCGGTGGTGAACACCTGATCACGGGTTTCCGGCGTGCCATGGGGAATCGCAAGGCCCTGACCGAGAAAGGTCGAGCCCTGCGCTTCACGCGCACGCAGCCCGTCCAGATAACCCGGCGCGACCAGCCCGTCGGCGACCAGAACTTCACCCAGCAAGGCCAGCGCCGCTGGCTTGTCCGCCGCGGCCTGATGCATGTGGATGTGCTGTGCATTCAACTCAAGCATGGAGAACTCCTGCGGGGCTCGCGATTGTTGTGGCCGACGGTGCGCCGGCATTGCCCGAATCCTGGGCTGGCGCTTCAGACCTGAAAGCTGCTGAAACGTTTCAGCCAAGGCTGGCACATTACGCAATATTGGGTAATTCTAGAAGCCCGAGTTCATACCACCCGTCTTAGGCCCCCAGTTGAAACTGACCGACATCGCCCGCCTCGCCAACGTTTCGGTAACCACCGCCAGCTATGTGCTCAATGGCAAGGCCGCGCAGCGCCGTATCAGCGCGGCCACGGTCGAGCGGGTGATGGCCGTGGCCGAACAGCAGGGCTTTCAGCTCGATCAGCAGGCGGCGGGTCTGCGTCGCGGGCAATCGCGCACCCTCGGCTTCATCGTTCCGGATCTGGAAAACCCCAGCTACGCACGTCTGGCCAAACTGCTCGAGCAGCGCGCGCGGCAGCGCGGCTACCAGCTGCTGATCGCCGGCACCGACGACGAGCCGGACACCGAGCGCCAGGTCATCCAGCTGCTGCGCTCGCGCCGCTGCGATGCGCTGATCGTCGCCAGCTGCCTACCAGCCGACGACCAGAGCTATCGCAAGGTGCAGGCGGCTGGCACGCCGGTGATCGCCCTCGACCGTGCGCTGGACGCCGAGCATTTCTGCTCGGTGGTCAGCGATGATTGCGAAGCGGCCGCCCTGCTCACCCGCTCGCTGGCAGTTCCGGCCGCCGCGCATATCGCCCTGATCAGCGCACGCCCGGCATTGCCCATCAGTCAGCAGCGCGAGGAAGGTTTTCGCCAGGCACTGTCGCAGCACAGCGGTCAGGTCAGCATCCTGCAGGCCGAACAGTTCAGCCGTGCGTGCGGCCGTGAACAGATGCTCGCCCTGCTGGACCGTGGCCCTCTACCCGATGCGCTGATCACCACCGCCTACGTCTTGCTGGAAGGCGTCTTCGATGCGCTGCGCGAGCGCGATCTGCTTTGGCCGGAGCATCTGCGGTTGGCGACCTTTGGTGACGCGCAGTTGTTGGACTTCCTGCCGATCCGGGTCAACGCGATTTCCCAGCAGCACGAGCAGATCGCCGAGCAAACCCTGGAACAGGCAATCCGCGCCATAGAGCAGGGCGATTACCGTCCCGGCGTGATCGCCATCGAGCGTGAGCTGAAAGTGCGCCGCGGCTGACGCCCCTTGCGGGCGCTGCCGCACTGGCGGAAGCTTGTCGTCTTTTCGAACACACCCGCCTTCCTGATGAACATCGACCAGATCACCCAACGCCTGCACGCCATCCGCGATCAGAACGACTGGCAGCGCTTTCACAGCCCGAAAAACCTCGCCATGGCCGCCAGCGTGGAAATGGCCGAGCTGGTAGAAATATTCCAGTGGCAGACCGAGGACGAGTCGCGCCAGCTTTCGGCCGACAAACTTGAGCATGCCGGGCAGGAAGTCGGCGATATCCTCATGTACCTGCTCTTGATGTGCAGCGAGCTGGGCATCGACATGGAACAGGCACTGCTGGCCAAGTTGGCCGACAACGAGCGGCGGTTCGCCCGATGAGCGACCGGCATTTCGACGAGCTGGCGACGCGCTTCGCCGAGAAGATCTACGGCGGCGCCAAGGGTGCGATCCGCCTTGCCGTGCTGCAGGCCGACCTGACGGAAGCCCTGCCGCAACGACCACTGCGGGTGCTGGATATCGGCGCCGGCCTCGGCCATATGAGTCTGTGGCTGGCCCAGCAGGGCCATGATGTGACCCTGGCTGAACCGGCAGAGCCGATGCTGGAAGGCGCGCGCAAACAGTTTGCCGCAGCCGGCCAGCAGGCAACCTTCATTCAGGCGCCCTGGCAGACAGTCGAAAGCGAGGTCGAGGGCCGTTTCGATCTGGTGATCTGCCACGCGGTGCTGGAATGGCTGGCCGAGCCCCAGGCGATCCTGCCGGTGCTGCATCGCCTGACATCGGCCGATGGCTGGCTATCGCTGGCCTTCTACAACCGCGACGCGCTGATCTACCGCAACCTGCTCAAGGGCCATTTCAAGAAGCTGCGCAGCCAGACCTATGCCGGCGAGCGCCAGAGCCTGACCCCGCAGCAGCCGCTGGACCCACGCGAGCTGGCGGCGCAACTCGCACCGCACTGGCAGGTCGAAACAACCAGTGGCGTGCGCGTATTCCATGACTACATGCCCGCCGATTTCCAGGCCCGCACCGAGCCGGCCGAACTGATCGAGATGGAGCTGGCCTACCGCCGCCATCCACAATTTGCCGGTCTCGGGCGCTACCTGCACTGGATGTGTCGGCCGCTCTGAGCCGACCGGGAGGTACCGATGTCGATCCGCGCCATGCTGCCGGTGCTCTGCCTGGGCCTTGCAGCCTGCCAGAGCCAGAACCCTTATACCGACGAATCCGCGCCGATTCCTCCGGCGCCACCTATCGAGCAGATCCAGTCACCGGTCTATCCGGCGGCACCACGGGACTTCTCCAGCTACCAGAACTGGAGCTGGCAAGCCCCACCGGCCGGCACCGCGTCGATCACCGGTGAGGAGCTGCAGGAAATGGTCGCCGGCGCGCTCGATCAACTCGGCTTGCGCCCTGCGCAGGCCGAGCGCAAGGGCGAGCTGTTGATCAGCGCCCGCGCCAGCAAGGAGACCCGCATTCGGCAGACTTACGATGATTACGGCCCGCATGTCGGCGCAGGCCGCTACGGTGGCGGCTACGGATACGGCTCAGGTTATGGCGTGGGGACGAGCGTACCCATCGTGCGCAACTACGAGGAAGAGGTGCTCTCGGTGCGTATCGAGATGTTCGACGCGGCTTCCGGCCAATCGATCTGGAGCAATCGCGCCGAAGCACGTAGCGGCGGCAGCCGCGCCAAGCAGCAGGATGCGCTGCGCGAGGCGGTGCAGCGGGCGCTGGCGGACTACCCGCCGCGCTGAGCGTGACGGCGATGCAGACTCAGCACCGCGCCGAGGCCTAGACTGAACAGATTCCACCCCCGGAGAACGATCATGTTGCGCTGCCTGTTGCTGATACCTCTGCTCTTCGCGCTAGCCGCCTGCCAGGGCCCCCAGGTGCAGCGCGATTTCGATCCGACGCGGGATTTCTCGGCCTATCGGGCCTGGGGCTGGCAGGAACCGGCGCTGCAGTATCGGCCTGATGATCCACGAATCAAAAGTGACCTCACCGAACAACGCATCCGCGCGGCGATCGCCGAACAGCTCGATCAGCAGGGACTGCGTCCCGCCACGGCCGGCAAAGCGGCGGACCTCAAGGTGCAGGCCTGGTACATCGTCGACCAGCGCACCCAGCAGTACACGACCACCTCCGGCGCCTGGGGCAATCCCTGGTACGGCTACTGGGGCGGCCCGATGTTCACCGACACCCGCACCATCGACTATCAGGTCGGCACGCTGCAGATCGACCTGTATGACGCCGCTGACGGCAAACTGGTCTGGCGCGGCAGCGCCGAGCAGACCCTGAGCAACCGCCAGGGCACCCCCGAGCAACGCGCCGGCAGCATGCGCGAGCTGGTGACACGGGTGCTGTCGCAATACCCGCCGCGCTGAGCCAAGCGCAGCGAACCGCTGTCCCGCTATGGCGAGTCGTATCCCGGCTCGCCATACTGTCGCGCCCTGATTCTGGATATCCGAAATGCCTGCCGTTGCCTGGTGGTTACTCACCCTTCCGTTCATTGCCGGCGCGATGCTGCCCCTGCAGGCCGGAATCAACGGCCAGGTCGCGCGTCACCTCGGCAACGTGATGGGCGCGGCACTGCTTTCGTTTACCGTGGGAACACTGGCGCTGTTCGTCACCGTGGCAGTCCAGCGCGATATCCCGGCGTTGCAGACGCTGAAGGGCCTGCACTGGTGGCACTGGTGTGGTGGGCTGCTGGGGGCCTTTTTCATCGCCACGGCCGCCTTCGCCGCACCGCGCACGGGAGCGTTGCTGTTCATGGCGCTATTGCTGGCCGGCCAGCTGTTCGTCGCCTTGCTGCTGGATCACTTCGGCTGGGCCGGCTTTCGCCAGTCCAGCATCAGCTTCGGCAAGGTCTCCGGTCTGCTGCTGATCTTCGCCGGCGTCTGGCTGATCCAGCGCGCCTAGCAGGTGCGCGGCGGGCGTCACTCGTGCTCGAAGGCGTAGAACAGGTTGGGCTCACTGACCAGGTATAGATTGCCCTGTGCATCGAAGGTCATCCCTTCGGCCTGCGGCACGCTGCGCTCCAGTCCGGCAAACCCGCTCCAGAGCGAGCGGAAGCTGACCAGCTCGCCCTCGGCATCGAGCTCCAGCATCATCTTCGCCTCGTCGCTGAGCAGCACCAGATGGCCGCTACGCTCGTCGAAGTGCACCGAGGACAGATCACTGGCCATGTCCAGCTTCTCGATCCAGGCCTCACGGTCGATGATCTTGATGTCCATGTCACCTGCCAGACTGCGCTTGATGCCTTGGATCTCGTATAGCTTGCGCGGTGAATGCTCCTTGACCACGAACAGCCGATCACCGGCGCGGTCGTACCCGACGCCCTCGAAACCGGTATTGTCCTCGTCGTTCAGGGCCAGGGTAATGGAGCGGGCGTCGGTACGCTGCAGCGGCCCGGCAATCCTGGGAACCTGCACGATCACCAGCGACTGCTTGCGCTCCTCGGTCAACACCAGCAGGTCATCACCCAGATAGGTCACGCCCTCTACGTCCTGGAACCCGCGCAGCGGGTAGCGCGCGAGGAAGCCGCCATCCTTGTCCAGCGCCAGCAGCTCTTCGGGGTTATTGACGACGCCCCAGAGATGGTCGCGGCGTTCGTCATAGGTCAGCCCGGAAAGATTGTCTTCCACCGTGGCCACCGGCAGCCCGTCGATCTTCACCCGGTATTCGGGTAGCCAGAGGCTGTGCCTTTCCCAGCTGCTTTCATGCCAGGTGGTTTTCAGCGTATAGAACAGTCGCTCATCCAGATGAGTGGCGGTAACAACGTAGAGCAGGCCGAAAAAAACGCAGCCATAGGCCCAGGCCGGGCGCAGTGTCTTGATTCGTTCCAGGCGCGCTCTGGCAATGGCCAGCATCGTTGGTCTTCTCGTTCTGGGAATGGTAGGCAGGCTGCCTGGCGCTTGTTGCAGTTGCATGAAGGTCGGGAACGCATGATGCGCTAAGGACTCACAGCGACATTCCGACCGCCTCCTGCCCTGGTGGTTCCAGCGCAGCGGCGACCGTTCGGAACTCTCGGGCGCACTCGAGAGCCCAATGCCCAGAGCCGTGCTTGGGCACCGCAATCGAACGTTCAGGAGAGTGATACATGCGGGTAGAAGGATTCTTCGAATGGCTGGGACAGGCGCTGGGCGCGGTCATACGTTTCATCGTCGAGGCGCTAGGCGACTTCTTCGGCCTGTTTGCCAGGGCCGGACACAATTTCCTCGAGGGGTTGTCGCGTACGCTGGGCATGGACCGCTCGCTGATCAGCCTGGTAGCACTGGCGATCGGCCTACTGTTGCTGGTTGCGGCGGTCCGCGCGTTCTTTCGCGGCTCGATCATCGGCGGGCTGATCTGGCTGTTCCTCGGGCTGTGGCTGCTGAGCTGGTTGATTCACTGACGCGCAGCCTAAAGCTCGGACTTTCCCTCTTTCATTGCATGCCACGTATAGTGCCGGGCCGTCCCGGAGGCCCGTAATGCCCAGCTTGCTCGTCGCCTGGCGCCACGCACCGACCCATAACAAAGTGTGGGCGTTGGCGGCGCCGATGATCCTGTCGAACCTATCCGTTCCGCTGGTCGCACTGGTGGACAGCAGCGTGATCGGCCATCTGCCGCACGCGCATCAGCTGGGCGCAGTGGCGGTCGGCGGTAGCCTGTATACGCTGCTGGTGTGGGTGATGGGCTTTCTGCGCATGGGCACGACGGGCTTCGCCGCCCAGGCGGCCGGCCGCAACGACGGCGGCGCCCTGCGCCAGATCTTGTTACAGGGATTGCTGCTGGCCCTGGGTTTCGCGCTGTTGCTCGGGGTGCTCGGCGTGCCGCTGAAAGGCGCGGCCCTGCAGCTCATGCAGCCCTCGGCCGAACTGGACGAACTCACCCGTGACTATTTCCACACGCGGCTGTTCGGCCTGCCCGCGGCGCTGGCCAGCTATGCGCTGATCGGCTGGTTCCTCGGCACGCAGAATGCGCGCGCGCCACTGGCCATCCTGCTGACCACCAACCTGTTCAACGTGGCGCTAGACCTGTGGTTCGTGCTCGGCCTCGACTGGGGCGTGGCCGGCGCCGCGCGCGCCTCGGTGATCGCCGAATGGAGCGGCGCTCTGCTGGGCCTGGCGCTCACCCGCAGTGCGCTGGCTCGCTACCCCGGTCGAGTCGATACCCATGCGCTGCGCCGCTGGCTGAGCTGGCGACCGCTGATGTCGGTCAACCGCGACATTTTCCTGCGCTCACTAGCGCTGCAACTGGTGTTTTTCCTGGTGACGGTACAGGGCACGCGGCTAGGCGATGCGACGGTCGCCGCCAACGCGCTGCTGCTCAACGGCCTGCTGCTGACCGCGCACGCCCTCGATGGATTGGCTCATGCCGTGGAAGCCTTGGCCGGGCATGCCATCGGTGCCCGCAACCGCGACGCGCTGCAGCGAGTGATGGTGGTCGCCGGGGGCTGGTCGTTGCTGGCCAGCGTCGCCTTCGGCCTGTTCTTCCTGCTTGGCGGCCACCTATTTATCCAGCTGCAGACCGACATTCCCGAGGTCCGCGCGACCGCGCTGATCTACCTGCCCTATCTGGCGGCGTTGCCGCTGATTGCGGTCTGGAGCTATCTGCTCGACGGGTTGTTCATCGGTGCAACCCGCGCGCGGGAGATGCGCAACAGCATGCTCCTAGCGGTAGGCCTGACGCTGCCACTGGGCTGGCTGCTGCAAGGGCTTGGCAATCACGGCTTGTGGCTGGCGTTTCTGAGCTTCATGCTGATGCGCGGCGTCTGCCTGGGCGTGCTCGCTCAGCGCCTGCAGCGCCGCGGAGCCTGGTTTAACATGGGCGCGCCGAGCACCACACACTCCGAAGGACACTGAACATGGCCTACGCCATCGCCGCCTACCTGCATTTTCTGGCGATATTCCTGCTCTTTGCCCTGCTGCTGCTGGAACACCAGCTGTTCCGTCAGCCGCTGACGCTGGAGCGAGCGCGCAGCCTGTTCCGTATCGACATCGCCTTCGGTATCACCGCAGCGGCGGTACTGGCCAGCGGAGCGGCCCGGGCCATCCTCTATGGCAAAGGCCTGGACTACTACCTGAAGAACAGCCTGTTCCACGCCAAGATCGGCCTGTTCGTGGTGGTCGCGGTGCTCTCCATCTATCCGACCCTGACGTTCCTGCGCTGGCGCCCGGCCTTGTCCGCAGGCCAGGCACCGATCATCTCGGACAGCAGCGCCAGGTGGGTCAAGCTGACCATCCGCCTGGAGCTGCTGCTACTCCTGCTGATCCCCTTGCTGGCGTCGCTGATGGCACGGGGCTTTGGCGTAATGCCCGGCTGACGCCGGGCTCGCGGCTCAAGGCGTCAGATAGGACGAGCGCGTCAGCCCCAGACGTAACGCGTCGATGTACTGGGTGCGCTCCTTGGCACTCAGCTTGGCGCTGGCGACCTTGTCGCGGTAATAGGTCATCAGCTCCTCGGGCGACAGGTGCACGTAGCGCAGCATGTCCTCGATGGTGTCGTGGGTCTCGATGCCGGCGTGGTAGTAGCTGCCGTCCTCACGCTGATAGACGTTCACCGAGTCGGTATCGCCGAACAGGTTGTGCATGTCGCCGAGAATCTCCTGATAGGCACCGACCAGGAACACGCCGAGGAAGTACTCCTCGCCAGGCGCGACCTCGTGCACCGGCATGCTGCTTTCGATGCTCTGCTCGTCGACGTAGTGCTTGATCTTGCCATCCGAGTCGCAGGTCAGGTCCTGCAGCACAGCGCGCCGCACCGGCTCCTCGCTCAGCCGCTGCAGCGGCACGATCGGCAGGATCTGGTCGATCGCCCAGGTATCCGGAAGGCTCTGGAATACCGAGAAGTTGCAGATGTACTTGTCCGCCAGCTTGTCGTTGAGCTCGTCGAGCACCGCCCGATGCGAGCGCTGACGGGCCTTGAGCTGGTTGTACAGGCGTCGGCAGATGGCGAAGTAGCTCTGCTCGGCCAGTGCCTTCTGCGCCAGCGTCAGCTTGCCGGAGGCGTACTGCGCGCTGGACTCGCTCATGTAGTGGGTAGCGCGCCAGTAGGTCTCGGTGACCATTTCCGGGTCGGTCGGTCCGAGCAGGTCGGCCAGCGACTGCACGATCTCCGGCAGTTCGTCGTAGTTGTCGATCACCGGCAGCTCATCGTTGTGCCGCTCGACGTCGGTGACCTGCATGACCAACACCGCATGATGCGCCGTCATGGCACGCCCGCTTTCGGAGAAGATGTTCGGGTGCGGCAGCCCCTGTGCCTCGCAGAACTCCTTGAGCATGCCGACCACGGTACCGGCGTATTCGTCGATGTCGTAGTTGATCGAGCTGGCATTGCGCGAGTGGGTGCCGTCGTAGTCGACCCCCAGTCCGCCGCCCACATCGATGTAATCCACCGGCAGGTTCAACGCCCGTAGCTCGGCGTAGTAACGAATCGCCTCACGGAAGCCCTGACGATAGTCGGCCAGATTGGCGATCTGCGAACCCATGTGGAAGTGCAGCAAGCGAATGCCCTGGTCCATTTCTGCGGCGCGGAAGCGTTCGATCACCGAGAGCAGCTGCGCCGCGGACAGGCCGAACTTGGAGCGCTCGCCACCGGTATCGGCCCACTTCGACGATGCCAGCGACGACAGGCGCACACGCAGGCCGACCTGCGGGGTCAGCTTGAGCTCGTTGGCCTCCTCGATCACCAACCCGACCTCGGACTCCTTCTCGATGACGATGAACACCTTGTGGCCGAGCTTCTGGCCCATCAGTGCCAGGCGGATGAACTCGCGGTCCTTGTAGCCATTGCAGACGATGGTGCCGCCCTTCGGCGCCAGCGCCAGCACAGCCATCAGCTCCGGCTTGGAACCTGCCTCCAGGCCGATGGAAACGTTCTGCGTGGCGATGATGTTCTCCACCACCGCTTCCTGCTGGTTGACCTTGATCGGGTACAACGCGGTGTACTTGCCGGCGTACTCCATGCGCTCGATGTTGGCATCGAAGGCACCGGTCAGGCGCCGTACGCGGTCCTGCAGGATGCCGGGGAAACGCACCAGCAACGGCAGCGACAGCCCCGCCTCGCGTAATTGCTCGATCAGGCCGTTGAACTCGATCGGCTCGCCGCTCGGCCCTTGCGGGCGCACTTCGACATTGCCCTGGTCGTTGATTGCGAAATACCCAGCGCCCCAGTGGCGGATACCGTAGATGCTGCGGCTGTCGGCAGCGGTCCACTGGCTACCGTCGTCTTTACGTGTGCGTCGTACAGGCATCAAGGCCTCCCGGAAGAAATTGAGTGTTTCGCAGCGAGCAGAACCGCGCGGCGAAGGCTATGCGGCTTCGACAGCCGATATGCGGAAAATGGTGAAAATCGGTGGAGGTGTCACATCGGTGCTCAGCCACCGGACTTCTTGGCCTTGAAGCCACGTTTGCTCAGCTCGTCGATCAGCAGCTGAACGTGATCACCCTGAATCTCGATGACGCCATCCTTCAGCGCACCACCCGTGCCGCAGCGACGTTTCAGCGCGCTGGCAAGTTCCTTGAGGTCGGTCTCGGGCACGGGAACGCCACTGATGGTCGTCACCGTCTTGCCGCCTCGGCCCTTGCTCTCGCGGCGCACCCGCGCAATACCGTCGCCGTCAGGCAGAACGCTTTGTTTGCAGATGCAACTACCCAGCGGTTGGCTGCACTCAGGACAATGCCGACCGGCATCGGTGGAATAGACCAGCCCGCTCAGGCCGGCCAGGGAAGTGGTTTTCTTCGCCACACAAACCTCACTCGCCAATCTGGCTCTGCCTGGCAGAGCCGAAGTGCCGGCTAATTTACCAGCAATGCGAGTTGGTAGCAGAACAGAGTCCGGGCGACGGATATGAAACCCGGACTGCTCGTGAAACCGTAGTACCGCGAAGGGCCGATCAGCTCTCCTGATCGGCGATACGCCCGGCCGGTGCATAGGGCGATGGGTCCACGATCGGCGCCTGCCCAAGCATCAGATCGACCAGCAGCTGACAGGACGCCGGTGCCAGCACCAACCCGTTGCGGAAGTGCCCGCAGTTCAGCCACAGCCCGTCGAAACCGCTCACCTGTCCTATATAAGGCACGCCGTCCGGCGAACCGGGTCGCAGGCCTGCCCAGTGCTTGACCACTTGCGCATCGGCCAGCGCGGGCAACAGCTCGATCGCTGTTGCCCTCAGGCTTTCCAGCGCGTCTTCGGTCGGCGTCTTGTCGAAGCCGACATCTTCCAGCGTGCTGCCGACCAGGATATGGCCGTCGCGCCGCGGAATCGCATAGCGCCGTTTAGCCAGCACCATACTCGGCAGGAAGTCCTCGGCGCACTTGAATAGAATCATCTGCCCCTTCATCGGCTTGACCGGAATCTCCAGCCCCAGCGTCGCCAGCAACTGTGCGCTCCAGGCGCCCGCAGCCACTACAACCTGATCCGCTCGCATCTCGCCCTGCGCCGTCTGCACGCCCACGATACGCGAACCATCGCGGAGGAAACCCTCGACCGGGCACTGTTCGATCACAGTCACATTCGGCAGCTGCCGCAGCGCTTCGCGCAAGGCGCGCAACAGACGAGGATTGCGAATGTTGGCGACACCCTCCATGTAGACGGCGCGCTCGTAACCCTCACCCAGCGAAGGCACTGCCTGGCGCACGGTCTCCATCGACACCGACGTCAGCGGCCGGCCATAACGCTCAGCCCAACTCAGCGCCTCCGCCTCGTCATGCAGATCCAGCCAGTAAAGGCCGGTGACATGCACCTCGGGGTCCACCCCCGTCTCTTCCAGAAGCCGCTCGCCAAGCTGCGGATAGAAATCCTGCGACCAATGCGCCAGCGCCGTGACCGCCGGGCTGTAGCGCCACGGATAAAGCGGCGAAACGATCCCGCCGCCGGCCCA
This sequence comes from Pseudomonas sp., assembly GCA_032105665.1. Classification (GTDB taxonomy): domain Bacteria; phylum Pseudomonadota; class Gammaproteobacteria; order Pseudomonadales; family Pseudomonadaceae; genus Stutzerimonas. Next base: position 18,862 of record DAMCQE010000029.1, on the reverse strand, counting down.
GGAAGCTTCGCGACCAACATCGCCCGACTCCAGCAGCAACACCGACGTGCCTGCCTGAGCCAGGCGATAGGCGGACAACAACCCGATGACACCGCCACCGACAACGATCACTTCTTGATTCACATGCCTCTCCAACCATCTGGTTCACATTTCTGCCCGTCCTCACTTGGACTGACGGGCAGGCTGCTTTAAAAGAGCGTCGTGTATCTCGCGAACGCCAATACACATAAAGCAGCCAGGACGGCTGAGCATCATACGTGCAAAGGAACCGCACTATGGCGAACCGAAATCAAGGCTTCACACTAATAGACCTGATGGTCACGCTGTCGGTATTAAGCGTCGTCGCTGCGATAGCTATCCCCGCGTTCGGCAACATGATTGAAAGAAGTCGCCAGGAAGCGCTGAAGGATGAGGTCGAAAGCACACTGCACAATGCCCGCACGCAAGCAGTTCTACGGCGCCGCACCATAGAGATATGTGGAAGCGGAGACGGGGCAACATGTTCGACGAACTGGGCAGATGGCTGGCTTGTACGCACTACGACAGGGCAAACACTGCAACTGACCCAACTTCCACATCAAGCTGAGCTCAGCTGGATTGGCTTTAGCGAGAGCATTCGTTTTCGCGATAACGGGGCGGCGCCCGCCAGCAATGGGCGATTTTACCAATGCCATGGGAAGCAGGTCGCATGGCAAGTCGTCGTCAGTCGTCAGGGGCGGATACGCCAGGCTTCAGAGGCAGAAAACACCGCTCAAGCCAGCCTATGCCGGTGAAGCCGAACCAGGGACTCCTGCGGCAAACATCGACGCCATCACAGCTCAAACTCAAGCCTCGACCGTTCATCCATACAAACGCACCAACGATCTTCCCCATGCGGACAAGACACCAACGCATTTGCATCATCCGCTCACGATTCCCCTGGAGTACACCATGTCACGCACAACCGACATGCACGGATTCACCCTGGTCGAGCTGATGATCACCCTGGCGTTGCTTGGCGTTTTCGCAGCCATTGCCGTCCCCAGCTTCAACAGCCTGATCCGTAGTAACCAAGTGCAAAGCAAGGCAGAGGAACTGGTTAGCTTCCTGCAGCACGCACGTGGTCAAGCGGTCCTTAACCGACAGGCATACGAAGTACAGATCAAGAGTAATGCGCCCTGGGAACTCAGCAGCGCGGGAAGCGGGGAAGTGGAGCGAATCCTGGAGCATAACCCCGCTCACGCGGAGATCCTCAGCTCAGCCCTCAGCGACGACAAACTGGTCTACCGGGCCAACGGCACGGCTACAACCGCCAAGTTCACCATATGCCGCGACTCAGACCCGGCCACCGGCTACCTACTCGAAGTGCAAGCTAGCGGCGGCCTCGTTCTCTACCCTCGAGGCAAGAAAGACGGAGCTGCCATGGACAGCTGCACACCATGAGGAACTCAATGAAAACCAATAAAGGCTTCAGCCTGATCGAGGTACTGGTGGCCCTACTGCTAACCACCATCGGTGTACTCGGCATGGTGGCTCTGCAGGGACGCAGCATCCAATACACACAGGACTCGGTACAGCGCAACACGGCCATCGTTCTGGCCGGCGACTTGATCGAAATTGTAAGAGCGCACCCAAAAGAGCTGTTCGATACTTCGCCACCGCAGTTCCCTATGAACAGCGGGTTAAAAGACAGCTCCATTTTCTACAAAGCCGCCGGCGATGAGTTCGCCGACCGCGAGAGCTGCGTGGCGAGTCCGACCCGAATAGCAAAAACAGCAAAAGAACTGCGCGACTGCTGGGCCGACAAGGTTGAAGCATTGTTACCAGGCGGCAGCGAGCTATTCGTTAGCGACGTATACGTTTGCCGCAGCTCTATTGCAGGTGATTGCGATGACAAGGGTTCAATGCTTGAAATTCGCCTGGCCTGGCAAGTTCGTGAAGGCGCCTGCCTTGATGCGGAAAACTCCGATGTTTGCAGCTATACAGTTCGGGTAGAACCATGAACCACACTAAACATCAATTTGGCCTGTCCATGGTAGAACTGCTTATCGCACTAGCGATCAGTAGCTTTCTAATCCTCGGTATTACGCAAGTCTATATCGACAACAAGCGTAACTATGTCTTCCAACAGAATCAGGCTGGGAACGTCGAAAACAGTCGCTTTGCCGCATTAGTCATTAACGACTACCTGAGCAAGGCAGGCTATCGTCGGACACCCTCAGCGCTGCTGGACATCGTCTTTCCCTCCCGCCCTGCTTCCGGTGGATGCCTCGCATTCAACGCTGGACATGCCGCTACCGGATTGGATCCCAGTGAAGGTATCGGCTTCTGCATTCGATATCAGCCGCAAGTCAGTGGAGAACTGGACTGTCAGGGCACGGCTAGCTCTGTTACATATGACGAAGCCTTCCCTTCTTCCCCGCCCGACGCAGCCGACCTGACCGTTCTGGCGTTCAAATACGAACCCAGCAGCAACGACCAGCTGCAGGACGGGCGCCTTCTATGTAAAAGCCTCAACGCCACCACGCCGCAGTACGGCGAGGTGCTCCGCGGCATTGCGGACCTGCGTTTGGACTTCGGTGTAGGCAAGACTGACATGCTGGAAAAGGAAGTTACCACCTTCGTCCAGCAAGCAGATTGGACACCCACCAGTGGTGCGATTCGTAGCGTGCGCTATGCCCTACTGCTCTCCAGCCGTGCAGGACAGCGCGACGGCGATGACTCGAAGGTTCTTGCCGACTGGCTGCTAGAAGCCTCAACGGAAGCGCAAACCCGACTGGAAGAGGCAGATAACAAGCGCATCTACCAAGTGGCAGGCGCCACGCAAACCATCAGGAATCTAATGCCATGATGCTCATTTCCCGCAAATCTCAGGGCGGAGCGGTACTCCTCGTTTCCCTCGTCATGCTGCTGGTTCTGACTGTACTGGCCGTCAGCAGCATGCGAGGGGTGACGCTCGAATCCCGCATTACGGCAAACCGCGAACACGACATGAAAAGCCAGAACATTGCAGACGCGGCATTGCGCGAAGCCGAATTTCGTTTTTACGGTCCCGGCAACTTGTCCGAAAAGCTTGAAGCTAAAGCAGCGAACTGTTTGGCGGCTAACACCTTGAAGACCAATGGAATCAACAGTCCTTGCCTACTTGAGATCAAGACAGATCGCTTACTGGCATTCGTGGAGCAACCCCAACAGGCCGACGGGGATGATCTCTTGACCGCCTCGAACATTTGGATGCCGTACCGAGGTACGGACCCCACTGCCGACACGGAGGCCAACGCCTACTTCAATAGCATCCTGGCGGATGAAGCCGGCAATGCTGCTGTCAACGCCGAATACGGCGGACGCGGCCAGGGAAGTGGCACCTATTTCTACCTCAACAACGGCAAGACCGGTGATGCTCTGTATTTGCAGTCGACGCACGCCAATATTTACCTTGGTCTTAACAATTGAGAGCTGACCTCATGCCCCGTTTTCAACCCTTTTCTTGTACCAAGACGCTCTCGTACGCCTTTCTCGGCATAGCGCTACTCAGCACAGCTGACAGCTTTGCAGCCGTTTCACAAAGCCCGCTGAGTCTAACGGTGGGTGTTCCGCCAAACATGCTGCTTACCCTCGACGACTCAGGCAGTATGCGCTGGGCGTTTGCCCCAGATAACAAAAGAGACTATTCCGCCACGCGCCGCGCCAAGTCGAGCAGTTTCAACCCTATTTACTACAATCCTGAAGCAAGTTATCGAGCTCCCATAGTTTTTGACGCATCAGGCAATGAGACACAACTTTCAACCAACTTCAACTCTGCCCTGGTCAATGGTTACAACAGCGCCCGCGGCAGCCTGAATCTAGCCGAGAACTACAAGGTATCTTGGACTTATGTATTAGAAGAAGGATTGCCCACCAGCTATGGCTACAACAGCACTAGCAACCGCTTAGCAGAAAACCCCCTCTTAGACTTTTCCTGTTATGTAGACGGCCTTAATAGTGTTGGCTCGTCCAAAACATGTGAACTCGGCACAGGGAACACCGTCACAATCACTCGCGGCGCTGACACCGGGGGTTGGACTCCTACGCGGACCTGTACAGCCAGCACAGCGGGCTGGTTGTCGGGAGATTGCTCGTACAACAGCAGCACTGGTCGCTATACCGCTAGCTGGGCACGCAAGGGAGTGCCAGCTTATTATTATGTTTACGACTCAACCAAAGTCGCTAGCTGCGATTCCGAAAATGACAATTGTTATAGCGTCCAGTTCGTCGATAGCGATCAACAAGAGAACTTCGCAAACTGGTACTCCTTCTACCGCAATCGCGGTCTAGCAACGATCTCCGCTGCCGCACTAGCTTTCTACGACTTATCACCCGCCGTACGGCTTAGCTGGCAAGGCCTTGGAAGATGCACAAAATTCGATGGGACCGACAGCAATTGCCGGAACAATGCATTCAAGGCCTACTCTTCCGAGCATAAAGGCCAACTGTACACTTGGCTTCAGAACATCGATTTCGATCAGAGCACCTACTTGCCTGCAGCCATGAAGCGTGCTGGCGAATTCTTAAAAGGCTCAACCCCTTGGGAGAAAACCCCCAACGGCAGTGGCAATACCGATCAGAACACCTACGCCTGTCGAGCCAGCTATCACATCATGATGACCGATGGCTTATGGAATCAATCGGTCAGCGCGCCCAGCAACTTCCGCCACGATGCGGCCAATTTTACCCTCCCGGATGGGCGCGCCTATGGCCTGCAGCCCCCTTACCAAGACAGCCAGGACAACACGCTGGCCGATCTGGCTATGCACTACTGGGCCACAGACCTCAACCTAGACCTAGACAACGAGTTGCCGGCTTTTACGCCCTTCAAGAGCGGCGACACTACAACCGACTATTGGGACCCTCGCAACGACCCCGCTACTTGGCAGCACATGACCAACTTCATGATGGGCCTTGGTCTCACCGAAGCCCTTGATCGTTTGGATATTCCTTGGGATGGTAGCACCCACAAAGGTGAGGGTTATGACGCACTCGTAGCCGGAACCGCAGCATGGCCGCCAGCCAGTACTTCAGGCGGAAACAATAACGTGTACGACCTGTGGCACGCTGCGATCAACTCCCGCGGAGAATTTTTCAGCGTTGACAGCCCCGAAGCAATGGTTCAGGCCTTCGATGACATCCTCTCGCGCATCGCGGACCGCAAGTCCACGGCGGCGCGCCCCGCAATTAACTCAGGTCAAGTTAGTACAGACGAAAACGACAACGGCACTGTCAAGACGGTTTCTTACCAGACGTCCTATGCCAGCGACGATAATTGGTCTGGCGACGTCAAGCGCTTCGAAAAAGTCTGGAGCGCTCAAAACAACGCTTTTGAAACATCCGAAGTATGGAGCGCAAAAAGCCAGGTGCCAGGCTGGCAAAGCCGGATCATAAAAATGGCCGGAGACACGAACAGCGGTTTGGCGGACTTCACTTGGGACAACGCCGGCTCTGCCAGTACTGCCGGCACGTTAGCAAACTTGCTCAGCCGTGACCCGGAGAATAGTAATTTGCCGGACGCAAAGGGAGAGCAGCGCTTACAGTATCTCCGCGGCAACCGCACTGGCGAGGGTTCAACTTTCCGTCAACGCAGTAGTGTCCTAGGTGACTTTTATTCGTCCAGCCCCGCCGTCGTATCAGGCCCTCGCTACCTGGTGAACTTCACTAACAGCTTGGAAGGCAATACCGCGTATTCGACGTTTGCAACCAATATCGCCGGGCGGACACCCCGCGTATATGTAGGCGGCAATGACGGCATGCTCCACGGATTTAACGCATTGACCGGAGTCGAGGAGTTTGCCTTCGTCCCCAGCGCCGTTTTCCCTAAGCTGAACAAGCTGACCGGCACCAACTATAGTCATGAGTTTTATGTGGATGGCAGCCCGGTCGTGGCAGATGTCTATAACGGCACCGAATGGCGCACCATTCTGGTCGGCACATTAAAGGCAGGTGGCAAATCTATCTTTGCGTTGGATATCACGACACCGGGAAGTGAGGAGTTGCTGTGGGAATTCGACGATAGCAGCCTGCCTGATGACGCAGAAGTAAAGATGGGTTACAGCTTCTCCCAACCGACTATTGCGCGACTGCATACCGGAACATGGACCGTCGTGTTCGGCAATGGTTACGAAAGCCCCAACAATACCAACGGCAAGGCGGCTTTGTTCGTCGTCGATGCAATGGAGGGCACGCTCCTTAGTAGCCTGGAAGTCGAGGGTGTAGACGGGGTTGCGAATGGCCTTTCGACACCCAAACTTGCCGACTACAACGCTGACGGTGTAGCCGACTATGCCTACGCGGGAGATCTTCAGGGCAATCTTTGGCGTTTCGATCTGCTACGTAACGGTCGGAGCGATACGGCACCCTTCACCACCGAAGACGATAGCGAAAACGCCATTGATGATTTCGAGGTAGCCTTTGGCGGCGAACCACTGTTCAGCGCCGTAGCAAACACCGGCACCGAAAGTCGTCAGCCCATTACATCCGCACCGAGCCTGGTGCTACACCCCACCGGGTTCGGCTATCTGGTCGTATTCGGTACCGGCAAATTCTTCGAGACCGGCGACAAGGAAGGCGACAAGAGCTTCGCTCAAACGGTATACGGCATCTGGGACAAACAAACGCTGGGCGAGGAAGCAAGTGACCCAAATATCGCTCGCAGTAGCTTGCAGGAGCAGACAATCACCACCCAAACCACAGTCGAGGCCAACGGCACTACGCGCCAAGGTCTGGTCTTAAGCAATAACAACGTCAGCTGGCAGGGCAGTGATACCCAGGCGGCACAGAATGGCTGGTTTCTTAACCTGCGCCAGAGCCAGGGGGAAATGGTGGTGGAGAACATGTCGCAGCTAGGTCGCACGATCTTCTTCCAGTCGCTGATTCCGAATGATGACCCCTGCGGTGATGGCGCGAATAACTGGACCTACGCCATCAATCCCTTCACTGGCGGCAGAACCTCTCACAATGCCTTTGACTACATACCAACCACGGATATCGGGACGACCAACGTCTCCGCGGTCCGTCAGGATGGCGAGGGTGGAGGTACACTTTCCCAGGATTCCGACGGGACATACCAGTACAACACAGGCCAGGAGAGCATCAACGTCTACCCGGACCCCGCAAGCCTAGGCCGCCAGAGCTGGCGTCGTATCGAACAGGAATAATGGGATGAGTCCAGCATTAACGGAGCAGTCTATGAAACGTGCCGAGCGCGGTTTTACCCTGATTGAACTCATGATAGTGGTCGCCATCATCGGTATCCTCGCGGCGATTGCCTATCCGAGTTATGACGAGTACGTAAAACGCGGCAACCGTACCGAGGGCCAGGCGCTGCTGAACGATGCATCCGCTCGGCAGGAGCGTTATTTCGGCCAGAACAATGCCTACATCACTTCAGATGCCGATATAGCAAAGCTGGGATTGAGGAACGGTAATACGTCAGAAACAGGTAAATACACACTTTCAGTAGGCACAAACAACGGGGACGGGGGCTATACGCTCACAGCCGAACAACAGTTCGGCGACACCAAATGCGGCAATCTAACTCTGACCGCCCTTGGCGCCAAGGACAGGACCGGCAGCGGAAAGACCGCCGCGGAGTGTTGGCGCTAAGCTTCCAACTGAGCGAGGGCTAGCGCACCCCTAACGATCTGTCAAAGCCTTATAAACTGTGACGAAGCCTCGGCCCTCTGGCCGGGGCTTTTGTCTAATCAGCTATGCGTTATTGGAGCACACGGGTACTTGATCAGAACGCGAGACAATTCATTCGCTCAAGACCAGATTAATCAGCGATACCTAAGTCCTCGCTTGATAACTCGCGATGGATCAAACCACCTTTAACCGCAACTCTTTCGGCATCGAGAACGTCACGTTCTCTGGGCGGCCCTCCAGCTCATCCATGCCGCTGGCGCCCCACTCCTTGAGCCGCTCGATCACCCCACGCACCAGCACTTCAGGGGCTGATGCACCGGCGGTGATACCGATACGCTCGATGCTCTCGAACCATTCGCGCTTAAGGTCTTCGGCGCCGTCGATGAGATAAGCCGGCGTGCTCATCCGCTCGGCGAGTTCGCGCAGGCGGTTAGAGTTCGAGCTATTCGGGCTGCCCACGACCAGAACCACATCGCATTCATCGGCCAGTTGCTTCACCGCATCCTGGCGATTCTGGGTGGCGTAGCAGATGTCATCCTTGCGCGGGCCGCCGATGCTTGGGAACTTGCTGCGCAGCGCGTCGATGACACGGCTGGTGTCATCCATGGAGAGCGTTGTCTGAGTGACAAAGGCCAGCGCCTCGGGGTCGCGCACTTGCAGCTGGGCGACGTCTTCCTCGTCTTCAACCAGGTAGATCGCGCCACCGTTGCGCGCATCGTACTGGCCCATAGTGCCTTCGACTTCCGGGTGGCCCTGATGACCGATCAGGATGCACTCACGCCCATCACGACTGTACTTGGCGACTTCCAGATGCACCTTGGTCACCAGCGGACAGGTGGCGTCGAAAACCTTCAAACCACGCTTCTCCGCCTCCAGCCGTACAGCCTGGGAGACGCCATGGGCACTGAAGATGACAATGACATCGTCCGGCACCTGGTCCAGCTCTTCGACGAAGATCGCCCCACGCGCACGCAGGTCTTCGACCACGAACTTGTTGTGCACCACTTCATGCCGCACATAGATCGGCGGCCCGAAAACTTCCAGGGCCCGGTTGACGATTTCGATGGCGCGATCCACACCCGCGCAGAAGCCGCGAGGGTTGGCGAGTTTGATTTGCATGATAAGTCTCGGCACGCGAAGGCTTGATGACGGGTGAGTGTAACGCGATACGGCACAGGCGTTCTCCGACGCCCTGTATCGGCCAGCGGGAGGGAAGTAATCCTCCCGGCTGGCCAGCTCCGGTTACACCGGTTTGACGTCGATGATCTCGACCTCGAAGGTCAGCATCTTGCCAGCCAATGGGTGATTGAAGTCTACGGTGACCTGACTCTCGTCGAACGCCTTCACCACACCCGGCAGCTCGGTACGCGCCGCATCCTGGAAGCTCACCATCAAACCCTCCGAGAGCTCCATTCCTTCGAATTGGCTGCGCGGCATGACCTGCACATTCTGCGGGTTGACCTGGCCGAAGCCCTGCTCCGGAGCAATCTGCAGGGTGCGCTTGTCACCGGCCTTCATCCCGTAGAGCTGCTGCTCAAAGCCTGGCAGCAGGTTGCCATCACCTACCTTGAAGGTTGCTGGCTTCTTGTCGAACGTGCTGTCGACCAGCTCGCCCGTTTCCAGGCCAAGCGCGAAATGCAGGGTGACTTCCTTGTCCGGCCCAATGCGCTGTTCAGTCATGCGGATTCTCCGGTCTTGTTGCTCTTGAACATGTCCAGCGCCAACATCACGGCGCCCACGGTGATGGCGCTATCGGCGATATTGAACGCGGGGAAATACCAGCGATTCTGCCAATGCACCAGGATGAAATCGACCACATGGCCCAGCACCACGCGGTCGTAGAGATTGCCAATCGCGCCGCCCAGAACCAACGCCAGCGCGACGGCCAACCAGGTTTCGCTGGCCTTCAGGCGCTTGAGCCAGACCACCAGCACGACGCTCACGCCAATAGCGATCGCCGCGAACAGCCAGCGCTGCCAACCGCTGTGGTCGGCCAGAAAGCTGAACGCCGCACCGGTGTTGTAAGCGAGGGTCCAGGCGAAGTAGTCGGGGATGACCTCGACCTTCTGGTACAGGCTGAAATTGGCCTCGAACCAGTGCTTGGTGGCCTGATCGAGGGCGATGACCAATACGCTCAGCCAAAGCCAGGCAAGCTTGCCGAAACGCGCCGTCATGCAGCGGCCTCCGCTGAAACACGGCGCGGCACAGAGCGCGCCATTCCAGCAGCAGTGAAGGCCGCATCGTGATGGCGATCTGAAGCCCAGCCTACGATCGGATGCACGGACTCACGCATAGTGACGGACCTCACCGGCGCCTTCGATGTTTTCCACGCAGCGTCCACAGATTTCCGGGTGTTCGACATGGCTGCCCACGTCGGGCAAATGGTGCCAGCAGCGGCCGCACTTGCTGTGCTCGGTCTTGCGGACCAACAATTTGAGACCGGCCAACTCGCTGTCCACGGCCTCGGCGGGCGCCTGCGCCAATGGTGCGATGTCTACCGCCGAAGTGATCAGAACGAAGCGCAGTTCACTACCAAGACGAGCCAGCTCGCCAGCCAGCGACTCCTCGGCATACAGGATGACTTCGGCCTGCAGGTTACCGCCGATGGCCTTGGCGTTGCGCTGGTTCTCCAGCTCCTTGTTTACCGCCGCCTTGACCTCCATGACCTTGTCCCAGAACGGGCGACCCAGCTCGAAGCCTTCCGGCAGCTCGGCAAGCCCTTCGTACCAGGTATTGAGCATCACCGACTCGTTACGCTCGCCCGGCAGGTACTGCCAGATCTCTTCGGCGGTGAACGCCAGGATCGGCGCGATCCAGCGCACCAGCGCCTCGGCAATGTGGTACAGCGCAGTCTGGCAGGAACGCCGCGGCAGACTGTCGGCGCCGGTGGTGTACTGGCGGTCCTTGATGATGTCCAGATAGAAGCCGCCCAGCTCCTGCACGCAGAAGTTGTGCACCTTCTGGTAAACGTTCCAGAACCGGTAGGTGGTGTAAGCCTCCTCGATCTCGCGCTGCAGCAGCAGTGCACGGTCGATGGCCCAGCGATCCAGCGCGATCAACTGATCATTCGGCACCATGTGCTGCGCCGGGTCGAAACCGTCGAGATTCGAGAGCAGGAAGCGCGCGGTGTTGCGGATGCGTCGATAGGCATCGGCGCTGCGCTGCAGGATCTGCTTGGAAACCGCCATCTCGCCGGAATAGTCGGTGGCCGACACCCACAGACGCAGGATATCGGCCCCCATGCTGTCGGTGATTTCCTGCGGCGCGATGACGTTGCCGAGGGACTTGGACATCTTGCGGCCATTCTCGTCCACGGTGAAACCGTGGGTGAGCAGCCCCTTGTACGGAGCGTGCCCGTCGATGGCGGCGCCGGTCAGCAGCGAGGAATGGAACCAGCCGCGATGCTGGTCGGAGCCTTCCAGATAGAGATCGGCACGCGGCCCCTGCTCGTGGCCCATGGGGTGCGAGCCGCGCATCACGTGCCAGTGGGTGGTGCCGGAATCGAACCAGACGTCCAGGGTATCGGTGATCTTCTCGTACTGCGCCGCTTCGTCGCCGAGCAGCTCGGCCGCGTCCAGCTTCGACCAGGCCTCGATACCGCCCTGCTCTACGCGCTGCGCCACCTGCTCCATCAGCTCGACGGTGCGCGGGTGCAGCTCGCCGCTTTCCTTGTGCAGGAAGAACGGAATCGGCACGCCCCAGGTGCGCTGGCGCGAGATGCACCAGTCCGGGCGTCCGGCGATCATGCCGTGCAGGCGCGCCTGCCCCCAGGCCGGGACGAACTCGGTCTGCTCGATGGCGTCCAGTGCACGACGACGCAGCGAACTGCCGTCATGGGCAACCTTGTCCATGCCGACGAACCACTGCGCCGTGGCGCGGTAGATCAGCGGCGTCTTGTGCCGCCAGCAGTGCATGTAGCTGTGCTGGATCGACTCGTGCTTGAGCAGCGCACCCACCTCGGCGAGCTTTTCGACGATCGCCGGATTGGCCTTCCAGATGAACTGGCCGCCAACGAACGGCAGATCCGAGACATAGACGCCGTTGCTCTGCACCGGGCCGAGAATGTCGTCATTCTCCATCCCGTAGTGCTTGCAGGAGCGGAAGTCGTCCTCGCCGTATGCGGGCGCCGAATGGACGATACCGGTACCGGCACCGGTTTCCACGTAGTCGGCCAGATAGACCGGAGCGAAGCGCTCGTAGAACGGATGACGGAAGCGGATCAGCTCCAGCGCCTTGCCTTCGCAACGGGCGATGATTTCACCGGCCAGGCCATAGCGCTGCAGACAGGACTCGACCAGTTCTTCGGCCAGCACCAGCAAGCGCTCGCCGGTGTCCACCAGCGCATAGACGAACTCGGGATGCACGTTCAGCGCCTGGTTGGCCGGAATGGTCCAGGGCGTGGTGGTCCAGATGACGATGCTGGCGCGCTTGGCCAGACTGGCCAGGCCGAACGCGGCGGCCAGCTTGTCGGCGTCCTCGACATCGAAGGCGACGTCGATGGCATCGGATTTCTTGTCCTGATACTCCACCTCGGCCTCTGCCAGCGCCGAACCGCAGTCGAAGCACCAGTTGACCGGCTTCAGCCCCTTGAAGACAAAGCCACCCTCGACCATCTTGGCCAGCGCCCGGATTTCACCGGCCTCATTGGCGAAGTCCATGGTCTTGTAGGGGTTGTCCCAGTCACCCAGAACGCCGAGACGAATGAAGTCGCCCTTCTGCCCTTCGATCTGCTCGGCGGCGTAGGCGCGGCACCGCTCGCGGGTCAGATCCGCTGGCTGGTTCTTGCCGAAGGTGGTCTCGACCTTGTGCTCGATTGGCAGACCGTGGCAGTCCCAGCCCGGCACGTAAGGTGCGTCGAACCCGGCGAGGGTACGCGAGCGGACGATCATGTCCTTGATGACCTTGTTCACCGCATGGCCGATGTGGATGTTGCCGTTGGCGTACGGCGGGCCATCATGCAGGATGAACTTCGGGCGTCCCTCGCCGATCTGCCGCAGCTTCCGGTACAGGTCGATGCTGTTCCAGCGCTGCAGAATCTCCGGCTCGCGCTGTGGCAGACCGGCCTTCATCGGAAATGCCGTGGACGGCAGATTGAGGGTCGCTTTGTAATCGGTCATTTCAGTCCTGACTCGTCATAAGGGATGAAGCCCGCCAGTAATCACGGGCAGCGGCGATGTCCGCATCGATCGCCGTCTTGAGCGCCTCAAGCGAGGCAAAGCGCTGCTCGTCGCGCAGCTTGCGATGAAAGGTCACCTGCACCAGACGGCCATACAGGTCACCCTGGTAATCGAGCAGATGGACCTCCAGATGGGGCTGGCCGTCGCTTTCGACCGTAGGCCGCATGCCGATGTTGGCCACGCCGGCGAACACATTGCCCTCTACCTCGAGTGTCACGACGAACACGCCGCTGAGCGGCGTGTTGCGACGCTTGAGCTGCACGTTGGCAGTCGGCGCGCCCAGCTGGCGACCGAGTTTCTGCCCATGCATGACCCGCCCGGTGATCGCGAAGGGCCTGCCGAGCAATGCCTCGGCACAACCCAGGTCACCGTCGGCCAGTACCTGGCGCAGCCGCGTGCTGCTGACACGCTCGCCATCCACCTCGATGGTGGTGGCCGCCTCGACACTGAAGCCTTCGGCGGCGCCAGCCTTGAGCAGGAAGTCGAAGTCGCCGGCGCGGTCACAGCCGAAACGGAAATCGTCGCCCACTTCAAGATGCCGCACGCCGAGGCCTTCAACCAGCGTGGCGTGGACGAACTCCGCGGCACTCAGCTCTCGCAGGCGGCGATTGAACGCCAGGCACAGCACCAGATCGACGCCCTGCTCGCTCAACAGCTGCAGCTTTTCACGCAAGCGGGTGAGCCGCGCCGGCGCCTTGTCCGGCGAGAAGAACTCACGCGGTTGCGGCTCGAAGATCACCACGCAGCTCGGCAGCCCCAGCTCGGCCGCACGTTCGCGCAAGCGCGCCAGGATGGCCTGATGCCCCCGGTGCACGCCGTCGAAATTGCCGATGGTGGCGACGCAGCCCCGATGTCGGGGGCGCAGGTTGTGAAGACCTCGAACCAGCTGCATACCGCACTTCTTGCTTGAAAAGTGGCCGATTATACGCACGTGCCGCGCATCCCGGACAGGTTTGCTCCGCCCGTGAATCGTCGATCAATGCCGCAAATGCCGCGGCCGCAGCCCGGTCAGCAACAACCCGGCGGCGAATGCCGCGAGCCCTGCGCAAACGAGAATCCCCAACCGCAGCGCTCGCTGCTGCCAGCCCCAGACGAACCACTCCTGCGCCGGCACGTTAAGCCACCAGACCGTCGCCACCATCGCCGCACAGGCAGCTGCCAGGCGTAACCCGAACAACCACCAGCCCGGCGCAGGACGGTAGACGCCAACCTTGTACAGCCCCCAGAACAGCAGCACAGCGTTGAGCATCGACGACAACGAAGTCGCCAGCGCCAGCCCGACATGCTGTAACGGCCAGATCAGGATCAGGTTCATTACCATGTTCGCGACCATGCAGATGACCGCGACGCGTACCGGCGTCTTCAGATCCTGACGAGCGAAGAAACCCGGCGCCAGCACCTTGATCAGCATGAACGCCAGCACGCCCAGAGAATAGGCCTGCAACGCCCTGGCCGATTGCACCACCGCCTCCTCGCTCATGGCGCCGTAATAGAACAGGCTGGCGATCATTGGCTCGGCGAGAATGCCCAGTGCCAGCGCAGCGGGGACACCTACCAGCAGCACCATGCGCAATGCCCAATCGACCGTTGCGGAGAACGCCTTTGGATCGTCTCCAGCATGCTGGCGCGACAAGCTAGGCAAGATCACCGTGCCAATCGCGATGCCGAACGCCCCCAACGGCAGCTCTGAGAGGCGATCGGCGTAATACAACCAGGACACGCTGCCGGTCTGCAGAAAGGAAGCCAGCACTGTATCCAGCAACAGATTGATCTGACTGACCGAGACACCGAACAGCGCCGGCACCATCAGCAGCATGATGCGACGAACGCCCTCGTCACCCCGCTTTACCTTTGGCCGCGGCAGCAGCCCAAGCTTGGCGACATACGGCAGCTGAAAGGCCAGCTGGGCGAAACCGGCAATGAACACGCCCCAGGCAAGCGCCATGATCGGCTGATCGAAATAGGGCGTGAGAAACACAGTCGAGGCGATCATGCAGACATTGAGCAGTACCGGCGTGAAGCCCGGCACCGCAAAATGCCCGTAACTGTTGAGCACGCCGGAGGTGAATGCCGTCAGCGAGATCAGCATCAGGTAGGGAAAGGTGATGCGCAGCAGCTCGCCAGCCAGCTGCATCTTCTCCGGATCATCATGAAAGCCGGGCGCGAAGACCATTACCACATAGGGCGCAAACAGCACACCCAGCGCAGTCAGCCCGGCAAGGATGAGCCCGAGCATGCCGGCGGTGCGATCCACCAACTGCTTGACGTCCTGCAGCGTGCGCTTGGTGCGATATTCCGAAAGCACCGGCACGAACGCCTGAGCGAATGCGCCCTCGGCAAACAGCCGGCGCAGAAAGTTGGGAATCTTGAACGCAATGAAGAACGCGTCGGCCGCAGCCCCCGAACCGAAGTAGCTGGCGACGACCATATCGCGTACCATGCCCAACACGCGTGACAGCAGGGTCATGACACTGACCACCGCGCTGGAGCGCAACAATCCGCCCTTGCCGGTTTTTTCGGACATTTGTCTTCCTAGAATTGCAGCGAGATTGATCGACCGAGCGCTCAGCGCCGGCCGGATCGATGGCCAGTTACGACACGAAAAGAGGCGGCGAGTTTAGCCGCAGCCCTTCTGTCCGACCAGCTTCTCAAGCCATTCGACCGGGCTTGACAAGCGCCCTTCGCGTCGGCATGATTCGCGGCCTTATTTGCTTTGCAATCCCCCAAGTTTTCGAGGAGTTCGACGGTGGCCAACAGCCCTTCCGCCAAAAAACGCGCAATTCAGGCTGAGAAGCGTCGCAGCCACAACGCCAGCTTGCGCTCCATGGTTCGCACCTACATCAAGAATGTGGTCAAGGCCATCGACGCCAAGGACCTGGACAAGGCCCGCGCAGCCTACACCGCCGCCGTGCCGGTCATCGACCGCATGGCCGACAAAGGCATCATCCACAAGAACAAAGCCGCTCGTCACAAGAGCCGCCTGAACGGCCACATCAAGGCCCTCGGCGAAGCTGCTGCAGCCTAACTGCAGGTTCTTGAAAAAAACCGGCCTAGCGCCGGTTTTTTTATGCCCAAATTTTGCCCCACTCGCGAAGGATGGGCCGATGCGCAAATTACGGCGCAACCGGCCAAGGCAGAATCGGAATCGCCGTCACCGCATTCTGCGGGCTACCCTCGATGACGCGATCGCTGTAGACCAGATAAACCAAGGTATTACGCGACTCATCAAAGAAGCGCACCACCTGCATGGTCTTGAACACCAGCGAGGCGCGCTCCTTGAACACTACATCGCCATCTTTGAGCTTGCCGTTGATGCGAATCGGCCCCACCTGGCGACAGGCGATGGACGCCTCGGCACGATCCTCCGCGAGCCCCAGCCCGCCCTTGATCCCACCGGTCTTGGCGCGAGACAGATAGCAGGTCACACCATCGACCAAGGGATCGTCGAACGCCTCTACGACGATCTTGTGATTCGGCCCGAGCCACTTGAAGACCGTATCCACCTCACCGATCTGCTCGGCCAACACCAGCGAAGGGATGAGCAACCCAAAAACCAGCGAAAAATTGGCTAAACGCATGCTCACCTCAGATCAGAATCATGTTGTCGCGATGAATAAGCTCCGGCTCATCAACATATCCAAGCAGCTTTTCGATCTCATCTGATGTCCGCCCGAGAATGCGCTGCGCCTCGGCCGCACTGTAGTTCACCAGACCGCGCGCAACTTCCGCACCCTGCGGCCCGACACAGACCACCATCTCGCCACGACGGAATGCACCCTGCACAGCGCGCACACCGACAGGCAGCAGACTGCGATTGCCTTGACGCAAGGCATGCACGGCACCGTCATCCAGCGTCAGCGTGCCACGCGTTTGCAGGTGCCCAGCCAACCATTGCTTGCGCGCCGCATGCCGACTGCACTCCGGCGCCAGCAGCGTCCCCAGGCGATCACCCGCCTTGAGCCGCGCCAGCACCAGCTCGATGCGCCCACCAACGATCACCGTATGCGCGCCAGAGCGCGCTGCCAGGCGCGCCGCACGAAGCTTGGTCTGCATGCCGCCACGCCCCAGCGCCCCTCCCGTGCCGCCAGCCACTGCATCCAAAGCAGGATCGTCGGCGCGCGCCTCACTGATGAGATTGGCTTGAGGATTGAAACGCGGGTCGGCGTCGAACATGCCGTCCCGGTCGGTCAGGATGACCAGCAGATCGGCCTCGACCAGGTTGGCGACCAGTGCAGCAAGCGTGTCGTTGTCGCCAAAGCGGATTTCGTCAGTGACCACCGTGTCGTTCTCGTTGATGACCGGCACCACACCGAGATCGATGAGCGTACGCAGCGTGCTGCGCGCATTGAGATAGCGCTTGCGGTCCGAGAGATCGTCGTGGGTGACGAGAATTTGCGCCGTCTGCTGATCGCAGCGAGCGAAGCTGGATTCCCAGGCGCGAATCAAGCCCATCTGTCCGACAGCGGCGGCCGCCTGCAACTCATGCACAGCCTTCGGTCGAGAGCTCCAACCAAGACGACTCATGCCCGCAGCAACCGCACCCGACGACACCAGCACGAGCTCCACACCTGCCTCGCGCAAGGCCACCATCTGATCGACCCAGACCGCCATCGCAGCCTGATCGAGCCCGCGGCCGTCGGCGGTCAGCAGCGCACTGCCGATCTTGACCACCCAGCGCCGCGCACCGCTCACCTTGTCCCGCATCGTTCCCGCCTTCTATACGGCCAAAACACTTCCGGATCGGACTGCGCACGAGGCAGCCCACCGACCACTCGCCTGACCAGGCCGCGCAGCGGCCCGGGGTTCGACTTAGCGCACGTAGATGATCTCGGCACCACCCTCGTCATCATCATCGTCATCGAAGCCGTCGTCTTCGACCTCATCGGCCGCCTTGACGCCAGCGCGGCGCAACGCACGCTGATCATCCAGCTCCTGCAAGCGGGCCCGCGCCTCACCCTCGATCTGGCGATCGAGCTCGGCCAGGGCCTCGGCGTAATCAGGCTCTTCGGCGACGCGCACAGTGCGCTCATCCAGATAACGCATGATCGCCTGACTCAGCGCTTCGGTACCCTCGCTCTCCAGCGCGGAGATGACGAATACAGGACCCTTCCAGTCCAAACGCTCGACCACCTGCCGGACACGTTGCTCACGCTCATCTTCCAGCAGCTGATCAGCCTTGTTCAGCACCAACCAGCGATCGCGCTGCGTCAGCGCCGGGCTGAACTTCTCCAGCTCATGCAGGATCACCTCCGCCGCATCGGCCGGGTCGCTACCATCTAACGGAGCCATATCCACCAGGTGCAGCAGCAGGCGAGTGCGCGCCAAGTGCTTGAGGAAGCGAATCCCCAGCCCCGCGCCTTCGGCCGCCCCCTCGATGAGCCCCGGAATGTCGGCAATCACGAAGCTCTTGTAGCGTCCGACGCTGACAACACCGAGGTTCGGCACCAGCGTGGTGAACGGGTAGTCAGCGACCTTGGGCTTGGCCGCCGACACCGAGCGAATGAAGGTGCTCTTGCCGGCATTCGGCAAGCCCAGCAGACCGACATCCGCCAACACCTTCAGCTCGAGCTTGAGATCACGAGCATCACCCGGCTTGCCCGGCGTGGTTTGCCGCGGCGCGCGATTGGTGCTGGACTTGAAGCGCGTATTGCCCAGCCCATGCCAGCCGCCTTGAGCCACCAGCAGGCGCTGTCCCGGCTTGGTGAGGTCGCCCATGATCTCCTGGGTAGCCGCATCGATGATGGTGGTACCAACCGGCACCGGCAGGACAAGATCCTCACCCTTGGCGCCTGTACAGTCGGTACTACCGCCCTTCTGCCCGTTCTGCGCATTGAAGCGACGGGTGTAGCGGTAGTCCACCAGCGTGTTGAGGTTCTCGTCGGCCTCCAGATACACCGAGCCGCCGTCACCGCCATCGCCGCCGTTGGGGCCACCCTTTTCGATGAACTTCTCACGACGAAAGCTCATCATGCCGTTGCCGCCGTCGCCGGCCTTTACAAAAATCGATACTTCATCGACGAATTTCATGGGAA
>DAMCQE010000028.1:0-44002 GCA_032105665.1 Pseudomonas sp. | reverse complement strand
AACTCTCGGACCAGCGCCCACTCCCTGTGAGCCGGAACCCTAGTTCTCCTTGAAGCTGCTCCTGTGTTTGTGCCAAGCGTCATGAGTGCCGGTGGCGACTCATCCCGTTCACTTGGGATAGAGCAGGTTGCGTGCCAGTTGCCGTGCAAGCTCGGCAAGCCCGCGTGGTACGGCGCGTGCGGTGCGGTACGAGGCTTTTTGTTGAGCGGCGGGCATGCTCGGATGCAGGTCAATTTCTGAAAGGGCGCTCCCGAATGGTGCTGCGGCGCGTCTTAATGATGATCGGGATAGAGTCGCGAGATGTACTGGTCGGCGAAAACCTTGAACGATGGAGGTACCTGCCAGTCGGAACTGATGAACTCACGAAGAACGGGAGCCATCACATGCTGAAGTTTCTAGGTAGCACCATTGGCATCATCTTTCTGATCGGCCTGATCGTCGTGATCGGCCTGTTCGCGCTGATCTTCTGATAAACCGCGGACGCACCCTGGGTCGCAGATTGCACATCGGTCGGCCCAGGGCTGCGCTCTTCTCGCAACATCTCCTCCCATGACTCGACTGATGCGTTTGCCGCTGGCCCTGCTAATGGCGCTGCTCGTGTTGTTCTTGCCATTGCCGGCAATGGCGCAGGTGGATGATGGCTTGGCGACGGTGCGGCTCGATGGCCGTGCACTGTTTCGTCTTGGCGGAACCGAGGAGTTGGAGGCGCGCCTGCGGGCTCGGCAGATAGAGCGGCAATTGCTGACGGTGTTGGAAACCCCGCAGGGCATCAGCAGGGCGCGCATCGCGCCGGCCGGGGAAGATGCCGAGGCGCGCCAGATCACCATGGCTGGGCGCATCCTGATGCAGGTCACTGAGGAGGATGCCCAAGCCAACGGCCGGGCGCTTGAGGCGCAGGCGCGCGAGTGGGCGTCGGTTCTCGAAACTGCGCTGGCGCAGGCCAGCACACGGCGGACGTCGGAGCGAGCGCGCTTCGTGACCGACGTACGCGCGAGCGTCGATACCGCCTTCGCCCGGTTGCTGGAAGCGGCCATCAGCATCGTACCGCGGGCACTGGCGGCGCTTCTGGTGATCGGCGTGTTCTGGGCATTGGCTGCGAGTGTGCGGGCAGGGGTTCGGATGATCTCTCATCGGCTGATACGCGATCGGACGGTGGAGAACCTGATCAAGCAGGTCAGTTACTACACCGTCTGGCTGCTGGGCCTGATCGTCGCTGCCACCGCCTTTGGCCTCGAACCCGGGACGCTCACCACAGGCCTCGGGCTGACCAGCCTGGCGCTCGGCTTCGCCCTCAAGGACATCCTTTCCAACTTTGTCAGCGGCCTGCTGATCCTTACCTTGCGGCCGTTCCAGCTCGGCGACCAGATCATCATCGGCGACACCGAGGGCAGCGTGGAGCGCATCGAACTGCGTGCCACGCAGATCCGCACCTACGACGGACGCCGGGTCCTGGTGCCGAATGCGGAAACCTTTACCTCGCGGGTCACCAACAACACCGCTGCGCCGGTGCGCCGTGGTCAGGTGATCTGCTACCTCGGCTACGAAGTCGATCTGCCACAGGTAATGAGCGTGCTCAAGGAGGCAGCCCGGCGTGCTGAAGGAGTCATCGCCGAGCCACCACCCACAGTGGCGATACGCGAGATGGGCCAGAGCGAGCTCGCCTTTCAGGTGCAATTCTGGTGCGACTCGCGCCGGTCGGACTTCATGCTCACCGCCTCGCGTGTGCGGGCAAACCTGATTGAGGCACTGCGCGCTTCGGGGATCGCGCTGCCTGGTCCGGGGGTTCATCAAGTCGTGTTGCGAGAGGGTGGGTCAGCGCTGGACGAGGCTTTGCCGAGGCGCAGCAGCAGCGACGAAGACTAGCGTGAGGACTGGATGAGCGCACCCTGGCCCGAGATGGCTACCTGACCGGCGTTATAGGAGCTGCCGTTAAGGCGCTGTATCGCTATCGAGCGCTGCGCGGGATGTACCAGATGCATAGTTGTTGGTCAGTCCCGCGCATTCATTTCTCACTGGCTGCGTTTCGCTCCATACCGCGTACAGCCAGATAAGTGGCTTCGCTATCTCAACCCCGCTGCGCCAGCCAAGCCTTCCAGCCGCCGAAAGGAGTGATGTCCTCGGCGCCGTCAAGGCCGTAAGCATCGCAGATAAACCCGGTTTCCCAGCGCCCGTCTTCTAGCTCCACCTTGCCCAGGCCCAGCGGCGCGGGGATGCCGGTGAGGAACGAGCCCAGCTCGCTGCTGGGGATGTCCCAGACTTCCACGGCAATCGCCGCGCCACCCTCGGCGACGCGCACCATCCCCGGGCGTAACAGCGGGCCGCCGGCCAGGGCGTAGAGCTTGTACGCCGCGCTGCTGGTGGTTGCCTCCAGCAGCCGACCGCCGCGCTGGCGAAGTTGCCAGTTCAGCGGCAGGCCATCGAGGTGCGCGCCGCAGACCACCACTCTCGTCCGGTCGTTGCGCGCCGGATTCTGCGGGACAGGTGTTGTGATCACATTGCTGCCCACCAGGGCCATGCCGGTCCGGCGTTGCAGTGCATCGGCCAGGCTCAGCAGGTACTGATCGGTGAACACACGGCCGAACAGCGTCACGCCCCAGGGCAGCTCGTTCTCCATAACGCCGGCAGGTACAGCCACGGCGGCGTAATCCAGCATGTTCATGAAGTTAGTGTAGTAGCCCAGGTCCGAGTTGCGCTTGACCGGTTCGGCGCGAAGCTCGGCGAGCGTCACCGGGCGCGGGTACGCGGGCGTCAGTACGCAATCGACCTCGGCCATGATCCGGTCGCAGATGGCCTTCAGCTGCTGCAGGCGGTATTGCGCTTCGAACAGTTGCACGGCGGTGGTGCCCGGTGCCTTTTCCAGTACCGCCTTTATCACCGGCAGGACGGCGTCGGGCTGCTGCTCGATCAGCTCGCCCGCCACGCTGTAGCGTTCGGCGACCCAGGGGCCTTCGTAGAGCAGGCGCGCGGCTTCGAGGAAGGGCGAAAAGTCCACTTCCACTGGCTCGCCACCGATGGCTTTTATCTGCTCAATGGTGGCGGCGAACAGCGCCGGACTTTCCGGGCAGCCGAGGAACTCGAGCTGCTTCGGTACGCCGAAGCGAAAGGACTTCACCTGGCCGAAGGCCGAGCCGTCGTTCCACAGCGGGTTGGCGCGGCTGTATTCGTCACGCGGATCGAGTCTGGCGGTCAACGCGAGCAGCTGACTGGCTTCGGCGGCGCTGGCAGTGAAGAAGGTCACGCAGTCCAGCGTGCGGCAGGCGGGGACGACGCCGGCGGTGGAGATCAGGCCCTTGCTGGCCTTGAGGCCCACCAGATTGTTCAGCGCGGCCGGCACGCGGCCGGAACCGGCGGTGTCGGTGCCGAGGGCGAAGCTTGCCAGCCCCAGCGCCACGGCCAGCGACGAGCCGGCGCTGGAGCCACCGGAGGGGTAGTCGGGGTGCACGCTGTTGCGGCATTCGCCGTAGGGCGAGCGGGTGCCGTTGAGGCCGGTGGCGAACTGGTCGAGGTTGGTCTTACCCAGCGGCACGGCACCGAGGGCGATCAGCTGCTCGACGATTGTGGCGCTGGTTTCCGGTGTATAGGCAAAGGCCGGGCAGGCAGCGGTGGTGGGGATGCCGGTCAGGTCGATATTGTCCTTGATGGCGAACGGGATGCCGTAGAGCGGTAGCTCGGCGGGCGTCTTGCTCTCCAGTGCGGCCAGGTAGGGCTCAAGTTCTTCGACGCTCATCAGGTGGATAAAGGCGTTGAACTCGCCGTTCAGTTCAGCGGCCTTGGCGCGCAGTTTGAGGATCAGCTGGCGCGGGGTCGTGGTGCCGGCTTCATAGGCATTGCGCAGCGTGTCGAGACGAAGATCGAAATGGGTCGTCATGGTTGGCTTCCTCTGTGGCAGGCCTGGTCTGTTCGGGCGGTCGGGATTCAGGTCAGGCTGGCGGCCGTTTCCCCTCACCCCAGCCCTCTCCCCAAAGGGGCGGTTGATTCGGTGTTGCTGGCGGTCTTGTGGTCCGGCGTTGCTTTCGTATCGCAGGCGCTGAGAGTTCGTTACGCGGCTCATGGCAATGCGCGAGCTGCGTCGATGTCCAGACCCGCGAGCCCGCGCCGAACCGGTCCCCTCTCCTTGAGGGAGAGGGCTAGGGTGAGGGGGAAATGGTCGGCAAAGACCACAGTTCTCAAACCTCCTCGATCACCACCACCCGTTGGCCGGCGCGCACCGGGGAGCCGGGTTGCACACGGATGTCCTTCACTACCCCGGCGACCGGAGCGATGAGCGGAATTTCCATCTTCATGCTCTCAAGGATCACCAGCACGTCGCCGGCAGCCACGCGCGCGCCCTCGGCCACCGACACCTGCCAGAGATTGCCGGCGATATGGCTTTCGATGCCGTGCTCACCGGCGCCAAGCGGGGTGTCTTCACCGAGATCGGCCGCTACTTCCTCGCTCTCGAAATGCGCCAGCCCCGATTCGATCCAGCGCTGGCGCTCGGCGTCGAAGGCCGTGCGCTGCTGGCTGCGGAAGGCCTCGATGCCTTCGGCTTCCTTGACCAAGAAATCCTGGTAGTCGGAGAGGCACAGCTCGGTCTCCTCGATCTTCAGCGGGTAGCGGCCCAGCGGAAAATCGCGGCGAATCTTCAGCAGCTCCTCGGCGCTGACCGGGTAGAAACGGATCTGGTCGAAAAAACGCAGCAGCCAGGGCTGGCCGCCGAACGCCTCGAGCGCGCGGTAGCGGTTCCACATCTGCAGAGTTCGACCGACGAACTGGTAACCGCCCGGGCCTTCCATGCCGTAGACGCACATGTAGGCACCACCAATACCGACCGAGTTTTCGGCCGTCCAGGTGCGCGCCGGGTTGTACTTGGTGGTGACCAGCCGATGCCGTGGGTCCAGCGGAGTGGCCACCGGCGCGCCGAGGTATACGTCACCCAGGCCCATCACCAGATAGCTGGCCTCGAATACCGTGCGGTACACCTCGTCGAGGTCCGGCAGATCGTTGATGCGGCGGATGAACTCCAGGTTGCTCGGGCACCAGGGCGCGTCCTTGCGCACCGTGGTCATGTACTTCTCGATGGCCAACTGGCAGGCCGGGTCGTCCCAGGACAGCGGCAGGTGGACGATGCGCGAGGGCACCTTCAGATCCTGCGCGGCGCACACGGCATCCCACAGGCCGGCGACGATCTCCAAGAGATCCTCCAGCGCCAGGGTCTCGGGCTGGTAGTGCACCTGCAGGGAGCGGATGCCGGGGGTCAGGTCGATCACCCCATCGAGCTGCTTGGCTTCGAGGGCCTGCATCAGTGCATGACCACGGAAGCGCAGCACCAGGTCCAGCTCCGGCGCGCCGATTTCCAGCAACAGGTGGGTGTCGCCGGAGAGGCGGGCGACCAGGCGGCTGTCCGCTTCACCGATATCCAGCACGATGGGCGACTGCAGAGCTACCGGCGTGGCGACCACTGCCGCCGGCGCGAGGCTGGCGCACTCGGCATCGGCGGCCTTGGCCAGCTGGCGTGCGGTCAGCACATCCACCGGGACGAAGCGCACCTTGTCGCCGGCCTTGAGCTGGCCGAGCTGCCACAGATCTGCCTCGATGATGGTCACCGGGCAGACGAAGCCGCCCAGGCTCGGGCCGTCCGGGCCGAGGATCACCGGCATATCGCCGGTGAAATCGACCGCGCCGATGGCGTAGGGGTTGTCGTGGATGTTCGACGGGTGCAGGCCGGCCTCGCCGCCGCTCTCGCGCACCCACTCGGGTTTCGGGCCGATCAGGCGCACCCCGGTGCGGCTGGAGTTGAAGTGCACTTCCCAGTCGGTGGCGAAGAAGCGCGCGATGTAGCCCTCGGTGAAGTATTCCGGCGCGCCGTGCGGGCCGTAGATCACCCGCAGCTCGCGCACCGCCGGCAGGGCGCTGCACAGCTCGGCGGCGAGCCTGGCGCCGGCCGACGAGTCGCTCAGCGGTGCCAGGTGCAGCACGTCGCCGGCACGCAGGGCGCGGCCACCGTGGCCGCCGAACTGGCCGAGGGTAAAGGTGCTCTTGCTGCCCAGATACTCCGGCACCTGCACGCCGCCGCGCACGGCCAGGTAGGAGCGGGCACCGGCGCCGGTGATGGTGCCGATGGTCAGGGTGCTGCCGGCCGGGACGAAAATGGCGGTGCACATCGGCTGCGCGACGTCATCGAGCTTCACGGGGATCTCGGCGCCAGTCAGCGCCACCACCGCATCGGTGTTGAAGCGCAGGATCGGCCCGCTCATGGTGATTTCCAGCCCGGCGGCGTCGGCCGAATTGCCGAGCAGGGCATTGCCCATACGCAGCGCTCGGTTGTCCATCGGACCGGACGGCGGCACACCCACTGCCCAGTACCCCAGGCGGCCGGGAAAGTCCTGCACGGTAGTCTGGGTGCCGGCGCTGATCACCTCGAAGGTAGTGGCTCTATAGGTCAGGCCTTCCAGGCAGCGGGTCCAGGGTTGACCTTCGGCGAAGGGCGCATAGCCGAGGATCTGCCGAAGATAAGTCCGGTTGGTTTCCACACCGTAGAGCAGGGTGTCGCCCAGCGCGGTATCCAGCGCGACACGGGCGCTCTCACGATCCGGCGCCCAGGTGATCAGCTTGGCGACCATCGGGTCGAAATAGGGCGGGATCTCGCAACCAGCCTCCACCCAGGTGTCGATACGCAGGGCTTTGCCGTCGCCCCTGGGAAAATCCACGGCGGTGAGCAGGCCGGGGCTGGGCTGAAAATCCCGGCCCGGGTCTTCGGCATACAGGCGCGCCTGGATCGAATGGCCCGACGGCTTCAGCGTTTTCGCCAGCTCCGCCAGCGGCGGTAGGTCGCCGGCGGCCAGCTTGATCATCCAGCGCACCAGATCGACGCCCCAGACCTGCTCGGTGACGCCATGCTCGACCTGCAGGCGGGTGTTCACCTCAAGGAAATAGAACTGCTCGGCCTCGGCGTCGTAAACGAACTCGACGGTGCCGGCGCTGCGGTAATTGACCGCCTTGGCCAGCTTGATCGCCGCTTCGCACAGCGCCTCGGCCATGCCGGCGGGCAGGTTCGGTGCCGGGGTTTCCTCCAGCACCTTCTGGTTGCGCCGTTGCACCGAGCAGTCGCGCACGCCCAAGGCGATCACGTCACCCTGGCCATCGCCGAATACCTGCACTTCCAGGTGGCGTGCGCGCTCGATGTACTTCTCGATGAACACGCCTGCGTCGCTGAAGTTGTTCTGTCCCAGGCGCTTGACCGCCTCGAAGGCGTCCGCCAGCTCAGCGGCCGAGCGGCACACGCGCATGCCGATACCGCCCCCGCCTGCGGTGCTTTTCAGCATCACCGGGTAGCCGACCTGCCCGGCGGCGCCGAGAGCATCGGTGAGACTGTCGAGCAGCTCGGTGCCTTCCAGCATCGGCACGCCATGTTGCTTGGCCAGGGCGCGGGCGGTGTGCTTGAGGCCGAACACGCGCAGCTGCTCCGGCGTCGGGCCGACGAAGGCGATGCCCGCCGCCTCGCAGGCCTCGGCAAAGGCGGCGTTTTCGGAGAGAAAGCCGTAGCCGGGGTGGATGGCTTTAGCGCCGGTTTCCCGGGCGATGCGGAGAATCTTCTCCACCACCAGATAGGTCTGCGCTGCCGGGCCTTCTCCCAGGCTGTGAGCCTCGTCGGCCTGCTGGATATGCAGGCTGGCGGCGTCGGCCTCGGAGTAAACGGCGACGCCTTTCACGTCCAGGTCACGTAGCGTACGCAGGATGCGGCAGGCAATGGCACCGCGGTTGGCGATCAGGAGTTTGTCGAACATCTTCAGTAACCCTCGAAGGGCTGGCGGGCCGTCCCGCCTTTATTCATCTGCGCCACGGCCGTCCGTGGTTGGAGAGGGTGTCTTCGCTGCCGGCAACTCGGGCCGCTGCCCGGCGCGCGCCTGCAGCAGCGGCAGCAAGTGGCGTCGCAACAGCGGTATCAGTCCCACACCAGCACCTCGGCAGAGGTCGGGTTCCAGCCGTTGCAGGGGTTGTTCAGCTGTGGGCAGTTGGAGATCAGCACGATCACGTCCTGCTCGGCCTTGAGCTCCACGTACTTGCCCGGCGCGGAGATGCCGTCGGCGAAAGTCAGGCCGCCTTCGGGCGTCACCGGCACGTTCATGAAGAAGTTGATGTTGGCGCCGATGTCGCGCTTGGTGAGGCGGCCGTCGTTGAGGCTGGCGCGCAGGAAATTGTCGCGGCAGCTGTGCATGTAGCGCTTGTCCAGCGCATAGCGCACCACGTTGCTCTCCTGGGCGCAGGCGCCACCGAGGGTGTCGTGGCGACCGCAGGTATCGGCGACGATAGTCAGCAACGGATTGCCGAGGTTGGAGAAGAGCACCGTGCCGGTGGTGAGGTAGACGCGGTTCTGTTTGCGCAGGGTGCGCTGCGGGTCGTAGCGCTCGCGAGAATTTTTCGCGCTGAAGAACAGCGTGTCCACGGCCTGGTTGCCTTCCAGATCGAGCAGGCGCAGGGTCTGGCCGGCCTTCACTTCGAACAGGTACGGCTCGCCAGCGGGGATTTCGTGGCGGAACACGGCGGTTTCAGGGTGCAGGTTGCTTGCAACGATCGTCATCTCGGCACTCCTCAGACGTACAGCCGTTCGGTGTTATGGAAGGCGCGGCCGTTCTCCGGCCGCGAGGTGCGGCAGAGAACACTGATGCCGTCGCTGGCGACGCTGTGCCAGCTGAGCTGCACCGGTTTAGGGGCGTAGTCGGGATTCGGGTCCAGCGGATGCTGCAGCGCAGTGAGGATCACCAGCGTGTCCATCGGTGCGTACAGCTCGACGTAGTCGCCGGGCTGGCTGTTGCCGGGCTGAAAGGCGAAAGCGCCGTCGGCATCGACATCCACCCGACTGAACAGGTTGAGCACCATCAAGAGGTCCTGCAGGTTCAGGTCCCACTTGCCCATTTCCACCAGCAGATTGTCCGTGCCGTTGCGGAAAAAGCCGTTGCGCAGTTCTTGGTAGCGTCCCTCGCCGTACTTTTCGGTCACCTCTTCGGCGTTGAGCACGCCGCCGAAGCTGTCGTGCCAGCCGCAGGTGTCCGCGGTGATGGCGGCGAGCACGCGGCCCATGTCCGAGTACAGGCAGTGGCCGGCGGTGAGTTTGGCGGTGTGCTGGCCCTTGAGCGTGTCTGGCAGATTCAGTCGCTCACTCTTCTCGTGCGCGTTGAGCAGCATCAGGCTGACGTTGGCGCCGCCTTCGAGATCAGTCAGGCGCAGCAGCTGGCCGCGTTTGAGGACGAAGGAGGTGTGGCCGCCGCCGGGAACGGTTTCCTCGTACAGCGTGGGGCGGATCGCGAGTGAAGCGCTCATGTCAGGCTCCTTGATAGGCAGTTCGAAGTGGCTCGCTGAGGGCAGCCGGAAGGCCTGTGGACGCGCCGGGTGCGTGGCGGCCCTCGTGCAGCGGAATGTCATAGGTCACCCGCGCGCCATAAGCGCCTGGGGCGTGGGGATCGATGCGCGGCTTGTCGAAGACCAGAATGCGGCTGCCGAGGGTGAAGCCTTCCGACAGGTCGTGGGTGACCATGAACACGGTCAGCCGGGTTTCCTGCCACAGCTCCAGCAGCAGCGAATGCATGTCCTTGCGGATACCGGGGTCGAGGGCGCCGAAGGGCTCGTCCAGCAGCAGCACGCGGGGCTTCATCACCAGCGCCTGGGCGATCGCGAGGCGCTGCTGCATGCCGCCGGACAGTTGCGCCGGGTACTTGTTCAGTGCGTGGCCGAGGCCAACCTTGTGCAGCATCTGCGCGGCCTGCTCGCGGGCATCGCGTTTGTGGCGACCGAGCAGACGGCCGAGCAGCGGGGCGCGCGGCAGTTCCAGGCCGAGGGCGACGTTGTCCTGCACCGACAGGTGCGGGAATACCGAATAGCGCTGAAAGACCACGCCGCGGCTGGCATCCGGCTCGTTGGCCAGCGGCCGCCCGTCGAGCAGGATCTCGCCGCGGCTGGGCGTTTCCTGGCCGAGCAGCAGGCGCAGGAAGGTCGACTTGCCGCAGCCAGAGGCGCCGACCAGGGTGCAGAATTCGCCTTCGGCAATGTTCAGGTTCAGGCGCTCCAGCACGATCTGATCGCCGTACTCCTGCCAGACGTTCTTAACCTGGAGGAATGGCCTGGTGTCGCTCATGACGGCTCCGCTTTCTTTGGCAGTCATGCCTTGGCTCCTTCGTACCAGGGGAACAGCAGCTGCGTCAGACGCCGCAGCAGGAAATCCATCGCCCAGGCCAGCATGGT
Source organism: Pseudomonas sp. (assembly GCA_032105665.1). GTDB lineage: Bacteria > Pseudomonadota > Gammaproteobacteria > Pseudomonadales > Pseudomonadaceae > Stutzerimonas. The sequence continues at coordinate 33,784 of DAMCQE010000028.1, read as the reverse complement.
GATCCAGGCGACATAGGGCAGGATCACGTCCATCGCCATGTAGCGACGCACGAGAAAGATGCGGTAGCCCAGGCCATCGGTGGAGGCGATGGCCTCGGCGGCGATGAGGAACAGCCAGGCCGAACCGAGCACCAGGCGCAGGCTGATCAGCAGGCGCGGCATCAGCTGCGGCAGGACTAGGCGCAGGATCAGGGTCCAGGTGTTGGCGCCCAAGGTTTGCGCCTTGATCAGCAGCTCGCGGGGAATTTCTCGTGCTCGGTGTTCAAGGTCGCGGGCGAGGATCGGGGTGATGCCGATGACGATCAGCATCACTTTGGACAGCTCGCCCAGTCCGAACACGATGAACAGGATCGGCAGGATTGCCAGCGGCGGTACCATCGACAGCACCGTGAGCAACGGCGAGAGTGGCGCGCTGAACAGCGGCAGGGTGCCGGCAACGATACCCAGGCACAGGCCGGCCACTGCCGCGATGGTAAGACCGGTGCCGAGGCGCTTGAGGCTGGAGGCGGTGTCCTGCCAGAACAGATAGTCGCCGGAGCGTTTGTCGGGGGTGAAGGCGAGGCGTTCTACGGCTGCGCTCATCTGGCCGAAGCTGGGCAGCAACTTGTCGTTGGGGTTCAGTTCCAGGCGCTGGGCCGAGTTGGTCAGGTACAGCGCCAGCAGCAGGGCGAAGGGCAGAATTGCCAGTGCCAACCAGCCGCTACGTCCGGGAGTGCGGTTGATCAGACGCATAGGCAGATGCCCCGTGCAACGGCCGCGGCAACAGGTGGAATACTGTGAAGTTCGGGTGCGGCAGAGGCCCTGGCGCAAGGCAGAGCGGAGAACGGCAAAGCCGTTTCGAGCGGGCACATGGCAAACCCTCCAGTGTTGGGAATAGCGCAGGAGCTGCGTGCAATCACGCTGTCTCCCGGGCTTTTATCCCGCCGTGTAACCTCGCTGGAGGTCGCCAACTCTCGGACCAGCCACTCGCCTCAACGAGTCGGAACCCTAGTCAGCTATTTCAAATTGTCTTCGCAGGTGCAGCAGCTTTCTTCGCAAAGGATGCAAAGCAAGAGCGATGCCAATGCACAAAAAACGCGCGCTGCAGGCGTCGTGGGGAAGGGCGGTACCAGGGGAATGCCCCGTTTTGGGGCTGCGCTCGAGGCAGTGCATGCTTTTCGAGCGCGGAGGGCGTTGCGCGAGCGCAACGCCGCATTGGCAGGAAGCTAGAGCCTGAGCTGGCCGATGGCACGGCTCAGATCGGTGGATAGCGCGGCCAGCTCGGCACTGGTGCTGGCCGAGCTTACGGTCTGCTCCACGGTGCGTTCCGTGACGTCGCGGATGCCGGTGACCGAGCGATTGAGCTCCTCGGCTACCTGGCTTTGCTGTTCGGCCGCCACGGCGATCTGCGTGTTGCTTTCACGCATCTGCGCGACCGCATCGGCGATGGCCTCCAGCGCCTGCGCTGCGTCATGGGCTTCACGAACGCAGTCGTCGGCCTTGAGCGAGCTTTCCTGCATGAACTCCACGGCGTCGCGGGTCATCGACTGCAGGCCGGAGATCATCTGGGTGATCTCATCGGTGGAGGTCTGCACACGCTTGGCCAGGTTGCGAACCTCATCGGCAACCACGGCGAATCCGCGGCCCTGTTCACCGGCCCGGGCTGCTTCGATGGCCGCGTTGAGCGCTAGCAGGTTGGTCTGTTCGGCGATGCTGTGGATCACGTTGACCACGCCGTTGATCTTCTGGCTGTCCGCGGCGAGCTGCTCGATCATCTCGCCGGTCTGCTGCACGCCCTGGGATAGGCTGGAGATGGACTTCTCCACACGGCCGACGACCCGGTGGCCTTCGCCCGCAAGGCGGTCGGCGTTCTGTGATTGATCGCGAGTTTCGCGTGCATGCTCGGCGATCTGGTGCACCGTGGCGCTCATTTCGTTGATGGCCGTGGCTGCCTGGTCGGTTTCGCCCTGCTGACCGCGCATGCCCTTGTGCACGTCGTTCATGCTCGTGGCGAGCCGGCTGGCGCCCTCGTCGAGACGCGCGGCAGCCTGGGCGACGGTGCTGACCACGCGTTGATAGCCGCCCTGCATGGCGTTGAATGCGCTGGCCATCTGGCCGACTTCGTCACGGCTGTCCAGCGGAACCCGTGCCTGCAGGTCGCCACTGCGCTCCACGTGCAGCATGACGTCCTTGAGCGTGTTGAGGTGGCTGAGCAGAAAGCGGATAAGCAGTTGCGAAGCGCCGAGCAGGCCGAGCATCAGCACGGCGACCGCCACGGCGTAGCTGAAAAAGTGCTGGCTCAGTACCTGAATAGCGCTGGGCGCGCGGGCCAGTACAGCCAGCTTCTGACCATTCGTCGCGGAGATCAGGTGGGCGCCGACCACGGGATTGCTGGAGAACAGTCGGTCGTGGGTGAGGGTGGTCCAGCCGCTTTCGGCGATAGCCTGACCCTCGACCGCGGCGCGCTGATCTGCCTGGAACGCGATCAGGTCCACACCCTGCGGCAGCGCAGCATTGGCCGGCCAGCTCGCCAGCAGCGACGCACGCGCCTGCGCTGCAGCGACGGCGTCGGCGCTACGGGCGCTTTGCTCCAGTTGTACGGCGTAAAGCACCAGCAGCAACGCGATGACGAAGGTCACCATGTTCAGTGCCCAGAACTTGTACTTGAGCGACAGATCGCGAATCCAAACGGCCATGACTGCTCTTCTTCTATAGGAGGTTGCGCGCGCGTAGCGGAACGCTTGCTTGCACTGCGGCTGAACATTTAACGGCCGCCTAAGGCAGAGCTTGAGAAATTTCTGTGACTCAGTCGAGGTCCGGCAGGCCGAAGAACGCGCGCGCACAGCGCGTGGTGTGCGCCGCCAGCGACGCTTCGCTCTCGCCGCGATGGAGCGCGACTTCGCGCAGTACTTCCGTAAGGTAGGCCGGTTCGTTCTGGCCGCTCTTAGGCTTCGGTCGCAGGGTGCGTGGCAGCAGATACGGCGCGTCGCTCTCGAGCATCAGACGACCTGTAGGGATGTCCTTCACCAGGGGATGCAGATGGGTACCGCGGCGTTCGTCGCATATCCAGCCGGTGATGCCGACATGCAGGTCCAGGTCGAGATAGCCGTACAGTGCCTGTTTTTCACCGGTGAAACAGTGCACCACCGCCGCAGGGAGGTGGTCCCGAAACGGTCGCAGAATCGCCAGCAACCGGTCGCTGGCATCGCGTTCGTGCAGAAAGACCGGCAACTTCAGTTCGACGGCGAGTTGCAACTGTTCCTCCAGCGCGCGCTCCTGTAGCGGTCGCGGTGAAAAATCGCGATTGAAGTCCAGGCCGCATTCGCCGACTGCGCGCACTTCGGGCTCGGCGAGAAGGCCGCGCAACTGGCTGGCGCTGTCAGTCGTCCAGTGGCTCGCATCATGCGGATGCACACCCGCGGTACTGAACAGGTGCAGGCGGGACTCGTCCAGTTGGCGACAGAGCTTGAGAGCAGCTTCGCTTTCTTCGAGGCTGGTGCCGGTAAGCACCATCTGCACGACGCCGGCCGCTCTGGCGCGGTCGACGACCGCAGGTGCGCTAGAGGCGAATGTCGGGTGGTTCAGATTGACGCCGATGTCGATAAGCTGCATGGATACCTCGAGATTAAAGCTAACTAAATCAATAATATAGGAGTTATAGCTAAACCAGTTTGGAGAGTAAACTGGCGGAATAAGCCAACCTGTGAGAACCTTTGCCACCTTTTGCGGGCAGGGAGCACCGCACCAGCGTTCCCTGCGTCTTCACACCGGTGCATCCCGATGCCACGATTGCTGCCACTCATGTTCTGCCTGCTGCTCGCCCTGATGCCAACGATGGCGACTGCGCGCGTGGCGGGTCCCGAGGCGTGGCAAGCGAACGACAAGGTACGTGATCTGGCCGAAATTCGCCGTAGTGGCGTACTGCGCGTGCTGGTCAATCAGAGCCGGAACAGCTCCGGTGAGGTGAAAGGCGAAGCGATTGGCGTCGAGTACGCGCGGCTGCGGGCCTTCGAGCAGTACCTGAATCGCAATGCTGCATCCGCGCGGCCGATTACCCTGAAGATCATCCCCAAAGCCAAGGATCAGTTGCTTGGCGCGCTGCAGCGCGGCGAGGGGGATCTGGTAGCGCCCGGCGAATTACTGCCGCTGGCGGGCATGAAAGGCATCAGCCGCAGCCGGCCGGTAGTCAGCGACGTGTCATTGGTGCTGGTCGGCCGCCAGGGCGGCCCACGCTATCAGCGTCTGGACCAGCTATCCGGGCGCAGCCTTGCGTTGCCACCTGGCAGCGCCGCAGGGCCGGCGCTCGCGCGGCTGAACAAGCAACTGATGGAGCGCAAGCTGGCGCCGATCGTTGCCGAGTGGGTCGACCCCACGTTGGCCGTCGAGGATGTGCTGGAGATGGTGCAGGCCGGCGTCTATCCGGCGACCGTGGTCGAGCAGACCATCGCCGAGCGCTGGGCCAAGGTCATGCCGAAACTGCGCATCGAGCAGCACCTGAGCCTGGGCGACAAGGCCAGCATGCACTGGTTCGTGCGGAACGACGCCAGCATGTTGCGCGCCAGTGCTGATCGCTTTCTCAAGGATTTCGACCTGCCAGACAACCAGGATGCCGCCTTCGAGCGCGTCTACCGGCGTCTGTACAAGGTCCAGTACCCGCTCGACCGAGTGGGCCGCCAGCGTCTGGAAAAGGTTCGTCCGACCCTGCAGCGCTATGCCGAACAGATCGAGCTGGACTGGCTGAACCTCGCCGCCCTGGCGTTCAAGGAGTCCACCCTGAACCCCGCGGCGCGGGGCGCCGGCGGTGCCACGGGGTTGATGCAGGTGACGCCGGCCACAGCTCGTGCGATGGGTGTCAGCAACATCCACCAGTTGGACAACAACGTGCAGGCCAGTGCGAAGTATCTGGCGAACATCCGTCGTAACTTTTTCGCCAGCCCGCGACTGAACGAGCGTGAGCGCATGGCGTTCATTCTCGCCGCCTACAACCTCGGCCCGCAGCGGGTGCAGAGTATGCGCGCCGAAGCCCGTCGGCGCGGTCTGAACCCGGATCAGTGGTTCTTCCAGGTCGAGCGTATCGCCATGGAAACTGTTGGCATGGGCGTAGTGGCATACGTCAACAGCGTCAACAAGTACTACCTGGCCTACCAGCGCGAGCGCTATCTGCTCGAGGCCGACCGCAAGACCGCGGCCAACTGACCGCGCTCAGCGCTCAGCCACTTCCTGCTGCTGAAAGGCAGCGACAAGCCGCAGGCGTTCGCCCTCGTCAAACTGCTCGGCCTCCAGCCGCTCGATAGCGCTGCGACGCTCGACATCGTCCAGGCCGCGAGTGGCTTCGATACGCTGACGTTCCTGTCGATAGGCTGCGACCCGTTGCTGCCACTGCGCGCGCTGTCGATCCAGCGCTTCGAGTCGGGCGGCAGCCTCGCTGCCCACCAACTGCTGGCGCAGCTGGCGGATCTGCTGCGCATTGGCGCCCTGGGCCTGCAAGGCGACAGTTTGCTCTCGCAGCTCGCTTTGCAGCTGCGGCACGAGCAGTTCTTGCAGGTCGCCGGGCAATCCGGCGCGCAGCTGGTCGATGGCGCGGCCCTTGGCTTCGCTGTCCAGTGCTGAATCGGCTTGAATGGCCAGGCGCTCCAGGCTAAAGCGATCATAGGCCTCGTCCAGGGCGAAGAACGCCTGGTGAACAGCCGGCTCCAGCACGCGTGCGCGCAACGCCTGCACGGCACTCAAGCGTTGGCGTAGCGCTGAAATGTCCGTGGTTCGCGGATAAGTCGCTTCCAGATCAAGCAGTTGGCGCTTGTAGTTGAGATATTGGGTGAGCACTGCTGATGCCTGGCTCTGAGCCGGCTGCGGCAGCTCGGCGGCGATGTAACGGCGCAAGCGTTCGATACTGTTCTTCAACGGCTCCTCTCCGGCTGCGGCGAGAAAGTAATCGAACAGATGCCGAAGTTCGGCGCCGATTAGCAGGTTGCCGGCTTCATCCAGACGGAACTGGCCATCGACCTGGGTGCCCTTGAACGACGTCGGCAACTGCGGCGTGCCTTGCGGTGCCGGTTGGGTTTTCAGCGGCTTCCGGGGTGGTGTTGGGGCAGCCGTGGCGGGTGAGGTGGCCGATGGCGACTCGGCCACTGCAGCCGGGCTGGGTGTCGATCGGCTCTGCATGATGGTCAGGCTTAGCGCCACGGCCAGCATCAGAAGAATCATGTATTTGCTCATGGGGTGCTCGGTGATAGCGGCCGGGATCGACGATCCCGGCCTGGTTCACGAAGAGTCGCGCGTCAAAGGCCCGCGTTCTTCAGGCGGTTCGCGTGTTGGCGATAGACACTGACCGGATCGGTCTCGAACAGGCTGGTCAGCCCCATGAACTGATTGACCTCGTCCAGGTGGTTCATCCGGTAGTTATCGCGGATCACCATGCCCAGGTGCGAGCTGCAGCGCCCGACCAGTCCATCGTTGGGCCCGCTGAATGCCAGGGCTCCGGCACCCATCATGGCGTCGCTGATATCCAGCGGGTTGGTCAGCGGGCTGGTGCCACTCCAGGAGTAGTAGCGCACGCCATTGACCTTGTAGGCGCCCTCGCCGCAAGCGGTGGTGGGAATGCCTTGCGGGAATTTGGCGTTGAAGCGGGCGGCGCCTTCGCTGTTGAGCGACTCCAGCGAGCCGAGAGAGTCCTGCGGGGCCGTGCTTGAGCTGCCGGAAACGAAATTGATGAAGCTGCCCATGGCGTTCACCAGTCCGGCGATGACCGCCTCGCCAGAGGAGCCCTCGGGGATCTTGCGGATCAGATCGGCGACGTCCGAACCCTTGTGAGGTGCGCCCACGCTGGTTACCGAGGCGATCAGGTCCGGCCGGACACCGGCTACATAGCGCACGGTTGGGCCGCCGTGGCTGTGGCCAACCAGATTGACCTTTGGCTTGCCGCTGATGGCGACGATTTCCTCCACCTGCGCAAGCAGTTCCTCACCGCGCAATTCGGACGTATTGAGCTGACTGACTTCGGTGATGTAGACCTGCGCACCGTCGCGGCGCAGTGCGCTGGGGATGCCGTACCAGTAATCGATGCCCAGCAGGCTGTCGAAGCCGAGCATGCCGTGGGCGAGCACGATCGGGTACTTCGTAGCGGTGTAGCCGCTGCCAGTAGCAGCATGAGCCTGACCGGCAAGCGCCATGGCGCTACCGAGACAGAGAGCGAGCAAGGTTTTGTTCTTGTTCATGGACGCACTCTTCGAATGTGAATCGGGCTATGGGGCAGTCCCTTGCCGTTCACCGCGCATGGCGCGTACTGCGCCCTTGCCAGCGCAGCATTCGTGCCAGAGCCGACCCACTCGGCAGCGTCCGCTCTAACTGGCGGATCGCAGCGATGCGGCTAGCGTTGCGCTATCAGGCATGTTGGGTGTGCCTGTTACGAAGCGAAACGCCGGAGTGGGTGATTAGGTGATGATCTGGCTTTTTCGCAGAACATGCGTGTTTAAAGCCTGCATGATCGACGATTATCGTGACTAAATGTTCTGTATCTGACTGCCTGGTCATGGGTAATCGATGGCGACGACGTACCAGATCTTTGTTCCGGTCAGCGTCTGCACCTGCACCTCGGCGTCCAGCGCCTTGCCGACCAGTGCGCGGGCGAGGGGTGAATCGATGCTGATCATGCCCTGGCGCAGGTCCAGCTCATCGGGACCGACGATGCGGTAGCGCGCCTGCTCACCGTCTTCATCCTCGAGCGTCACCCAGGCACCGAAGTACACCTTGTTGGGGTCGCTGGGTCGTTCGCTGACGACTTTCAGCTTTTCCAGACGCTTGGTCAGAAAGCGAACACGGCTGTCGATCTCGCGCAGCATCTTCTTGCCGTAGGTGTACTCGGCGTTTTCCGAACGGTCGCCCTGGGCGGCGGCTTCGCTGACCGACTGGGTAACCTGTGGTCGCCTGACATGCCACAGTTCGTGCAATTCGGCGCGCAGCCGGGCCTCGCCTTCTGGTGTGATCAGCGGCGTGCCGGCCTGGCGGGGTGGGCGATAACGGCTCATTGAATTCCGACCTCGCTGCAAAAGCGCCGATTGTAGCGCTTCAGTTCTCGCGCAGTACGCTCAGCGGGCTCGCGTTGAGGGCGCGACGCGTGCCGATCAGCCCGGCGCTACCTACCAGCAGCGCGCCGATCAGCGGCATTAACAACAGCCAGGGATGCGGCTGCCAGCGCAGGTCGAACGCATAGTGATAGAGCAGGGCGCTCACCAGTTCGCAGCCAAGCGCGGCGAGCAGGCCGCTGGCAGCACCGAGCAATCCGAACTCGGCCCGGCGCGCCCTCAGCAGCAGACGCCGTTCGGCCCCTAGCGCGCGCAGTAGCGCACCCTGGCGGATGCGTTCGTCCAGTGTCGCTTGCAGACCGGCGAAGAGCACGGCCAGCCCCGCCGCCAGCACGAACAGCAGTACGTACTCCACCGCCAGCGAGACCTGCGCGAGGATGCTGCGCAGCTGGGCCAGCAGCGCCTCCACCTGGAGCAGGGTCACCGACGGGAACGCCCGCGCCAGCTCCACCAGTTCGCGCTCGTTGCCTGGTGGCAGGTGAAAGCTGGTCATGTAGGTGGCCGGCATGCCCTGCAGGGTGTCGGGCTCGAAGATCATGTAGAAGTTGGGCTGGAAGCTGTCCCAGTTGACCTCGCGCAGGCTGGTGACGCTGGCCTCGCGGGTCAGCCCGCCGATGGTGAAGGACAGTCGATCACCGACCTTCAATTGCAGGCTTTGCGCAAGTTCCGCCTCGACGGATACCCCGGGAATGTCCGCGTCGCCCTGATCGCCCCACCAGTTGCCCGCGACGATGTGATTGTCCTTCGGTAGTTCGGCGGCCCAGGTCAGGCTCAGGTCGCGGCGGATCGCGCGCTCACCCTGGGATTCCTTGCTGACCAGCTGGCGCACCGGCTCGCCGTTGATCGCGATCAGGCGTCCTGGCACGACCGGATACAGCGGCGCGGCATGGTCCGAGATGGCCGCGATGCGCTCGGCAAAGGCATCCTTTTCCGCCGGCAGTACGTTGAGTACGAAATGATTCGGTGCGTTGTCCGGCAGCTGGTCCTGCCAGGTATCGAGCAGCTCACCTCGTAGCAGCGCGATAAGCGCCATGGCCAGCAGGATCAGGCCGAAGGCAAGGGCCTGTCCGGCGGCAGCCAGTGGATGGCGCAGCAACTGGCCGAGGCCCAGGCGCCAGCTCAGCGAGGCACCGGCAAGCAGGCGGCGCATGGCCTTGAGCCCCATAAGAAGCAGACCGCCAAGCAGCAGCGTGGCGAGCAGCCCGCCGCCGAGCAGTGCCAGCGTGATCTTCAGATCCAGGCTCAGCCGCCACATGATCAGCCCGAGGGCGAAAATCGCGGTCCCATAGACCAGCCACGCGCTGGGTGGTACCGGCAGCATGTCGCGGCGCAGCACGCGCAGCGGAGGCACGCGCCCCAGCCCCGCCAGCGGCGGCAGGGCAAAGCCTGCCAGGGCCACCAGCCCGGTTGCGACGCCTGCCGCGGCCGGCCAGATGCCGCCAGGTGGTATTTCCTGGGCGAGCAGATCGCGCAGCAAAAAGAACAGTCCGTGCTGCGCGGCCCAGCCGAGCAGCGCACCGGCGATGCTCGCCAGCAGGCCGAGCATGCCCAGTTGCAGGGCGTAGAGCAGCAGGGCGTCGTGACGCGACAGGCCCAGGCAGCGCAACAGTGCACTGGCATCGAAGCGCCGCGCAGCGAAGCGGGCGGCGGAGAGCGCGACCGCCACCCCGGCCAGCAGGATGGCGGCAAGGCTGGCCAGATTCAGATAGCGTTCGGCGCGACCAAGGGCACCGCCGATCTGGCGATTGCTGTCGTTGGCCGTTTCGATGCGTTGGTGCGCCTGCAGATCGCTTTGCAGTGACTGCTGATAGGCCGCCAATGCCGCGCTTTCACCTCGCCACAGCTCGCGATAACGGACGCGGCTGCCGGGTTGCACGACACCGGTCGCGGCCAGGTCGTCCAGGTGCATCAGCACCCGAGGCGTCAGGCTGTAGAAGTCGCCAACCCGGTCCGGCTCGTAGGTCAGCACGCGGGTCAGGCGCAGCGGCTTGTTGCCGACCTCGATGCTGTCGCCGATCTCCAGGTCAAGTGCTGCAAACAGCCGCGCCTCGGCCCAGGCTTCGCCGGGTGCAGGAGCGCCGCCGGGCTGCTCGGTTTCATAGGGCTGCGCAGCGCTGCGCAGGGTGCCCCGCAACGGATAACCGCTGCTGGCGGCCTTGACGCTGGCAAGCTGCAGATCCTCATCGGTCGCGATGACGCTGGAGAACTCGACGACCTGGGCATGCGCGAGGCCTTGCGCCGTGCCCGCTTCGATCTGCGCTGGCGCCGCCGGCGCGCTGCCGCTCAACACCAGGTCAGCACCGAGGAACTCGCTGGCGCGTAGCAGCATGGCGCCGTTCAGGCGTGCGCCGAAATAACCGATCGCGGTGCTGGCGGCCACGGCGATGACCAGCGCGAAGAACAGCACGCGCAACTCACCGGCGCGAGCGTCACGCAATAACTGCCGGTAGGCCAGGGCGAACAGGCGGGCCTTGGGCATGCGCATCATTCAGCCGTCTCGGCAGCGATCTGCCGACCGCCCTCGAGGCGAATCATGCGATGGCAACGTTTGGCCAGGCGCTCGTCATGGGTCACCAGCACAAGCGTGGTGCCACGCTCGCGATTGAGTTCGAAAAGCAGCTCGGTGATGTGCGCGCCGGTATGCGTGTCGAGGTTGCCGGTGGGCTCATCGGCAAACAGTACGTCGGGCTCGGCGGCGAAGGCGCGGGCCAGCGCAACCCGCTGTTGCTCGCCCCCCGAAAGCTGTCGCGGATAGTGGTGCAGGCGCTCGCCGAGGCCGACGCGGCCAAGCAGGTCGGTGGCGCGCTCGCGGGCATCGCGACGGCCATCCAACTCAAGGGGCAGCATGACGTTCTCCAGCGCGTTCAGGCTGTCCAGCAACTGGAACGACTGGAAGACAAAGCCGACGTGTTCGGCGCGTACGCGTGCGCGCTGATCCTCATCGAGCGCGGCCAGCGCGTGGCCCGCGAGGTGCACTTCCCCGGAGCTCGGCAGATCCAGCCCGGCGAGCAGACCGAGCAGGGTCGACTTTCCCGAGCCGGAGGTGCCGACGATGGCGAGGCTGTCGCCCTTGGCCAGCTGCAGCGAGAGGTCGGCCAGGATGCTCAGCTCGCCTTCCGCGCTGGGTACCACTTTGTTAAGGTTCCGGGCGTCGAGAATATTGCCGCTCATGAGGGAATCCGATGCGAAGATGGCTGAAATGCGGGGCCCTGGCGCTGCTGTGCTGGACTCAGGGAGCCCTGGCCGGAACCGTACTGGTGGTCGGCGATAGTATCAGCGCCGCTTTCGGGCTGGAAACCAGCCAGGGCTGGGTGCATCTGCTGCAGGAACGCCTCGTCGAGGGCGATGAATCCTGGCGTGTGGTGAACGCCTCCATCAGTGGCGATACCACGGCTGGCGGGCTTGCCAGGCTCGATCCCCTGCTTGAGGAACATACCCCTGAAGTGGTCATTCTGGAGCTGGGCGGCAATGACGGATTGCGTGGGCAATCACCTGTGCAATTGAAACAGAATCTTGCCGACATGATCGATCGCAGCCGCGAAGCAGGTGCTGAAGTGTTGCTGCTGGGCATGCGCATGCCGCCGAATCTGGGGCAGCGCTACACCCGTGCATTCGCCGATGCGTTCGACTCGCTTGCGCAGGAAAAGAGCGTCGCCTACGTGCCGTTCCTGCTGGAGGGTGTAGGGGGTGTTGCCGGGATGATGCAGGCCGACGGCATCCATCCGACGGCCGAGGCGCAGAGCCAGTTGCTCGAGACGGTCTGGCCGGCACTCGAGCCCTTGCTTTGAGGCGTGGCCGCAGCTACTGTCGCGCCCTCGATTGGAGCCTCAGATGTCGCGCTCAGCCAGGACCCTTTACGCTTATCGACTCATCGTGCCGGACGAACAGTACGACATGTTCGCCTGCCGCGAGAATCGACTGCACCTGGCGCTGCGGCAACTGGAACTGAGCGGAAATGCCGACCGCACGTTGTGCGGTGGCTTGCTGCCGGCTCAGCCCCGTTGGCGGGAACTCGAGCGGGCCACGCTGAAGGACCGCCAGTTGTGTCCCAGCTGCCGTCAGCTGCTCGAGGCGCGCCGCAAGGGCCTTCCGTCTACCACTGCGGCCTGGTAGCTCACGTTTCGGTCGGTTCAAGTACAATCGCATCTATCCTTCTACTCTGGATTCTCAAGGACTCTTCAATGGTCTCGCGCGCGTTTGCGGTCGCCTCCTGTTTGTCATTTGCTGTTTTGCTTTCGGCGGGCCCCAGCGCGGCGCTCGAACTGCCGCTGCCGCCGGAAGGCGAAGACATCGTCGGCCAGATTCAGGTCATCAAGGCGAAGTACGAAGATACCTTCGCGGCCATCGGTGAAGCCCACGATCTTGGCTATCTGGAGTTGGTCGCGGCCAACCCGGGCGTCGACCCGTGGCTGCCGGGCGAGGGCACCGACATCATTCTGCCGACCCGTTTCATCCTTCCGCCGGGCCCGCGCGAGGGCATCGTGATCAACATTGCCGAGTACCGGATGTACTACTACCCGGAAGGCAAGAACGTGGTGCATACCTTCCCGCTGGGTATCGGCCGAGAGGGCTGGGGTTCTCCGGTTGGAACAGCCCGGATCACGGCCATGACCAGCAACCCGGCCTGGTATCCGCCGAAGTCGATTCGCGAAGAGCACGCCGCCGATGGCGATCCGTTGCCGACGGTGGTTCCGCCAGGCCCGGACAATCCTCTCGGCCCATACAAGATGAGCCTTTCGCTTCCGGGCTACCTGATTCATGGCTCGAACAAGAAGTTCGGTATAGGCATGCGGGTGAGCCACGGTTGCTTCCGTATGCTCAACCACAACGTGCTCGAACTGGCGAAGATGGTGAAAGTCGGAACGCCGGTGCGTATCGTCGACGAGCCCTACAAGTTCGGCGTCAGCGAGGGCAAGGTCTATCTAGAAGCCCATGCGCCGCTGGAAGACGGTGATCAAAAGACGCTGACACTGATGGACAAGCACGCCGTCGTCATCAATACCCTGCTCAAGCGTGACGAGGCCGCGGGCAAGTTGCACCTGGACTGGGAAATGGTGCGCGAGATCATTGCTGGCGAAGACGGCTTGCCGATCCAGATCGCCGAGCAGCGGACCGAAGTCGCCGTCCATGAAGAGCAGTTGTTCTGACTGCTTTTCCGCGGGCATAAAAAAGCCGACCTTGAAGGTCGGCTTTTTTGCTTTTACAAGCTTACTTGCGGCTGGCGCGTTCCAGCATACGCAGAGCACGCTCGTTGGCTTCGTCAGCAGTCTGCTGAGCCTTCTGAGCGGCGGCCAGAGCTTCGTCGGCCTTGCTGTACGCTTCGTCAGCGCGAGCCTGGGCGCGAGCAGCGGCGTCTTCGGTCGCGGTCAGGCGAGCTTCGCTTTCTTTGGTCATGCTGTTGCTGCAACCGGTAGCCAGAACTGCGGCCAGAGCCAGAGCAGAGAATTTCAGAACGTTGTTCATCTTGTTCCCCTTAAGGTGGAAATCCATAAGCAACTTCCGTTATGGAAAGTTTGCGCGCACATACTACCTAGAACTTAGCTTAAGTAAACGGAGCGAGCCTCGGAGCCACAGTTTTTTTTTCAAATGGCCTTTTGCTTTACCACCCCTTTGCGAAAGTTGGATAAAAAACATCCAGTGTTCGCCGGGAATACATGCACTCATAGTTGCCTGATCTTCTGTTTGATCGAAAGTTCCTTCAATGCCGCGCACAAATATTGATCAGCTGAGGCTGTTCGAACGGATGCGAAACAGGTAGAAAAGACACCTGTGTATGTTCCGGCTGCCAGTTCTGCGTCATGAACCGCAGCGTGATCGAGAACAAGAAGACAGGGCAATCCTGCTGAGGAGTCAAAATGAGCGATACGGTGCGTGTTCACCATGACCTGGCGGGGCATCGCTTCGAGGCCGTGATCGACGGGCATTGTGCCTATCTGGCCTATATGGATCTGGGCAAGCAGACGCTGGACATGTACCGGACCTTCGTTCCGGATGCGCTGCGTGGGCGAGGCATCGCTGCTGTGCTGACGCAGCACGCGCTCGAATATGCCGAGCGCGAGGGGTACCAGGTGATTCCGTCGTGTTCCTATGTCGAACGTTACATCGAGCGCAATCGACCGACCTCGGACAGGGTGGAACCGACCCCATAAAAAAACGCCGGGAGACCGGCGTTTTTCGTTTCAGTCGCGCTGCCGTCTTGGCAGTACGTCCTTTAGCTTGTCGTGCATGCTCATCACCGCCTTCTCGGTGGTTTCCCAGTCGATACAGGCATCGGTGATCGATACGCCGTACTTGAGATCACTCAGATCCTTCGGAATGGACTGGTTACCCCAGCCAAGGTGGCTTTCCACCATCAGGCCAACGATGGAGTTGTTGCCTTCCAGAATCTGATTGGCGACGTTGTCCATTACCAGCGGCTGCAGGGCAGGGTCCTTGTTGGAGTTCGCGTGGCTGCAGTCGATCATCACATTGGGGCGGATGCCCGCCTTCTTCAGATCCTGCTCGCACAGCGCGACGCTGACCGAGTCGTAGTTGGGCTTGCCGTTGCCACCGCGCAGGACCACATGCCCGTAGTTGTTGCCCTTGGTGGTGACGATGGAGACGCCGCCGGACTGGTTGATGCCGAGGAAGCGGTGCGGGCTGGAAACCGACTGCAGGGCGTTGATTGCCACGGTCAGGCTGCCGTCGGTGCCGTTCTTGAAGCCGACAGCGGAGGACAGGCCCGAGGCCATCTCGCGGTGTGTCTGGGATTCGGTGGTGCGTGCGCCAATCGCCGACCAGCTGATCAGGTCCTGCAGGTATTGCGGCGAAATCGGATCGAGCGCTTCGGTCGCGGTGGGCAGACCCATCTCGGCAAGGTCGAGAAGCAGCTTGCGACCGATGTGCAGCCCGTCCTGGATCTTGAAGGAGTCGTCCATATACGGATCGTTGATCAGGCCTTTCCAGCCGACGGTGGTGCGCGGCTTCTCGAAATACACCCGCATGACGAGGAAGAGGCTGTCGGACACCTTTTCTGCCAGCACCTTGAGACGCTCGGCGTACTCGTGGGCGGCCTTCAGATCGTGAATGGAGCAAGGGCCGATCACTATGAACAGGCGGTGATCCTTGCCGTCGAGAATGTCGCGTACCACCTGGCGCCCGTGGGAGACGGTCTGCAGTGCCGAGGCGGTCAGCGGAATTTCACGCTTCAGTTGCTCCGGCGTGATGAGGGTCACGTTGGAGGCAACGTTAAGGTCGTCGATTGGTAAATCAGCCATTTGTTACTCGTCAGGAATCACGGGAGCCGTCCGCCAGCGATCCCGGTGCGGCGGAACACAGCCTGAGGGCGCAGCGGGGAAACGGAACCTTATCGCTAAAGGCCGCACTCGACAACGAGATTGATCGCCTATTGAGGCTTGCCGCTTGCGTACCCTTCACGCTGCCACGCTAGTCGCTGGGACGTTGCGTGCCGGACTGCTATCGTTCGACCTTTTACCGGTTGGCGCGGCGAGCGCAGCCGGTCCCCTGATCTGGAGTGCTTATGTCTGCAGTGAGTCCACGTATCGGCATCATCGGCACTGGTGCCATCGGCGGTTTTTACGGGTTGATGCTGGCGCGTGCCGGCTACGATGTGCACTTTCTGTTGCGTAGCGAATACGCCGCGGTGTGCGAGCGCGGCTTACAGGTGAACAGTGCCGTTCATGGATCGTTGCTGTTGGAGCGGCCGCAGGTCTATCGCGATGCGGCAAAGATGCCGGCGTGCGACTGGTTGCTGGTCGGTGCCAAAAGCACCAGCAATGAGGCACTCGCGCCGATCATCGCGCAGCTAGCCGCTCCTGATTGCAAGGTCGTGGTGCTGCAGAACGGTTTGGGGGTGGAAGATGCCATCAGGCCATTCCTCCCTGACACCGTGCATCTGCTCGGTGGCTTGTGTGCGATCTGCGCCCATCGCTCGGCGCCCGGCGTGGTGGAGCATCAGGCACTGGGCGGGGTGAATCTCGGTTACCACTCTGGACCGGCCGGCGGCGACGAGCAGGCGCAACTTGCGCTGCTGAACGCGATGGTCGAGATGTTCCGTCAGGCAGGCGTGGACTCGTCGCCGATGCCCAGCCTGGCACAGGCGCGC
Source organism: Pseudomonas sp. (assembly GCA_032105665.1). GTDB lineage: Bacteria > Pseudomonadota > Gammaproteobacteria > Pseudomonadales > Pseudomonadaceae > Stutzerimonas. The sequence continues at coordinate 17,620 of DAMCQE010000028.1, read as the reverse complement.
TGGATGAAGCTGGTGTGGAATGTCCCGTTCAACGGGCTGTCGGCGTTGCTCGACGCGGGCACCGAGTCACTGCTCAGTAGCGATCACTCGCGCGCGCAGGTCAAGGCGATCATGCAAGAGGTCTGCACGGCGGCGCACGCGCTGGGCTGTTCGCTGCCGGAAGACTTTCCGGAGAAGCTGCTGATGGGCACTGCGCGTATGCCCGATTACCTGCCCAGCATGTATCACGATCGTTTTCAGAACCGGCCGATGGAGCTTGAAGCGATCTATGCGGCACCGCTCGCTGCCGCAGCGCAGGCTGGCGTTTCGATGCCCAGGACGGAGATGTTGTATCACCTGTTGCGTTTTCTGGAGCAGCGCACTGGCGGCTGAGCAAACGCCGGGCCCGATTTTCGCCGCGCTGCTAAGCTCAACGGCAGTCGCGGCGAGTCAAACCAAAGGTCGCACAGCAAACGCCAGGCGGAACATCTATCATCCGTTGGCGCACCGTTCATAAGGTTATAAGTGTTGCGGCAGGCGCAGTGGTGCCTTTGCCTTGAGGGATTTCTATGAAGCTTCAACAACTGCGTTACATCTGGGAAGTGGCGCACCATGACCTCAACGTTTCGGCAACGGCGCAGAGTCTGTTCACCTCGCAACCCGGGATCAGCAAGCAGATCCGACTGCTGGAAGACGAGCTCGGCGTCGAGGTGTTCGCCCGCAGCGGCAAGCATCTGACCCGTGTCACGCCAGCGGGGGAGCGCATCATCACGACGGCAGGCGAGATCCTGCGCAAATGCGAGAGCATCAAGCAGATCGCTCAGGAGTTCTCCAACGAAAAGAAGGGCACCCTGAGTATCGCCACCACCCATACCCAGGCGCGCTACGCATTGCCCCAGGTTATTAGCAGCTTTATCAAGCAATACCCTGACGTTTCCCTGCACATGCACCAGGGTACGCCGATGCAGATCGCCGAAATGGCCGCCGACGGCACCGTCGACTTCGCCATTGCCACCGAAGGGCTGGAGTTGTTCGGTGATCTGGTGATGATGCCCTGCTATCGCTGGAACCGTTGTGTGATCGTGCCTCAGGGTCATCCGCTGGCAAAGCTCGAAAAGCTCACGCTCGAAGCACTCGCCGAGCATCCGATCGTGACCTACGTATTCGGGTTCACCGGCCGTTCCAAGCTCGACGAGGCGTTCGGGCATCGCGGGCTTTCGCCGAAAGTGGTCTTCACCGCCGCCGATGCCGACGTGATCAAGACCTATGTGCGGCTTGGGCTGGGTGTCGGGATCGTTGCGCGAATGGCTGTGGATTCCAAGCTCGACTCCGATCTGGTTGTACTGGATGCCAGTGAGCTGTTCGAATCCAGTGTGACCAAGATCGGCTTCCGCCGCGGCACATTCTTGCGCGGCTTCATGTGCGACTTCATCCAGCAGTTTGCCCCGCACCTGGATAGGGACATGCTGGAGAAGGCGATCCAGTGCCGTAACAAGGCGGAACTGGATGAGCTTTTCGACGGCATGGAACTGCCGACTTACTGAGCCACGCCGAGCAGGCCGGGAGCCCAGCCTGCTGTCCTTTTATCGTTGCTTCGCTGCCGGCCCTGACTGAGTTTCAGTTCTTGGCGATCAGATTGCCGGCATGCAGCCCGCATTCCTTGTGAGTGGCTTCCTCCCACCACCAGCGACCTTCGCGCTCGTGCTGATTGGGCAGTACCGGGCGGGTGCAGGGCTCGCAGCCGATGCTGATGAAACCGCGCTCGTGCAGGCTGTTGTAGGGGATTTCCAGCATGCGAATGTAGCCCCAGACTTCCTCGCTGGTCATCTGCGCCAACGGGTTGAACTTGTACAGCGCGTTATCCGCTGTGGAGAAGGCCGTATCCAGCTCCAGCACCGATACCTGGCTGCGTGTGCCGGGGCTCTGGTCGCGGCGCTGCCCGGTAGCCCAGGCGCGGACGGTGGACAGTTTGCGTCGCAGTGGCTCGATCTTGCGAATTCCACAGCATTCGCCGTGACCGTCACGATAGAAACTGAACAGGCCTTTCTCGTTTACCAGTGGCTGCAGCAATGCCGGATCGGGGGTCATGATTTCGATGGCAATGCCGTAGTGATCGCGCACCTGCTCGATGAAACGGTAGGTTTCGCTATGCAGTCGCCCAGTATCAAGGGTGAACACCTTGACGTTCTTGTTCAGCTTCCAGGCCATGTCCAGCAGCACGACGTCTTCGGCGCCACTGAAGGAAATCCACAGATCATCGCCGAACAGGTCGAAGGCGAGCTTTAGAACGTCTTGCGGGGATTTCTCGGCGTAGGCTGTGGCCAACGCGGCGACGTCGATAGAGGGGCTCATCGGGCGGCTTCCTTATAGATGGCATTGGCGCTTCGGCGCTCTGAGGCCGCGGATGGTAGCAAAAGGCGTTTATGCCGCTAAATAACGTTTAGGCACTCTGATCAGCTGTTTCGGGTATAAGCCTTGCGTTGCTTCGGTGGCGAGCTGCCGTTAGAGTGCCGCCTTCAATTTTCTGCATTGAGGAGTGGCCCCGTGGAAATAGCCTGTCTCGACCTGGAAGGTGTGCTGGTTCCGGAAATCTGGATCGCCTTTGCCGAGGCCACCGGAATCGAATCGCTCCGGGCGACCACGCGGGACATTCCCGACTACGACGTGTTGATGAAGCAGCGCCTGCGCATCCTCGATGAGCACGGCCTGAAGCTCGCCGACATCCAGAAGGTGATTGCGACGCTGAAGCCACTGGAAGGCGCACCCGAGTTCGTTGACTGGCTGCGCGAGCGCTTCCAGGTGGTGATCCTGTCCGACACCTTCTACGAGTTCTCGCAGCCGCTGATGCGCCAGTTGGGGTTCCCGACGCTGCTTTGCCACCGCCTGATCACTGACGAAACCGATCGCGTCGTGGACTATCAGCTGCGTCAGAAGGACCCCAAGCGTCAGTCGGTCATTGCGCTGAAGAGCCTCTACTACCGCGTCATTGCCGCGGGCGATTCCTACAACGACACCACTATGCTCAGCGAGGCCCATGCCGGCATCCTGTTCCATGCGCCGGATAATGTGATTGCCGAATTCCCGCAATTCCCAGCGGTGCATACCTTCGACGAGCTGAAGCAGGAGTTTCTCAAGGCGTCGAACCGCAAGCTCGCGCTGTAAGGCCGTGACGCTAGGGCGACTGGTTTAGTCGGTCGCCTCAACCTGGCAGCTGCTCCAGTGTCTGCAGCAGCACCTTTACCTTGTCGATCGATTCCTGGTACTCCGCCTGCCAGTCGGAGTCGGCGACGATGCCTCCGCCGCCCCAGCAGCTGGCTTGCCCATCGTGGATGAGCAGTGTGCGAATGGCGATGGAGCTGTCCATTTCCCCCCTGACATCGACGTACAGCAACGATCCGCAATAGATTGCACGGCGCGTCGGTTCCAGCTCGTCGATGATCTGCATGGCGCGGATCTTCGGCGCTCCGGTGATCGAGCCGCCGGGAAAGCTGCCGGCCAGCAGATCGAACGCGTCGTGGCCATCGGCCAGTTCGCCGGTCACGCAGCTCACCAGGTGATGCACGTTGGGGTAGCTTTCCAGTGCGAACAGCTGCGGAACGCGCACGCTGCCGATGCGGCAGCTGCGGCCGAGGTCGTTGCGCAGCAGGTCGACGATCATCAGGTTTTCGGCACGATCCTTGTCGCTGGCGAGCAGCGCTTGCGCTTGTGCGGCGTCGCTGGGCTCGTCCGCACCGCGTGGACGGGTGCCTTTGATCGGGCGGGTTTCAACGTGGCCCTGCTGCAGGCGCAGGAAGCGCTCCGGCGAGAGGCTGGCAATGGCGCCGTCTTCCAGTGCGACGAAGCCGGCGTACGGCGTTGGGCAAGCTTCTCGCAGCGCGCGATAGGCGCTCCATGGGTCACCCGAGCAGCCGGCACGAAAACGCTGGGTGAAATTGACCTGATAGCAGTCACCGGCCTGGATGTAGGTCTGAATGCGCTCGATGCCGTTCCGGTAAGCGTCGACAGAAAGATCGGCAGCGAAACGGCTGTGCAGCCTGAATGGAGCGCTTTCGACGGTGGTGGCTGAATCGAACAGCGCGATCAGTCGCATCTGCTCGGAAGAAGTCGTTGCTGGGTGAAACACCAACTGACTGGTGCGCCTCTGGTGATCGCTGATCAGCGCCCAGCCATAAAGGCCGAAACGCGCCAGTGGCAGACCGTTGTCGTCGAGGGCGCGCTGGGGCAGGGTCTCGAGGCGGGCACCGAAGTCGTAGCTCAACAGGCCGATCAGGCCTCCAGCAAACGGCAGCTCACAGCTCTCGGGCAGCTCGGCGGAGCCAAGTCCGCGCAACGCCTGGCGCAAACGGTGGAAGTAATCACGCCCTGATTCATCGTCGCGTGGCTCGTGCACAGCCAGTGGGCAGGCGCTGAGAATGTCGAAGCGCCCACGCTCGGCTTTCGGCCTGCCCGAATCGAGCAGCACCGCCCCTGGGGCATGGCGGATGCGCTCGAACCAATAGGCGGGATCGGCCTGGTAGGGCAGGGCATGCAGCGTGCAGATGGACATGGGTCGAGTCGATGAGGGGGCAGCCCGAGAGGATACGCGGGCTACCCGGCTTGCGTCATTCAGGCGTGGGGCGGGACATGGCCGAACAGCTCCTGGGAGAACTTCACCCGTTCCTCCGGCGTTTCCTGGATGCCTTTCTCCTTGAGTTCCGCCAGGCGGTTCTCGACTGCATGGGCCCGGTGCGTCAGCCCACAGTCGTTGGCGATCTGGATGTTCAGGCCAGGGCGCGCGTTCAACTCGAGAATGAGCGGGCCCTTTTCCTGATCGAGCACCATGTCGACACCGATATATCCGAGCCCGCAGAGCTCGTAACAGCCGGCGGCGAGCTTCATGAAGCCGTCCCAGTTTGGCAACTGCACGCCGTCCACCGCGTTGGTGGTGTCCGGGTGTTTGGTGATCTTGTTGTTCAGCCAGGTCCCGCGCAGGGTGATGCCGGTGGCCAGATCCACACCGACGCCGATGGCGCCCTGGTGCAGGTTGGCCTTGCCTCCGGATTGACGGGTTGGCAGGCGCAGCATCGCCATGACCGGGTAGCCCATCAGCACGATGATGCGAATGTCCGGCACACCTTCGTAGCTGATGCTCTTGAAGATCGGGTCGGGCGTGACGCGATACTCGATCAGTGCGCGGTCACGATGGCCGCCCAGCGAGTACAGCCCGGTGAGGATATTGGAGATCTGATGCTCGATCTCCTCATGGGTCATGATCTTGCCCGAGACGGTCCTGTAGCGGCCTTCGAAGCGGTCGGCGATCACCAGGATGCCGTCGCCGCCGGCGCCCTGCGCCGGCTTGACGACGAAATCGGTGTGATCCTTGACGATATCCTTGAGCTTATCGATGTCCTTTTCGGTTTCGATGATGCCGTACATCTCCGGCACATGAATGCCGGCCTCGATGGCGCGCTCCTTGGTGATGATCTTGTCATCGACGATCGGATACAGGTTGCGCTTGTTGTACTTGAGCACATAGTCCGCGTTGCGGCGGTTGATGCCCATGATTCCCTTGGCCTCGAGGGCCTTCCACGTCTTGATCAGACCGAACATGGCTCAATCCTTCAGAAAGGCTTTGAAGCGGAACAGCTCGGTCAGGCGGTAGCCGCGGTAGCGACCCATCGCCAGCATGAAGCCCACCATGATCAGCAGCACGGCCGGGAAGGTGAAGATGAAGTAAGTCAGCTCCCGGATGTTCATCAGCATGAAGGCCAGGCTTGCGGCGATCAGCGTGCCGACCGCGACCTTGAAGGCATGGCCGCCGCCGCGCTCTTCCCAGGTGATGGACAGGCGTTCGATGGTCATGGTCAGGATCACCATCGGGAACAGCGATACCGACAACCCGCGCTCGAGGCCGAGCTTGTGGCTGAGCAGGCTGATCACTGCAATCAGCACAACGACGAAGGTCAGCACGACCGACAGGCGCGGCAGCATCTGGAGTTTCAGATGTTCCAGGTACGAGCGCAGCGACAGGCCGAGCGCGGTGATCAGGGTGAACAGGATGATGCCGAAACCGATCTGGGTTTCGCGGAACGCCAGGGCGATCAGCACCGGGGTGAAGGTGCCGAGGGTCTGCAGGCCGCCGAGGTTACGCAGGATCAGGATCACCAGCACGCCGATCGGGATCATGATCATGATCTGGTAGGTCTGCTGAGTCTGCAGGGGCAGGCCGTACAGCGAATACTCCAGGAATCCGGCCTCGGTGTTCTCGTCTGTCAGCTTGGCGAGGCGGATGGCGTTCATCTCGCTGTTGTTCAGGGTAAAGGTCACCTGCGGGTTGCGGCCACCTTCCAGGTTGATCAGCGGCTCGTCACCGGTCCACCAGACCAGACGGTCACCCGGCAGGCCCTGTTCGCCGGTGCCGGGGTTGAAGAACAGCCACTTGTCGCCATTGAAACTGCGCAGCCAGAGTTCGGGCGTTTGCGGCTGATCGGCATTCAGGCGGATGGTATGCACACGCTCCATCGGCACGTGGGCGATGGACAGCAGCAGCTCGATGACGCGTGCCTTGTTCGGAATGGAGGTATCGCCCCCGAGCAGCAACTTGACGTTGTCATCGTTGGGATTGTTGACGCGCTTGATCGCTTCGCTGATGAAGGTCTCGACGTCGGCCGAATGCTGGCGAATGGGAGAGAGCAGGGCCTCGGCGGCAATCTTCTCCGGGCCTTCGACCGGGATGCTGTCGCGGAAGATCGGGCCGGTGGGCTTGCTCTGCTCGCCGCTGTAGCGCTTGGTCAGCACCAGGCGGTAATAGAGCGTCTGGTTGCCGCTGGCGCGACGCGCGGACCAGGTGACGCGGCGGTTGCCGTCGACGCGGTTGACGCTGACACCGTAGTTGTTGGAGATGAAGCTCTCGTTGAGGCTGACGAACTCCTGATTCAGCGGCGGCACGTACATCTGCAGCTTCACTGGCTCGCGCGGATTGGCCTGGAACTCGACCTTGGCGTCGATATTCCACAGGTCATCGGTTTCGTCTTCGGTAACCGGAATGCCGAGGATGAAGATCTGGTAGGCAGTAATCGAAATTCCCAGTGCGACGAGCAGGAAGATCAGGACTTTCAGATGCAGAGTGAGAGCGCGCATGGGTATTACTCGTCAGCGTCAGATTCGTTGAGGCAACCGGGCTTGCCGGCAATAAAGGTGCGACTTGGGTCCACCAGGGCACCGAAGCGGGTGAGCGCATCGGAACCGATCAAAAGTGGGTATTGGAAAGCCGTACGGTCGGTGAGGTTCACTTCGATGGTGCGTTTGACCCTGCCCATGCACAGATCGAGCTCGATGACCGGCCGTGCGGTATAGGTCTTTTCCTCTTCCGGATCGAAGTCGCCGGCGCGACGTTTGATCTTGCTGATCCGCGCCAGGGGGCGTTCGATGGGGTGCGCATGGGCGCTGTCGACGGCCAGGTAGAAGCGCACCCAGGATTCGCCCTTGCGCTTGAAGCGAGTGATGTCGCGCGCGCTGAGCGATGCCGTCTGCGCGCCGGTGTCGAGTTTCGCTTCCACTTCCAGATTGAAGTCGGGAATGCCGACGTGTTCGTTCAGACCGTAGATCGCCTTTTCGGCAGCCACGCCGATGGCGGGCAGGATCAGTACGCAGAGCAGCAGAAGGTGGGCTTTAACTCTCATGGAACCTGAAATCTAAGGGAAGGGAAGAATGGCCGGCTGGCCTGCGCCGAAAGGTCCGGCGAGCGGCCTGGACGCGAAAGGCTGGCATTCTAGCATGCTGATTTCTTGGCGCTACAACGGCCACCAGCGCTTTGACACCCCTTGATACAGACCATGCCGGACGTACGACTTTAGTAAAGGTGTCGACAATCGGAGGACTGTGTCAGTTGACGGCTGGGTCGTGCAGGCGTAATTTCGCCGTACTTTCTTTCGGATTGTCGACAATCATGCTGGATACCGTTGAGCTACCCCCTTCAGTACAGCAGCTTGATAGCGGCACACTTGCCGAGAACGTGTTCCGCCTGATCCAGGCTGCGATCGTCAAGGGTGAAATTGCGCCGGGCAGCAAGATTTCCGAGCCCGAACTGGCGCGTACCTACGGCATCAGCCGCGGGCCGCTGCGCGAGGCTATCCACCGGCTGGAGGGCCAGAAACTGCTTGTCCGCGTTCCCCATGTGGGCGCGCGCGTGGTTTCGCTGAGCCATGCCGAGCTGATCGAACTCTACGAAATTCGTGAGTCCCTGGAAGGCATGGCCTGTCGCCTGGCCGCCGAACGCATGAGCGAGGCGGAGATCGATGAGCTGCGTCGGGTGCTCAGCACTCACGAACGCGATGAGGCGTTTCAGGCTGGCGTCGGTTACTACCAGCAGGAAGGCGACTTCGACTTCCACTACCGGATCATCCAGGGCAGCGGCAACCGCACGCTGGCCAAGCTGCTGTGCGACGAGCTCTACCAGCTGGTGCGCATGTACCGCATTCAGTTCTCCACCACGCCGAATCGGCCGCATCAGGCCTTCGCCGAACACCACCGAATCCTGGACGCCATCGCCGAGCGCGATGGCGAACTGGCGGAGCTGCTGATGCGCCGCCATATCGCCGCTTCCAAGCGCAATGTCGAGCGCCATTTCAAAGGTGCTCTTGAGCAAACACCACAACCAAGAGGTGAGGCATGACACTCCCAACCCCCGGTCAGCGTTTTCGCGACGCGGTCGCCAGCGAACATCCCCTGCAGGTGGTCGGTGCGATCAACGCCAATCATGCGCTGCTGGCCAAGCGCGCCGGCTTCAAGGCGATCTACCTGTCCGGCGGTGGCGTCGCCGCCGGCTCGCTGGGTCTGCCTGACCTGGGAATCACCGGGCTCGACGATGTGCTGACCGACGTCCGTCGCATCACCGACGTCTGCGACCTGCCGCTGCTGGTGGATGTCGACACCGGCTTCGGCTCCTCGGCGTTCAACGTGGCCCGCACCGTGAAGTCGATGATCAAGTTCGGCGCTGCCGCGATCCATATCGAGGACCAGGTCGGCGCCAAGCGTTGCGGCCATCGTCCAAACAAGGAAATCGTTTCCCAGCAGGAAATGGTCGATCGCATCAAGGCGGCGGTGGACGCGCGCACCGACGACAGCTTCGTGATCATGGCGCGTACCGATGCGCTGGCGGTGGAAGGTCTGAACTCCGCGCTGGATCGTGCCGCTGCCTGCATCGAGGCCGGTGCTGACATGATCTTCCCGGAGGCGATCACCGAGCTGGCCATGTACAAGACCTTCGCCGACCGCGTGAAGGCGCCGATCCTGGCCAACATCACCGAGTTCGGCGCTACGCCGCTGTACACCACCGAGGAGCTGGCCAGCGTCGACGTTTCCCTAGTGCTCTATCCGCTGTCGGCGTTCCGCGCCATGAACAAGGCGGCCGAGAATGTCTACACCGCGCTGCGCCGTGACGGCACCCAGAAGAATGTTATCGACACCATGCAGACCCGCATGGAGCTCTACGATCGCATCAACTACCACGCGTTCGAGCAGCATCTCGACGCGCTGTTCGCCCAGAAGAAGAGCTGACGAGCAGGTCCCGCCGGGATTTGCCAGCGGGACCTTTGCGATCCATTTTTCAACGTGATTTGCAGTATCCAGAACAAATCCAAGAAGGAGATAGCAATGGCTGAAGCAAAAGTATTGAGCGGTGCGGGGCTGCGCGGACAGATCGCCGGGCAGACCGCCCTGTGCACCGTCGGCAAGACCGGCGCCGGGCTGACCTACCGTGGCTATGACGTACGCGACCTGGCGGCTGAGTGCGACTTCGAAGAAGTGGCCTATCTGCTGTTCTACGGCGAGCTGCCCACCACGGCGCAACTGGCCGACTACAAAAAGCGCCTGAAGACCATGCGCGACCTGCCGCAGCCGCTGAAGGAAGTGCTCGAGCGCATCCCGGCCAGCGCGCATCCGATGGATGTGATGCGCACCGGTTCGTCGGTGCTCGGCACCCTTGAGCCCGAACTCAGCTTCGATCAGCAGCGCGACGTGGCCGAGCGCCTGATGGCGGCCTTCCCGGCCATCATGTGTTACTGGTACCGCTTCACCCATGACGGTGTGCGCATCGACTGCACCAGCGACGAAGACACCCTGGGTGGTCATTTCCTCGCGCTGCTGCACGGCAAGAAGCCGAGCGACCTGCACGTCAAGGTGATGAACGTCTCGCTGATCCTCTACGCCGAGCACGAGTTCAACGCCTCGACCTTCACCGCCCGTGTCTGCGCCTCGACGCTGTCCGACCTCTATTCCTGCGTGACCGGTGCCATCGGTTCGCTGCGCGGCCCGCTGCATGGCGGCGCCAACGAGGCGGCGATGGACATGATCGAGCAGTGGAAGAGCCCGGAAGAGGCCCGCGAAGCGATCCTCGGCATGCTCGAGCGCAAGGACAAGATCATGGGCTTCGGCCACGCGATCTACAGCGTCTCCGACCCGCGCAACGAGGTGATCAAGGTCTGGGCCAAGAAGCTCGCCGACGAAGTGGGCGATACCGTGCTCTACCCGGTCTCGGTGGCCGTCGACGAAACCATGTGGGAGCAGAAGAAGCTCTTCCCCAACGCCGACTTCTACCATGCCTCCGCTTATCACTTCATGGGCATCCCCACCAAGCTGTTCACGCCGATCTTCGTCTGCTCGCGCGTCACCGGCTGGGCATCCCATGTGTTCGAACAACGCAGCAACAACCGGATCATTCGGCCGAGCGCCGAGTACATCGGTCCGGAGCAGCGCAAGGTTGTCCCGATCGCCCAGCGTTGATCGGAGCGAGGGAGCTCGTCGTCGGGCTCCCCGCACCTTGCCCCACAGAACATTACTGAATTGAGTTCTTCCGGCATGAATACACAACACCGCAAACCTTTGCCAGGTACTGGGCTTGACTACTTCGACACCCGTGAGGCGATCGAAGCCATTCAGTCGGGTGCCTACGACAAGCTGCCCTATACCTCCCGCGTCCTGGCCGAACAGCTGGTGCGTCGCTGTGAGCCCGAAGCGCTGACCGATTCGCTGAAGCAGATCATCGAGCGCAAGCGCGACCTCGATTTTCCGTGGTATCCGGCTCGTGTAGTCTGCCATGACATCCTCGGCCAGACCGCGCTGGTCGATCTCGCCGGCCTGCGCGATGCGATTGCGGAGCAGGGTGGCGACCCGGCGAAGGTCAACCCGGTGGTGCCGACCCAGCTGATCGTCGACCACTCGCTGGCGGTTGAATTTGCAGGCTTCGACCCGGATGCGTTCGAGAAGAACCGTGCCGTCGAGGAGCGCCGCAACGAGGACCGCTTCCACTTCATCGAGTGGACCAAGACCGCGTTCAAGAACGTCGACGTGATCCCGGCCGGCAACGGCATCATGCACCAGATCAATCTGGAGAAGATGTCGCCGGTGATTCAGGCCCGTGGCGGCGTTGCCTTTCCGGATACCTGCGTGGGCACGGACTCGCATACGCCGCACGTCGACGCACTAGGTGTGATCGCCATCGGTGTTGGCGGCCTGGAAGCTGAGACCGTGATGCTCGGTCTGCCGTCGATGATGCGCCTGCCCGACATCGTCGGTGTGCGCCTGACCGGCAAGCGTCAGCCTGGCATCACCGCCACCGATATCGTCCTCGCGCTGACCGAGTTCCTGCGCAAGGAGCGTGTGGTCGGAGCCTGGGTGGAGTTCTTCGGCGAAGGCGCCGACAGCCTGACCATCGGCGATCGCGCGACCATCTCCAACATGTGTCCGGAATACGGCGCCACCGCTTCGATGTTCTACATCGATCAGCAGACCATCGATTACCTCAAGCTGACCGGTCGCGAGCCGGAGCAGGTTGCGCTCGTCGAGCAGTACGCCAAGGAAACGGGCCTGTGGGCGACGGCTCTGGAAGGCGCCGAATACGAGCGCGTGCTCGAATTCGACCTGTCCAGCGTGGTGCGCAACATGGCGGGCCCGTCCAACCCGCACAAGCGTCTGCCGACCTCCGCGCTGCACGAGCGTGGCATCGCCGACGAAGACAAGCTGGCTGCAGCGCGCGTCGAAGAGGCCGAAGGTCTGCTGCCCGATGGTGCGGTGATCATCGCCGCTATCACCAGCTGCACCAACACCTCCAACCCGCGCAACGTGGTGGCCGCCGGCCTACTGGCGAAAAAGGCCAACGAGTTGGGCCTGGTGCGCAAGCCTTGGGTGAAGACGTCCTTCGCGCCCGGTTCCAAGGTCGCCAAGCTGTACCTGGAAGAAGCTGGGCTGCTCAGCGAGCTGGAAAAACTCGGTTTCGGCATCGTCGCCTACGCCTGCACCACCTGTAACGGCATGTCCGGTGCGCTGGACCCGGTGATCCAGCAGGAAATCATCGAGCGCGACCTGTACGCCACTGCAGTTCTCTCCGGTAACCGCAACTTCGATGGCCGTATCCACCCGTATGCCAAGCAGGCCTTCCTTGCCTCGCCGCCGCTGGTGGTCGCGTACGCCATCGCCGGTACCGTGCGTTTCGATATCGAGCAGGACGTGCTGGGCACCGACAAGAACGGCAATCCGATCACCCTGAAGGACCTCTGGCCATCCGACGAGGAGATCGACGCCATCGTCGCGTCCTCGGTGAAGCCCGAGCAGTTCAAGCAGATCTACATCCCGATGTTCGATCTGGGCACCATCGAGGAAGCCAAAAGCCCGCTATACGACTGGCGTCCGATGTCCACCTACATCCGTCGTCCGCCGTACTGGGAAGGCGCGTTGGCTGGCGAGCGCACACTGAAAGGCATGCGTCCGTTGGCGATCCTGCCGGACAACATCACCACCGATCACCTGTCGCCATCCAACGCGATCTTGCTGGATTCGGCCGCCGGTGAGTACCTGGCCAAGATGGGCCTGCCGGAAGAGGACTTCAATTCCTACGCAACCCACCGCGGCGACCATCTGACCGCGCAGCGGGCGACGTTCGCCAACCCGCAGCTGGTCAACGAGATGGCGGTGGTCGACGGCAAGGTGCAGAAGGGTTCGCTGGCGCGCGTCGAGCCGGAAGGCAAGGTGATGCGCATGTGGGAAGCCATCGAAACCTACATGACTCGCAAGCAGAACCTGATCATCGTGGCCGGTGCCGACTACGGCCAGGGCAGCTCGCGTGACTGGGCGGCCAAGGGCGTGCGCCTGGCGGGTGTCGAGGTGATCGTCGCCGAAGGCTTCGAGCGTATCCACCGTACCAACCTGGTGGGCATGGGCGTGCTGCCGGTCGAGTTCAAACCGGGCACTACGCGCCTGACCCTTGGCCTCGATGGCACCGAAACCTTCGATATCGAAGGCGAGCTGTCGCCGCGCTGTGACCTGACGCTGGTCATTCATCACAAGAGCGGTGAAGAAACCCGCGCTCCGGTCACCTGCCGCCTCGATACGGCGGCGGAAGTCAGCGTCTACCAGGCCGGCGGCGTGCTGCAGCGTTTCGCCAAGGACTTCCTCGGGCAGGCGTGACCGGCCGTCCTCGTAGGGTGGATGGCGCTTTTCCATCCACCGCACCAGCCCGCGCGGTGGATCGGTCAAGCGTGATCCACCCTACGACCCAATCATCTTCCAGCCAGGACTCACTCATGGCTCATCAAACCCAGATCAGAATTCCCGCGACCTACATGCGTGGCGGCACCAGCAAGGGCGTGTTCTTCCGCTTGCAGGACCTGCCGGAAAGCTGCCAGGTGCCGTGCGCTGCGCGCGACAAGCTGTTCTTGCGCGTGATCGGTAGTCCCGACCCTTATTCGGCGCACATCGACGGCATGGGCGGCGCCACGTCCAGCACCAGCAAATGCGTCATCCTGTCCAAGAGCACTCGACCTGATCATGACGTCGAGTATCTCTATGGTCAGGTGTCGATCGACAAGCCCTTCGTCGACTGGAGCGGCAACTGCGGCAACCTTTCAACCGGCGCCGGCGCGTTCGCGCTGCATGCCGGCCTGGTGGATGCCGAGCGTATTCCGCAGAACGGCACCTGTGTGGTGCGGATCTGGCAGGCCAACATCGGCAAGACCATCATCGCCCACGTGCCGGTGTCCAACGGCCAGGTGCAGGAGACCGGCGATTTCGAGCTGGACGGCGTGACCTTTCCGGCTGCCGAGATCGTGCTGGAATTCCTCGATCCGTCCGACGACGGCGAGGAGGGCGGTTCGATGTTTCCCACCGGCAATCTGATCGATGAGCTGGAGGTCCCTGGCATCGGTACGCTCAAGGCGACCATGATCAGCGCCGGCATTCCCACTGTGTTCGTCAATGCCGAGGACATCGGCTACCAGGGCACAGAACTGCGTGAGGACATCAATGGCGATCCGGATGCTCTGGCTCGTCTGGAGTCGATTCGTGTGGCCGGTGCTCTGCGAATGGGCTTGATCAAGACCGCGGAGGAGGCGCTGACCCGTCAGCACACGCCGAAGGTTGCGTTCGTTTCCCAGCCGAAAAGCTATCGGGCGTCTTCCGGCAAGAACATCGATGCAGGTGAGGTCGATCTGCTCGTGCGGGCGTTGTCCATGGGCAAGCTGCACCACGCCATGATGGGCACCTGTGCGGTGGCCATCGGCACGGCGGCGGCGGTGCCCGGTACGCTGGTCAATCTCGCCGCGGGTGGTGGTGAGCGTCAGGCCGTGCGCTTCGGGCATCCGTCCGGCACGTTGCGCGTCGGTGCCGAGGCGAAGCAGATAGACGGCCAGTGGACCGTGACCAAAGCCATCATGAGCCGCAGCGCGCGGGTGCTGATGGAAGGCTGGGTGCGGGTCCCCGGTGATGCCTTCTAAGGCTGGTACACGACCAGGTCGAGTGGGTCCTGCGCAGATTTTTCTTGCGCCTTGAACGCAAAAAGTCCGCACCAAGCGGACTTTTTGTTGTCTAGCGAAGCGGCGGTTATTTGAGTCGACGCTCGACGCCTTTCTCCACCAGGATCTTGGCCGAGATTTCCTCGACCGAAAAATGCGTGGAGTTGATGAAGTTGATGTTCTCGCGGCGGAACAGGTTTTCCACTTCGCGCACTTCGAATTCGCATTGGGCGAAACTGGCGTAGCGGCTGTTGGGCTTGCGTTCGTTGCGGATGGCAGCCAGGCGGTCCGGGTCGATGGTGAGACCGAACAGCTTGTCCTTGTACTCCTTGAGGGCACTGGGCAGCTGCAGGCGCTCCATGTCGTCCTCGGTGAGCGGGTAGTTGGCGGCGCGGATGCCGTACTGCATCGCCATGTACAGGCAGGTTGGCGTCTTGCCGCAGCGGGAAACGCCAACCAGGATCAGGTCCGCCTTGTCGTAGTAGCGGGTGCGCGCACCATCGTCGTTGTCGAGGGCGAAGTTGACTGCCTCGATACGCTCCATGTAGTTGGTGTTGTGGCTGATCGAGTGGGATTTGCCCACGGAATAGGAGGAACGTGACATCAGCTCATGTTCCAGCGGAGCAAGGAACGAAGAGAAGATATCGATCATGAAGCCATTGGATTCGGCCAGAATGTCACGGATTTCCTGGTTAACCAGCGTGTCGAAGATGATCGGCCGGCCACCGTCCTTTTCCGCGGCATTATTGATTTGCTGTACCATGGCCCGCGCTTTTTCCGCGGTGTCGATGTACGGGCGCGTCAGTTTCGTGAAAGTGATGTTCTCGAACTGTGCCAGAAGACTCTGGCCCAGGGTTTCCGCGGTGATGCCTGTGCCGTCCGAAATGAAGAAAGCAGTTCGTTTCATGTGCCTTGGGCCTTAAGTCGAGAACGGTTCCCAGCTATAGTAGGCCCTTCGCCGAGCCCGGTTGGCGGGCATTGTTACTTATTTTGCAGGGTCGGGCCACAGTCGTGCGGCCTGGCTCCGGTTGAGTTTCCAACACTAATGTGGAGAGATCACCTTGGTAGAGTACGTAGTTTCCCTCGATAAGCTCGGCAATCATGACGTTGAGCGTGTAGGGGGCAAGAACGCCTCCCTGGGCGAGATGATCAGCAACCTCGCCGGTGCCGGCGTTTCCGTACCGGGCGGTTTCGCCACGACGGCTCAGGCCTATCGCGACTTCCTCGAACTCAGCGGTCTGAACGATCAGATCCACGCTCTGCTCGATGCCCTCGACGTGGATGACGTCAACGCCCTGGCCAAGGCCGGCGCGCAGATCCGCCAGTGGGTCATGGACGCCGAGTTCCCGCCGCAGCTCGACGCCGACATTCGCACGGCCTTCGCCGAAATGTCCGGCGGCAACGACAACATGGCCGTCGCGGTCCGCTCCTCGGCCACCGCCGAAGACCTTCCGGACGCGTCCTTTGCCGGCCAGCAGGAAACCTTCCTCAACATCCGTGGCGTGGACAACGTGATCCGCGCGGCCAAGGAAGTGTTCGCCTCTCTGTTCAACGACCGTGCCATCGCCTACCGCGTGCACCAGGGCTTCGACCACAAGCTGGTCGCCCTGTCTGCCGGTGTACAGCGCATGGTCCGCTCGGAAACCGGCACCGCTGGTGTGATGTTCACCCTCGACACCGAATCGGGCTTCCGTGATGTGGTCTTCATCACCGGCGCCTACGGCCTTGGCGAAACCGTCGTGCAGGGCGCGGTCAACCCGGACGAGTTCTACGTTCACAAGCAGACTCTGGAAGCCGGTCGCCCGGCTATCCTGCGCCGCAACCTGGGCAGCAAGGCGATCAAAATGGTCTATGGCGACGAAGCCAAGGCCGGCAAGTCGGTCAAGACTGTCGACGTCGATGCGGCCGACCGTGCGCGCTTCTGCCTGACCGATGAAGAGGTCACCAACCTCGCCAAGCAGGCGATGATCATCGAGAAGCACTACGGCCGCCCGATGGACATCGAATGGGCCAAGGACGGTGACGACGGCAAGCTGTACATCGTCCAGGCCCGTCCGGAAACCGTGAAGAGCCGCAGCAGCGCCAACGTGATGGAGCGTTACCTGCTGAAGGAGAAGGGCACCGTACTGGTCGAGGGTCGTGCCATCGGCCAGCGCATCGGCGCAGGCCCGGTCAAGGTCATCCACGACGTGAGCGAGATGGACAAGGTCCAGCCGGGCGACGTGCTGGTCTCCGACATGACCGATCCGGATTGGGAACCGGTGATGAAGCGCGCCAGTGCCATCGTCACCAACCGCGGCGGGCGTACCTGCCACGCAGCGATCATCGCCCGTGAGCTGGGTATTCCGGCAGTAGTCGGCTGCGGCAATGCCACCGAAGTCCTCAAGGATGGCCAGCGCGTTACTGTCTCCTGTGCGGAAGGCGATACCGGCCTGATCTTCGATGGCGAGCTGGGCTTCGACATTCGCCAGAACTCCATCGACGCCATGCCGGAGCTGCCGTTCAAGATCATGATGAACGTCGGCAACCCGGATCGCGCCTTCGACTTCGCCCACCTGCCGAACGAGGGCGTCGGCCTGGCCCGCCTCGAGTTCATCATCAACCGCATGATCGGCGTGCACCCCAAGGCGCTGCTGAACTTCGACGGTCTGCCCGCAGATGTGAAGAGCAGCGTGGAGAAGCGCATCGCTGGCTACGACGATCCCGTCAACTTCTACGTCGAGAAGCTGGTCGAGGGCGTAAGCACCCTGGCCGCCGCGTTCTGGCCGAAGAAGGTCATCGTGCGCCTGTCGGACTTCAAGTCGAACGAGTACGCCAATCTCATCGGCGGCAAGCTGTACGAGCCGGAAGAAGAGAACCCGATGCTCGGCTTCCGCGGT
>DAMCQE010000027.1:0-44035 GCA_032105665.1 Pseudomonas sp. | reverse complement strand
ATCTGTCGATCGACCTGGGCACTGCCAATACCCTTATTTATGTGCGCGATCGCGGCATTGTTCTCGACGAACCCTCTGTAGTCGCCATTCGTAGCCACGGCAACCAGAAGAGCGTTGTCGCCGTCGGCACCGAGGCCAAGCGCATGCTGGGCCGTACCCCGGGCAACATCAACGCGATCCGTCCGATGAAGGACGGTGTGATCGCCGACTTCAGCGTCTGCGAGAAGATGCTGCAGTACTTCATCAACAAGGTGCACGAGAACAGCTTCCTGCAGCCCAGCCCGCGCGTGCTGATCTGCGTGCCCTGCAAGTCGACCCAGGTCGAGCGTCGTGCTATTCGTGAGTCCGCACTCGGCGCCGGTGCTCGCGAAGTGTTCCTGATCGAGGAGCCGATGGCCGCTGCGATCGGTGCCGGTCTGCCGGTGGACGAGGCCCGCGGCTCCATGGTCGTGGACATCGGTGGAGGTACCACCGAGATTGCGCTGATCTCCCTCAACGGCGTGGTCTACGCCGAATCCGTGCGAGTCGGCGGTGATCGTTTCGACGAATCCATCGTGACCTACGTGCGCCGCAACTACGGCAGCCTGATCGGCGAATCCACCGCCGAGCGCATCAAGCAGGAAATCGGTACCGCCTTCCCGGGCGGCGAGGTCCGCGAAGTGGACGTCCGTGGCCGCAACCTGGCCGAAGGCGTGCCGCGCAGCTTCACCCTGAATTCCAACGAAGTGCTCGAAGCCCTGCAGGAATCGCTGGCGACCATCGTTCAAGCGGTCAAGAGCGCGCTGGAGCAATCTCCGCCGGAGCTGGCCTCCGACATCGCCGAGCGCGGCCTGGTGTTGACAGGCGGCGGCGCGCTGCTGCGTGATCTGGACAAGCTGCTCGCCCAGGAAACCGGTCTGCCGGTGATCGTCGCCGAGGAGCCGCTGACCTGCGTCGCCCGTGGCGGTGGTCGCGCGCTGGAGATGATGGATCGTCACGCCATGGACCTGCTGTCCACGGAGTGAGCCTGCGCAGCTGCGCTCATGACAAGCCGAAAGATCCGGTCGCACCGGCTTTCGGCTTGTCGCGTTTAGTCTCAAGCTTTTACTCGTGAGGTAGTTGCAATCAAGCCGCTATTTGCCAAGGGACCTTTGCTCGGTGTGCGCCTGCTGGTGTTCGTCGTGCTTTGTGTCGTGCTGATGGTGGTGGATGCACGCTTCGACGCGCTGAAGACGGTACGCAGCCAGATGGGGCTGGTACTGACGCCGTTCTACTGGGTCGCCGACATGCCGGTGCGGATCTGGAGAGGTGCGACCGAGCAGATCGCCAGTAGCAGCAGCCTGATGGCCGAGAACGAGAAGCTCAAGGCCGAGGCGCTGCTGATGCAGCGGCGCCTGCAGAAGCTGGCGATGCTCACCGAGCAGAACGTGCGCTTGCGCGAGTTGCTCAACTCGGCGGCGCTGGTGGATGACAAGGTCATCGTCGCCGAGCTGATCGGGCTCGACCCGAACCCGTTCACCCATCGCATCCTGATCGACAAGGGCGAGAAGGACGGCGTCTTCATGGGGCAGCCGGTGCTCGATGCCAGCGGCCTGATGGGGCAGGTCGTCGAGGTGCTGCCGTATGCCGCGCGCGTGCTGCTGCTGACCGATGTCACCCATAGCATTCCGGTGCAGGTCAACCGCAACGGACTGCGTGCGATCGCCGTGGGCACCGGCAATCCGGACTATCTCGAGCTGCGCCATGTGGCCGAAACGGCTGATGTCAAAGCAGGAGATTTGCTGGTCAGTTCCGGGCTCGGGCAGCGATTCCCAAGCGGCTATCCGGTGGCGCAGGTGACCGAGGTGGTGCACGGCTCCGGCCAGCCGTTCGCCATCGTACGTGCGGTGCCGACCGCCATGCTCAATCGCAGCCGCTATCTGATGCTGGTCTTCAGCGATTCGCGGACGCCGGAGGAGCGGGCCGCCGACGCTGCCGAGGCCCAGGCCGATGCCGATCAGAAAGCCGCTGCCGAAGGCGCGGAGGCAGCCGCACCTGCACCCGCTGCTGAGGCGGGGGCTGAAACGAGCGATTCCGAGCAGGCGCCCGCCGCTTCGTCGTCGACAACGGTATCGGAGGAGGCGCAATGATCAGCGGGCGGCCAAATAATGGATGGGTCATCTGGTTCAGCCTGACGATCGCGCTGCTGCTCAGCATCGCGCCCATGCCCGGCAGCGCGGAGATCGCACGGCCGCTATGGCTGGGGTTGGTCATCGCCTTCTGGTCGTTGGTTCTGCCGCATCGCGGTGGGCTGGGCGCCGCGTTCTGTTTTGGGCTCGCGGAGGACGTGCTGGCCGGCACGCTGTTCGGCCAGAGCGCCTTGCCGCTGATCCTGATCGCTTTTCTGGTGCTGAGCCTGCAACAACGCCTGCGCATGTTTCCGCTGTGGCAACAGAGCATGGTGCTGCTGGTTGTGCTCGGCCTCGCCCAGTTGGTGCAGCTCTGGCTGAACACGCTGACCGGTAATAGGCCGCCGACGCTGCTGTTCCTCGTGCCTGTGCCGGTCAGCGCGTTGCTCTGGCCTTGGGTTTATGTCGCGTTGCAGGGGCTGCGTCAGCGATTTGCGGTGTATTGACCAACGCCCGGTCAATTTCTTCGCCGTACTCTGAGCTGAAAAATCTGACGTTTTATATGGGTTTGTGCCGCCGGGCACGGCTTACGCCTTGCTGCTCCAAAGCAATTCTGAAATCATGCTGTCGCTATGGCGTTCCGCCATTACTGGTTTCTGCTTCAGAAGACGATAAGCACAACAGCACGGGCGATGAGTATGGAAGCTGGCAGTTCGATTTTTTCCAGGCCGCAAGGCTCTCGTGGCGCCCGTGCGGTGCTGGCTGCCGGCGCGGTAGGGTCGCTGCTGATGACGCTGGTCATGAGCACTGGTTACTCTCAGGCCGATAGTGCCCCGCAGGCCCCTCAGTTGGCCAAGCTGTCGGCCCCGGATACGCTCTCCACCGTTGCCGCTCCCTCTGAGTCCGCTGCCGATTCGCCTCGCGCCGAGCAGCTGGCCGGCAAGATTGCAGAGCTCGACGCCATTCTCCTTGAAAAACAGAAGCTTGAAGATGCGCTGCGGGCCGAGAAGAGCGAGCTCGCTGCCGTGCAATTGCAGCTGGCCAACAGCAAGAAGCTGATTCGCCTGGAGGTCGACGACTTCCTCGGTCAGAGCGCCGAGCGCAAGCGTCTCGATGAGCTGCTGGACGAGCACAAACGTAGTGCCGAAGCCGAGAAAGCCATTGGCGAACGCGTCGAAGCTCTGGAGAAGGATCTCGGCAGCCAGCACCTGAAGTTCTCGCTTGCCGCGCGTGACGTCGATCGTCTCAAGACCCAGCTGGCGGCCGAGGTTCGCGAGCGCAACAGCAAGAAGATTCAGGCCATTGCCCGCAAGCTGGACAAGACCATTCGCTTCGAGCAGTCGGTTTCATTCCGCTGTTCCGCCAGCAAGAGCCTCGCGGCCTGCCTGGCCGAGCACCGCAACGATGGTCAGATGTCGCAATGGGTGCTGGAAAACTACCAGCGTGTGCTGGCCGAGGATATCCGCGAGCAGGTTGCCGATGTCGAACTGGATACCGCCTGGTACCGCTACCGCACACGTACCGATTTCGCCCAGGCAAGCATGAGCCTGGACGGCACGGTCAACGCGCAGATGAACGTCGAGGCGACCATCACGGCGAAGAAGATGATGCCGTGCGCGATCCTCGATGTGCCCTACGAGCAATGCGACAGCAAGACCCACTCGCTGATCGTGCGCAGCAACAAGTACGACGATCGAGTCCGCATCAACGATCAGGAGCATGGCGCCACGCCGGTTTCGCTGGTACTGGACAGCGGCGTCTATGACATCCAGGTCACCTCCGGCGGTATTACCCAGAAGCGCACGCTGTCGCTCAAGGGTGATCAGGTGGTCAACTTCAAGTTCTGATCCATGCCCGGCGTAGTCCTTACGCCGGTCCTCTGCGCCTTCCTCGACGTACCCCGGATATGCGACGCTGTCGCTTTACCGTCTGAGGAACTGCCATGGGCGCTCTGTTTCTTGCCTCGGCATCACCCCGCCGCCGCGAATTGCTCGCGCAGATCGGCGTGCCGTTTTCTCTTGTCAGCGTGTCCGTCGATGAAACGCCCTCGCCAACCGAGTCGCCCGAGGCGTATGTCGAGCGCGTTGCGCGCGACAAGGCGCTCGCCGGGCTCGTCAGTCTGGGGGATCGCGACGGCTGCGTGCTGGGTGCCGACACCAGCGTGGTGCTCGATCAGCATATTCTCGGCAAGCCTGCCGACCGTGCCGACGGGCTCGCCATGCTGGCGGCGTTATCCGGGCGTACGCACCGGGTCATGACCGCCGTCGCGCTGGCCAGTCGAAGTGCCTGCGAGGTGCGTGTGGTCATCAGCGAGGTGACCTTCCGTACCATCGACGAAGCCGAAGCCGAACGCTATTGGGATAGCGGAGAGCCGGCGGACAAGGCGGGCGGTTACGCCATCCAGGGCTGGGGCGCGGTGTTCGTCAGCCAGTTGCACGGCAGCTATTCGGCGGTGGTTGGTCTGCCGTTATGTGAAACGGCGCAGCTGATCGACGCCTTCGGACTTCCACGTTGGACCAAAGGCTCAAGCTAGAGCCTGTGGCTTCGGCGCGCAGGCCGGTTAGAATCGACTCAACCACCAGCTAGCGCTGCACATCAAGCCACCGCCGAGAACAACAATGAGCGAAGAAATCCTGATGAACATCACCCCCATGGAATCGCGGGTGGCGGTGGTGGAGAACGGTGTGCTGCAGGAGGTGCATGTCGAGCGCACGCAACGCCGTGGCATCGTTGGCAATATCTACAAAGGCAAGGTGGTGCGGGTGCTGCCCGGCATGCAGGCGGCCTTCGTCGATATTGGTCTGGACCGCGCGGCGTTCATCCACGCCTCGGAGATTTCCGCGCGCGAAGGCAACGCGGTCGAGCCGATCAATGCACTGGTACACGAAGGGCAGAGCCTGGTGGTCCAGGTCACCAAGGACCCGATCGGCACCAAGGGCGCGCGCCTGACCACCCAGCTGTCGATCCCGTCGCGCTATCTGGTCTATATGCCGCGCACCAGCCATGTCGGCATTTCCCTGCGCATCGAGGACGAAGCCGAGCGCGAACGGCTCAAGCAAGTGGTTGCCGAATGCGTGGCGGCCGAAGGCATTCAGGAGGCCGGCGGCTTCATTCTGCGCACCGCCGCCGAGGGTGCGGGCCGCGACGAAATCCTCATGGATATCCGCTACCTGCGCCGGCTCTGGGAGCAGATCGCGGGCCAGATCAAGACCGCCGCCGCCCCGACGGTGATCTACGAGGACCTGTCGTTGGCCATGCGCACCCTGCGCGACCTGGTCAATCCGCGGATCGAGAAGATCCGCATCGACTCGCGGGAGAACTTCCAGAAGGTCAGCCAGTTCGTCGGCGAACTGATGCCCGAACTGGGTGACCGACTCGAGCACTACCCCGGCGAACGCCCGATCTTCGATCTCTATGGCGTCGAGGACGAGATCCAGAAGGCGCTGGAGCGCAAGGTCATGCTCAAGTCCGGCGGTTACCTGATAATCGATCCGGCCGAGGCGATGACCACCATCGACGTCAACACCGGTGCATTCGTCGGTCATCGCACGCTGGAAGAAACCATTTTCAAGACCAATCTCGAGTCGGCCACTGCCATTGCCCGCCAGCTCAGGCTGCGCAATCTGGGCGGCATCATCATCATCGACTTCATCGACATGGAGGACGAGGAGCATCGTCGCCAGGTCCTGCGCACGCTGGAGAAGCAGCTCGAGCGCGATCACGCCAAGACCAACATCATCGGCATCACCGAACTCGGCCTGGTGCAGATGACCCGCAAGCGCACCCGCGAAAGCCTCGAACAGGTGCTGTGCGAACCCTGCATGTGCTGTCAGGGACGCGGCAAGCTGAAGACGCCGGAGACCGTCTGCTACGAGATATTCCGCGAGATCCTGCGTGAGGCGCGGGCCTACCAGGCGGAAGGCTACCGGGTGCTGGCCAATCAGAAGGTGATCGATCGTCTGCTCGACGAGGAGTCGGGCAATGTCGCCGACCTGGAGGCCTTTATCGGTCGCTCGATCAAGTTCCAGGTGGAAAGCATGTACTCCCAGGAACAGTACGACGTGGTGTTGCTCTGAACAATGGTAGACCGGGCCGCAAGGGCCAGGATGACCGGAGCGCATCCAGATGAACCGCCTCGCTGCCTTCCTCGTGACACTGTCGCGCCAGCTGTTCTGGGTAATCGCGTTCGGGCTGATTCTGGCCGCGCTCTACGTGAGCCTGGGGCGGCAGCTGGTGCCTGTAATCGCCGAGTACCGGGCCGAGGTGCAGGAGAAGGCGCAGGCGGCGCTGGGCATGCCAATCGCGCTGGGCAGGCTCGAAGGCCGCTGGGAGGGCTTCGCTCCCCGTTTGCTGGCGCATGATGTACTGCTCGGCGAGGGTGACAGCGCGATGCGCCTGGACCGTATTGCCATCGTCCCAGACCTGGCGGCCAGCCTCTGGGCGCGAGCGTGGCGGCTGAGCCGGTTGGAGTTTAGCGGCGTGCAGCTGTCTGTCGCTGAAGATGCTGAGGGCAAGTGGCGAGTGGAGGGCTTGCCAGCCCGTACCGAGCAGAAACCGCCCGAACCGCAGAAGATTCTCGAGTCGTTGCAGCGGGTGCGTGGGCTGGCGGTGCGCAACAGCCAGATCACGCTGGAGCCATTCGGAGAACCGCCGCTGACCCTGAGCTACACCGATCTGGGCCTGCTCGTCGACGGTGTGCGGCTCCGCTTGGACGGGCGCAGCATCCTTCCGGATGGCCAGCCCCTGGCCTTGAGCATTGAGGGGCGGGTGCAGCCGCAGCGCTGGCAGCACGCCGAGGCGCAGGTTTATCTCAGCCTGCCACAAAGCGACTGGGCCGCCTGGTTGCCGCGCCGACTGACTGCCGACTGGCATCTGCAGACGTTGAAGATGGGAGGTGAGCTGTGGGCAACCTGGCGCGAAAAGGCGCTGGAGCGTGCTGTTCTACGGATTAACGCGCCGCAACTGATCACGTCCTTTGCCGATCGTGAGCCTGTTCAGCTCGAGGACCTTGGGGGTGAGGCTTATATCGATCGCAACGAGCAGGGCTACCGGCTGCTGCTGGACCGGCTGGCGTTCGATCTCGAAGGCGAGCGCTGGGGCGATGCGCGAATCCAGGTTCAGCAGGATCAGACTCAGCAGCATTGGCAGCTGCAGGCTGATCGGTTGGGTATCGCGCCGATCGCAACACTCGTCCGTGCACTGGCGCCGCTACCACCGGCCGCAGCCGAGACGCTGACGGCGCTGCAGCCCAATGGAACATTGCGCAACCTGCAGCTCGACTACCGCCCCCAGATGGAGTCGCCGCAGCGGCTGCAATTCGCTGCCAATCTGGACCGTATCAGTTTCGCCGCACACAACTGGATGCCGGCGGTGGGCAACGCGAGTGGCAGCATTCGCGGTGATATGGGCGGCGGAGAACTGCGCCTGGACAGCGACGACTTCAGCCTGCAACTTGCGCCGCTGTACCCCGAGCCCTGGCGCTACCGACACGCCGGCGGGCGTCTGACCTGGGCGCTGGACGAGCAGGCCTTCACGCTGGCTGCGCCCTATCTGCGTATCGACGGCGAGGAAGGCAAGATCGCCGGTGACTTCCTGATCCGCCTGGCCAGGGACCCCGCGGCAGAGGATTACATGGACCTGCGGGTTGGCTTGAGCGAAGGCGACGCGCGCTTTACCGAAAAGTACTTGCCGACACGCTCACCGGCGTTAAGCCCGGCGCTGGTCAGCTGGCTCAAGGAAGCGATTCGCAGCGGTACGGTCGAGCAAGGTTATTTCCAGTACCAGGGCGCATTGAGCAAGGGAGCTTCCGACAGCGCGCGCAGCCTGAGCCTGTACTTCAAGGTGCGCGATGCCGAGCTGGCGTTTCAGCCCGGCTGGCCCGTGCTGCAGCAGGGCCGTGGCGAGGTGCTGATCGAAGACAGCGGGGTTCGCGTCCGGCTCGCGGAAGGGCGGATTCTCGACAGTCACGTGCGTGATGCGACAGCGGACATTCCTCGCGTCGGCGCCGGCAACGTGCCGCAGTTGGCCGTGAAGGGGCAGGTCGCCAGCAGCCTGGCGGATGCCTTGAAGCTGCTTCAGGAGGCGCCGATCGGAACCGGCGAGATCTTCGCTGGCTGGCAGGGGCAGGGTGCGCTCAGCGGCGCGCTCGATCTGCAGATCCCGCTGGGCAAGGGCACGCCGCGGGTCATCGTGGATTTCGCCAGCGACGATGCGAAACTGAAGATTCCCGAGCCGGAGCTTGCCTTCGAGCAACTCAGCGGCAGTTTCCGCTACGACACCGCGCGAGGCTTGAGTGCAGAGGCTATCCAGGCGCGTCTGTTCGGCGCTCCGGTCAAGGGCCAGGCGGTAGCGACAGGAGCGCCTGGCAAGCCTGCCTCTCGCGTGGAGGCACAGGGCGCCATGGGGTTGAAGCGTCTGGCTGAGTGGCTCGCTATCGGGCAGTCGCTGCCCGCCAGCGGTGAGTTGCCCTATCAGTTGCGACTGGATCTGGCAGGTGAGGACAGTCAGTTGCAGATCGACTCTTCGCTACAGGGGCTGCGCATCGATCTGCCAGCGCCGTTCGGCAAGCCTGCACGCGAGCGCCGTGACACCTCGTTGCGGATGTCCCTGCAAGGGGCCGAGCGTCGCTACGGTGTCCGGCACGGGTCACTTGCCGCACTGACGTTCGCTGCGCCGCCGGGTGCCTGGGCGCAGGGCCGCGGCGAGCTGCGTCTCGGGCCTGGGGCGGCCAATCTTCCGGCCAGTGCCGGGCTTTATGTCAGGGGACGCCTGCCGCAGCTCGACTTGAAAGCCTGGCAGGCGGTGCTCGAACAGCACGGCAAGGCACAAGCGCAGCAGACGACCGGCTCGCTGCTGCGCCGGGCGCAGGTCGATATCGATCGTTTCGAAGGTTTTGGCACCCGGATCGACAATCTTGGGCTGGACCTGCGGCGAATGAGGGAAGCCTGGGACCTTGGCCTTCGCAGTTCGATCATCAGCGGCTTGGTTCGCCTGCCAGATGCCGAGGGCGGCATCATCGTTGCCGATCTCCAGCGCCTGCGTCTGCCGGCTGCCGCGCAATCCGACGAGGCGGTCAAGGAGCGACCCGATCCGTTGGCTGATGTCGACCCGCAAAGCCTGCCGGCAATGGATGTTGCGATCGAACGGGTTTCCCTGGGCGACGATGTGCTCGGCGCCTGGGCGGTGAAGCTGCGCCCGGTCAGCGGCGGGACCGAGTTCCGCGATATCGCTCTCGACCTCAAGGGCCTGAAGATTACCGGGAACGGCGGCTGGGGCAGTGCGCAGACCTGGTACAAGGGCCGCCTCGAAGGGCGCAATCTCGCTGACGTATTGCTTGCGTGGGGCTTTGCGCCTTCGGTGACCAGTGACAGTTTTCGCCTGGATGTGGATGGGCAGTGGCCTGGTTCGCCGGCTTGGTTCGCCATGGCGCGCTATTCCGGCAGCATGCGACCTCGGCTGCGCAAGGGGCAGTTTGTCGAGATCGACGGCAGCGCTCAGGCGCTGCGCGTGTTCGGCGTGCTCAACTTCAATTCGATAGGGCGCCGCCTGCGGCTGGACTTCTCCGATCTGTTCCGCAAGGGGCTCAGTTACGACCGGCTGGATGGACGGTTGCTGGCCAATGATGGTGTGTTCAACACCCGCGAGCCCATCACCGTCAGCGGTCCGTCGACCAACCTCGAGCTGGATGGCAGGCTGGATATGGCGCGTGACGAGATCGACGCCAAGTTGCTGGTCACCTTGCCGATCAGCAACAACCTGCCGCTGGCGGCGCTGATTGTCGGCGCACCGGCGATCGGCGGGGCGCTGTTCGTGGTGGACAAGCTGCTCGGCGACCGCGTTGCGCGTTTCGCCAGCGTACAGTATGACGTCAAGGGGCCTTGGCAGGCGCCTAAGATCAGCTTCGACAAACCATTCGAAAAGCCCAACTGATCCGCATCGGGCCGGGTCTTTCAGCATCGGGGAAAGCATGTCCTTAGCCGTGATTCAGATGGCCAGCCAGGCGGATGTAATGCTCAATCTGGCCCGCGCGCGCGAGTTGCTCGAGCAGGCGGCCGAAGCGGGCGCGCGGCTGGCGGTGCTACCGGAGAACTTCGCCGCAATGGGCCGCAGCGATCTACCGCGGCTGGGTCGCGCCGAAGCCGCTGGCGACGGGCCGATCCTGCCCTGGTTGAAACAGGTCGCCCGTGACCTCAGGTTGTGGATCGTGGCCGGCACCTTGCCGTTACCGCCCGACGACGACCCGCAGGGCAAGCCGAATGCCTGCTCGCTGCTGTTCGATGATCAGGGGCAGCGGGTGGCGCGCTACGACAAGCTGCATCTGTTCGATGCGGAGGTTGCAGATAACCGTGGCCACTACCGTGAATCGGACGACTATGCGGCGGGGCAACGGCTGGTGATCGCCGACACACCGGTTGGACGCTTGGGGCTGAGCGTGTGTTATGACCTGCGTTTCGCCGAGCTGTATGGTGCGCTGAGGGCGGCAGGTGCCGAGTTGATCAGCGTGCCGTCGGCGTTCACCACGGTGACCGGTGAAGCGCACTGGGCGACGTTGATTCGTGCCCGTGCCATCGAGACTCAGTGCTATATCCTGGCTGCCGCACAGGGTGGAGAGCATCCTGGTGGTCGCCTCACCCATGGGCATTCGTCTATCGTGGACCCATGGGGCCGTCTGCTGTGCGAGCAGGCGACTGGCGAGGCGGCTTTGGTTGCCGCTCGGGATGTGTCCGAACAGGCTGCCATCCGCCAGCGAATGCCGCTGCAGCGCCACCGCCGATTTTCCGTACCGTGCCTGGCCACGGACCGTTTGGAGTGAATATGAGTGAACTGCTGTTACCTGTCACCGAGCGACTGCTGACACCTGGCGGCCTGGGTATCGATGACCTGCCAGGCTTGCTCGGTGAACTCGCCGGGCCCGGCGTGGATGCGGCGGACCTGTACTTTCAGGATCAGGTTTCCGAGTCCTGGGTGCTCGAGGATGGCATCGTCAAGGAGGGCGGCTTCCACCTGGAGCAGGGCGTCGGCGTGCGCGCACTGTCCGGCGAGAAAACCGGTTTCGCCTACAGCAACGCGATCACTGCCGATGCATTGCGTCAGGCGGCTCAGGCTGCACGCTCCATCGCGCGCAGCGGCCAGCAAGGCCAGGTCAAGGTGCTGTCCAGGGCGGCATTCGCGCCGTTGTACGCGCAGGACAATCCGCTCGACGGGCTCGGCCGTGCCGAGAAGGTCGAGCTGCTCAAGCGCATCGACGTCGCGACCCGGGCGCTGGACCCTCGCATCAAGCAGGTGACTGTAAGCCTAGCGGGCGTCTGGGAGCATATTCTGGTGGCCGGAATGGACGGTGGTATGGCGGCCGATATCCGCCCTCTGGTGCGTTTCAACGTCAGCGTGATCGTCGAGCAGAACGGCCGCCGCGAGCGCGGTGGCCAGGGTGGCGGCGGGCGTACCGGCTACCAGTACTTCCTCAGCGAGGATCGCGCCATGGGCTACGCCCGCGAGGCATTGCGTCAGGCGCTGGTCAACCTCGAAGCGGTGCCGGCACCGGCCGGTTCCTTGCCGGTCGTGCTTGGGCCTGGCTGGTCCGGCGTGCTGTTGCACGAGGCCGTCGGCCATGGCCTGGAGGGTGATTTCAATCGCAAGGGCAGCTCGGCCTACAGTGGCCGGATTGGGCAGAAGGTGGCGTCCAGCCTGTGCACCATCGTCGATGACGGTACCCTGGCGGATCGCCGAGGTTCGCTCAGCGTCGATGACGAAGGCACGCCGACCCAATGCACCACGCTGATCGAGAACGGCATTCTCAAGGGTTATATCCAGGACAAGTTAAACGCCCGCCTTATGGGCGTAGCGCCGACCGGTAACGGCCGCCGCGAGTCTTACGCGCATCTACCGATGCCGCGCATGACCAACACCTACATGCTGGCCGGCGAAAGCGATCCGCAGGAAATCATTCGCTCGGTGAAGAAGGGCATCTACTGCGCCAGCCTCGGCGGCGGTCAGGTCGACATCACCAGCGGCAAGTTCGTCTTCTCCACCAGTGAGGCCTATCTGATCGAGGACGGCAAGATCACCGCGCCGGTGAAGGGCGCGACGCTGATAGGCAATGGCCCCGAGGTGATGAACCGGGTGTCGATGGTCGGTAACGACCTGGCGCTCGACAGCGGTGTCGGCACCTGTGGCAAGGATGGGCAGTCGGTGCCGGTGGGCGTCGGCCAGCCGACCCTGAAGATCGACGAGATAACCGTAGGCGGAACGGGTGCGTGAAGCCGCGGCGAGTGCCAGCCGCGAGCTTCAAGGGTAGAGGTTGAGGTACGGGTTGAGATTGCCGTCAGCGCAAGCCGCGTTTGGCTTCGTCCAGTTCGCGGATGTACTTGAATATCTTGCGGCTGGCGGCCGGCGGCTTGTCGCGCGCCGCCTCGTGCTGGGCGTGGCGGATCAGCCCGCGCAGATGCTGGCGGTCGGTCTCGGGGTATTCGGTTACAAACGCTTCCAGGGTGGCGTCGTCACCGCCGATCAGACGGTCACGCCAGCGCTCCAGCGCATGGAAGCGCTCGTTGTATTGGCGCGTCGAGGCGTCCAGTTGATCGACCAGCGCGAGAATGGCATCGACATCCTGGTCGCGCATCAGCTTACCGATGTACTGGATGTGCCGTTTGCGCGCGATATGCGCCTTGTGTTTCGGCGCCTCGGCCAGCGCCTTCTGCAACGCGTCGCTCAGCGGCAGGCGAGCGATGAGGTCGGGCTTGAGGGTAGTTAGCCGCTCGCCAAGCTCCTGCAGGGCAAGCAGCTCGCGTTTGACCTGGGACTTGCTTTTTTCGTCGAAATCTTCGGCGTCGGAGTGTTCAGACATGGGGATGGTCCACTAGGAAATGCCGCCATGATAACAGCAGCCCTGGCAGCAGGCTTCAGAGGAGCGGCGTCAGGTTGCAACTTGATTCGATTGCAGTGGTTTGGGAGTGCTTATGAGTGAAGTAGAGGGCATCGGCCCGCACGCGCTGCCCGGTTTGCGCGAGAAGGTCGAGCGCATCATCGAGGAAGCGCGCCGGCAGGGCGCCAGCGCCAGCGAGGTTTCGGTCTCCATGGAGCAGGGGCTGTCGACCACAGTGCGGCAGCGCGAGGTGGAGACGGTCGAGTTCAATCGCGACCAGGGCTTCGGCATCACGCTCTATGTCGGCCAGAGCAAAGGCACTGCGAGCACCACCGGCAGTGGTGACGACGCCATCCGTGAAACCGTAGCCGCCGCGCTGGCCATCGCCAGGCATGCCTCGGAGGACGAATTTGCTGGCCTCGCTGACGCTACGCTGATGGCGCGCGAGCTTCCCGATCTCGATCTTTACCATCCGTGGGCGGTCACCCCCGAGCAGGCCATCGAGCAGGCGCTCAGCTGTGAAGGCGCCGCGTTAGCCTTCGATCAGCGTATCCGCAACGCAGACGGCACTACGCTAAATTCCCATCAGGGCTGCCGCGCCTATGGCAACAGCAACGGCTTCATCGGGGGCTATTGCAGCAGCCGTCACAGCCTGAGTTGCGTGATGATCGCCGAGAGCGAAGGGCAAATGCAGCGTGACTATTTCTACGACGTCAACCGCATCAGCGAGGCGCTGCTCGACCCGCAGACCATCGGCCGGCGCGCAGCCGAGCGTGCCGTGCGACGTCTGGGCGCGCGCCCGGTTCCTACCTGCGAAGTGCCGGTACTTTTCGCCCCCGAGCTGGCGACCGGTCTGTTTGGCCACTTCATTGCAGCGATTTCCGGCGGAAATCTCTACCGCAAAGCCTCTTATCTCGTGGATGCCCTGGGACAGGCGCTGTTTCCCGAGTGGCTGAGCCTTGATGAGCGTCCGCACATCCCGCGAGCCCTCGGTAGTGCCAGCTACGATGGCGATGGCCTGGCGACCTATGCCAAGCCGTTCGTGGAGAACGGCCGCCTGCTGTCCTATGTGCTTTCGACCTATTCCGGACGCAAGCTCGGTATGCCCAGTACGGCCAACGCTGGGGGTGTGCACAACCTGTTCGTCAGCCATGGGGACGAGGATCAGGCGGCGTTGATCCGGCACATGGGCCGAGGCCTGCTGGTGACGGAGCTGATGGGACAGGGCCTGAATCTGGTGACCGGCGACTATTCTCGCGGCGCCGGCGGCTACTGGATCGAGAATGGCGAGATCCAGTTCCCGGTACAGGAAGTAACGATTGCCGGAAATCTGCGCGACATGTTCCGCCAGATCGTGGCGGTCGGTTGCGATGTGGAAACGCGCGGCAACGTGCGGACCGGCTCGGTGTTGATCGAGCGAATGATGGTCGCTGGCAAGTGAGGCAGGTGCGGCGCGGTCGGCAACGATTCGCGCCGCCGTGGCAAGGTGTCTACTCGCCTTCTTCGAAATAGTCGTCGATCAGCGCGGTCAGCGCGTTCAGTGCGTCCTCTTCCTGTTCACCTTCGGTGTCCAGGTGCACGGTGGTGCCTTTGCTGGCGGCGAGCATCATGACCGCCATGATGCTCTTGCCGTCGACCAGCGTGGCCGGGCAGCGGCCAACGCGAATCTTGCAGGGGTAGCGATTGGCAACGGCGACGAACTTGGCGGCAGCGCGCGCGTGCAGGCCGAGTTTGTTGATGATGGTGACTTCGCGGGCGGGCATGGTGCAGGTATTCCTAGGCGAGGTCCCGATGACGGACCTGCAGGTTCTTCAGCGGTTCTCTCAACGCCTGGCCTAGCCGTTCGGCCAGGTAGACCGAACGATGATGGCCGCCGGTGCAGCCGATGGCGATGGTGACATATGCGCGGTTGCTGGCTGCAAAGCGCGGCAGCCATTTGCTCAGATAGCCGTGGATATCCTGGAACATTTCTTCCACGTCGGCCTGGGCGCTGAGGTAGTCGATCACCGGCTGGTCTAGCCCGGAAAAGTCGCGAAGCTCGGCTTTCCAGTAAGGGTTGGGCAGGCAACGTACGTCGAACACGAGATCGGCATCGACCGGCATCCCGCGCTTGAAACCGAATGACTCGACCAGAAAAGCAGTGCCCGGCTCAGGCTTGTTGAGCAAGCGCAACTTGAGCACGTCGCGCAGCTGATAGAGATTGAGATGGGTGGTGTCGATCTTCAGGTCGGCGTGATCGATGATTGCTGCGAGCAGCAACTCCTCATCATGGATCGCTTCGGCCAGAGAGCGATTTTCGTTGGTCAGTGGATGGCGGCGGCGGGTTTCCGAGAAGCGCTTGAGCAGGGTCTCATCGTCGGCGTCCAGATAGAGCACATCGCACTGGATGTGCCTGGCGCGGACTTCTTCGAGTAGCTCGGGGAAGCGCTTGAGCTGGCTGGGCAGGTTGCGCGCGTCGATCGACACTGCGACCTGCGGATGCAGCAGCTCAGTGTGCAGCAGGGCGCGCTCGGCAAGCTCAGGCAACAGTCCGGCAGGCAGGTTGTCGATGCAATAGAAACCGTTGTCCTCGAGCACGTTCAGTGCAGTGCTCTTGCCCGAACCCGAGCGTCCACTGACGATGATCAGCCGCATCTATGCCCCGTTCTGCACGTCGACCACTACCTGGTAGAGGCTTTCGTTGCTCGGCGCCTGGCGCAGGCGTTGGCGTACGTCTTCGCGGTCGAGCATGCTGGCGATCTGGCGCAGCAGTTCGAGATGCTCGTCGGTGGCGGCCTCCGGTACCAGCAGGACGAACAGCAGGTCCACCGGCGCGCCGTCGATGGCGTCGAAATCCACTGGCGTCTGCAGGCGCAGAACGGCGCTCAGCGGCGCATTGCAGCCAACCATACGGCAGTGCGGGATGGCGATGCCGTTGCCGAAGCCGGTCGAGCCGAGCTTCTCGCGCGCGATCAGGCTTTCGAAGATGGTCTGGGAGTCGAGATCGATAAGGTCCTGGGCGATCACCTTGGCGATCTGTTCCAGGACGCGCTTCTTGCTACCGCCCGGGACGTTCACCAAGGAACGCCCGGGGGTGAGGATGTTTTCGAGTCGGATCATATTGGAGTCAGCGGGTGACAGCGCCCTGTGTGTGGTCGAGCTGCTTCTCCTTGTGCTTGATCAACTGGCGATCGAGCTTGTCGACCAACAGGTCGACGGCAGCGTACATGTCTTCGTGATCGGCGATGGCCACGACTTCGCGGCCTGCGACGTGCAAGGTTGCTTCGGCTTTCTGCTTGAGTTTCTCGACCTGGAGGATCACCTGAACGCTGATGATGCGGTCGAAGTGGCGAGCAAGCCGATCGAATTTTTCCTCGATGTAGTCACGCAGAGCATCGGTTACTTCCAGATGAACACCGCTGATGTTGACTTGCATACTGCTATCTCCTTTGCCTTGTGCGAAGAGCAGGTCTTGAGGCCTGCCGCCGGGACAGTTCGACCAGTGGCCGATCACAGCAATCGTTTACGCTCGCTGGACGGTGCGATACCGAGCGACTCGCGGTATTTCGCAACGGTGCGGCGGGCCACCTGGATGCCCTGCGCCTCCAGTAAACCAGCGATCTTGCTGTCGCTCAACGGCTTTTTCGGGTTTTCCGCGGCGACCAGCTTCTTGATGATCGCGCGGATCGCGGTGGACGAACATTCGCCGCCTTCCGCCGTGCTGACGTGGCTGGAGAAGAAGTATTTGAGTTCGTAGATGCCACGCGGCGTATGCATGTATTTCTGCGTGGTGACGCGGGAAATCGTCGACTCGTGCATCCCCACGGCTTCGGCAATGTCGTGCAGCACCAGCGGCTTCATCGCCTCGTCGCCGTGTTCGAGGAAGGCACGCTGGTGCTCGACGATCTGGGTGGCGACCTTCATCAGTGTTTCGTTGCGACTGAGCAGGCTCTTGATGAACCAGCGCGCTTCCTGCAGCTGGTTGCGCATGAAGGTATTGTCGGCACTCGAGTCGGCGCGCTTTACGAAGCTGGCGTATTGGGCATTGACGCGAAGGCGGGGCATGGCGTCCTGGTTGAGTTCCACCAACCAGCGATCGTTGTGCTTGCGTACGATGACGTCCGGCACCACGTACTCCGGCTCGCTCGCCTCGATCTGCGAGCCCGGGCGCGGGTTGAGGCTCTGGATGAGCTCGATGACCTGGCGCAGCTCGTCTTCCTTGAGCTTCATGCGGCGCATCAGCAGGCTGTAGTCGCGGCTACCCAACAGGTCCAGATGGTCACTCACCAGCCGCTGGGCTTCGCTGAGCCAAGGGGTGCGGTCAGGGAGCTGGCGCAGCTGCAGGAGCAGGCATTCGCGCAGATCCCGTGCGCCGATCCCGGCAGGTTCGAACTGCTGTACGCGACGCAGCACGACTTCGACCTCGTCGAGCTCGATTTCAAGCTCCGGGTCGAAACTGTCCACGATTTCCTGCAGAGACTCCTCGAGATAGCCCTGATCGTTGATGCAGTCGATCAGTGTGGTGGCGATCAGGCGGTCGGTGTCGCTCATGGGGGCGAGGTTGAGCTGCCACAGCAGATGGCTCTGCAGGCTGACACCGCTGGACGTACGGCTGGTGAAGTCCCATTCGTCGTCGTCGTTGCTCGGCAGGCTGCTGGCGCTGGTCTGGTAGATGTCTTCCCAGGCGGTGTCGACCGGTAGCTCGCTGGGAATGCGCTCACCCCAGTCGGCCTCGTCGAGGCCTTCGCCGCTGTGCGAAGGCTCTTCATAGGTGCTTTCCTGAGTGCTGATCTTTTCGCTGCCAGCGTCGCTCGCACGATCGACGGCCTCGGCCATGGGGTCGGAGCCGTCGAAGTCGTCACCGTCCTCTTCACGCTCGAGCATGGGATTGGAATCCAGCGCTTCCTGGATCTCCTGTTGCAGATCGAGGGTGGAAAGCTGGAGGAGCCGTATGGCCTGTTGCAGCTGCGGTGTCATCGTCAGCTGCTGGCCCATCTTCAGGACTAGCGATGGTTTCATGGCAGAGGACTTCGAACCTTGTATGCCGGCGCAACCGCGCCTGTTCCGACATGCGGCGCTCGGGGCGCCGATGAAAGCAAATTATATGCCTGCCGACGAAGCCTTTGCCTAGAGCCGATTTGCCGAGCCGAGCAAAAAATCCGCTCTTACAGTCGGAATTCGTGGCCCAGGTAGACTTCCTTGACCAGCTGGTTGGCGAGGATGCTCTGGGCATCGCCTTCGGCGATCAGCTGACCGTCGTTGACGATGTACGCCGTCTCGCAGATGTCCAGGGTTTCCCGAACGTTGTGGTCGGTGATCAGTACCCCGATGCCCTTGGCCTTGAGGTGGTGGATGATCTGCTTGATGTCGCCCACCGAGATCGGGTCGACACCGGCGAAGGGTTCATCGAGCAGGATGAACTTCGGCGCCGTAGCGAGGGCGCGGGCGATTTCCACGCGACGGCGCTCGCCGCCGGACAGGCTCATGCCGAGGCTGTCACGGATATGGTTGATGTGGAATTCCTGCAGCAGGCCTTCCAGTGCCTGCTGGCGGCCACCGCGGTCCAGATCCTTGCGGGTCTCGAGAATCGCCATGATGTTGTCGGCGACCGACAGCTTGCGGAAGATCGAGGCTTCCTGCGGCAGGTAACCGATGCCGGCACGGGCCCGGCCATGCATCGGAAGGTGGGTCACGTCGTTCTGGTCGATCAGCACGCGACCCTGATCGGCATTCACCAGTCCGACGATCATGTAGAAGCAGGTAGTCTTGCCGGCGCCGTTCGGGCCAAGCAGGCCGACGATCTGCCCGCTCTCGATGGACAGGCTGACGTCGCGAACGACCTGCCGGCTCTTGTAGCTCTTGGCCAGATGCTGGACTTTGAGGACGGCCATTACTGGGGCTGCTCCGCGGCCTGCTCGCGCTTGCGTGGTTGGATGACCATGTCGACCCGCGGACGCGGCGTGCTGACGTCGGTATTGGTGGCGCGGCCGGCGTTGACGATCTGGCGGCGGGTGTCATAGACGATCTTCTCGCCTTCGAAGGTGTTGCCTTCCTGGACGACCTTGGCCTGGTCGAGCAGCACGATGCGCTCGTTGGCGGCAAAGTACTGGATGGTCAGGCCGTAGGCCTTGACGATCTCCTTGTCCACGGCCGGCTTCTGCTCGTAGTAGGCCGGCTTGCCGATGGAGGTGAAGACTTCCACATCGCCATTGCTGTCCTGGGTGATGGTGACGGTGTCGCCGGTGATCTTCATGGTGCCCTGGGTGATCACCACATCGCCGCGGTACACGGCCACGCCCTGTCGGTCGTCCAGTTCGGCCGAGTCAGCCTGTACGCGGATGGGCTGTTCACGATCCTCGGGAAGCGCCCAGGCACTGGCGCCGAGCCAGAATGCGCTCAAACCGAGCAGGAGGGGGAGAGTCTTAACGCAGCTCATGCTGGCCTCTTACGTTGGACAGCAGGAGCATCCTGCCGTCATCCATGTACGCTTTCATGCCGGTTGCCGTGGTCACGCCATTGGCGGCCTCGATTCTAACGGCTTGGTTTGTCTCGGCATAATCCTTCTCCGGCCACACCGTCAGGCGGCTGGTGGTCAGGATCGTCGGGCGCCCCTTGGCGTCGGTGCGCTCGACCTTGACCTGATCAATCAGCAGCACCTCGTCGCCTTCGGCTGATACTTCGCCGCGCTCACTACGCACGTGCCACGGCAGTTCGGTGCCGCGATAGGACAGCAGATCCGGTTTGGTCAGCAGGCTGATGTCGCTCGCCTTGATGTGCTCGAGCTTGTCTGCGGTCAGTTCGTAGTTGCGCTTGCCGTCGGGCTGATATTGCACCGTGCGGGAATTGATCACATAGAAGTCGACATCAGGCGTTGCGCCACTGGCGACGGACGGCTCCTGCATGAAGCTTTCCGGCCGGATGTTCCAGTAGCCGACCGCCACCAGCAGGGCGGCGATCAGCGTCAGCAGGACAGCGAAGCGCATTTTGCGAAGCATGCAGACCCCTACAGATATGCGTTTTGCGCGGCGGCCAGGGTGCCCTGCGCGCGCATGATCAGTTCGCAGAACTCGCGTGCCGCACCCTCGCCACCGCGGGCCAGGGTAACGCCATGGGCATGTTCACGAACGAAGGTGTCGGCGCTGGCCACGGCCATGCCGAGGCCTACGCGGCGTATCACCGGCAGATCAGGCAGGTCGTCACCGAGATAGGCTACTTCAGAGTAGCTCAGGCCAAGTTCGGTCAGCAGTTCGTCGAGCACGACCAGCTTGTCCTCGCGCCCCTGATAAAGGTGCTGGATACCGAGGTTCTGCGCTCGACGCTCTACCACGGGCGTCTTGCGCCCGCTGATGATCGCGGTGCGCACGCCGGAGTTGATCAGCATCTTGATGCCGTGGCCGTCCAGTGTGTTGAACGTCTTGAACTCGCTGCCGTCGGTCAGGAAATAAAGGCGGCCATCGGTGAGCACACCATCGACGTCGAAGATCGCCAGGCGAATGTCGCGGGCGCGTTGCAGCAGGTGTTCGTGCATTACATCACCCCCGCGCGCAGGAGGTCGTGCATGTTCAGCGCACCAATCGGCAACTCCTGGTCATCGACGACTACCAGCGAACTGATCTTGTGGTCTTCCATGATCTTCAGAGCCTCGGCGGCGAGCATCTCGGCATGGGCGGTCTTGCCGTGTACGGTCATGATCTCGTCGATGCGCGTCTGGCGAACGTCGACTCCCTTGTCCAGCGCACGGCGCAGATCGCCGTCGGTGAAGATGCCGGCGAGTCGTCCGTCCGCTTCGACGATGACGGTCATGCCCAGGCCCTTCTGCGTCATTTCCAGCAGGGCGTCGCGCAGCGATGTGCCGCGCGGAACCCTCGGCAAGCGCTCGCCGGTATGCATGACGTGCTCGACTTTCAACAGCAGGCGGCGGCCCAGCGCGCCGCCCGGGTGAGAGAAGGCGAAATCTTCAGCAGTGAACCCACGAGCCTCGAGCAGCGCGATAGCCAGGGCATCGCCGAGCACCAGGCTGGCAGTGGTGGAGGAGGTCGGCGCGAGGTTCAGCGGGCAGGCTTCGATGGCGACGCTAGCGTCCAGATTCACCGCAGCGGCCTTGGCCAGTACCGAGTTGGGGTTGCCGGTCATGCTGATCAGGGTGATGCCGAGCCGCTTGATCAGCGGTAACAGGGTGACGATCTCGCTGGTGGTGCCGGAGTTGGAAAGGGCGAGGACCACGTCGTCCTGAGTGATCATGCCCATGTCGCCATGGCTGGCCTCGGCGGGGTGCACGAAGAAGGCAGCGGTGCCGGTGCTGGCCAATGTGGCGGCGATCTTGCGGCCGACGTGCCCGGATTTGCCCA
This sequence comes from Pseudomonas sp., assembly GCA_032105665.1. Classification (GTDB taxonomy): domain Bacteria; phylum Pseudomonadota; class Gammaproteobacteria; order Pseudomonadales; family Pseudomonadaceae; genus Stutzerimonas. The sequence continues at coordinate 22,760 of DAMCQE010000027.1, read as the reverse complement.
TGCCAACCACGACCACTCGGCCCTTGCAGCCAAGGATCAGCTCGCAAGCCTGCACGAAATCGGCATCGATACGTGCGTTCAACTGCTCAACCGCTTCTATTTCCAGGCGGATGGTGCGTTGCGCGGTTTCGATCAATTGGCTGCTCTGGCTCATGGCTGGCGAGGTCGTCCGATTAAAAGGCGGGGATTATAGCGAGAATCCGTTGCGGGCTCATGGAAAATGTCGGCACATCACTGTGGGTCGGCACAATCAATTTGATCAGCCTGAGCTGAACCGAAGCTGAACGGGGCGTCGCTCGTCATCTGCCGAAACGCTCATCGGTTGGGCGGCCTCTGGCGCGATGCTATAGTGCGCCGCCGAAAACGGTCAGGGCAGAAAGTATCCCAGCGTCATCGGGAGCCGTCTGTTTCGCAGACTGCATGCAAGGAGACCAGATGAGCGCCTGCAACGACTACGCGGTCGAGCTGAAGGGAGTAACCTTCAAGCGCGGCGAGCGCAGTATTTTCGATAACGTCGACATCGCGATCCCGCGAGGCAAGGTCACGGCCATCATGGGGCCGTCCGGCTGTGGCAAGACGACGCTGCTGCGGCTGATCGCTGCGCAGCTGATGCCTGCGCGCGGCGAGGTCTGGGTGGCGGGCAACAATCTGCCGAGCCTCTCGCGCAGCGAGCTGTTCGACATGCGCAAGCAGATGGGCGTGTTGTTCCAGAGCGGAGCTCTGTTCACCGATCTCGACGTGTTCGAGAACGTCGCCTTTCCGCTGCGCGTGCATACCCGGCTGCCTGACGAAATGATCCGCGACATCGTGCTGATGAAATTGCAGGCGGTGGGTTTGCGTGGCGCCATCGAGCTGATGCCCGACGAACTGTCCGGTGGCATGAAGCGGCGTGTCGCGCTGGCGCGGGCCATCGCGCTGGATCCGCAGATTCTCATGTATGACGAGCCTTTCGCCGGTCAGGACCCGATCGCGATGGGCGTGCTGGTCCGCTTGATCCGGTTGCTCAACGATGCGCTGGGCATCACCAGTATCGTGGTGTCCCACGACTTGGCCGAAACCGCCTCCATCGCCGATTACATCTATGTGGTCGGCGATGCTCAGGTGCTTGGCCAGGGCACGCCGGCCGAGCTGATGGAGTCGGATAATCCACGCATCCGGCAGTTCATGAAAGGCTCGGCGGACGGCCCGGTGCCCTTCCACTTTCCGGCGCCAGCCTACGCCGATGATCTGCTCGGAGGCGCCGATGCGTAAGCGTTCGTTGATGGACCGGATCGCCCTGCTCGGGCGTGCCGGCCTGGATGTGCTGGCGGCGCTGGGGCGCTCGACGATCTTCCTCGTTCATGCGCTGTTTGGCCGCAGCGGCTTGCGCAACGGCTTTTCGCTGCTGGTCAAGCAGCTGTACTCGGTTGGCGTGCTGTCGCTGGCGATCGTCGTCGTGTCCGGTATTTTCATCGGCATGGTGCTGGCGCTGCAGGGCTACAACATCCTCAGCAGCTATGGCTCCGAGCAGGCGGTCGGGCAGATGGTGGCGCTGACGTTGTTGCGTGAACTCGGCCCGGTGGTCACCGCATTGCTGTTCGCCGGTCGCGCAGGTTCCGCGCTGGCGGCCGAGATCGGCAACATGAAATCCACCGAGCAGCTGTCGAGCCTGGAGATGATTGGCGTCGATCCGCTGAAGTACATCATCGCGCCGCGTCTGTGGGCCGGCTTCATTTCCCTGCCACTGCTGACGCTGATCTTCAATGTGGTCGGCATCTGGGGCGGAGCGATGGTCGCCGTGGACTGGCTCGGCGTATACGAAGGCTCGTTCTGGGCCAACATGCAGAACAGTGTCGATTTCCATTCGGATGTGCTCAACGGCGTGATCAAGAGCGTCGTCTTTGCACTGGTCGTGACCTGGATAGCGGTGTTCCAGGGCTACGACTGCGAACCGACTTCCGAGGGGATCAGTCGTGCCACCACCCGGACCGTGGTGTATGCCTCGCTGGCAGTACTCGGCCTCGATTTCATTTTGACCGCGTTGATGTTTGGAGATTTCTGATGCGTATCCGCACACTGGAAATGGGTGTCGGGCTGTTCCTGCTTGCCGGGCTGCTGGCCTTGCTGCTGCTGTCACTGCGTGTCAGCGGGCTGAGCGTTACTGATGCCGACACTTACAAGCTGTATGCCTATTTCGACAATATTGCCGGATTGACTGTCCGATCCAAGGTGACCATGGCTGGCGTGACCATCGGCAAGGTCACCGCGATCGACCTGGATCGTGACAGCTACACCGGACGAGTCACGCTGGAAATCCAGCAGGATGTCGACATCCTGCCGGCCGACTCGACGGCTTCGATCCTTACCGCAGGGCTGCTGGGTGAGAAGTACATCGGCATCAGCGTCGGCGGTGAGGAGGAGTTGCTCGCCGATGGCGACACCATTCAGGACACCCAGTCCTCGCTTGTGCTCGAGGATCTGATCGGCAAATTCCTGCTCAACTCGGTTAACAAAGATTGAAGGAGATGCACATGATGACTGCCTTGCGCCGCGGCCTGCTGATTCTGTTGGCCGTTCTGCCCATGTTCTCCCAAGCTGCGCTGACAGCCCACCAGGTCATTCAGCAGACCACCGATGAGTTGCTGGCCGATCTGAAGGCCAACAAGGAGCAGTACCGCAACGATCCGGCGGCTTTCTATGACTCGCTGAACGAGATTCTCGGCCCGGTCGTCGATGCCGAAGGCATCTCGCGCAGCATCATGACTGTCAAATATTCGCGCAACGCCTCGCCTGAGCAGATGACGCGCTTTCAGGAGAATTTCAAGCGCAGCCTGATGCAGTTCTATGGCAACGCCCTGCTGGAATACAACAACCAGCAGATCCGCGTGCTGCCGTCGAGCGGCAAGGCGGATGACAAGCGCACCAGTGTCGGCATGGAGGTGGTAGGGCGCCAGGGCGAGATCTATCCGGTGTCCTACACCATGGTCAACGACGGCGAGTGGCGGGTGCGCAACGTAATCATCAACGGCATCAATATCGGCAAGCTGTTCCGCGATCAATTCGCCGATTCCATGCAGCGCAATGGCGGCGATCTGGACAAGACCATCGATGGTTGGGCCGAGGTGGTGGCGCGCGCGAAGGACACCGAAGCCGGGCAGCAGGCTGCTGGCGATGAGTGAGGCGCGTATCGAGCGTGGTGCCGAAGGTGAACTACGCCTGATCGGCGTGCTCGACTATAGCAGCGGGCCCGCGCTGCGCGAGGCCGGGCGAGCGCTGATCGCGGACAGCCGCTCGGCACTGATGCTGGATTGCTCGGCGGTCGAGCGGTCTAGCAGTGTCGGGCTTTCTCTCCTGCTGGCCTTCATGCGCGATGCCAAGGCCGCCGGCGTCGAACTGCGCGTCACTGCGTTACCTGACGATATGGAAAAGATTGCCAAGGTGTCCGGCTTGCTGGATATCCTGCCGCTGGAAGCATCCCGGGTCTGAAAGGAATAGCCGTATGAAACTGCGCTGGGCGGAAGAGCTGCGCGATAGCGTGCATGAGTTGGCCGAATCGCTGGGCAATCTACTGGTTGAGACGTTCCACTACCTGGCGCTGTTTGCGATCGGCGCGGTGACGGCCTGGGCGGCGGTCATGGCCTTTCTCGGTATGGTCGAGAAGGGCCATATCACGGTCGATGACATCCTGCTGCTGTTCATCTACCTGGAGCTGGGTGCGATGGTCGGGATCTATTTCAAGACCAACCACATGCCGGTGCGATTCCTGATCTACGTGGCCATTACCGCGCTGACCCGCCTGTTGATCTCCGATGTTTCCCACCACCATCGTCCTGACATGGGCGTGGTCTACGTATCCGGTGCGATCCTGCTTCTGGCGTTGGCGATTCTGGTGGTGCGCTTCGCCTCCTCACGCTTTCCCGCCGTGCAAAGTGATAGCGGTCGGCCACGCCATTCGCGTAGCCGTGACCAGGGCGCCGAGACGCTCGATTGAGACATCTCCGTTGGTTCGGCGAGGTTCGGGGTTCGCAGCCTTCGGGCTTTTTTGTATGATGATCGGCCCGTGCGCGTCCTGCGCCGATCGAGGTTGAACATGCAGGCCCAAGAAGTGAAGAATTTCCTGGAAGAGAAGATTCCAGGTGCCCAGGTAGAAGTGGAAGGCGAAGGCTGCAACTTCCAGCTCAACGTGATCAGTGACGAGCTGGCCGGTCTGAGCCCGGTCAAACGCCAGCAGCAGATCTACGCCCACCTCAACCCCTGGATCGCCGACGGCAGCATTCACGCCGTCACCATGAAGTTCTTCAGTCGCGTCGACTGGGCCGGGCGCGCCTGATCGCTGGCGGCCAGCACCTCCACTCATTCCAGGCAGAGCGCGTCGAATTGACTGCGCCGCCCCCTTCGGCAGTGCTTACAGCCTGCGGCTTACGGGAATACTCATGGACAAACTGATCATTACCGGCGGTATTCGCCTCGATGGCGAGATTCGCATTTCCGGTGCGAAGAACTCCGCCCTGCCGATTCTGGCCGCCACCTTGCTGGCCGACACCCCTGTCACGGTATGCAACCTGCCGCACCTGCACGACATCACCACGATGATCGAGCTGTTCGGTCGCATGGGCGTGCAGCCGGTCATCGACGAAAAGCTCAGTGTCGAAGTGGACGCCAGCAGCATCAAGACGCTGGTTGCGCCCTATGAGCTGGTGAAGACCATGCGCGCCTCGATCCTGGTGCTCGGCCCGATGGTCGCGCGTTTTGGCGAAGCCGAAGTTGCCTTGCCCGGCGGTTGCGCCATTGGCTCGCGGCCGGTCGATCTGCACATCCGTGGTCTCGAAGCCATGGGCGCGCACATTGACGTCGAAGGTGGCTACATCAAGGCCAAGGCGCCTGCCGGTGGATTGCGTGGTGCGCATTTCTTCTTCGATACGGTAAGTGTGACCGGTACCGAAAACATCATGATGGCCGCCGCGCTGGCCAACGGCCGCAGCGTGCTGGAAAACGCCGCGCGTGAGCCCGAGGTGGTTGACCTGGCCAACTTCCTCAACTCCATGGGTGCTAAGGTTTCCGGTGCCGGCACCGACACCATCACCATCGATGGGGTCAAACGTCTTGGCGGTGGTCGCTACAGCGTAATGCCCGACCGTATTGAAACCGGGACCTATCTGGTCGCGGCGGCTGCCACTGGTGGCCGTGTTCGCTTGAAGGATACCGACGCAACGCTGCTCGAAGCTGTGCTGCACAAGCTGGTTGAGGCTGGCGCGCATATCGATACCGGTAGCGACTGGATCGAGTTGGACATGAAGGGCAAGCGGCCAAAGGCAGTCAACGTGCGGACTGCACCATACCCCGCGTTTCCGACCGACATGCAGGCGCAGTTCATTGCGCTGAACGCCATTGCCGAAGGCACCGGCACGGTGATCGAGACCGTTTTCGAGAATCGCTTCATGCACGTCTACGAGATGAACCGCATGGGCTCGCAGATTCTGGTCGAAGGCAATACCGCCATTGTCACCGGCGTCGAGCGTCTCAAAGGTGCGCCGGTCATGGCGACCGATCTGCGCGCGTCGGCAAGCCTGGTCATCGCCGGCCTGGTTGCCGAGGGCGATACGCTGATCGATCGCATCTACCACATTGATCGTGGCTACGAGTGCATCGAAGAGAAGCTGCAGCTGCTGGGCGCGAAGATTCGCCGCGTGCCGGGCTAGGTTTTCGCGAGACGGATGGCTAGCGGGCCCTTGACTAGCGAGGGCCCACCCGAGGTTCCAAAGGAAATGTGCTCCATGCTTACCATCGCCCTGTCCAAAGGCCGCATCCTCGACGATACCCTGCCGCTGCTCGCCGCAGCTGGCATCGTGCCCACCGAGAACCCGGACAAGAGCCGCAAGCTGATCATCCCGACCACTCAGGATGATGTGCGTCTGCTGATCGTCCGCGCTACCGACGTGCCCACCTACGTCGAGCATGGTGCGGCCGATCTCGGCGTCGCCGGCAAGGATGTGCTGATGGAGTACGGCGGCCAGGGGCTGTACGAGCCACTCGATCTGCGCATCGCCAACTGCAAGTTGATGACCGCCGGCAAGGTCGGTGCGCCGGAGCCCAAGGGCCGCCTGCGCGTGGCGACCAAGTTCGTGAATGTCGCCAAGCGCTACTACGCCGAGCAGGGCCGCCAGGTCGACATCATCAAGCTGTACGGCTCGATGGAGCTGGCGCCGCTGGTGGGGCTGGCGGATAAGATCATCGACGTCGTCGACACCGGCAACACCCTGCGTGCCAATGGCCTGGAGCCCCAGGAACTGATCGCACACATCAGTTCGCGGCTGGTGGTGAACAAGGCTTCGATGAAGATGCAGCACGCGCGCATCCAAGCGCTGATCGATACCCTGCATACGGCGGTTCAGCAGCATCAGCATTGATGCGTTTCGCGGTCCCCGCCGCGCCTGCCTATCCGTGCCATAGCTGAAATTCTCAGGTGCCCGCACGGTGGGCTTGATATTCTAGCGGCGCCTGAGAGCCCGGCCTGCGCTTCGTGCCATTGCAATGAAGCAGGCCGCTTCCGATGCCTAGCCAACCATGAGGCCCGCTATGACCGCTCCCTCCGCCATCCGTCGACTCAACGCTGCCGATGCCGACTTCGCACGTCATCTGGATCATCTGTTGAGCTGGGAAAGCGTTTCCGACGATGGCGTAAACGAGCGAGTGCTGGAGATCATCAAGGCTGTACGCGAGCGCGGCGATGCTGCGCTGGTCGAGCTGACCCAGCGCTTCGATGGACTACAGGTCGCCTCCATGGCTGATCTGATCCTGCCACGCGCACGTCTGGAGCAGGCCCTCGAGCGGATTACCCCGGAACAGCGCGAGGCCCTCGAAATTGCTGCCGAGCGGGTGCGCAGCTATCACGAGCGGCAGAAACAGGACTCCTGGACCTATACCGAAGCCGACGGCACGGTGCTGGGGCAGAAAGTCACCCCGCTGGACCGCGCCGGTCTCTACGTGCCGGGCGGCAAGGCATCCTATCCATCGTCGGTGCTGATGAACGCCATTCCGGCCAAGGTTGCTGGTGTGCCGGAAGTGGTCATGGTCGTGCCTACCCCGCGTGGCGAGCTCAATGAGTTGGTGCTCGCGGCGGCCTGCATTGCCGGCGTCGATCGGGTCTTCACCATCGGTGGCGCTCAGGCAGTCGCGGCGCTGGCCTACGGCACCGAGAGCGTGCCTCCAGTGGACAAGATCGTCGGCCCCGGAAACATCTATGTGGCTACCGCCAAACGCCATGTGTTCGGCAAGGTCGGCATCGACATGATCGCCGGCCCGTCGGAAATCCTGGTGGTCTGCGACGGCCAGACCGACCCCGACTGGATCGCCATGGACCTGTTCTCCCAGGCCGAGCATGACGAGGATGCCCAGTCGATTCTGGTCAGCCCGGATGCCGCCTTCCTTGATCGCGTCGCCGAAAGCATCGCCCGCCTGCTGCCGACGCTGGAGCGTGCCGATATCGCCCGTACCTCCATCGAAGGCCGTGGTGCGCTGATTCAGGTGGCCGACATGCAGGAGGCGATCGATGTCGCCAACCGTATCGCGCCTGAGCACCTGGAGCTTTCGGTCGCCGAGCCGGAGCAATGGCTGCCGCAGATTCGGCATGCCGGCGCGATCTTCATGGGGCGTTACACCGCCGAGGCGCTGGGCGATTACTGCGCTGGCCCGAACCACGTGCTGCCGACCTCGGGCACGGCGCGCTTCTCCTCGCCGCTGGGTGTGTATGACTTCCAGAAGCGCTCGTCGATCATCAATTGCTCGGCCGAGGGTGCCTCGACGTTGGGCAAGGTGGCGTCGGTGCTGGCGCGCGGCGAATCGCTGACGGCGCATGCGCGCAGCGCCGAGTACCGCATCAAGAGCTGACGCTGGGCGGCCGGCACGGACTGGCTCATACCCGTTCGCCGTCGCCACTCGGCAAGGCGTTTTGAACTATCGCCTCACGACCAACCGATCACTTTCGAGGAGAGAAGGGCAGATGAGCAAATTCTGGAGCCCCTTCGTCAAGGACCTGGTGCCCTATGTGCCGGGTGAGCAGCCCAAGCTGAGCAAGCTGGTCAAGCTCAACACCAACGAGAACCCCTATGGCCCATCGCCACGTGCGATCGCCGCGATGCAGGCCGAGCTCAACGACGGTCTGCGGCTGTATCCGGACCCGAACGGCGAGCGGCTGAAGCACGCCGTGGCCGAATATTACGGCGTGTGCCCAGCTCAGGTCTTCGTCGGCAATGGCTCGGACGAAGTGCTAGCCCATGCCTTTCATGGTTTGTTCCAGCATGACCGCCCGCTGCTGTTCCCTGATATCAGCTACAGCTTCTACCCGGTGTATTGTGGGCTGTATGGCATCGCCTACGTAACCGTCGCGCTCGATGAACAGTTCCAGATCGATGTGGCCGATTACAACCGGCCGAACGGCGGCATCATCTTCCCCAACCCGAATGCGCCGACTGGCTGCCTGCTTCCACTTCAGGCGATCGAGCAGCTATTGCAGGCGAACACTGAATCCGTGGTGCTGGTCGATGAGGCCTATGTGGATTTCGGCGGTGAGTCTGCCATCGCATTGGTGGACCGTTATCCGAATCTGCTGGTGACGCAGACGCTGTCCAAGTCGCGTTCGCTGGCCGGTCTTCGTGTGGGGCTGGCGGTCGGCCATCCGGATCTGATCGAGGCGCTGGAGCGGATCAAGAACAGCTTCAATTCCTACCCGCTGGACCGTATCGCCATCGCCGGCGCCGCGGCGGCGTTCGAGGATCGCGCCCATTTCCAGCAGACCTGTCAGCAGGTCATCGACAGTCGCGAGGCGGTAGTCACGGCTATGCAGGGGCTGGGTTTCGAGGTGCTGCCGTCGGCGGCGAACTTTATCTTCGCGCGTCATCGGCAGCGTGATGCGGCAGCGATAGCTGCGAGCCTGCGCGAGCAGGGCGTGATCGTGCGGCATTTCAAGCAGCCACGTATCGAGCAGTTCTTGCGTATCACCATCGGTACGCCGGAGCAGAATCACGCGCTGTTGGCTGCGCTCGGCTGACGCTGAGTCTGGTTCGGGCAGGCTTACTGCCTGCCCTTGCCGACTGGCGGTGGAAGGGGCGCAGCATGTTGCGGCATTTCCCTCTTTTGGCAGGAGCGTCATCGCTATTTCGGCGCAGCGTTCACCGGTGGTCGCATGCCAACTTCGGCGGTAAGGGTCAGTGGCTTGCCATTGCGCAGGATATCGATGTCGATGTTCTCGCCCGGACGCGCGCGCGCAACCTGGTTCATCGAGCTGCGCCCGTCGGCTGACTGCACTCCGTCGATGCTCAGGATCAGGTCGCCTGGCTGAAGCCCGGCCCGTGCCGCCGGGCCGTCGCGGTAGACACCCGCCACCACGATTCCTGGTCGTCCTTCCTGACCGAAGGACTCCGCGAGCTCCTGAGTCAGCGACTGCACCTCCACGCCCAGCCAGCCACGAATGACCTGGCCGTGCTCGATGATCGACTTCATCACTTCCAGTGCCAGCTTCACCGGTATCGCGAAGCCGATGCCCTGCGAACCGCCGGATTCGGAAATGATGGCGGTATTGATGCCGATCAGGTTGCCGCCAGCATCCACCAGCGCGCCGCCCGAGTTGCCGCGGTTGATCGCTGCATCGGTCTGGATGAAATCCTCGTAGGTGTTCAGGCCCAGCTGATTGCGGCCGGTGGCGCTGATGATGCCCATGGTGACGGTCTGGCCGACGCCGAAGGGGTTGCCGATCGCCAGGGTGACGTCGCCGACGCGTATGCGATCGGAATGGCCGAGCGTGATGGCCGGTAGGTCTGCGAGGTCGATCTTCAGCACGGCAAGGTCGGTCTCCGGATCGCTGCCAATCACCCGGGCCAGCGTTTCCCGGCCATCCTTGAGGGCCACGACGATCTGCTCGGCGTTGGCGGTCACATGGTTGTTGGTGAGCAAGTAGCCTTCGGAACTCATGATTACCGCAGAACCGAGGCTCGACTCCATGCGCCGTTGCCTCGGCAGGTTGTCACTGAAGAAGCGTTGAAACAGCGGGTCCTTGGACAGCGGTTGCTGCTCGGTCTTCTCGATGACCTTGGTGGTGTAGAGGTTGGCAACTGCTGGCGCAGCGGCCGCCACCGCGTTGGCGTACGAATAAGGGCCCTGCTGCGGTGCGCTGGCAATCAGCGGTGCCTGCTGTAGCCCGATGTCGTGCTCCTTTATACCCACCAGCTGCGGATAGCGCTGGATGATCAGCAGTGCTACGAGCAGGCCGACCAGCAACGGCCAGCCGAGAAAACGTAGGGCATTGAACATCGCGCAGGGGTCCGGACAGAGTTGCGGGCGCGTGGAGCGCCCCTTAAGGTGGCGGCATTATACGAAGCTCTAACTGAAATGCAGCTTCATGTGTGCATGATTTGCCGCGGCGGTTCGACGAGAAATCTATCGAGCCGTGTCTCATCTACCAAGAGGTTGCCATGACTGTTGCGCTCACTGCCCTGGTTCAGGAAGCAGACCGGTATCTGGATGCCGCGAGGATTGCCGATTACTGCCCCAATGGTCTGCAGGTCGAAGGGCGTCCTCAGGTGGCGCGGATCGTCAGCGGTGTGACGGCCAGCCAGGCATTACTGGATGCGGCAGTCGAGGCGGGCGCCGATGTGGTCCTGGTCCACCATGGCTATTTCTGGAAAAACGAAGATGCCCGCGTCGTCGGCATGAAGCAGCGCCGCCTGAAAACCTTGCTGAGCAACGATATCAGCCTGCTGGCGTACCACCTGCCACTCGATGTCCACCCCGAGGTTGGCAACAACGCCCGATTGGGCGTACTGCTCGGCCTTCGCTCCGACGGTCCGCTGGAGCCGGGCAATCCGCGCTCGGTGGGGCTGGTGGGCTCCCTTGAGAAACCGCTGGCGCCGGCTGAGTTCATGCGTCGGATCCATGACGTGCTTGGTCGGGAGCCGCTGATGGTCGCCGGCGACCGCCCGATTCGACGTGTTGCCTGGTGTACCGGTGGTGCCCAAGGCTATATCGATCAGGCTGTGGCGGCCGGAGTAGACGCCTATATCACCGGTGAAATCTCCGAACCCACGGCACATATCGCGCGTGAAAATGGCCTGAGCTTCTTCGCTGCCGGCCATCACGCGACAGAGCGCTATGGGGTCCGTGCGCTGGGTGAGTACCTAGCAAGCCGCTTCGGCATCGAGCACCAATTCATTGATTGCCCGAACCCCGCGTAAAGCTTGTTCTACAAGCGCAGTGAGTCGTGGAGCCCTCATCTCACAGTCCCGTGGCACGACGGAGAGTCGATATAAATCTATAGCTTTTAGGTCTAAAAGGCGGCCTGATTAGAATTGAAGGTCGTGTTAGAGTTGCGCCCATTCCACGGCCGGCCGGCCGTCCATCTGCCAAATCGTGAGTAGCCATGGTCGACAAACTGACGCATCTGAAACAGCTGGAGGCGGAAAGCATCCATATCATTCGCGAGGTTGCTGCGGAGTTCGGCAACCCGGTGATGCTCTATTCCATTGGCAAGGATTCGGCCGTGATGCTGCACCTGGCGCGCAAGGCCTTCTTCCCTGGCAAGCTGCCGTTCCCGGTGCTGCATGTCGACACGCGCTGGAAGTTCCAGGAGATGTACAGCTTCCGCACCAAGATGGTCGAGGAGATGGGGCTTGAGCTGATCACCCACATCAATCCCGACGGCGTAGCGCAGGACATGAATCCCTTCACTTACGGCAGTGCCAAGCACACCGACGTGATGAAAACGGAAGGACTCAAGCAGGCGCTGGACAAATACGGCTTCGACGCCGCCTTCGGCGGTGCCCGTCGCGATGAGGAAAAATCCCGCGCGAAGGAGCGTGTCTACTCCTTCCGCGACAGCAAGCACCGCTGGGACCCGAAGAACCAGCGTCCCGAACTCTGGAATCTCTACAACGGCAAGGTCAAGAAGGGTGAGTCGATCCGTGTCTTCCCGCTCTCCAACTGGACCGAGCTGGACATCTGGCAATACATCTACCTTGAGCAGATCCCAATCGTGCCGCTGTACTTCGCTGCCGAGCGGGAAGTCATCGAGAAGAACGGCACGCTGATCATGATCGACGACGAGCGCATCCTTGAGCACCTCTCCGATGAGGAAAAGGGCCGCATTGAAAAACGCATGGTCCGCTTCCGCACCCTCGGCTGCTACCCACTCACCGGTGCGGTCGAGTCGACCGCGACCAGCCTGCCGGAAATCATCCAGGAGATGCTCCTGACCCGTACTTCCGAGCGTCAAGGGCGCGTCATCGATCATGACGCCACCGGCTCGATGGAAGAAAAGAAACGTCAGGGTTACTTCTAAGGAAACGCATCATGAGTCATCAATCCGAACTGATCAGCGAGGACATCCTCGCCTACCTGGCGCAACACGAGCGCAAGGAACTCCTGCGTTTCCTGACCTGCGGCAACGTCGATGACGGTAAAAGCACGCTCATCGGCCGCCTGCTGCACGATTCGAAGATGATCTACGAGGACCATCTCGAAGCGATTACCCGCGATTCCAAGAAGGTCGGTACCACTGGCGAAGACGTCGATCTGGCGCTGCTGGTCGATGGGCTGCAGGCCGAGCGCGAGCAGGGCATCACCATCGATGTGGCGTACCGTTACTTCTCGACCGCCAAGCGCAAGTTCATCATTGCCGATACTCCTGGCCACGAGCAGTACACCCGCAACATGGCCACCGGCGCGTCCACCTGCGACCTGGCGATCATTCTGGTCGATGCCCGCTACGGCGTGCAGACCCAGACCAAGCGTCACAGCTTCATCACCTCGCTGCTGGGCATCAAGCACATCGTCGTCGCCATCAACAAGATGGACCTGATGAACTTCGATCAGGACGTGTTCGAGCGCATCAAGGCCGACTACCTGGCATTCGCCGAGCGCATCGAACTCAAGCCGTCGTCCCTGCACTTCGTGCCGATGTCGGCGCTCAAGGGCGACAACGTGGTCAATCGCAGCGAACGCGCACCCTGGTACCAGGGGCAGTCGCTGATGGAGATTCTCGAGAGCGTCGAGATCGCTGGCGACCGCAACTTCGACGACCTGCGTTTCCCAGTGCAGTACGTCAACCGCCCCAACCTCAACTTCCGCGGTTTCGCCGGGACCCTGGCGAGCGGCATCGTGCGCAAGGGTGACGAGATCGCCGTGCTGCCGTCCGGCAAGACCAGTCGAGTCAAGTCCATCGTCACCTTCGATGGTGAACTCGAGCAGGCGACCCCTGGCGAGGCTGTCACCCTGACGCTGGAAGACGAGATCGACGTTTCCCGCGGCGACATGCTGGTGCATGCCGACAGCCGCCCGCGTATCGCCGACAGCTTCGAGGCGATGCTGGTGTGGATGGGCGAAGATCCGATGCTGCCGGGCAAGAAATACGACATCAAGCGCGCTACCAGTTACGTGCCGGGCTCCATCGCCAGCATCAGCCATATGGTGGATGTGAACACGCTGGAGAAGGGCGCTGCGAGTAGCCTTCAGCTCAACGAGATCGGCAAGGTCAAGGTCAGCCTGGACGCGCCGATCGCTCTGGACGGCTACGCACAGAACCGCACCACCGGTGCCTTCATTGTCATCGATCGCCTCACCAATGGTACCGTCGGCGCCGGCATGATCATCGCCGACCCGGTTGCCCATGGTTCGGGTGGTCATCATGGCACCCTGGCCCACGTCTCTACCGACGAGCGTGCCACACGCTTCGGCCAGCAGCCGGCGACCGTGTTGTTCACCGGCCTTTCCGGCGCCGGCAAGAGCACGCTGGCCTATGCGGTGGAGCGCAAGCTGTTCGATATGGGCCGCGCAGTTTACGTGCTCGATGGCCAGAACCTGCGCCACGATTTGAACAAAGGCCTACCGCAAGACCGCGCCGGCCGTACCGAGAACTGGCGCCGTGCCGCCCATGTCGCACGTCAGTTCAACGAAGCGGGCCTGATCACCCTGGCCGCGTTCGTCGCACCAGACGCCGAAGGGCGTGAACAGGCCAAGGCATTGATCGGCGCTGAACGCCTGATCACCGTCTACGTCCAGGCCTCCCCGCAAGCCTGCCGCCAGCGCGATCCGCAGGGGTTGTATGCGGCCGGTGGGGATAACATTCCGGGTGAGTCCTTCCCGTACGATGTGCCGTTGGGAGCGGACCTAATGGTTGATAGCGAAGTGGCGACGTTGGAAGAGGGGGGCAGGCAGGTTATCGAGCTGCTGCGTAGGCGCGGCCTGATCTAAGCGCACTACCTGGTTGAAAATGAAATCGCCCTGCCAACGCAGGGCGTTTTTGTTTGGGCAAGACAAGTAGCGGCTGCGATGCCCTGCCGACGTAGTTGGATTATCTGCGCGCGGAAATCGAGGTTCGAGGTACATTTGTCCATTGCGGTGCATGGGCGAATGTCGCCTCATTGGCGCTCACGACGGAACCGCTGCAAAGCGGGTGCTACCCGCCGAGCGCTGTGTCGCAGAGGTTCCGGTCTGGCGGGCATTTAGCTCTACATGTGCCGTCAGGCTTGCAGCAATAATCAGTTGGGGTATGGCGGTGCGGATTCTACCCGCCTTACGTTTGGAGGTGGCTACGTATGGGTAACGTTTGCGCCAGCAAATAACATGAGAGTTATTGGATGTCGCGTTACCGTCGTGGGGCCATGCCTGGCTTTTCGAGTTGGCAGCTGGGTTTCCTATCCCTTGCACGCGATCTGGACCCTACCGGACGGTGACGTCGACTCTCGAATCGCTGGCGCTTGATCAAGGGTCATGTCACGCGAGTTTGCGGTCCCGCTGCCTTCGGGCTGGGCGTAGCGGCGGAGTGTGTGCCCCTATGCACGATGTTGAATAACCGTAGGGGGGAAAGCCCGCCGATAACAGCGCGGCGCAACGCGGAGAGTCATCAATGAACCGCCCGACCTTCGTGATCGTTGCCAGCATTTGTCGAACCCAAGACGATCGCTGCCGGCTAGCGGGGGGCGTTACACCGTCTGTAACCGTTGCCAAAGCGACGTAGGGCGGCTGAAACCTGCTGTGAAGCGAAACGTCACCAAGGAAGCGGCCTGGTCTTCGTTAGGTTTGGGCATGATGAGTCGATGCACAAAAAACAAAAACCCCGCCGGCTAGGGCGGGGTTTTTTGATTCCGGTTAGGCGATGTGTAACCGCGCGGGTTGCACCCGCCCTACAGGGCTTACGTGCCAGTGCAGGTTTTCGGCAGATACTTCTGTTCAAGCGTCGAGGTACATACGAAATCGAACGAAGTGGGATCGGTGTTAAGCGCTGGAGGGGTCAGAGTAACGGTGCCTGCGGCGATATTTGCATTTACAACACCTGCTGCCTTCATCGTGATCGTGATCACTCCAGTGCCAGCTGCTACTGCCGCGTCTGCATATTTTCCAGCAACGGTGAGGTCGGCATTCGAGGGAGTAGTGGCTGCGCCTGGGTAAGCTCCGTTGGTCTGACCGTACTCAGCTATCGCCGTTTTCATGCCTGCAGACATCGAGAAGGCCTCGGATACCTGAGAGCGAGCGATATATTCTTGATAGGCGGGAATAGCAACAGCAGCCAAGATCCCGATGATCGCCACAACGATCATCAATTCAATAAGCGTAAAACCTTTCTGCATCTGAGCTTTCATTTGAATCTCCTTAAAGTGTCAAGGCGTTGAGCCTGGCTGAGGTAAAGCAGTTGGCGTGCCAGGTCGCGCCTCGCTAAGGCAGGGCGGCTTGGAGTGTGATGAGCTTCAATACTTGTGCGTCTTTTGGCGTCTTGCTCTCATCCCCGAGAGCAAAGCGTGCGGCTTTACGTGGGATGTGTGCCGGCATGTACCTCGGGTTGGTTAATCGCTAGGGCGATATGTGACCAATAGCGTCACTCGGCGTTGTGCATGTTTGCAGTAGAAGCCTTTCGCGCTATAAGGCGGGCTCAGAACAAGGCGAGACCCTTATGAGCGAGAATACTTCCCTTTCCGGGCTGGCGCGGCAGATGGTGGCAGCTGGTGTGCTGGACGAGAGGACGGCGCAGCAGGCCCAGGCTCAGGCCATTCGCGGCAAGACACCCTTTGTCACCTACGTCGTCCAGAACCGGTTGGCCAAGGGCCGTGTCATTGCGGAACTCGCCTCCGAGCAGTTCGGTGTTGCGCTGCTGGATCTTGCTGCGCTGGATAAGGAGTCGCTGCCCAAGGACTTGGTGAGCGAGAAGCTGGCTAAGCAGCACCGGGTATTACCGCTCTCTAAGCGCGGCACTAAGCTGTATATCGCAGTTTCCGACCCCGCCAACCATCAATCGATTGCCGATATCCAGTTCAGTACCGGGCTTTCGATCGAGCCGGTCTTGGTAGAGGACGATAAGCTGGGTGAGGCAATCGAAAAGCTTTACGACAACGGTGCTACCGGGCTGGAGGATCTCGGCGATGTTGACCTGGATGGCGTGGATGTCGAGTCGGTCAGTGATGATGTCAAGGGCGATGAAGCGGGCGAGGCGGCAGACGATGCGCCAGTGGTTCGTTTCGTCAACAAGATGCTGCTTGATGCCATTCGTGGAGGCTCATCTGACCTTCATTTCGAGCCGTACGAGAAAGCCTATCGGGTGCGGCTGCGTACTGATGGCATCCTGCATGAGGTGGCGCGTCCGCCAATACAGCTAGCGCCGAGGATTTCTGCTCGCCTCAAGGTAATGGCGGGGCTGGATATTTCCGAGCGCCGCAAGCCGCAGGATGGTCGCATCAAGATGAAGCTGTCCAAGAATAAGGCCATCGATTTTCGCGTCAATACGCTGCCCACGCTCTGGGGAGAGAAGATCGTGATGCGAATTCTCGATCCGTCCAGTGCGCAGATGGGCATCGATGCATTGGGTTATGAAGAGGATCAGAAAGAGCTCTATATGAATGCCCTGAAGCAACCACAGGGCATGATTTTGGTTACCGGCCCGACCGGCTCTGGTAAGACGGTTTCTCTCTACACCGGCCTGAATATTCTCAATACGGTGGACGTGAATATCTCTACTGCCGAAGATCCGGTGGAAATCAATCTCGAGGGTATCAACCAGGTCAACGTTAATCCTCGTCAGGGGATGGATTTCTCCCAGGCGTTGCGCGCGTTTCTACGTCAGGATCCAGACATCATCATGGTGGGTGAGATCCGCGATCTGGAGACCGCTGAGATTGCTATCAAGGCGGCGCAGACGGGCCACATGGTTATGTCGACGCTACACACCAACAGCGCCGCGGAAACCCTGACCCGTCTTCGCAATATGGGGGTGGCCGCGTTCAATATTGCGACCTCGGTCAACCTGATCATCGCGCAGCGACTGGCACGCAAGCTTTGCAACAGTTGCAAGAAGGAGATCGATCTGCCGCGCGAGGCGCTGTTGGAAGAGGGCTTCCCTGCCGACAAGATCGGGACGTTCAAAATCTATGGCCCGGTCGGCTGCGACAATTGCAAGGGTGGTTACAAAGGCCGTGTCGGTATTTATGAAGTGGTTAAAAACACGCCGGCGTTGGCCAGGATTATCATGGAGGACGGCAATTCCATCGACATTTCCACCCAGATGCGTAAAGACGGCTTTAACGATCTGCGTACTTCGGCTCTAGTTAAAGCCATGCAGGGCGTGACCAGCCTGGAAGAAGTGAACCGGGTGACCAAGGACTAACATGGCGCAGAAAGCGATAAAAACCAGTGTGTTCACCTGGGAAGGGACAAACAAGCAGGGCGCGAAGATAAAGGGCGAGCTCAACGGCGTGAGCCCCGCGATGGTCAAGGCGCAGCTGCGCAAGCAGGGTGTCAATCCCCAAAAGGTGCGCAAGAAGTCGGTTTCGCTGTTCAGTGCTGGCAAAAAGATCAAGCCGATGGACATCGCCCTGTTCACTCGCCAGATGGCAACCATGATGAAAGCAGGTGTGCCGCTATTGCAGTCCTTCGACATCATCGGTGAGGGCTTTGACAATCCGAACATGCGCAAGCTGGTGGATGATCTGAAACAGGAGGTCGCCGCGGGTAATAGCTTCGCAACCGCGCTGCGCAAGAAGCCTCAATACTTCGATGATCTCTATTGCAATCTGGTTGACTCGGGCGAGCAGTCCGGTTCGCTAGAAACGCTGCTTGATCGGGTGGCAACCTACAAGGAAAAGACCGAGGCCCTGAAGGCCAAGATCAAGAAGGCGATGAATTACCCTATTGCCGTCGTATTGGTTGCAATCATTGTTTCGGCGATCTTGCTGATCAAGGTGGTTCCGCAGTTTCAGGACGTCTTCGCAAACTTCGGCGCGGAGCTCCCGGCGTTTACATTGATGGTGATTGGCTTGTCCGACGCGCTGCAGGCCTGGTGGCACGTGGTGCTGCTCGTCATGTTTGGGGCGGCTTATGCTTTCAAGACAGCCCACGGCAAATCGGAACGTTTCCGCAATGGGTTTGACCGTTTTTTGCTCAAGATCCCAGTGGTCGGCGATATTCTCTATAAGTCTGCGGTGGCGCGCTTTGCGCGCACGCTGGCCACTACCTTTGCCGCTGGTGTACCGTTGGTCGATGCATTGGACTCGGTGGCCGGGGCGACCGGCAATGTGGTGTTCCGCAATGCGACCATGAAGGTCAAGGCTGATGTATCCAGTGGTATGCAGCTTAACTTTTCGATGCGCACTACCGGCACCTTTCCCAGTATGGCGATCCAGATGACGGCGATTGGCGAGGAGTCCGGCTCTCTTGATGAGATGCTTGCGAAGGTGGCGACGTTCTATGAAGACGAAGTCGACAATATGGTCGACGGGCTGACTGCTCTGATGGAGCCAATGATCATGGCGGTGCTTGGTGTGCTGGTTGGCGGTTTGATCATTGCCATGTATCTCCCGATTTTCCAACTGGGTGCCGTCGTCTAATTATGATGTTGATGGATTATCTGGCCAGCCACGTGCTGGCCTTTGTTTTGTTCGCTGCTTTGCTGGGCTTGTTGATCGGCAGCTTCCTCAACGTCGTGATTTATCGCCTGCCGATCATGATGCAGCGTGAATGGCGTACGCAGGCGCTTGAGTATCTCGAGTGCCCGCCGGAGCAGATCAGTGAGCGCTTCAATCTGCTGCTGCCAAGTTCGCGGTGCCCGCACTGTGATCATCAGATTCGCGCTTGGGAGAATATCCCCGTGGTCAGCTGGCTGGCCTTGTGTGGCAAGTGTTCTTCTTGCCGCGCGCCGATCAGTAGTCGCTATCCCCTCGTGGAGTTGGCGTGCGGCCTGCTTACTGGCTATGTCGCTTGGCATTTCGGTTTCACCTGGGAGGCAGGAGCAATGCTGTTGCTGACCTGGGGATTGGTGGCGATGAGCATGATCGATATCGATCATCAGTTGCTGCCCGATTCGCTGGTTCTGCCGCTGTTGTGGCTTGGCCTCATCCTGAACAACTTCGGTTTGTTCGTATCGCTTGAAAGTGCACTGTGGGGAGCGGTAGCGGGATATCTGAGCCTGTGGTCAGTTTATTGGCTGTTCAAGCTGGTCACCGGCAAAGAAGGTATGGGCTATGGCGATTTCAAACTGCTTGCGATGTTAGGAGCTTGGGGTGGTTGGCAGGTGTTACCACTTACCATTCTATTGTCGTCGGTGGTTGGGGCTGTTCTTGGCACAATCCTGTTGCGGGTGCAGCGCGCCGAGAGCGGCACGCCCATCCCTTTCGGTCCCTACTTGGCGATCGCCGGCTGGATCGCGTTGCTTTGGGGTGACTGGATTACCGAGAGCTATCTCCATTTCGCGCGCTTCTAAGTCGGACACCATTGCTGAGCCGAAAGTCGTTCCGCCGACTTGTACTCTTAACGAAAGACGTTCTGGGCTTGCGCTTCGCAGGCTGAGTAGTTACTACTGCGCGTCCTGTTTTTAGTCTGGGTGTGGTTGCAATGGAGCCCTGGATTCTCGGGTTGACTGGCGGCATTGGTAGTGGCAAGACCGCGGTGCTGGATCGCTTCGCCAGTCTGGGTGTACATGTCGTCGATGCCGATCAGGCGGCGCGCTGGGTGGTCGAGCCCGGGCGGCCAGCGTTGCTGCAGATTGCCGAGCGCTTCGGCTCAGGCATCTTGCTCGCGGACGGCGCTCTGGATCGAAAAGGGCTGCGTGAGCGTATATTCGATAACCCGGCCGACAGGCAGTGGCTGGAACAGCTGCTGCATCCTCTGATTCGTGCTGAGATCGCCAGGCATCTCGCCTTGGCTGAGTCGCCTTACGCCATCATGGCTTCTCCGCTGCTGATTGAGTCAGGGCAGTACCGTCAGGTCAATCGTGTGCTGGTTGTAGACGTCCCTGTGTCACTCCAGGTTGCGCGCACGATGGCACGTGATCAAGTCAGTGAGGAGCAGGTGCGGGCGATTCTCAAGGCGCAGGCCAGTCGTGAAGCGCGCCTGCAACATGCCGATGATGTGCTGGTAAATGATCGAGATCTGTCGTGGCTAGGGGCGGAGGTCGAGCGATTGCACCGCTTTTATTTGACGTTACGAGGAGGGCAGGTATGACCGCTGCGATAGTTGAGTGTCCGACGTGTGGAGCGCCGGTAGAGTGGGGGCCGCAAAGCCCAAGCCGGCCGTTCTGTTCCGATCGTTGCAAGCTTATCGATCTTGGTGCCTGGGCGTCGGAAGCGCACGCGATTCCGGGCAATGAACTCGAGGATGATCTGTTCTCCGGTGATATGCCTCCGCGCGAGCACTAGCGCTTTGACGCTACTTGTCTTCTTTCCATGGCACCTGCAGATAGCGGCTTTGATTGAAACTTTCCATCCAGTCCGGGTAGAAAACCACCAGGGCGGTAATCGCTGTGCCGTTGATGAAGGCCTCGGGGAACATGACCAGCCATAGGTAACCGGCAAAATCCGCCAGCCAAGGCGGCATCGGATAGCGACCATCTAGTAGCAGTACGCCGAGCGATGCCAGGATGCACGCCAATGCTGCGAGCGCCGCTGGAAAGAATCCAGCGAAGAAAATAAAGACGAACAGATTGCGGGGTTGGGCGCGTTCGACGAGCCGCGCGCATACAACCGTGACCAGCACTGGGATCAAGACCAGCAGGATGCCGTTCATGCCCAGGGCTGCAACTTGTTGATGGCCTGTCAGTGTCAGGCCGACCTGGGCGATGAGGGCGGCGATGATTGCCAGTGGCCAGTCCAACAACAAGGTGACGGCTGTCAGTCCGATGAAGTGGAATGAAAGGCCCGAATCGAAGTCCCTTCGCACAAGCCAGAGCAGAAAGATCGAAAGCATTGCGCCGAACAGCAAGTGTTGACGGCGAGTATCACTGAAGAGTTCTACCCAGGGAGCTCGCCAGGTCGCCCATAACAGCGCGATCACATAGATTATCCAGCCTACCAGCAGGCTGGATGGAGCAAGCAGGTGGGCGGCGATCATGCTAGTGATTCCTTTGTGCTCGTTGTTGCCGGCGCGCAGTAGTCGGTGTTTCGTGAAGGGGCTTAGGGAGCTGGATTCGGCTGTTCTGTGTGGATCGCTTCAATTGCGGCTAGCACTTCACTCGAGAGCGTAATTTCGGCGCTACGGATATTCGACTCAAGTTGCTCTAGTGATGTCGCGCCGATGATATTACTGGTGACGAAGGGTTGCGCTGTGACATAGGCAAGCGCCATCTGTGCTGGATCCAGTCCATGCTCGCGCGCCAGTTTAACGTACCGAGAACATGCGGCTTTGGCCTGGGGGTTGTTATAACGTGCGAAGCGTTGAAAGAGCGTGAGGCGCGCGCTGGCAGGACGAGCACCGTTCTCGTATTTGCCGCTGAGCATGCCGAACGCCAGTGGCGAGTACGCGAGTAGGCCGCATTGTTCGCGGATGCTGATTTCCGCCAGGCCAACCTCGAAACTGCGATTGAGCAGGTTATAAGGGTTCTGTATCGAAACTGAACGCGGCAAGCCGCGAGCTTCGGCTAATTGCAGGTATTTCATCGCGCCCCAAGGTGTTTCGTTGGACAGGCCGATGTGGCGGATTTTGCCCGCTTTGACTTCGGCATCGAGCGCTTCGAGAGTTTCTTCCAGTGGAGTGAAGTCGCCATCTTGATGTCGGTAGCCCAGCTGCCCGAAAAAGTTGGTGCTGCGTTCCGGCCAATGTAGCTGGTACAGGTCGATCCAGTCGGTCTGCAGGCGCCGAAGGCTGTCATCGAGCGCGGTGCGGATCTGTTCGCGATTGAATTTGGGTTGACCGCCGCGAATGTGTGTAATGCCGTTGCCGGGGCCCGCGATCTTCGTGGCTATGATCCAGTCGGCTCTGTCGCCCCGGCTCTGGAAGTAATTTCCTATGTATTGCTCAGTGGTTGCGTAGGTTTCCGGGCGCGGCGGCACCGGATACATCTCGGCCGTATCTATGAAGTTGATGCCGGCAGTCTTCGCGCGGTCGATCTGGGCGAATGCCTGGGCCTGGTCGTTCTGTTCTCCCCATGTCATGGTGCCGAGGCACAGTGAACTGACTTTCAGATTTGTGCGGCCGAGTGAGCGATATTCCATGCAATACCTCGCGTGATCTGAGACTGAGTGCCGAAGAGCTTAACGAAGACGGGACGGCTTGTGCTCATGAGAGTGTTCGACGTATCCGAAGTGCCCTGGATGTCACGCTGGCAGATATCTGGAGTGAGGCTCGCTATTTGGTGGGCTGTGCCTGCTTGAGGGTGGGTGTAGCGGAATTCGATAACTATAAATGTCGGTTGCTATTTTGCTGGTAATCAGGATAATTCCGCAGCCTGTCGCCGGGGATGCCTAGCCTGTCGACGCAAGCCAAAGGTAGGGGATGCCTAGCCTACCGAACCACTGCCGTGGCGGACGCGCTGACCCGAG
>DAMCQE010000026.1:0-47652 GCA_032105665.1 Pseudomonas sp. | reverse complement strand
CCTTGAGCACATGCGTCTGGCCGACCATTTCGCGGAACGAGCGCGGACGCCATTTTCGTGCAAGAACCTGATAACTCATAACACCATCGCGGGGGGACAAGGCAGAGGACGGGTAATGCTAGCGGAGCAGGATGGAAATTGCATCCGGGCTGCACTTGAACCGCCGGCTAGCCCAGCAATCGCGCACCAAGCGCCTCGACTATCGTAGCCAGCGCCGGGTTGTGCCCGCCGATCCGCACCTTGAGGCCATCGATCTCGCGCCTCGGCGGATACTGTTTGCGCAGCAGGTCGAACCCAGCCCGACGCTGCGCCTCATTGCCAAGCAGGCTGCGGCGGAAGTCGGCATCGTCGCGACGCGGATCGTAGACCGCCCGGCACAGTGTGGCCAGCATCTCGGCGGGCTCTGCGGAGGATGCGAACGCCAGCTCGGTGAGTGCCGGGCCGGGCATCAGCTGCGCCAGTTCGATAGCCGGCTCGACACCACGCGCCGCGCAAAGCGCCGCGTATATCTGCGCCGTACCGCGCAGCTTGCCGTCCAGGCTGTACCCGGCGATGTGCGGCGTAGCGATACGGCACAAGCCGGCCAGTGCGACATCGACCTGAGGCTCGCCTTCCCAGACATCCAGCACGGCTTCCAGGTCCGGCCGCTGCAATAGCAGGTCGCGCAGCGCGGCATTGTCCACCACAGCCCCCCGACTGGCATTGATCAGCCAGGTACCGGGTCGCAACCTCGACAGTCGCGCCTGATCGAACAGGTGAAAGGTCGGCCAGTCGCCCCCCAGGGTCAGCGGCGTGTGCAGGCTGATGACATCGCACTCCGCGAGGATCTCATCTAGCGAGACGAAATCGCCTGCCTCGCGGACCTGCCGCGGTGGATCGCAGACGCGCACGTCCCAGCCAAGCCCGCGCAGCACTTCGAGCAGCCGCCCGCCCACCTCACCGGCACCGACCACGCCGAAACGCCGCCTGGCCAGCGCTTCACCGCGCACCTCCGACAGCGCGAGCAAGCCGCCCAGCACATAGTCGACCACGCCCCGCGCGTTGCACCCCGGTGCGCTGGCCCACTCGATGCCGGCCTGCTCGAAATAATCCAGATCCAGATGATCGGTGCCTATCGTGCAGGTCCCGACGAATCGCACTGCGCTGCCTTCCAGCATCTCGCGGTCGACCCGAGTCACCGAGCGCACCAGCAGCACGTCGACATTCTCCAGTGCAGCTCGATTGATGCTGCGGCCGGGCATGCGGCGAATCTTGCCGAAACCGGCAAAGAACTCATCGACCAGCGGAATGTTTTCATCGGCAAGGATATGCATTGCACGGCTCCGGTGAGGGGGAGCACATTCTAGACGGCTTGCCACTGCTTTGCCGCCTTCCTGAGCGTAGCCACGCGGCGTAGACTAGCGCGCTTCTTGTATACAACCGGAACGCCCAGTAATGCCCACTGAGCTCAGACTCAGACGGGTCCGCCTCGAATTGCGCACCCTCTTTGCCCTTGCCCTACCCATGATGATCGCCCAGCTGGCCAGCACGGCGATGGGTTTCGTCGATACCGTTATGGCCGGACGCGTAAGCCCGCAGGACCTGGCCGCCGTCGCGCTAGGCAATTCGATCTGGGTGCCGGTCTATCTGCTCGTCTGCGGAATCACCCTGGCGACCACGCCGAACGTCGCGCAGCGCTTCGGCGCAGGACGGCATGGCGAAATCGGCCCGCTGGTTCGCCAGGCGTTGTGGATGGGCGGCGGCATCGGTGTGCTCAGTGCATCATTGATGTGGAACGCGGAGCCCGTCCTGCATCTGATGCGTGTCGAACCGGCCCTGGTCGAGCCGACCATGGACTACCTGCGCGCTGTCGCCTGCGGATTTCCCGCTGTCGCTCTGTATCAAGTGCTGCGCTGTTTCAGCGACGGGCTGGGCCATCCGCGGCCAAGCATGGTGATCGGTATCCTCGGACTGCTGCTGAACATTCCGCTGAACTATGTGTTCATCTACGGCAAGTTCGGCGTGCCGGCGATGGGCGGCGTCGGTTGCGGCGTTTCCACGGCATTGGTGATGCTGTTCATGTTGGTGGCGATGAGCGTCTGGGTTAAGCGCGCACCGGCCTATCAGGCCAGTCAGCTGTTTTCCCACTTCGAATGGCCACGCTGGCCGATGCTGCGTCATCTGCTTTCGGTCGGCGTACCAATCGGGGTCGCGGTGTTTGCCGAGGCCAGCATCTTCTCGGTGATCGCACTGCTGATCGGCGCCCTCGGGGCAACGGTCGTCGCCGGTCACCAGATCGCACTGAACTTCACGTCGCTGATCTTCATGATTCCACTGTCGCTGGGAATGGCGGTGACCGTGCGCATTGGTCAGGAGCTGGGCCGCAACGTTCCACGCGACGCTCGCTTTGTCGCCGGCGTCGGGATCGGCGCCGCTCTGGTATATGCCTGCTTTTCCGCCAGCGCCATGCTGTTGTTCAGCGAGCAGATCGCGCGGATCTATACCCCGGATCCGGCCGTGGTCACCGTCGCTGCCAGCCTGTTTCTCTACGCCGCGCTGTTCCAGTTCTCCGATGTGGTTCAGGTCACGGCTGCTGGCGCGTTGCGCGGCTATCAGGACACCCGCATGACGATGGTCTACACCCTCTTCGCCTATTGGGGGATCGGTTTGCCGTTGGGCTATCTGCTCGGCCTGACCGACCACCTCGGCGCCGCCAGTGGGCCTGCCGGTCTATGGCAAGGCCTGATCGCCGGCCTGAGCTGCGCAGCTCTGTTGCTCAGCGTGCGCCTGGCCCGCAGCGCCCGACGCGAGATTCGTCGGCACACTGCGCTTCGCAGGGCGGCCGTCTGACAAAGGTCGGGATGGGGCGGCGCGGATCATAGGCTGCGTTCGATTCGGCCGTCGGAGCGCGCCAGGTAACCCGTGCCACACTCCCAAAGCAGCGCAGCGCGGTCCTCGGTACCAAGTGCGTCGAGTCCACCACGCAGCGCATAGGCGGTGAAGCCGAGCTGCGTCAGTAGGAACACCGCGTTGGCGCTGCGCTTGCCGCTTTCGCAATAGCAAAGGTAGGGCCGCTGCGGGTCCAGCAAACGGGTTTTCAAACGCAGCAGGTGCAGCGGCATGTGCAGCGCCTGCATGGCATGGCCCTGCTCGTAATCATCAAGCAGACGCACATCCAGCCACTGCGCACCGCAGGCCAGCAGATCAGCCACGCCATCCAGATCGACTTCGCCAACCACCGGTGCCTTGAGCAGCTCGAGAAAGTCCGCCCGCGCCAGGCGGAGCACCCGACCGTCCTCAACCATCGCGACACTGGCATTACGCGGTCGCTCCTCGAGCAGCGCCTCTTCACCGAAACAGGCTCCGGGTTCCAGCTCGGCCAACAGCTGCTCACCGCTGCCGGCAGCCTTCAGGACCTGCGCGCCGCCGCTCTTGAGGAAATAGCAGCAATCGCCGGCTTCCCCTTCGCGTAGCAGGGTTTGCCCGGCGGATACCTCGATCTCCACGAGGCGGCTGAGCATGCTGCGAATATTTGCCGGTGGAACCTGGGCGAACAGCGGACTCTCCAGCAGGCGCTCCAGCCACTCGCCGTCCTCGCCCTCCATCGACAGCTGCAGCAGCACATCTTGCAGGGCTTGGCGCCAGGACAGCAGCCGCTCCAACTCCGCGCTGTCCACCGTCAGCAGCTGGCAGTCATCCAGCGCCCTCGCCTCCAGCAGGCGGCCCGCAGCAAGGCTGTGTAGAGCAGCCGATGTGCCCGCCACCAGCCGCGTTTGCTGCCCGTCGTGATCGGTCAACAGCAGGCTGCCCGACATCAGGTAATGACGTTTCGAACTCAGCTCATCAACAAGGTCGAGCAACTGCCCAGGCGCAAGCGCGAGCGGCACTATGCGCACGCGAATCTCCCACAACTGGCGTGGCGACAAGCCATTGAGCGGAACCAGATTACGCAGCTGATCGGGGTGCAGCGGTTTGTTCATCCGAGTAAATCCAAACGTCTATCCGTCAATCAGCTTCTGCAGCTGGCCCTGAGCAGCACGGCGCCCTTGCAGTCCACCGGTATGGACGAATATCAGCCGCGTGCCGGCGGGAAAATAACCGCGCTCGACATAAAGGCGCAATGCCATCATGGTCTTTGCAGTGTATATCGGATCGAGCGGCACGCCACCCTGGCGCTCGGTATCGAGAATGAACTGCGCCAACTCCTTGTCGAAGCGACCAAATCCGCCACGACTGGCGTCCAGCAGTTCATAGCCGCTGGACGCCACACCGGCTTGCGCGAGCAAGTTGGCCACGACGGCATCGACGGCGTGGCAAGGCGGCCCTGCCAGCGCGCCGAACACCCGATGCCTACCTGCCTCGCCGATGACCAGACCCGCCAGCGTCGTCCCGGTGCCGGCGGCCAGCCAGAGCGCGTCGTAGTCCTTCCAGCCGAGCGACGCGAGCGCGGACTCCACTCTCGGAACGAGTCCGGCGCACCCCAGGGCGCCGGGCAAACCGCCGCCACCTTCAGGGATGCAGTAGAAACCTGGATATCGCGCTCGCCATGGCGTCCAGAAGGTAGGCAGATTGCGCTCCCGGTACCCTGCGTAGCCGAGCCAATGCAGCTGCATGCCCCAGCCACGTAGATCGGCGACCGTTGGCGTTACCTGCTCATGGCCGCGCAGCAGGCCGACAGTAGGCAGGCCGAGTCGGCGGCCGGCTGCAGCCAGCGCATGCAGATGATTGGAGTGCGGGCCGCCGAGACTGATCAGCCCCGGCGCAGCGACAGAACGCGCTGCATCGAGATGCTTTACCAATTTGAACCACTTGTTGCCGGACAGCTCGGGATCCAGCAGATCGAGCCGCAGCACCGCAACCTCGACCCCGCTGCGCGCGAGCCAGTCCAATGACAGCGGCTGCAGGATCAGCGGAGCATCGAAGCCGAGATCGGATTGAACGGAGGACAAACCGCTCAGCTGCCGGTGCGCTGCCGGTCTTCCTTGCGGTGCCGGGCGCAGCAGTTGGATTCGCCGATCACGAAGCGACTCGGCGCATCGATCTTGTCCAGGGGCATCGCGCAACGCTCACCGCTGGAAAGCGCCGCGACGCAGGCCGGCTTCTGATAATGCTCCAGCCACTGTCGGTACTGCTCCTCGGAGACAAAGCACTTGGCAGCAGCATAAGCCAGAGGATTGGCGCGGTAGCGGGCCAGGTCCTGCAATGCGATCGTCAGATGCCCGGCACCCGGGTGGTAGGCCATGAACACGACCCCTTGTCGAGACAGTTCATCCAGCACCCGGTCACCGCTGTGGCGCAGCGTTTCGCACTCGGCCTTGAGCCGCTGGATTTCCTCTTCCAGCTGTGCATCCAGTTCGTTGCGGTAGGCCAGCTCGACATCGCGGATCGCCACCTGCTCCTTGTATTCCGCAATCGCCGCCGCGATACGGGCCTGGGCTTCATGCTCGAACTGTTCCCGGGCAGCGCCGATCTCAACCCGGCCGCTGACCTCCAGCGTACGCAGCTGCTTGCTCATTTCCTCACGCGCTTTCTGGAAGCTCTCGCCCTGGGCGGTCATCTGCGCATGCAGGCTAGCGTTCAGTTCGGTCTGCTGTTGCAGTTGCTGCTGTAGCGTGCGGATCTCCTCATGCAGCGCCTTGCGTTCCTTCTCCGCGGCAGCCGCGAGCTTGAGCGCGTCTTCTTCGCGCAGACGCTCGAGGTTGGTAATGCGTTGGCGCTGCTGCTTGATCAGCAGCGCAGCCTTCTGCCGCTGTTCACGCTCATGGCTTTCGGAACGTTTCGCGGCTGCTTCCTTGCCGGCCTCGGCTGCATACCAGGTGTCTTCGGCGACCATCTGCAGACGTTCCGCAGGTACGGCCTGAGGCGTCTCCTCTTCGACCAGCAGACCGAGCTGGTTGCGCTTGATGGTCTCGCGCAACACAACTAGATCATTGCGTTCGGGACCGACCTTGGGATCCCACATGTGCATCTGGTGCCAGGAGACCGGGCACTGGCTGCGGCAGGCCAGGCGAATCGGTCCGGCCCCCATGTCCGGACCACGCCCGGTACGCTCAGCCAACTGACGCAGGGGAATGTTCCAACCGGCGTCGGCAGAGCCGTCGTCATTGAAGTCGAGACAGAAAAACACCGCGGCGCGCACCTGCAGCCGCGGATTGATCATTACGTAGACAGCATGCATCTGGCGGTCTGCGAACTCGGGTAGCGCGACCACCCCATCCAGCACCGCTTCGAATTCGGGATACAGCATTTCCTTGCAGATGGAGCCCTCATTGAAGAACAGGACGGCTTCGACCATCTGCGGTTTGTTCTGCATGCTCGATTTCCTTTATCGCCCGCAACTGCGAGCCAGCGATTAGCGGAACGAGCGGCCATCCGATGCCGTCGTCCCGTTGGTGCCGCAAGTTTAGGGGAAATGTTCGCGCAGGCAATGTGACTGGGTTGGCAGGGAGTCGCCGCATCGGACGCCGTTCGACCAGGCGCCCAGCGGATTTGCGATGAGCTTAGCTAAATCACTTACCGCGGTAGGCAGCGAGACGTCGCTTCATCTCGTCGCCCAAGGCCTGCAAGCCACTCATGGGCCGGATCATGACCTCGAATTCGACAATCTTCCCTTCGTCATCGAAGCGGATCATGTCGATGCCCTTGAGCTCACGGTCACCCACCCGGGCGCTGAACTCGAGGACTACATCCGCACCCTGGGCGCTGGCCAGCTCACGGTGGTAGCGGAAGTCCTCGAAAACTTGCAGCACAGTGTTGAGGATCAGGTTCACCGTCGCTGCCCCCTCATACGGCGTGTGAGCCATCGGCGAGCGAAACACCGCCTGCGGATGCAGCAGCTCCGGCAGCCGACTCAGGTCTCGCTCAGCGATCATTCGGTGCCAGGCCTGCAGGCTATTGGCAGCCCCCGGTTGCAGCGCGATTGCAGTGTCCATGCGTGATCCTCTTTGCGGATGTGCCGACGGCCTAGAGCGCCGCAGCCAGACGACAGCCCTGATTGATCGCGCGCTTGGCGTCCAGTTCGGCGGCGACGTCGGCGCCACCAATCAGGTGCACCCGCGCGCCGGCGGCTTCAAGGCCTTCCTGCAGCTCACGCAACGGCTCCTGCCCGGCGCAGAGAATCACCGTATCCACCGGCAGTACCTGCGACTCGCCTTCGCCCACGCGGATGTGCAGTCCGGCGTCATCGATCTGCAGGTACTCCACCGAATTGAGCATCTGCACGTGCTTGTTCTTCAGTCCGGTACGGTGGATCCAGCCAGTGGTCTTGCCCAGCCCGTTACCCACCTTGGACTTCTTGCGCTGCAGCAGATAGACCTGGCGCTTGGGCGCATGCGGAGCCGGCTGGATGCCGGCGATACCGCCGCGCACCGACAGCCCGAGATCGATACCCCACTCCTTCCAGAAGGCTTCACGATCCAGGCTGGTGGATTCGCCGTCGTGGGTGATGTATTCCGACACGTCGAAGCCGATACCGCCTGCGCCGATCACCGCGACGCGCTGGCCGACCGGCTTGCGCTCCAGAATCGCATCTAGGTAGCCAATCACCTTCGGATGGTCGACCCCGGGAATTGCAGGCACTCGCGGCGCGATCCCGGTCGCCAGGATGATCTCGTCGAAGCCACCGGCCAGCAGCGCTTCCACCGTCGCGCGGGTGTTCAGACGAACCTCGACTCCGGTTTCTTCGAGGCGGTTCTTGAAGTAGCGCAGGGTTTCGTAGAACTCCTCCTTGCCCGGCACCCGCTTGGCAACATTGAATTGCCCGCCGATTTCGGCAGACGAATCGAACAGCGTCACCTCATGACCGCGCTCGGCTGCGATGGTCGCAGCGGCGAGTCCCGCAGGCCCGGCACCGACGACGGCGATCTTCTTCACCGCGGTAGTGGGGATGTAGTTCAGCTCGGTTTCGTAGCAGGCACGCGGATTGACCAGGCAGGTGGTCAGCTTGCCGCTGAAGGTGTGATCCAGACAGGCCTGGTTGCAGCCGATGCAGGTGTTGATGCGCTCGCTGTGACCGGCGGCGGCCTTGTTGACGAACTCCGGATCGGCGAGGAACGGCCGCGCCATGGAGACCATGTCCGCATCGCCCTCGGCCAGCACCTGCTCGGCGACCTCCGGGGTATTGATCCGGTTGGTGGTGATCAGCGGAATGCTTACCTCGCCACGCAGCTTCGCGGTCACCTTGGTGAACGCGGCGCGTGGCACCTTGGTGGCGATGGTCGGAATCCGCGCCTCGTGCCAACCGATGCCGGTATTGATCAGCGTGGCGCCCGCCTGCTCGATGGCCTTGGCCAGCTGCACCACCTCTTCCCAGACACTGCCGCCTTCGATGAGGTCGAGCATCGACAGGCGATAGATGATGATGAAGTCGCTGCCCACCGCTTCGCGCACGCGGCGCACGATCTCCACCGGCAAGCGCATGCGATTCTCGTAGCTGCCTCCCCAGCGATCGGTGCGGTGGTTGGTGTGCGCCACCAGGAACTGATTGATGAAGTAGCCTTCCGAACCCATGATCTCGACGCCGTCATAACCGGCTTGCTGGGCCAGGCTTGCGCAGTTGACGAAGTCGCGGATCTGCTTCTCGATGCCCTCCTCGTCCAGTTCGCGCGGGGTGAACGGATTGATCGGCGCCTGGATAGCGCTCGGCGCAACCAGCTGCGGGCTGTAGGCGTAACGCCCGGCATGCAGGATCTGCATGCAGATCTTGCCGCCAGCTTCGTGAACCGCCTGGGTAACGATCTTGTGCTCTTCGGCCTCCTCCGGCGTGGACAGCTTGGCCGCCCCGGCGCGCACCGAGCCTTCCTCATTGGGGCCGACGCCGCCGGTGACGATCAGGCCGACGCCACCGCGGGCACGCTCTGCGAAGAATGCCGCCATCCGCTCGAAGCCGTTGGGCATCTCCTCCAGGCCCGTGTGCATGGAGCCCATCAGGGTACGGTTGCGCAGGGTGGTAAAGCCCAGATCGAGCGGAGCCAGCAGTTTCGGGAAAGCGGTCATCGAAGCATCCTCATCATGACGAGTGCCGAGCCTCATGGGGCTACGGTCGGTATGCAGCGACGATAAACAGCGAAGGTGCTGCACTCAATGATCCAAAGTGACAACTTTTTGATCCTTCTGCGCAAAAAGCTTGGCAACAGGCGCCGCGTTACCTACGCTGACGCAATCCCTCACTGCCCTGCCTCACATGCGCACCTCAATCAATATCGTGCTGTTGCTCATCCTCGCCGCAGCCTCATTTGCCGTCTACCTCGACTGGACGCAAGACCGTCGTAGCGGCCCACTGCTGTCCGATCTGCGTACGCTACCCATCGAAAACCACGGGCAGGCCGGAAGCGCAGGCAACCTGCTGGGCATCGAGACGCGGCTGCAGCCAGCCGACTATCAGAGCCGCGAGCGGCTACAACTCAAGTTTCGCACCTACCTCAAGCAGGCGGCCGAAGCCGGCATGCTCAGCGAGCGAACCGTCGTGGTGCTCCCCGAACACGTTGGCACTGGCCTGTTCGCCCTGGGCGAAAAGCCGGAAGTGCAGCAGGCCCGCACCCTGCGCGATGCGATGCAGTGGATGGCGCTCAGCAATCCCGGCAGCTATCTGCGCGCACTGCCGGATAATCAGGGCGATGATCGGCGTACCGGTGCGGTGTTGCGACTCAAGGCCCGACAGATGGCAGAGGAATACCAGAACGTATTCGGCGGCCTCGCCAGAGAGTTCGGCGTTACCTTGGTGGCTGGCTCGATCGTGCTGCCGGAGCCCTATCTGGAGAACGATCAGCTGATGATCGGCGATGGCCCGCTGCGCCAGGTAAGCCTGACCTTTGACGGTCGCGGCAAGCCCCTCGGAACGCTGCAGTACAAGCAGGCGTTGAGCCGTTACGAACGCCGCTACAGCGTTGCCCCCATCCCCGAGCGTCGACGGCTGATTGAAACACCGGCGGGGTCGGTGGCAGTGCTGCTGGGCTGCGATGCCTACCTCGAGCAACCGCCTGCCGAAGCGAAACTGCTGGCTGTACCCGGCGCGCTGGCAGATCCGCAGGCGAGCTGTGGCAGTACACATTCCGAGGCGCTCAGCGCAAGACCGCACATGGCCGTGCATACCCTCGCCTTGCCCTGGAATCTGCTCGGCTCGCCGCGCCGCCCGGCGCCCCCGGGCCACGGCGTCCCGGTCCAGGTACGCAATCAATGGCTCGGCAGCACCCCATGAATGCGCAACGGGTGCGCCTGGGCGATCTGTCGGTCGGTTTTCTGCACAGCCTCAACGATGCGTTGCAGCTGTACGGCCATGACCCTCAGCCGCTTTTGCTGGCCTACGGACTGGATGGCGAGCGGCTCGCTGAGCCGCATGCCCGCCTCTCGATCCCCCGTTACATGCGGCTCGGGCATGCGGCCATCCAGCTGGCTGGCGATCCCGCTCTGGGCCTGGAGATGGGCCGCCTGCGCAAGCCCGGGCACCTCGGCCTCGCCGGGCTGACCGCCGCTCAGGCGCCCACCGTGCGCGAAGCGGCAAGGGCGCTGACCCGCTACGAGGCGCTGTATGCATCCAACTACCGCGGCAGTTCGAGTTTTCACGAAGATGCGTCAGGCGCCTGGCTGCGCTTTTATTCCATCAGCCCTTACAACGCCTACAACCGCTTCGTCGTCGATACGGTGCTCGCCAGCTGGATCTCGCAGCTCAGCCGCTTGAGCGGACAACCGCTGGTGCCGATGGCGATCCACATCGAGTTCGACGCCCCTGACTACGCCTCGCGCTACGACGAGCAGTTCGGCCGGCCGGTAATCTTCGGCGCCGAAGCGAATCAGTTGCAGCTGGATCAGCGCAGCCTGGCGTTGCGCAACCCGGATCATTGCCCCGGCACCTGGCGGCATCTGCTGGAGCTGTGTGAAGCGGAACTGGAACGGCGCACCCGCACCCGCAGTCTGCGCGAGCGGGTCGCACAGCTTCTCGGGCCGATGCTCAAGGGCCAGGAGCCGGACCTGCAACAGATCGCTGCACGTCTGCAAATGCCGGTCTGGACACTGCGACGCAAGCTGGCCGAGGAAGACAGCAGCTATCGCGCGATCCTCAACGACACCCGCCGCGACCTGGCGATGGCCTACATTCGCGACACCGAATCCGCTTTCGGCGAGATCGCCTGGCTGCTTGGTTTTTCCTCAGCCGAAGCGTTTCAGCGTGCCTTCAAGCGCTGGAGCGGGCAGACGCCGGGAGACTATCGCCGGGCGCAGCGGCGCGGCGCGTAAACGGCGCATACGCGAGCGGCGCTCAGAGTTCGACCGCATCCTCGGCGCAGTCGGGGTGATCCTGCTCGGCGGCATGCCATTCCAGTAGTTCGTCCTGGTAGTCGTCCATCGCTAGATTCCTCAGTCGTCGGCGGTTGCCCAAGGCTTGATGCCTGTCTGTGCATCAAGGTTCATGCCAGCAGGCTACAACCGGCAAATGAAGGAATCGTGACGTGCCTTGAGCCTCGCGGGCGGCCAGATCACGGGGCACGCGCGAGTGACACGCCCCAAACCGGGGCGCGCCTTCAGGGTGAAGACAACCCCGCTGCATTCATCGCCAGGCGCAGCAGCCAGGCGACGATGCCGAGCGCCAGCACGCTGCCACTCCAGATCAGCACCAGCCAGCTCATGCGCTTCCAGAGCGGCCGCTGCTCAGGCTGTGCGGGCGGCTTGTTATCCAGATCAGCCATCAGTGATACCCATCCTCCGCACTGACCTTGCCGCGGAACACGTAGTAGCTCCAGGCCGTATACATCAGGATCAGCGGCAGAATGAGCAGTGCTCCGACCAGAGTAAAGCCCTGACTCTGAGGCGGTGCGGCCGCCTCCCAGATGCTAACCGACGGAGGAATGATGTTTGGCCAGAGGCTGATGCCCAGACCGCTATAGCCGAGGAAGATCAGCGCCAGCGTCAGCAGGAATGGCGTGTAGTTGGCGTAGCGCTGAATCGAGCGCAGCAGTCCGAATGCGCAGAGCAGCACCAGCACCGGAACCGGCATGAAATACAGCAGGTTGGGCATGCTGAACCAGCGCTCGGCGATATCCGGATGGGTCAGCGGCGTCCACAGGCTGACGATGCCGGTAACCACCAGCACCGCCCACACCAGCGGAATGCCGATGTCGTGCATGCGCCGTTGCAGGTCGCCGGCAGTGCGCATCATCAGCCAGGTACAGCCGAGCAGCGCATAGGCAACGATCAGCGCCAGTCCGCAGAACAGCGAGAACGGCGTCAACCAGTCCAGTGCCCCGCCGGCATAGGCCCGATCCTCGACCGGCAACCCGCTGATGAATGCACCAAGCACCACGCCCTGGAAGAAGGTGGCGACCAGCGAGCCGCCGATAAAGGCCTTGTCCCAGACATGCTGGCGCTCGCGGACCACCTTGAAGCGGAACTCGAACGCCACTCCGCGGAAGATCAGCCCCATCAGCATGAAGATGATCGGCAGATAGAGCGCGGACAGCACCACCGAATAGGCCAGCGGAAACGCGGCGAACAGCCCGGCACCGCCGAGTACCAGCCAGGTCTCGTTGCCGTCCCAGATCGGCGCAACGGTGTTCATCATCACGTCGCGCTCCGAGGCGTCCTGCACGAAGGGAAAAAGGATGCCGACGCCGAGATCGAAACCGTCCATCACCACGTACATCATGATGCCGAAGATGATGATCACCGCCCAGATCAGTGAAAGATCGATACCCATGGCTCAGTTCCTCTCGCCCAGTTGATCGCTTTGTCCCTCGGGAAGGGCTTCGTCCGCCGCGGAGATCGGTCGCATCGGCGTGCGCGCCTCGCCGGGTCCACCGGTACCTTTCTCGCGCCCTTCGCTGATCACCGGGCCTTTGCGCACCAGGCGCAGGACGTACACCATGCCCACCCCGAACACGGCGAAGTAGACGACCACGAACATCGCGAGAGTGAGCCCCAGCTGGCCGGCGCCGTGATTGGATACGGCGTCGGCGGTGCGCATCAGGCCATAGATCACCCAGGGCTGACGCCCGATCTCGGTGGTGTACCAGCCAGCCAAGATGGCGATCAGCCCGGAAGGGCCCATCAGCAACACCAGCCGCAGGAACGCGCGTGAGCTGTACATCCGGTCGCCCCGCCGCAACAGCAGACTCCAGATACCGGTGACGATCATCAGCAGGCCGAGCGCGACCATGATGCGGAACGTCCAGAACACGATCGTCGAGTTCGGCCGGTCCTCGGGCGGGAAGTCCTTCAGCGCCGGAATCGGTTCGGTCAGGCTGTGATTGAGGATCAGGCTGGCGAGATAGGGGATCTCGATCTTGTAGCGCGTTTCCTCGGCCTCCATGTCCGGCCAGCCGAACAGCAACAGCGGCGTCGGCCCGCCTTCGGAGTTGTCCCAGTGCCCTTCCATCGCGGCGATCTTCGCCGGCTGATACTCGAGGGTGTTCAGCCCATGAAAATCGCCGATCACCGCCTGCACCGGTGCCACCAGGAGGGCCATCCACATGGCCATCGAGAGCATCTTGCGGATCGCCGGGTTGTCCTTGCCGCGCAACAGCTGCCAGGCCGCCGACGCGCCGACGAAGAACGCCGTGGCGAGGAACGCGGCGACCGCCATGTGCGCCAGTCGATAAGGGAACGACGGATTGAAGATGATCGCCAGCCAGTCCACCGGCACCACGATGCCGTCGATGATCTCGTGCCCCTGCGGCGTGTGCATCCAGCTGTTGGACGCCAGAATCCAGAAGGTCGAGATCAGCGTGCCCACGGCCACCATGAGCGTGGAAAAGAAATGCAGGCGTTCGCCGACCCGATTCCAGCCGAACAGCATGACCCCGAGGAAACCCGCCTCCAGGAAGAACGCGGTCAGCACCTCATAGGCCAGCAGCGGTCCGGTGACGCTGCCGGCGAACTCGGAGTAGGCACTCCAGTTGGTGCCGAACTGGTACGCCATGACGATTCCCGACACCACACCCATGCCGAAATTGACCGCGAATATCTTCAGCCAGAAGTGATAGAGGTCGCGATAGACCTCCTGCCGGGTCTTCAGCCAGAGCCCCTCGAGCACGGCGAGAAAGCTGGCGAGCCCGATGGTGATCGCCGGGAAGATGATGTGAAAGGTGATGGTGAAAGCGAACTGGACGCGCGCCAGCTCTAGTGCTTCCAATCCGAACATGGGCAACAACTCCTCGTCAAATGAGCGCCCGCGTCGTCGATGACGGTAAAAACGGGGTCCAGCACAAGTGACAGCAGAACGCGCCAAGGGTGCGCCGCGTATGCCGCGCCATCTCGTCGCGCCCTCTGGATCGGCGGTCGATCCATCGCGCTCCAGCGGTCTATGCTGGTCGTAGCCGCGTCAGCCTTGGAGTACCGCCGGTGCCGATTCACACCTTCATCCCGCCATACATTCTCGACCGCATCATCGACCGCGGGTCGCCCTACCAGCGCGGCTGCGCTCAACAGACGTTGCACCACGTGCAGAGCCTGCTGCCCAACCCCGGCCCACCACGACCCACAGCCATCGCCGAGCTTGGCGAGCTGCGCACGCCCGGCCACCCACAACGACGAATCCATGACGCCGAGCAGCAGATGCAGCTGCCGGGCAACCTGCGACGTCGCGAAGGTCAGCCGGCCTCCGGAGACGCCGCGGTGGACGAAGCCTACGACGCGCTCGGCGCGACCTACACATTCTTCTGGCAGGTTTTCCAGCGCGACTCGATCGATGACCTGGGGATGCCGTTGATCGGCACCGTGCACTACGGCCAGGGCTACGAGAACGCCTTCTGGAACGGCGAGCAGATGGTGTTCGGCGATGGCGACGGTGAGCTGTTCCAGCGCTTCACCCGCTCGCTGGACGTGGTCGCCCACGAACTGACCCACGGCCTGATCGAGAGCGAAGCCGGGCTTGTCTATTTCAACCAGCCAGGAGCGCTCAACGAATCGGTGTCGGACGTGTTCGGCGTGCTGACCAAACAGCATGCGCTCGGCCAGACCGCGGCGGAGGCCGACTGGCTGGTCGGCGCCGAGCTGCTGACCGACAAGGTCAACGGCGTCGCCCTGCGTTCCATGGCCAACCCGGGCAGCGCCTACGACGACCCGCTGCTCGGTCGCGACCCGCAGCCTGCGCACATGCGCGACTTCATCGACACCCGCGACGACAACGGTGGCGTACACCTCAACTCCGGCATTCCCAACCGCGCCTTCTACCTAGCGGCCATGGCGCTGGGTGGTTACGCCTGGGAGCAGGCCGGACGAATCTGGTACGCCACCATCTGTGATCCACAACTGCCCAATGATGCGGACTTCGCAACCTTCGCCGGTGTGACGCTGAACCACGCGGCGCAGCTGTTCGGTCGTCAGTCGCCTCAGGTTCGGGCGCTGTATGAAGCCTGGACGTCAGTGGGCGTAGCACTGCGCTGAGGAGGCAGGATGAAGATGCCAGCACTGGGACCGGAAACCTCGTTGCGCGTATCGCGCCAGGGCGGTTTCGTCGCGGCGCCAAGCCTGGCGCGACCCCGGCAGATCGAATTCGCCGACTGCGATGCCGAGCAGCGCCGCGGCCTCTGCTCGGTGGTCGAACGCTGCCTGCCGGTCGCCAGCAAGAACGTCGGTGCCGGCGATCAGCGCTTCTTCCGGGTCGAACTGCACTACCGACGCGAGGACACCGACGCCGAACTGATCCTGCAGATCGCCGAGGACCGAGCGCCACAGGAACTGATGCAGCTCTGGCAGAACGGCGCCATCCCCGGCGACAGCTAGAAGCGGATCACGCCGCCGCCCGCAAGCAATGCGGTGATCTGCGCCGCCGGCAGCGGGCGTGAGAGCAGGTAGCCCTGGAACTCGTCGCAACCGTTGCGACGCAGGAAATCGAACTGCGCGGCGTTCTCGACCCCTTCGGCGACCACCGTCTTGTGCAGGCTCTTGCCCAGCGATATGGCGGCACGGGCGATCATCGCCACTTCCTCCTCCTGTTCGAGTCCGGTGACCAGCGATCGATCGATCTTGATGATGTCCAGCGGAAAACGCCGCAGATAACTGAGCGCCGAGTAGCCGGTACCGAAATCGTCCATCGCCAGGCGAAAGCCCCGCGCCTTGAACTCGGCCAGGATGGAAACCGCGCGGGTGCCGTCTCCGAGGAATACCGTTTCGGTGATTTCCAGCTCCACCTGGGTCGGCGGCAGCCCTATTTCGTCGAGCACCGCGAGGATGCGTTCGACCACATCGTCGCCAAGAAACAGCAGCGGTGACAGGTTCACCGCAATCAGCAGTGGCGTGCCGCGCCCCTCGTTCCACTGCCGAGCATCGGTGAAGGCGCGGCGCAGGATGGCCAGGGTCAGCGGCATGATCAGCCCGCTCTCTTCGGCCACCGGGATGAAACGATCCGGCCCTATGACCCCCAGCTCCGCGTGGGTCCAACGCGCCAGCGCCTCGATACCGACAATCCGCCGCGTCGCATCGACCTTCGGCTGGTAGTGCACCGACAACTCGTTGCGCTCCAGCGCCACGCGCATGGCGGCCTCGAGATTCAGACGCTCATCGGCGATCCGGTTGAGATCGTGGGTGAAGAACTGGAAATTGTTGCGCCCACGCTTCTTCGCCGCGTACATGGCGATATCGGCGTGTTTGAGCAAGCTTTGCGCATCCTCGCCGTCGTCGGGGAACATCGCCACACCCAGGCTGGCGCCGACCTGAAACTCGCGACCGGCGAGCATGACCGGCCGGCGGATTTCGTTCAGCACACGCTCCAATAGCGAGATCACTGTGCTGATGCGGTAGTGATCGCTGAGCACCAGCACGAATTCATCCCCACCGACCCGCGCCACGGTGTCGGAGCTGCGCAGGCTACCGGCCAGCCGCGCCGCAATACTCTTGAGCAGCTCGTCACCAGCGACATGCCCGAGCCCGTCGTTGATGAACTTGAAGTTGTCCAGGTCGATGAATACCAGCGTCAGGTAGTAGCCCAGGCGAGCCGCACGGGCCAGGCCCTGCTCGATGCGGTCGTTGAGCAGGATGCGATTGGGCAGGCCGGTCAGCAGATCATGGTTGGCCTGACGTTCGAGCTGCTGTTGATAATGCTTGCGCTCGGAGATGTCCTGCACGGTGCCTTCGTAGCAGATGAACTCGCCGCTGGCGCCTCGCACCACGTGCGCGTTCTCGGATATCCAGATGCGTGTGCCGTCGCGCCGATAGACCTCGGACTCGAAGTTGAGCACCTCGCCCTGTTGCTCCATCAGCTGGCAGAACACTTCGCGACGCCCACCCTCGACGTACAGGCGACGCTCTATGTCAGCGAGATCGGCCACCAGCTCGGACGCACTGTCGTATCCGTAAATGCGCGCCAACGCAGGATTGGCGGCCAGATAGCGGCCATCGCGGGTGGACTGGAAAATGCCCTCCGAAGCGTTCTCGAAGATGCTGCGATAACGCAGTTCGGCCTGCTCCAGCGCTTCGAGCACTGCCTTCTGGGCGGTGATGTCCTCGATGAAGCCCTCCACCACGATCTCGCCCTGCTCATCGGGCACCGCGACGCCGCGCTCGATGACCCATTTGAGGTTCCCCGCGGCGGTGCGGATCCGGTAATGCACGGTGAATCGCCCCATTCCGGCGACAGCATTATCGATGCAGCGGCGGACGCGAAGCCGGTCATCCGGATGGGTGATCCGGTCCCATGAGATGCCGTTGTCGTCGACCAGATCCGCAGCACTGTAGCCGCACAAGCCTTGCGAGCCCTGGCTGACGAAGATCATCGTCCAGGGCGCGTAGTTGCGGCAGCGGTAGGCCATGCCTTCGAGGTTGTTGACCAGCGTGTCGAGCACACGCGAGCGGTCCAACACCTCACAGGTGAGCAGGCTGCTCCGGCGGTTGGTTCTGGCAGAAAGTTCTTGGGTCATTGATCTGGCTTGAAGTGTTGATCCTGCATGGACCCGGAGCTGCGACAATGCTGAGGCTGTCGCCCGGAGGTCTGCAGGAAAGGCAGAAAACCTATGCGCAGCAAGAAACGCTCCATGGATGGCACATGGCCACCCGTTGAGCTCTAGTCCTGCCTCCATCCCGGAACCGCGCACCATAATGTGACGCACCGGTCACAGCCGAGCCCCTTTTCAGGGCACCGGATCGCCTCATCTGTTCTGCCATAGTGCCCGCTATCCAGGGACGACTCGCCGCGCGTATCGGATCAGCACTGGACGTCGCCGCTTCTGGAACGCCCAGGGCTGCCCTTCTTCGCCGGCTCGCTGCGCTGCAGTGCTGCTGGCAAAAGAAGCGCAGTCACGCCAGCGGCCAGCGCCGCAAGCAACACGACCGGGCCGGCGGCGTTCCAACCGAAAGCCGCGGTCACGCCGCCGACCACCACCGGGCCCAGCAGTTGTCCCAGGTTGCTGCCCTGCATCATCAGGCCGACCGCAATTGGAACGAGGAAGGTCTCCCGCGCAGCCAACGGTGCGGATGCCAGCAGCGTGGCCGGGATCAACCCACCCACGGCTGAAAACAGCAGGCACAGCAGGAAGGTCGCGTGCGGTTCGAACCAGCCCAGGAATATGCCTATCCCGGACGCACCCATGACGCCGCTGGCGAACAGGATCAGCGAACCACGCCCGGCGCCGCGCGTGAGCAGATAGCCAGCAGCAAGGTTGCCGCTGACATTGACCACACTGGCCAGTGCGGTCAACAGCCCCGCAATCTGATATGAGATATCCATACGCTCCATCAGCAGAACCGGCAGAAAGCTGAACAGGGCGAAGAACATCAGGCTGTACAGCGCGAAACCAACCGCCAGCAAAACGCTGGCTCGGGAAAACAGCACGCGCCGAATATTTCCCAGTAGCCGTCCGGGCATGCCAGACGAAACGCCAGCGGGTATGCAGCAGCCCACAGCCACCGCGGCGATTACCGCCACCGCCGAACCCGTCCACCACAACCCCTGCCATGTCTGGAACAGCGGCCCGGCGACCATGGCCAGCGCCATCCCGCTCGGCATGAAGCAACTCCACAGCGAGAAGGCCCTGTCCCGCGCAGCGCCGGTCGTCAGCCGTTCCAGAATCGCCGGCCCGGCGACGATGATGAGCAGGAATCCGAGTCCTTCCAGCAGCCGGGAAATCAGCAGCAGCGCGAATGACGGCGCGGCGGCGCCCGCGACGCCGGCAACCGCGGTTACCCCGAGCCCCAACAGCAGGGCCCGCCGATCTCCGACTGCCGCCACCACCGCACCGGCCGCCGCTCCCCCGAGCAAGCCGAGCACCGCGAATATGCCGGTCAGCCAGCCGGCTCCGGCGAGATCGACCCCAAGGTCCGCCTGTAGCAACGGTGTGGCAATGGCAGCCTTGCCCAAGTGCAGAGCCGCCACGACTCCGCTGCCGAGCACGACCCAGACGACCAGCCTCGCGCGGAGCTGCCGGGCGGCACTCATTCAGGCACCCCGACCGGATTGGCGGCGAGTGCGGCGGCCACGCGAGCGACGTGCCAGCCCTGGTAACGGGCGCCTTGCAGTTCATTTTCGCTCGGTTGGCGGTCACCGCCGCTGCCGTCATCGGCCAGTGTCGAGGCGCCATAGGGCGTGCCACCGGTTATGGCATCCATCCGCAGCTGCCCCTTGAAGCTGTACGGCAGCCCGACCACAACCATCCCCAGATGAAGCAGTACGGTGTGCGTCGCCAGAATCGTGCTCTCCTGGCCCCCATGCTGGCTGCCGGTCGAGGTGAAAACGCTGCCCACCTTGCCGACCAGCCGGTCCTCGGCCCATAGCCCGCCACATCGATCGAGGAAGTTCTTCATCTGCGCGGCCATGTTGCCGAAACGCGTCGGCGTGCCGATCACGATGGCGTCGTAGTTCGGCAATTCCGCCACGCTCGCCGTATCCGCGGGCTGGACCATCTTGTACCCCGCATTCTGCGCGACCTCTTGCGGAACGAGTTCGGGCACCCGTTTGACGTCTGCCAACGCGCCCGCTTCGCGTGCGCCTTCGGCGACGGCATCGGCAAGTGCTTCGACATGCCCATAGGATGAGTAATAGAGCACCAGTACGTTCGTCATTGCTGCAGTCCTCCGATGGCATTGACTGGAGCCAGGCTAATGACTAAAAACGCTCTCGCGGAGTGATTAAATTTCGATCAACTCGATCTATGGAGCAGATCATGCTCGATGGCATGACACTGGATCAGATTCGTACGTTCGTAACTGTGGCCGACAGCGGCAGCTTTCGGTCCGGCGCGGCACGGCTGCTGCGCGTGCAATCGGCCATCAGCCATGCCATCGCGAATCTGGAGACGGAACTGGGCCTGCAGCTGTTCGATCGCAGCGGCTACCGCCCTGTCCTCACTCAGGAAGGTCAGGCACTGCTGGCCCACGCACGCGACATCCTGCTGCGCGCCGATGCCATGCGTGCTCGGGCGCGGGCGCTGGGTGCGGGTGTCGAGCTGGAACTGACCCTGGTGGTGGATACGCTGTTTCCGATCGAATCGGTGGCGCTCGCCATTACCCGGGCCAGCGTCGAATTTCCTTCCACCAGCTTTCGCCTGGAGTCACAGGCCCTGGGCGGCCCCATCGCAGCGCTGGATGAGAGGCGCTGCACACTCGCGATCATCGTCGGCGAGGATTTTCGCAATCCCCGGCTGGCGCTGGAGGCGATTGGCTCGATTGCGCAGATTGCCGTCGTACGCAGCGATCATCCGCTGGCCGACCTCGGCAGCCGTGCGCCACTCGGCGTGCCGGATCTCGCCGGCCATCTGCAGATCGTGCTTGCCGATCCCACGCCACTCTCCGAGGGCCGCTCATTCGGCGTTCTGTCGCCCTTCACCTGTCGGGTGAATACCCAGGAAGCGAAGGTCGCACTGATCCGCGCCGGACTCGGCTGGGGACGGCTCCCGACATGGCTGGTTGAGGAGGATCTGACTTCAGGGCGGCTGGCGCGCGTCGCCATTCCCGACCTTGGCAGAAAGAGCGAGGTGCAATCCGAAGCCTACCTGGCGCACCGGCTGGATGAGCCACTCGGGCCTGTGGCACAGGCGTTCCGCCGCGCCTTGCTCGAGCAAGCCAGCAACTAACTTCACGAGAGCGCTGGCAATTTTATCCAGACTAGCCGCGCTCAGTAGCCGCTGCCCGCGTATTG
Source organism: Pseudomonas sp. (assembly GCA_032105665.1). Lineage (GTDB taxonomy): Bacteria > Pseudomonadota > Gammaproteobacteria > Pseudomonadales > Pseudomonadaceae > Stutzerimonas. Next base: position 26,618 of record DAMCQE010000026.1, on the reverse strand, counting down.
CCGAGGCCACTTCGCGAGCGGGCACATCGTCGGCAGCTACAAGGCGTCGGTTACGGCCGCACGTATGTCATCGGCCAGCTGGCGTACCCGCGCTTCGCTGGTGTCCCACGAGCACATGAAGCGCGCACCGCCGACGCCGATGAAGGTGTAGAACATCCAGCCGCGGTTCCTGAGCACCTCCAGTGCCGATGGCGGCAGGCTGACGAAGACACCATTGGCCTGCACCGGAAACATCAGCTCGACCCCAGGCAACGGTTGAATCGACTCGGCCAGCAGCTGGGCACAACGGTTGGCGTGTTCGGCGTATCTCAGCCAGGCGCCGTTTTCCAGAAGCCCGACCCACGGTGCCGACAGAAATCGCATCTTGGAGGCAAGCTGGCCAGCCTGCTTGCAGCGGTACTCGAAATCGGTGGCCAGTTCGCGATTGAAGAACAGGATGGCCTCGCCGACCGCCATGCCGTTCTTGGTGCCACCGAAACAGAGCACATCGACGCCGGCTTTCCAGCTCAGTTCGGCGGGCGACATGCCCAGGTGAGCGCAGGCATTGGCAAAGCGCGCGCCGTCCATGTGCAGGTGCAGCCCGAGGTCCTTGCAGGTGTCGCTGATGGCACGCAGCTCGGCGGGCTGGTAGACGGTACCGACTTCCGTGGCCTGGGTCAGGCTGACCACGCGTGGCTTGGGGTAATGGATGTCCTTGCGCTTCAGCGCGATCTCGCGAATGGCAGCAGGCGTCAGCTTGCCCTGCTCGGTCCTGCCGAGCAGCAGCTTGGAGCCGTTGGAGAAGAACTCCGGCGCGCCGCATTCGTCCGTCTCGACGTGGGCGATGTCGGCGCAGATCACGCTGTGGTAGCTCTGGCAAAGGGACGACAACGCCAGGGAATTGGCCGCTGTACCGTTGAAGGCGAAGAACACCTCGCAGTCGGTCTCGAACAGTGCGCGGAAGTGATCAGCCGCGCGGGCTGTCCATTGGTCGTCGCCGTACGCCCTGTCGTGGCCTTGGTTCGCCCTCGCCATGGCTTCCCAGGCTTCAGGGCAGATGCCGGAATAGTTGTCGCTGGCAAATTGCTGCTTGTCGGTCGTCATCAAATCCTCGTTATGGCATTGCCGGGCGGTTGGTGGCTGCACGTTACGTTGTAGAAGCCCGGACACGCGAGCGCAAACGGAGTGTCAGGCGAGCATGTACGGGGTGATGCCGGCGCCGCCCCGCCCCGCCCTCGTCAGCCTCCACGCAACGTCTTAGCACAGCGAAGCGCCCAGCGCGGATATCACGGCGGCACATTTCACGGTCGCCCACAGGGAAATTCAGTAACGCTGTGGCACCCTGCAGCGCGTGTTCTGAAAACCACGGCACGCTGAATCCCATCTAGTCTTTGACGACGCGCTGCGGCGAATCGAAAAGCGTCGTGCCCCACCCATCTCACCAACCAGGAGGGTTCATGGTCCATCCCAGTGTGTCGCAAAAACGTGCTGCCTTTCGTGCGCTGCACCAGTCCGGCTGCTTTGTCCTGCCCAACCCATGGGACGCCGGCAGCGCGAGCGTCCTCGCAGGCCTCGGTTTCAAGGCGCTGGCTACGACCAGCTCCGGCTACGCCTGGTCGTGTGCCCGCGCCGACGGTCAGATGCCGCGGGACGAGGTCCTGGCCCATATGCGCTACATGGTCCAAGCCACCCATCTGCCGGTGAACGCCGATTTCGAGAGTGGCTACGCCGATACGCCCGACGGCGTGGCCGAAAGCGTGCACATGGCGGTCGGAACCGGCGTCGCGGGTATTTCCATCGAGGACTCCACAGGCGACCCGCGCGAGCCGTTGCGCGAGCTTGCCGAGGCCACCGAACGAATGTGCGCCGCGCGTGAGGCGATCGACGCTACCGGAGGCGAAACACTGCTGATTGGCCGCGCCGAGAACTTCTTCGTCGATCGGCCTGATCTCGACGACACCCTTGCACGCCTGAAAGCCTATGCCGATGCAGGCGCCGACTGCCTGTACGCACCAGGCCTGAGAACCCGCGAGCAGATCAGCGCCGTCATCGCGGCAGCCTCGCCAAAGCCGGTCAATGTGCTGATTGGCTGGAACAGCGACCTGACCGTGCAGGACCTCGCCGACCTAGGCGTCAGACGCATCAGCGTCGGCGGCGCATTGGCCAGAGCGGCGTGGGCCGGTTTTCTGCAGGCGGCACGGTCCATCGCCGAGCATGGACGATTCGATGGTTTTGCCAACGCAGCCTCTGGAGCGGAGCTCGACGCGCTGTTTGGCAAATGCGAGAGGCCATAGGATTCCGCCGAAACGGGTCGCCGACGGGGATTGGATAGTGCAGGGTTCACCAATCACATCGCTATTCGACAGGCACAAAAAAAGCTGCCCTTGGGCAGCTTCTCTTGTCTCATCACTTCTAAAGGAAGTGAGCGGAGGGATATGGCGCAGCGGACGGGACTCGAACCCGCGACCCCCGGCGTGACAGGCCGGTATTCTAACCGACTGAACTACCGCTGCGCGTCGGCCGGACTTTCGTCCGTAATCTCACAAAGGTTGGTGGCTGATGACGGGATCGAACCGCCGACCCCCTGCGTGTGATGCAGGTGCTCTCCCAGCTGAGCTAATCAGCCGATCGCCTTGCGAGGCGCGCAATTTACTCACCCCCCTAAGCTAAGTCAACAACAGCATTGAATTTTTTTTACTGAACCGTGGTCAACAGGAGCTGCCACCTCGCTTTGTAATCTTGGCGGCCCATCATCGAGTCGTCGCACGTGCCGGCAAATTCGCTGCGCCAGTGCCAAAAGTGTTCTAGAAATGCTGTAACGCCTGACAGAGGCAACCTACGTACAGGGAACCGAACAACAAAAGCGCCACGGAGTATTTCGCTTGCCACTGCCGGGAAAACTGGACAACTACCGCCGCTACGTCCCACTCATCATCAGTACCGTGCTGCTCTGCGTGTTCGCGCTCTACCTCGCGATGCAGATCGAGCAATGGATGAACCTGTCTCGCGCCCCTACCCCCACCGACGTCTATGAACAACAAGCCGGCAATCTGGGTCAGCCCGATATGCAGCGGCTGGAAATACTGTTCGGCTCGGCGACCCCTTCTGACTCCTACGCGCCCACCGCGGCTGCCAGCGGCTTTACCCTGCGCGGCAGCTTCGTGCACATGGATCCGCAGCGCTCCAGCGCCATTGTTCAAGTCGACGGGCAGCCGCCACGGCTCTACTGGCAGGGCGAAGAGCTGGCCAGTGGCGTCAGTCTGCATCAGGTATACCCTGATCGCGTGGAGCTGGCGCGCAACGGCGCCATCGAAGTGCTGCATTTTCCTCAGGTACGCTCGCCCAGCTACATTCCCGAGGAGATGACCGAAGCGCCCTATCAGGATCAACCACCCTATGCCGAGCCATCGGACGAGGAGACGCAGCTGATGCAGCAGCAGATGGACGCCTTGCGTCAGCAGCTGGAAGAAGCCGTCAACCAACCCGATGCCGCCCCCGCCAACGATCAGCCCACGGAAGACAATTGACCGATGCCGAAGCCTTTTTCGCGCCCGTTGCTTGCCCTGCTCGCCACCGGCCTGCTGGCCGCCCCTCTGCCTTTGCTTGCCGTCGAACCCGGTATCGAGCCAAGCCCCAATCAACAGGACGGCTGGACCATCAATCTCAAGGACGCGGATATCCGCGCCTTCATCGATCAGATCAGCCAGCTCAGCGGACAGACGTTCATCGTCGATCCGCGAGTGAAGGGGCAAGTCAGCGTGGTATCCAATGCCACGCTGTCGCTGAGCGAGGTGTATCAGCTGTTCCTCTCGGTCATGGCGACGCACGGGTTCAGCGTGCTGACCCAGGGCGATGTCGCCCGAGTAGTTCCGAACGCTGAGGCCAAGGCCGAAGCGGGCAGCGGGCCTACCGGCGGCGACCAACTGGAAACACGGGTGATCCAGGTGCAGCACACTTCCGCGGCCGAACTGATACCCCTGATCCGCCCACTTGTCCCACAGTTCGGCCATCTTGCTGCAGTGTCGTCGGCCAATGCACTGATCATCAGTGATCGCAGCGCCAATATCGCGCGCATTGAGGACCTGGTGCGCCAGCTTGATCGCGCTGAGAGCAACGATTACGCCGTGCTCAATCTGCAGCACGGCTGGGCGATGGATATCGCTGAAGTGCTGCGCAACTCGCTGATGCGTGGTGATGCGAAAACCACCTCCGGCGTGCAGATCATCGCCGATTCACGCACCAACCGATTGATCTTCATTGGCCCCAGCGAGGCCCGAGGCAAGCTGGCGGCACTGGCCCAATCGCTCGACACGCCAACCACGCGTTCGGCCAACACGCGCGTTATCCGTTTGCGCCACAACGATGCGAAATCCCTGGCCGAGACCCTGGGTGATATTTCCGAAGGTCTGAAAAACCCCGAAAGCGGCGAATCCGCCACCTCTGCCCGGCCGCAAAACATCCTGATCCGCGCCGACGAAAGCCTGAACGCGCTGGTCCTTCTCGCTGATCCAGAGCTGATCGGCACTCTGGAAAGCATCGTTCGCCAGCTGGATGTTCCCCGTGCGCAGGTCATGGTCGAAGCGGCTATCGTCGAGGTTTCCGGCGACATCACTGACGCCCTCGGCGTGCAATGGGCGGTCGACGCGCGCGGAGGCACTGGTGGAGCCGGTGGCGTCAGCTTTGGCAACACCGGTATTTCGGTCGGCAGCGTGCTCAATGCCATCAACGAGAACGAGATCCCGGAGAACCTGCCCGACGGCGCGATCATAGGCGTTGGAACTCGCAGTTTCGGCGCGCTGATTACCGCACTGTCGTCCAACAGCAAGAGCAATCTGCTGTCGACGCCGAGCCTGCTGACGCTGGATAACCAGGAAGCTGAGATTCTTGTCGGCCAGAACGTCCCGTTCCAGACGGGCTCCTACACCACCGATGCGGCGGGCGCGAACAACCCCTTCACCACCATCGAGCGCCAGGACATCGGGGTGACCCTCAAGGTGACTCCGCACATCAACGAAGGCGCCACGCTACGCCTGCAGATCGAGCAGGAGATCTCCTCGATAGCGCCCAGCGCCAGCCTGACGGCCCAGGCGGTGGATCTGGTGACCAACAAGCGCGCCATCAAAAGCACCATCCTTGCCGAAGATGGCCAGGTCATCGTGCTTGGCGGCCTGATCCAGGACGACGTCACCCGCACCAACGCCAAGGTGCCGCTACTCGGAGACATTCCGTTTCTGGGTGCCCTATTCCGCTCGACTCAGGAAACCCACGTCAAACGCAACCTGATGGTGTTTCTGCGACCTACGGTCATTCGCGACCGTGCCGGCCTGGCGGCTCTTTCCGGGAAGAAATACAGCGATATTCGGGTCATCGAAACGGATTCGGCCAGCCCCAGCATCCTGCCGGCGAATCCCGCGCAGCTGTTCGACGGACGGGGCGAGCCCGCACCGGCTATCGATCTGCGTCAGTGAAAAAAGGACACAAGCGTTCGTGCCCGACCTGCTTGCGCAGGCCGGGCACGGCATCCTGATGAGGTGATCTAGAGCGCTGCGAGACCGCGAGCCAGATCGGCCTTGAGGTCAGCGACATCTTCCAGCCCCACCGCTACCCGAATCAGACTGTCCGAAATGCCTGCGGTCGCGCGATCCTCGGCGGACAGCCGACCATGTGTGGTCGAGCCTGGATGGGTTATGGTGGTCTTGCTATCGCCCAAATTGGCCGTAATCGAGATCAGTCGAGTCGCATCGATGAAGCGCCACGCGGCCTCCTTGCCTCCAGCAACCTCAAAGCTCACCACCGCACCGAACCCCTTCTGCTGACGCTTGGCCAGCTCGTGCTGTGGATGGCTGGACAAACCCGCATAGTAGACGCGCTGGATACCGGGCTGCTGCTCGAGCCATTCGGCAAGCTCCTGAGCGCTGGCGCAGTGCGCCTGCATGCGCAGCCGCAACGTTTCCAATCCCTTGAGGAAGACCCAGGCATTGAACGGACTGAGCGTCGGGCCGGCGGTACGCAGAAATCCGACCAGTTCCTTCATCTGCTCGCTGCGACCTGCAATCACACCACCCAGGCAACGGCCCTGGCCATCGATGTACTTGGTCGCGGAATGAATGACGATATCGGCACCCAGTGCCAGCGGCTGCTGCAATACCGGTGTGCAGAAGCAGTTGTCGACGGCCAACATCGCGCCCTTGGCGTGGCAAAGCTGCGCGAGTGCGGCGATGTCCACCAACTCTGCCAAGGGATTGGATGGCGATTCGACGAACACCAGCTTGGTGTTCTCCTTGAACGCGGACTCCCAGGCGGCAAAATCGGTGAGCGGCACATAGTCGACCTGCACACCGAAACGCTTGAAGTACTTCTCGAACAAGGAAACGGTGGCGCCGAATACGCTGCGCGAGACCAGCACGTGATCGCCTGCCGAGCACAGGCTCATCACGGTGGCGAGGATGGCCGCCATGCCGGATGCCGTGGCGACCGCCTGCTCTGCGCCCTCGAGCGCCGCCATACGTTCTTCGAACGCACGGACGGTGGGATTGGTGTAACGCGAATAGACATTGCCCGGCACGTCACCGGCGAAGCGCGCCGCAGCATCGGCGGCACTGCGAAACACGTAACTGGAAGTGAAGAACAGCGGCTCACCGTGTTCGGCTTCCGGTGTGCGCCGTTGCCCGGCGCGTACCGCAAGCGTATCGAACCCGACGCCTTGAAGATCGCTGTCCAGCCGTCCGGCATCCCATTCAGTCGTCATAGCTCTTACCTCGGCCGCGGGCAGCCGAAGCTGCCACGCCGGCATGAATCAGTTGTTGTAGAGATCGATGATGGCGCTGACCGCGTTCGTCTTGACCTTGCTCAGATCATTGCGCGCCTGCTCGATCTTGTGCAGATAGGCTTCGTCGATATCACCGGTGATGTAATTGCCGTCGAAAACTGCACAGTCAAAGTTGTCGATCTTGACTTTGCCGCCACCAACCGCGTCGATCAGGTCTTCCAGATCCTGATAGATCAGCCAGTCGGCACCGATCAGCTCGGCGACCTCTTCGGTGGTGCGGTTGTGCGCGATCAGCTCGTGCGCACTGGGCATGTCGATGCCATACACGTTCGGATAGCGGACCGCCGGCGCAGCGGAACAGAAGTAGACGTTCTTCGCCCCTGCCTCGCGCGCCATCTGGATGATCTGCTTGCAAGTGGTGCCGCGCACGATGGAGTCATCCACCAGCATCACGTTCTTGCCACGGAACTCGAGGTCGATGGCATTGAGCTTCTGTCGTACCGATTTCTTCCGCGCGGCCTGGCCGGGCATGATGAAAGTACGACCGATGTAGCGGTTCTTGACGAAGCCTTCGCGGAACTTCACACCGAGGCGATTGGCCAGCTCCAGCGCAGCGGTACGGCTGGTGTCGGGAATCGGGATGACCACGTCGATATCGTGCTCTGGACGCTCGCGCAGGATCTTGTCCGCCAGCTTCTCACCCATGCGCAGCCGAGCCTTGTAAACCGAGACACCATCCATCAGGGAGTCGGAACGCGCCAGGTAAACGTACTCGAAGATGCAGGGTGCGAGTTTCGGCGCATCCGCGCACTGGCGCGTGAAGAGCTTGCCGTCAGCCGTGATGTAAACCGCTTCGCCCGGCGCCAGGTCGCGAATCAGGGTAAAGCCGAGCACGTCGAGCGATACGCTTTCGGAGGCGATCATGTACTCGACGCCTTCGTCGGTATGGCGCTGACCGAACACGATCGGGCGAATCGCATTGGGGTCGCGGAAGCCGACGATGCCGTAACCGGTGACCATCGCCACTACCGCGTAGCCACCGCGGCAGCGCTCGTGGACCTTGCTCACCGCGGCGAAGACGTCCTCCTCGGTCGGCTGCAGCTTGCCGCGCACGGCAAGTTCGTGGGCGAACACGTTGAGCAGCACTTCCGAGTCGGAGCTGGTATTCACATGGCGCAGATCCGACTCGTAGATCTCCTTGGTCAGCTGATCGACATTGGTCAGGTTGCCGTTGTGCGCCAGGGTAATGCCGTAAGGCGAGTTGACGTAGAACGGCTGTGCCTCGGCGGAACTGGAGCTACCCGCGGTGGGGTAACGGATGTGGCCGATCCCCATGTTGCCGACCAGACGCTGCATATGGCGCTGCTGAAAGACGTCGCGAACCAGGCCGTTATCCTTGCGCAGAAACAGCCGGCCGTCATGGCTCGTGACGATACCGGCTGCATCCTGGCCGCGGTGCTGCAGTACGGTAAGCGCGTCATACAGCGCCTGATTGACGTTCGACTTACCGACGATGCCGACAATGCCACACATGCAAGGAACCTCTCAGTTATTACAGGCAGACCGGATACGACGGCAGGCCGAGCATCCGTAGAAAAAGGGACTCAACCGGGCGGGTTGAGTGATCCGGCGAACCACTGGCCGCTGAACCCTAGAATGAGGTTCTTTGACCAGTCGGCGATCAGGAGAAAGTGCGGCAATAACGTCGACTCGCGCCACCAGAGGTCCTGCTCGACCGGAGCCAGGCTCAGCAACCCTGCAAGCACCACCACCAATAGACCACCCCGTGCCGCACCAAACACCATGCCGAGAAAGCGATCGGTGCCGGACAACCCTGTCACTCTGATCAGCTCGCCGATCAGAAAATTAACCAGTGCTCCTACCAGCAAGGTAGCCACGAACAGCAACGCGCAGGCTGCGATGACTTGCGCCGACGGCGTGCTGATGTATTCCGCGAGATGGTGGGACAACGCACCACCGAACATCCATGCGACCACACCGGCAACGATCCAGGTAACCAGCGAAAGCGCTTCTTTCACGAAACCACGCTTCAAGCTGATCAGGCTCGATACTGCAATGACGGCGATGATGGCCCAATCGACCCAGGTGAATGCCACGATGTCTTCTGCAATGGGGAAAAGGCGGCGCATTTTAGCAGAGCAGGAGCGCCAGGAATACGCGCTGACTACCCGACGGCAACTCCGCAGCCGGGGCCTGTCGTCAGTACCCCGGCCAGCGCTTCAACGATTCAGCTTCCTTCCGGCTTGAAACGAACGACGAAGCCATCGAGTTTCTGCTGGCGCTGCAACACGTCGCGAAGCCGATTCGCTTCGCTGCGCTCCACCAGCGGTCCGACGAAGACGCGATTCATACCATCCGCAGTGCGGATGTAGGCGTTGTAGCCCTGCGAACGCAAGGTCTGCTGCAGGCTTTCGGCGCTGGCGCGATTGGACAGGCTGGCGAGTTGGATCGACCAGCTGACCGGCAGGTTGTCGTTATCGAGCCGTGGCTCGACTTTCGCCGCCTGCGGTTGTTCCACCGGCGGCTGCGCAGCTGGCGCAGGCTCGCTCGGAGCGACCGGCACGATCGGCTCCGAAGCCTGCTCGCCGACGGGTGATGCCGCTTCTGCCTCGGCACCCTCCTCGATGATCTCGAAACCTTCAGGCTCCGACGCCGGCTCTGGCACTTCGACCTCCTGCATCTCGATTTCAGCCGGTGCCGGTGCAGCAGGGATGGTGGGCGCATCGACGGTGACGTGGCGCAGATCGTCCTCACGATTGAACAGCATCGGCACGAATATGACCGCCAGCGCAATCAACACCAGAGCGCCAACCATACGCTGCAGCAATCCCTTATCCAGCATCGCCATTCAACTCTCCCCCGCCCGTTGTTCCAGCCAGTCAAGCGCCGCCGCCACGCAGTAGAACGATCCGAAAACCACTACTTCATCATCGGCTTCGGCCTTCGCGCATTGAGCATCGAGCGCCTGCTCGAAGCTCGCATACTGGCTGACCGACGCGCCCCGCTCAAGCAGCGCTGCAGCCAATTGTGTAGCTGATTGCGTTCGCGGCGTAGGCAGTGGAGCGACGGCCCAATCAGCGATGCACGAGGACATCGCTTCGAGCACACTGTTGAGATCCTTATCCGCCAGCAGACCAAAAACAGCCAAGCGACGACCATCTACTGGCCGCTGCTCAAGGCGTTGCGCGAGGTAGCTTGCAGCATGAGGATTATGTCCAACGTCCAGCAGCAGCGCGATCTCGCGGCCGCGCCAGCTGATCTGCCGACTATCGAGGCGCCCTACAACGCGTGTCCGCTGAAGCGCCGCGGACAACGCCGCCGGCTCCCATGGCAAGGCAAGCGTGGCATAGGCTTGCAGGGCAAGTGCAGCGTTCTCCATCGGCAATGACAGCAGCGGCAGATCATGCAGCTCCAACGGCTCGCCGCCAGGCCCGACGCCCCGCCAATGCCAGGAGTGGGGATCAAGCGCCAGGTCGAAATCTCTTCCGCGCAGAAACAGCGGTGATTTCAGGGACTCTGCGTGCTCAAGCAATGGCCGCGGAACATTCAGATCGCCACACAGCGCGGGGACTCCGTCGCGCATGATCCCGGCTTTTTCATACGCAACGCTGTCGCGGGTATCACCCAGCCAATCAGCATGATCGAGTCCGATATTGGTGATCACCGCCAGATCCGCGTCAATGACGTTGACGGCATCGAGACGACCACCAAGACCGACTTCCAGTACCACGGCGTCGAGCCCGCTCCGCTCGAACAGCCAGAAGGCTGCAAGTGTGCCCATTTCGAAATAGGTCAGCGAAACCTCGCCTCGCGCCGCCTCCACCGCGGAAAAGGCCTGGCAAAGCTGGTCATCGCTGGCCTGGTGCCCGTCGAACTGAACGCGCTCGTTGTAACGCAGAAGATGCGGCGAGCTGTAGCTACCGACCTTGTATCCCTGACTGCTCAACAGAACAGCGATGAACGCGCAGGTAGAGCCTTTGCCATTCGTACCCGTGACGGTAATCACCAGCGGAGCCGGCCGTGTCAGGCCAAGCCGCCCCACCACCGCTCGGACCCTGTCCAGGCCCATGTCTATGGCAGTGGGATGCAGCTGCTCGAGATAGGCGAGCCAGTCGGCCAGACTCCGACCGGTCATGCAGTAGCCGTTACCTGGGCGGGTTCCACCGGGCTTGGCAATTTCTGCATCTGGGCCAGCAAGCGCGACAAGCGAGTACGCAGTTCGGAGCGATGAATGATCAGATCGATAGCACCATGGTCCAGCAGGAACTCGCTGCGCTGGAAGCCTTCCGGCAGTTTTTCTCGTACGGTCTGCTCAATCACTCGCGGGCCGGCGAAGCCGATCAATGCCTTGGGCTCGGCGACGATCACATCACCAAGCATCGCCAGACTCGCAGACACACCTCCGTAGACCGGATCGGTCAGTACGGAGATAAACGGCAGGCCCTCTTCACGCATGCGGGCCAGCACGGCGGAAGTCTTTGCCATCTGCATCAGGGAGATCAGAGCTTCCTGCATCCGGGCACCGCCTGACGCGGAGAAGCACACCAGCGGGCAACGCTTTTCAAGAGCAACATTGGCGGCCCGCACGAAACGTTCGCCAACGATTGCTCCCATGGAGCCACCCATGAACGAGAATTCGAATGCACAAGCCACGACCGGGATGTTGACGACCTTTCCGCTCATTGCGATCAGCGCATCTTTCTCGCCGGTCTGCTTCTGTGCTGCAGAGAGGCGATCCTTGTACTTCTTGCTATCACGGAACTTCAGGCGGTCGACCGGCTCCAGCTCGGCAGCGATCTCTTCGCGGCCCTCGGCATCGAGGAAGATATCGAGCCGGCTACGGGCATCGATGCGCATGTGATGCTGGCACTTGGGGCAAACATCGAGCGTCTTTTCCAGCTCAGGGCGGTATAGAACCGCCTCGCAAGAGGGGCACTTGTGCCAAAGGCCTTCGGGGACCGAGCTCTTTTGCGTCTCCGACCGCATGATCGAAGGGATCAGTTTGTCTACCAGCCAGTTGCTCATGCTCTTGTTCTCCAAAGCTTCAGTCCCGAGCGCACTCGCGCTGCAGGCAGATTCATTGTTGCGACCACGCGTATCAGGCGCTCTTGGTCGCGTGAGCGATGCGCCTATCGGCGCAGCCGCGAAACTCCGACTCCTTCAGGCAAGGAATCACGCTACTGGTCTCACCAGCGACTCGTTACTGGACGGCAAAGGCTGCCCAGGCGTCACATAGCCGATCGAACCCGAGCGACAAAGGCCATCACCTTGGAAGCATCCTTGACGCCCTTGCTCGCCTCCACCCCGCCGCTGACATCCACTGCGTACGGACGAACCTGGGCAATGGCTTGCTGAACGTTCTCGGCGGTCAGTCCACCTGCCAGAATCAGCGGCTTGGCCAGCGCCGCCGGGATCAGCGACCAATCGAAGCGTTCGCCCGTCCCACCCGGCACCCCTGCCACGAACGTATCCAGAAGGATGCCGCTGGCATTTGCATAACGCGCGACTTGAGCCTCGATATCCTCGCCGTTCCCTACCCGTAGCGCCTTGAACCACGGCCGATGAAACCCCTCGCACTGCGCCGGTGTTTCATCGCCGTGAAACTGCAGCATGTCCAACGGAACGGCGTCGAGTATCTCGTTGATCTCGCAGCGGCTGGCGTTTACGAACAGGCCTACCGTCGTGACAAACGGTGGCAATGCCGCGACGATCTCACGCGCCTGCCGCACATCGACGGCACGCGGACTCTTGGCATAGAAAACCAGGCCGATGGCATCGGCGCCCGCCTTGGCTGCTGTCAAGGCGTCGTCGACGCGAGTGATCCCGCATATTTTGCTGCGAACGACTGACAACGGATGCTACCTGCCAAAAAGGAAACCGGATGGTAACAAAAGACCTGCCACCTGCAAGCGAATAGGCAAAACGGCTCCCGCCTAATTCATTAGCGCCGAACGTCCGGCAAACCCGACAGGAAGTGCGGACCGAGATAGCGCTTCGGCAGCTCGAACTCTTCGGGATAATCGACCTCGATGAGATAGAGCCCGTACGGGTGCGCTGTCACTCCGCCCGTTCGGCGCACACGAGACTCCAGCACTTGCGCAGCCCATTCCACTGGCCGCTCACCCGCACCAATGGTCATCAGAACGCCAGCGAAGTTGCGCACCATATGATGCAGAAAGGCATTGGCCCGAACATCTATGACGATCAGCCGGCCGTGCTCCAGCAGCTCCAGGTGATGAATGGTTTTGATCGGCGACTTGGCCTGACACTGCCTGGCCCGGAAGGCACTGAAATCATGTGTTCCCACGAACGTCGTGGCAGCGGCACGCATACGCTCGATATCGAGTGGGCGATGGTTCCAGGTAACCTCTTCGGCCATGTGCGCCGGCCGTATCTGATCGTTGTAGATCACATAGCGATAACGACGAGCCATCGCGCTGAAGCGCGCATCGAAATGACGCGGCATCTCCTTCGCCCAGGTGACGCTGATGTCGGATGGGAGGTTCATGTTCGCGCCCATCACCCATGCGTGCATGGTTCGCGAGACCGGCGTGTCGAAGTGCACGACCTGCCCGCTGGCATGGACCAATGCGTCTGTGCGACCTGCACAGCTCAGCGTGACGGAGTGACCACCCGCCACTTTGGTCAACGCAGTTTCGAGTGATTCCTGAATGGATGGCACACCGGCGCGCTGACGCTGAAATCCGCGATAGCGCGATCCCTTGTATTCGACGCCAAGCGCGATCCTGGAAACGCCGACGGCAGCCATTTCGGCTGCCGTTTGGGGTACTGCTTGGGTCATGATCAGGCTAGTTTGGCGAGCATTTCTCGCGCCTCTTGCTGCTGGACATCGCTACCCTCGGAAATCACTTCATCCAGGATGTCGCGTGCACCTTCAGCGTCGCCCATGTCGATATAGGCTCTGGCGAGATCCAGCTTGGTGGTAGTTTCGTCGGTGTCGGAGAAGAAATCGAAGTCGTCCTCCCCACCGCCGTCGGCGTCAGTCGTAGCCAAGTTGTCAGCAGGAGCAGTGGCCGGCTCCTCCAGTTCCTTGGACAGATCATCCAGATCAGCCTCCACCTCGTTCAGCTTGTCGGCAAAGGTTTCCGGTTGCGCCTCAAACTCGGGCTCATCCAGCGAAATATCGAACCCTTCGGGCAAATCGTCGCTCGGATTCGCTACAGGCTCCGACAGTTCGAAATCGAGATCATCACTTTCAAACGCAGCAGGACCTTCAACCGGCTCCTCGTCGAGATTGAGCGAAAACTCTGTAGGGGCTTGCTCCGTTCCTTTGTCGCTGTCCAGATCGAACGAGAAATCGGAAAGATCGTCCTGCTCGGCGTCTTGCGCAGACTTATCTTCTGCGAGATCGAAGGAGAAATCGCTGGCTGCAGGCGAGGTCTCACGCTCGGTAACCGGCTCATCCAGCGTCAGGTCGTCGAAGTCCAAAGAGTCGTCCGCAGGTGCAGCCGGACGCTCCTCGTTCAGATCGATGTCCAGATCATCCAGGCTGAGGTCGAATGCATCGTCCAGATCCTGCCCTGCCGCCGGCGCGGCCGGCTCGTCGAGCTGCAGATCATCAAGGTCGAGGCTGTCCATGTCCATATGAGTGGCGGCGACAGCTGCCGAGCCTCCGATCGCCGCGGCCATGGCGGGATACTTGTACTTCAGCTGCTCGACTTCGGTGGTAGCGCCGCCGATTTCACGTAGCTCAGCTTCTTCACGGGCGAAGCCATCGCGATTGCCTAACTCCGCATACACTTCCATCAGCTTCAGCCGGAGATCGCTCCGCTGAGGCTCGTCATTAAGGGCGTTTTGTAGCAGTTCTGCAGCCTGATTGAAGCGGCCGTAAGCGATGTAGATGTCCGCCTCGGCCAATGCATCACCTGTAGTGGAAGTCAGCTCATCCGACGCAGCCGGAGCGTCGGCATGGAAGGAAGTCGGTTCAAGTTGATGCTCCTGTCCCAAATCGACGTACGCTGGCGATTCCACTCGCAGATCGTCGACCGTGTCATCCGCCATCAGACTTTCCTGCAGCTCCGCCTCTTTCATCGCATTGCGGCGCGAAAGAGCCATCAGACCCAGCAGTAACAGCAACAGGGCACTACCGCCGACGACACCGAGCAGCAAAGTGTTGGACAGCAGATCGTCAATCAGGCTCTTGGGCTCAGGCTCAACAACAGGTGCGACCGGTTTCGCTGGGCTGGCTGGCTTTGCAGCAGGCTTGGACGCCGCAGACTGCTCGGCCGGTGCCGGAGCTACGACTGGAGCAGGTTCCTGCCGGGTATCAACAGCAGAATCAGCCTGGGTGTCACCGTCAGCGCGGGCCGGCTCTTGCGTGCTACCTTCAGTTACCTGGGGCTCTGTTTTTGCGGCAGCAGGCTGGCTGGCGTTGGCGTCCAGCGCCGGGGCCTGGCCTTCGGCACCGACCTGGGCCTGCAGCTTGGCAAGCTGGTCATCCTTGAGCTGCATAAGCCGTTGCAGCTTTTCCAGCTGCCCCTGTAGATCATTCAGACGATCCTTGAGGTCGTCGTTCTCACGACGGCTGGAGTCCAGACTCTCCTGGGTCACCGCCAACTTGTCACGCAAGGCCTGGCCGCCTTCGGCGGACCCGGTGTCGGAGCCGGCAGTTTCCTTGCCCGCATCAGCCGCCACCAGGCGGAGGCTGTCACGAGACTCGCTACGCGACGGTGCTGCTCCAGCTTCAGTACGACGGGTCGCGTCCAGTTGGCGAGCGCCTGCAACCGCGCCACCACTACCCTGACGCCATGCCGCGTTCTGCTCCGCGACCTGAGCGATCGCTTCGGCCTGAGAGCGAGTCGATATCTGCTCGGCATCCGGCAGACGAAGTACCTGCCCGCTCTTCATCCGGTTGATATTGCCGCCAATGAAAGCATCAGGATTGAGATCCTGAATAGCCAGCATCGCCTGATGAACCGTTCCATTACGACGATTGCGCTCCGCGATCTCCCAGAGAGTGTCGCGCGCGGAAGTCTTGTACTCGCTACCGCCGCTCTGCGGCGCGCTTACCGGCTGAGCTGCGGTTGAGCGCGTTGTAGACGGACGAGCTGGCGCAGAGCGTACTGGCTCTACTGTTCGGGACGGAGCGGAAATGGGCAACTGCGGTGCTGCGGCCGCTGCGGTTTCCGGTGAATAGAGTGGCGGATCGAGCAGCAGGGTGTACTCACGGAGCAGGCGCCCACTTGGCCAGAGCACCTCTACGAGAAAATTGAGATAGGGTTCGCGTACCGGCTTGCTGGACGAAACCTGAATGACGCTCTTTCCGTTCGGACGCAGCACTGGAGTGAATTTCAGGTCCGTCAGAAAGTACTGGCGATCAATACCGGCGCGATTGAATTCTTCGAGCGAGGCCAATACCGGGATCACCTCCCCGGGCGCCAGGCTGTTTGCATCCAGCAGCTCGATTTCCGCGATCAGCGGTTGATTCAATGACGACTGAAGCGTGACCTCTCCCAACCCAAGCGCGTGGGCCATTTCTGTAGTCAGCGCGGTAGCAGCCGCGATTGCCAGCACCAGATTGCGAACCCGAACCATTATTTAATCCCTTGTTTATCTTTTTCTCGAACTACGAGAGGGTCTTATGTCACTGCCCGCGCCACCTGGCGGTGGCTCCCCATCAGCGATAAGCCGTTCAGCGCATCGGCTAGAAATATTCTTTGAATTACCAGTAAGTATCTTTTACAGATAGTCTTTTATCAACAACTCACCAGACTGCACAGCGTTTAGTGCCGCGCCTTTTCGCACGTTATCAGACACAATCCACAAATTGACTTCCAGTGGATCGCAGATGCCTCGACGAAGTCTTCCAACATAGATCGCCTCCTGCCCGACTGCGTCACCAACCGCTGTCGGATAGTCGTCCGACTCCACCAGCTCAACCCCTTGCGCCGCGTCGAGAGCCGCAGACAGCGCTGGCATATCGGCCTCGACGCCACCCTGCAACGAGACGATGAGGCTCTCTCCGAAGAACACCGGAGCTTGAACGAACGTAACAGAGACGGCGAGTTCAGGCATATCCAGGAGCTGACGAAGCTCTTCAACCAGACGCCGCTCCTGCGCTCCATATCCTTGCGCGTCGACCGCCTCGGCTTGTGCGAGCATATTGAAAGCCATCTGCCGGCCGAATATTCGGGGCTCCAAAGGTCGCGCATTGAGCAATTCGGATGTCTGCCGGGCAAGCTCCTTCACACCTGCCGCACCACGACTTGATACCGGCAAACAGGCCGTAACAGTCACGCGATGCAAATCCAGCTGTTGCTGGATCGGCTTCAATGCGATGGCCAGGGCGACCGATTCAGGCAGTGGACTGGCAATGGCACGCTGATCGGGCAACGAATCGAGCAGCCCGCCGTTAACCTCTGGCACCACGCACAGCTGTTGCTCGACGGGAATCGAGGCTGACAGATCGACGACTCGGCAGCCGGCTGCTAATGCCTTGACGCGGCACTCGCTCAGCAATGCCGAGGCACCGACCAGAAACACCAGCTGCGTTCGACTGAAGTCGAAGCGATCCGCCTCGCCTACACGCAGATTCCGGCCCTTGAATGGCACCATGTGCCCGACATCCTCGCTATCACCCAACAGATGCAGCTCGGCAACCGGAAACGTCCGCTCCTCGAGCACCTCGACCAGTGCTTCGCCTACCAGGCTGACCGCACCTACGACCGCAACACCAACACCTGTGGGCATCGTCACCTCCACGCGTTAAGGACCGGCACTGTAGCGAAATGGCAGACCACTGCAACCAGCGCCGCCGAGCGGCACATCGCATAAACGAAAACGCCGCGAACAAGTCGCGGCGTCTGGCACTTCATCGAGAGCGCATCAACGCTCCAGCAGGATACGCAGCATGCGCCGCAGCGGCTCCGCGGCGCCCCACAGCAGCTGGTCGCCCACGGTGAACGCGCCCAGGTAGTGCGAGCCCATGTTGAGCTTGCGCAGACGGCCGACCGGCACGCTTAGCGTTCCGGTGACTGCGGCCGGACTCAGCTCCTGCATGCTGGCATCACGATGATTCGGCACCAGCTTGACCCAGGGATTGTGCTGGCTGATCAGCCCTTCGATATCAGAGATCGGCACATCCTTGTTCAGCTTGATGGTCAGCGCCTGGCTGTGGCAACGCATGGCACCCACGCGCACGCAGATGCCGTCAACCGGGATCGGACTCTTGAATCGACCGAGGATCTTGTTGGTCTCAGCCTGCGCCTTCCACTCTTCGCGGCTCTGCCCATTCGGCAACTCCTTGTCGATGTAAGGAATCAGGCTGCCGGCCAGCGGCACACCGAAATTGTCGACCGGGAATACTTCGCTGCGCTGGGTTTCAGCCACCTTACGGTCGATATCCAGGATCGCGCTGGCCGGATTGGCCAGGTCATCGGCGACAGCGGCATTGATGGCACCCATCTGCTTGATCAGCTCGCGCATGTTCTGCGCGCCGGCACCGGACGCCGCCTGATAAGTCATGGCGCTCATCCACTCCACCAGGCCGGCCTCGAACAGGCCGCCCAAGCCCATCAGTGCAAGGCTGACAGTGCAGTTACCACCGATATAGTTCTTGGTCCCGGCGTCCAGCTGCTGGTCGATCACGCGGCGGTTCACCGGGTCAAGCACGATCACGGCATCGTCCTGCATGCGCAAGGAAGAGGCGGCGTCGATCCAGTAGCCCTGCCAGCCGGCTTCGCGCAGCTTGGGGAAGACTTCGTTGGTGTAGTCGCCGCCCTGGCAGGTCAGGATCACATCGAGACCTTTCAGCTCGTCGATGCTGTAGGCGTCCTTCAGCGCAGCGGTTTCCTTGCCAATATCGGGGCCTTGGCCGCCAACGTTGGAGGTGGTGAAGAACACAGGCTCGATCAGGTCGAAGTCCCGCTCTTCCAGCATCCGCTGCATGAGCACGGAACCGACCATACCGCGCCAACCGATCAGACCTACACGTTTCATCGCAACTACACCTATAGAAAAAGTGGCCCGCGCAGATTAAGGCGGGCCAGAAGATTACAACTTCGCGAGGGCCGCGACTACTGCATCGCCCATCGCCTGAGTACCGACCTTGGTACAGCCTTCCGACCAGATATCACCGGTACGCAGGCCCTGATCGAGCACATCACTCACCGCCTGCTCGATGGCATCGGCTGCCGCTACCTGATTGAAGCTGTAACGCAGCATCATCGAAACGGACAGGATGGTCGCCAACGGATTGGCGATGCCCTGGCCAGCGATATCTGGCGCTGAACCGTGGCATGGCTCGTACATGCCCTTGTTGCCCGCATCCAGCGAGGCGGACGGCAGCATGCCAATGGAGCCGGTCAG
This sequence comes from Pseudomonas sp., assembly GCA_032105665.1. Lineage (GTDB taxonomy): Bacteria > Pseudomonadota > Gammaproteobacteria > Pseudomonadales > Pseudomonadaceae > Stutzerimonas. The sequence continues at coordinate 7,522 of DAMCQE010000026.1, read as the reverse complement.
CATCGATGCCTCGTCGGAGAGGATGTCGCCAAACATGTTGTCGGTGACGATCACGTCGAACTGCTTCGGTGCGCGCACCAGCTGCATTGCCGCATTGTCGACGTACATGTGGCTCAGCTCGATCTCGGGATAGTCCTTGGCCACTTCCTCGACCACAGCACGCCACAGCTGACTGGACGCCAGCACGTTGGCCTTGTCCACCGAACAGAGCTTCTTGTTGCGCACCATCGCCATGTCGAAGCCGACCTTGGCGATGCGACGGATTTCGCTTTCACTGTACGGCAGCGTGTCGTACGCCATGCGCTCACCGTTCTCCAGCACCTTGCTTTCGCGCGGCTTGCCGAAATAAATGCCGCCGGTCAACTCGCGAACGATGAGGATATCCAGACCAGCCACGATCTCAGGCTTCAGCGACGACGCATCGGCCAGTTGCGGGTAGAGCAGTGCCGGACGCAGGTTACCGAACAGCCCCAGCTCGGAGCGAATCTTCAGCAGACCGCGCTCGGGACGAATGGCTGGATCGATCTTGTCCCACTTCGAGCCTCCCACCGCGCCAAGCAGAATGGCATCGGCAGCACGTGCACGCGCAAGGGTTTCGTCGGCCAGCGGCACGCCATATTTGTCGACCGCTGCGCCACCCAACTCGTCATAGCTCAGCTCGAAGTCCAGCTGGAACTTGTCATTGGCCAGCTGCAGAGCCTTGACCGCCTCGGCCATGATCTCCGGGCCGATACCATCACCGGGCAGAACCAGAATCTGTTTGCTCATCACGTTCCTCGATTTTCACTTGGGTGGACGCCGTTGTGTTCATCCACCGAAACCCTGCAAGTGGATGGATGACGCATCATCCACCCTGCCCTTATCTCACTTGATGGCGCCGAACAGCCATGGCTGGCTCTGCTGGTGACGGGTCTCGAACGCCTTGATCGCGTCCGCGTCTTGCAGCGTCAGGCCGATATCGTCGAGGCCGTTGAGCAGGCAGTGCTTGCGGAAGGCATCGACTTCAAAGCCGTACTGCTTGCCGTCCGGGCGTGTCACGACCTGGGCAGCGAGGTCCACAGTCAGCTGGTAGCCTTCGTTGGCTTCGGCCTGTGCGAACAGCTCATCGACTTCCTCTTCCTTCAGCACGATCGGCAGCAGGCCGTTCTTGAAGCTGTTGTTGTAGAAAATGTCGGCAAAGCTCGGCGCGATGATCGTACGGAAACCGTACTCCTCCAGGGCCCACGGCGCGTGCTCGCGGGAGGAGCCGCAGCCGAAGTTCTCACGCGCCAGCAGCACGCTGGCGCCCTGGTAGCGCGGGAAGTTCAGCACGAAGTCCTTGTTCACCGGACGCTGCGAGCAATCCTGATTCGGCTGACCGACGTCCAGGTAGCGCCACTCGTCGAACAGGTTAGGGCCAAAGCCGGTGCGCTTGATCGACTTGAGAAACTGCTTGGGAATGATCTGATCGGTGTCGACATTGGCGCGATCGAGTGGGCAGACCAGGCCGGTGTGTTGGGTAAAGGCTTTCATGTCTCGTCTCCTCAGGCCTGGATCAATTCGCGTACGTCGATGAAGTGGCCGGTAACCGCTGCGGCAGCAGCCATCGCCGGGCTGACCAGGTGGGTACGCCCGCCCGCACCCTGGCGGCCTTCGAAGTTGCGGTTGGAGGTCGAGGCGCAATGCTCGCCGCTGCCAAGCTTGTCCGGGTTCATCGCCAAACACATGGAGCAGCCCGGCTCGCGCCATTCGAAGCCGGCCTCGATGAAGATCTTGTCCAGCCCCTCGGCCTCGGCCTGCTGCTTGACCAGGCCCGAGCCCGGCACCACCAGCGCCTGCTTGACGTTCGCGGCGACCTTCCGCCCCTTGGCGACTTCGGCTGCGGCGCGCAGATCCTCGATCCGCGAGTTGGTGCACGAACCGATGAACACGCGATCCAGACGAATGTCGGTAATGGCCTGATTGGCCTGCAAGCCCATGTACTTCAGCGCGCGGGTGATGGAATCCTTCTTCACCAGGTCGGCCTCTACGGCCGGGTCCGGCACGTTCTGATCGACAGCCAGTACCATCTCCGGCGAAGTGCCCCAGCTGACCTGCGGCTTGATGTTCTCGGCCTTGAGTTCAACGATGGTGTCGAACACCGCGTCGTCGTCGGAAACCAAGTCCTGCCACAGCTTCACGGCCTTGTCCCAATCGGCGCCCTTCGGGGCGTAAGGCCGCCCTTCGACGTACGCAATGGTCTTCTCGTCCACGGCGACCATGCCCACGCGGGCGCCCGCCTCGATGGCCATGTTGCAGATGGTCATGCGGCCCTCCATGGACAGGTCGCGAATCGCGCTGCCGGCAAATTCCAGTGCATGGCCATTGCCACCGGCGGTACCGATCTTGCCGATCACGGCGAGCACGATGTCCTTGGCGGTGACGCCGAACGGCAGTTTGCCTTCGACGCGCACCTGCATGTTCTTCATCTTCTTGGCGACCAGGCACTGGGTGGCGAGCACATGCTCGACCTCGGAGGTGCCGATGCCGTGGGCCAGCGCGCCGAAGGCGCCGTGGGTGGAGGTGTGCGAGTCACCGCAAACCACGGTCATGCCCGGCAATGTCGCGCCCTGCTCCGGGCCGATCACGTGGACGATGCCCTGACGCACGTCGTTCATCTTGAATTCGAGGATGCCGAAGTCATCGCAGTTCTCGTCCAGCGTCTGCACCTGGATGCGCGAGACCTCGTCGGCGATAGCTTCTAGGCCGCCCTGACGCTCGCCCTTGGTGGTCGGCACGTTGTGGTCCGGCGTGGCGATATTGGCGTCGATACGCCATGGCTTGCGATTGGCCAGACGCAGACCTTCGAACGCTTGTGGCGAAGTCACTTCATGCAGGATGTGGCGGTCGATGTAGATCAGCGACGAACCATCGTCGCGACGTTTCACCTCGTGCATTTCCCAGAGCTTGTCGTAGAGCGTCTTGCCGGCCATCGGACTTTTCCTCATCTGCTTTCTATGCGGGGCGAATAGCCCTTGCGCTTATGGGGACGATGCTAGGGACTTGCATTCAATTACTCAAATTCATATTTTTCATCCCAAGCATTCCCTACAGGAATCCGAATCATCAACGGATAGAGATCGTTCATGGACCTGGCCAACCTCAATGCCTTTATCGCCATCGCGGAAACGGGCAGCTTTTCCTTGGCCGCGGAGCGCCTGCATCTGACCCAGCCCGCGGTCAGCAAACGCATTGCCGCGTTGGAATCGCAGCTGGACGTGCGCCTGTTCGACCGGCTCGGCCGCGAGATTGGCCTGACCGAGGCAGGAAGAGCCCTGCTGCCGCGGGCCTATCAGATTTTGAATGTACTGGACGACACCCGCCGCGCCTTGACCAACCTCAACGGCGACATTGGCGGCCAGCTGAGCCTGGCGACCAGCCATCACATCGGCCTGCATCGCCTGCCGCCCTTGCTACGCGCGTTCACCCGCGCTTATCCGCAGGTCAGCCTGGATATTCGTTTTCTCGATTCAGAAGTCGCCTACGACGAAGTGCTGCATGGCCGCGCCGAACTGGCGGTCATCACCCTGGCGCCGCAGACTGCCGAGCCGGTCCGGGCAATGAAGGTATGGGACGACCCGCTGGATTTCGTTGTCGCGCCCGAGCACCCGCTGGCGGGCAAGGCGGATATTCGTCTGGCCGATGTCGCCGGCCATCCTGCCGTCTTTCCCGGCGGCAACACCTTCACTCACCACATCGCCCAGCGACTGTTCGAGCGTGAGGGCCTGACGCCCAATATCACCATGAGCACCAACTATATGGAGACCATCAAGATGATGGTCTCCATCGGCATTGCCTGGAGCGTGTTACCGCGCAGCATGCTCGACGAACAGGTGGTCAGCCTGCCTCTGCCAGGCATTCAGCTGACCCGGCAACTTGGCTACATCGTGCACAGGGAACGCACCCTTTCAAATGCGGCCAGAGCCTTCATGGCGCTACTGGATGCTGAACGCGGTGACTGACCAGACGAGACAACTACAAGAAAGGGCGCCCTATGGCGCCCTTCGCTTTCTTGCAGATCAACCCTCCAGCGCGGGTCGCTGATCGGCATTGATCGGGATGCGCTTGGGCTTGGCCTCTTCCGGCACCACGCGCTCCAGGTCGATGTTGAGCAGGCCACTGTTCAGCGCAGCGCCTTTCACCTCGATGTGGTCGGCTAGCCGGAACGACAACTTGAACGCCCGCTGAGCGATGCCCTGATGCAGATAGGTGACATTGTCGGCCTCGCTTTCGCGCCGCCCGCCACTGATGGTCAGCACACTGCGCTCGACCTGCAGATCGAGGTCGGACTCCTCGAAGCCGGCGGCCGCGACCACGATTCGATACTGGTCGTCACCGTGTTTCTCGATGTTATAGGGTGGATACGAGCTGCCGGTGTCGTTGCGCAGCGCGGACTCGAACAGATCATTGAAACGATCGAAGCCCACGGATTGCCGGAACAGAGGGGCCATGGGGAACGAACTCATGATAAACCTCCTGAATCAGCGAGTTGAAACTGGCGGGACCCGACTTCGGCATCCCGCTGAGCCCTAGATAGGAACCGTTATGCAGATTTCAAGGCACAGAAAATGAGCCTGCCGACGAGAGGTAACACCATGTCCAGAGTCATGCTGATCACAGGTGCCAGTCGTGGTATCGGCGCCGCCACTGCCCGGCTGGCGGCCCACCAGGGCTACGCACTGTGCCTCAACTATCACCAACGCGAAGACGCGGTGAAACAGGTGCTCGAACAGGTCCACGCTGCGGGCGTATCGGCAATCACGGTCAAGGCTGATGTCGCCGACGAGGGTCAGGTGGTGCAGATGTTCGAGATGATTGATCGGGAGTTCGGCCAGCTGGACGTGCTGGTCAACAACGCCGGCATGCTCGAACAGCAGATGCGCCTGGAGCAGATGGACGCCGCCCGCTGGACGCGCGTGCTCGGTGCCAATGTCATCGGCAGCTTTCTATGCGCACGCGAGGCGATCAAGCGCATGTCCACTCAGCATGGAGGCCAGGGTGGTTCGATCATCAACCTGTCCTCCATTGCCGCGCGGCTTGGTGCGCCTGGGGAGTACATCGACTATGCCGCGGCCAAGGGCGCCATCGACAGCATGACGGTCGGGCTGGCCAGGGAAGTGGCCGGCGAAGGCATTCGGGTGAATGCGGTACGACCCGGCGTGATCGATACCGAGATTCACGCAAGCGGTGGCGAGCCGGATCGCATCGAGCGGGTCAAGGCAAGCGTGCCCATGGGGCGCGGCGGGAAAGCCGAGGAAGTTGCCGAAGCCATACTCTGGCTCGCCAGTGAGCACGCCAGCTATACCACCGGCGCGTTGCTGGACGTCAGCGGCGGACGCTGATCGGCCTAACCCAGCGCCGCCACCGGAATTCCGACGGTATCGACGCCGAGCATCGCGTCGATCCGCGCGCAATCGTTCTCCCGGCGCAGTGCGGCGAACAGCGCCACCGCCTCGGGGTAGTTACGCGTAAGCAAGGCCAGCCACTGCTTCAGTCTGCCGGGCGCATAGCGTGGTGCGATCTTGCCCCGCGCCTGCTGCCAGAAGTCCACCAGCGTGGGTTGAAACTCTGCCCAGCTCATCTTGGCGATGCTTTGCCCCTGTTCAGCGGCGGCGATCTGCCGTGCCAGGTCTGGCCGCGAAACCAGGCCGCGGCCCAACATGATGTTCTCCGCGCCGCTGACCTCTCGACAGCGACGCCAGTCTTCCAGCGACCAGATATCGCCGTTGGCGTATACCGGCACCGCGACGACTTCCTGCACGCGAGCCACCCATTCCCAATGCGCGGGCGGCTTGTAGCCTTCGACCTTCGTTCGCGCATGCACCACCAACTGCTCTGCCCCACCGTCCACCAGCGCCCGAGCGCAATCGAGTGCACCGTCCGGGCTGTCGAAACCCAGGCGCATCTTGGCGGTGACCGGGATGGGCGCTGGCACAGTTCGCCGTACCTCACAGAGGATGGCGTGCAGCAAATCAGGCTCCCTGAGCAGGATGGCCCCACCGCGCGATTTGTTTACCGTCTTGGCCGGGCAGCCGAAATTCAGATCGATAGCAGGCGCACCCAGTGAGCAGGCATAGGCCGCGTTATCAGCCAGACAGGCAGGATCGGAGCCCAGTAATTGAACGCGCACAGCGGTTCCGGCGCGAGTAATGGCGCCAGTCTGCAATTCAGGTGCAAGTTTGCGAAAGCTGCTTTGCGGCAGCAGACGATCAGAGACTCGGATGAACTCGGTGACGCACCAGTCGACCCCACCCATCCGAGTCAGAACGTCGCGAAGGATTTCGTCGACCAGCCCCTCCATGGGCGCCAAAGCGATCTGCATACCAGGCCAATAGATGTTGAAAGGTTGGGCATTGTACGGATGCCCGACCGCTTTATGAATGTTGCGTGGCCGGTAGCGGGCTATTCTTCGATGGTCCCGCCAATGGTGTCGGTTCCCGTGGTAGCACCCATGCCGCCTGTGGTTCCGGTATTGCCCGTTCCCATGGTGCCCAGGTCACTGCCCTGCTGCGCCTTGTGGTCCCGACTGTCGTGGCCTTCCGACTTTTCCCTGTGCTGGTCGGAACGCTCGCTCGATTCAACTGAGCTTTCGTTTGCAGCTCCCGGACGACGGGTGTCATCGGCGTTCTCCGCCGAACCGGCGTACGCCCCCGCAGAACCCGCCAGAAGCAATACTGTTACCGCTGTGAGTGCCCGATTCATGGCTACCTCCTATCGATGAACGACTGCGTTAATCACTACGTCTTTCCAATTTGGGACGGCGACGGTGCTCCATGTCGGTCTCATTGCCACCATGGCCGGATTCGGCCGTGTCGTCGTACTGCTCCGCCGCTGGCTTCTTGGAGGATGCGTCACCTGCCTCAGACTGGCCCTGGTCATCCTCCAGATAGTCGATACCGCCGCCAATGCCCATCGAGCCATTGCCGGCGGCGCCGCGATCCGCCGCGCCCGTGTTCTGAGCCAACGGGATATCAGCGAACGGTCGTTCCAGATCCTGCGCGCTGACTGTTGAAGCAAGCGCTGCAACCAGCACACCAAGCTGAATACGCATGTCCGACACCTCCGCATCATCCACTTCATACTTGGGCAGCGGCGATTCCAAGGAGTGCGCCGGCGAGCGACCGATGGCATGCCGGAACCGCTTTCAGCGAGCGGGGTCACAACCACAAGGACGAATATTGGATTCAAAGAGGAAGCTCCAGATGGAACCTGCGCTGATACTCCTGATGATGATCCTGGGTTGGCTGTCGGTAGCGCTCTCCATGCTCTGGGGCATGATGAGAATCGCTCGTCGCCATCACCTGCCGCAGGCTCGCCCGGCAATCAAACAGTGTCTGCCACACCAGCCAACAGCTCCCGGCACCCTGCCCTCATGGCACGCCTGACCGGTATTTCCATCTGATTTCAAATAAACCCGTGACAGCCGCGTTTAAAGCTGTAGAATGCGCGTCGCGGGATGGAGCAGTCTGGTAGCTCGTCGGGCTCATAACCCGAAGGTCGTCGG
>DAMCQE010000025.1:0-48913 GCA_032105665.1 Pseudomonas sp. | reverse complement strand
TCTATCAAGTTGTGGCGGACGATTTTGCCGCTGTCGACGGCATCATCCGCAAGCAACTGACTTCGCGCGTTCCTCTGGTGGAAAAGATCGGGGATTACATCACGTCGGCCGGCGGCAAGCGCCTGCGCCCACTGTTGGTGCTGCTCAGCGGCAGCGCGCTCGGCCATCAGGGCGATCAGCTGCGCCTGTTGGCCGCCATCATCGAATTCCTGCACACGTCCACACTGCTGCATGACGACGTCGTCGACATGTCCGGCATGCGCCGCGGCCGCTCCACCGCCAACGCCCTGTGGGGCAATGCGCCGAGCGTACTGGTTGGCGACTTTCTATATGCACGTTCGTTCGAAATGATGGTGGAACTGGACTCCATGCCGGTGATGCGCATCATCTCCCAGGCAACGCGCGTCATTGCCGAAGGCGAAGTACTGCAGCTGTCGAAGGTCCGCGACGCCAGCACCACCGAAGAAATCTACATGGAGGTCATCCGCGGCAAGACCGCGATGCTCTTCGAAGCCTCGACCCACAGCGCCGCCACCCTGGCCGGCGCCAGCGCGGAACAGCGTGAGGCGCTGCGCACCTTCGGCGACCACCTCGGCGTCGCCTTCCAGCTGGTCGACGATCTGCTCGATTACCAGGGCGACGCGGAAACCCTCGGCAAGAACGTCGGTGACGACCTCGCCGAAGGCAAGCCTACCCTTCCGCTGATCTACACCATGCGCGAAGGTACCACCGAACAGGCCGCTCTGGTGCGCAAAGCCATCCAGAAAGGCGGCCTCGAAGACCTGGAGAGCATCCGCGCCGCTGTCGAGGCATCAGGTGCGCTGGGCTACACCGCCAAGCTTGCCCGCGACTATGCCGAACGCGCCGTTGCCTGCCTCGAAGTGATTCCCGCGAATCAGTATCGTGATGCCCTGGTCGAGCTCTGCCGCTTCGCAGTGGCGCGCACCCACTGATACCCCAGCAATGTCGACGCTGCGCTTCGAGCGCAGCTTCATCCCCGACTGTTGATCCCTCACCTCCACCCTCATTCAGGGAATATTTGCGCTTGCATATTTGCAAATAACAATTATTCTCATTACGAGAATGAATTGGAGGTGACGCATGACTTATCTGATAGATGCCTGGCTGGATCGCCCGCAACCCTACCTGCGCATACTCGACCGGAATACCGGCGCCGTATGCGTTTCACTCGAAGGGGATGCACTGGAAGAGTTGCGAGAACAAGGTGATCTCGATGTGCAGGAGTTGAGCACGAGTGAACCCTGCGTGCTCAAGGAACAGGTTCGAAACCTGTTCCTCTTCAGCTATGCCCGCGCGCTGCGGCCCTGACCAGTACGCAATGCCTAGATCGAGAGCCGCACACGGGCAAGGCGGTCAGGGCTCACCAGCAGCTTGTCGGTAACCGATTAGTCGCCGACCACAGACGCTACGCCCCAGCAGCCGGACTCAGAGCACGTCCAGCAGTTCGACGTCGAATACCAGCGTGCTGTGCGGCGGGATACTGCTAACGCCCTGAGCACCATAGGCCAGCTCGCTCGGTACATACAGGCGCCACTTGCTGCCGGCATTCATCAGCTGTAGTGCTTCGGTCCAGCCGGCGATCACGCCGCCTACCGGGAACTCGGCAGGCTGGCCACGCTGGTAGGAGCTGTCGAACACACTGCCGTCGATCAGCGTGCCGTGGTAATGCGTGCGCACACTGTCCTCGCGAGACGGTTTGGCGCCCTCACCGGTCGTCAGCACTTCGTATTGCAGACCCGACTCCAGCACCACAACGCCTTCGCGCTTGGCATTCTCGACGAGGAAGGCGCGACCTTCTGCTGCGGCAGCTTCGGCTTTCTGCTGCGCCTCGGCCTGCATGCGCTCGCGGATCACCGCGAAGCTGGCGTTCAGCGCTTCCGGGCTGACCTGGCTGGCAACACCGGCAAACGCATCACGAATACCGGCGATCACCGCATCGAGACTGACGCCCGGCGGGGGATTGTCACGCAGCTGGTCGCCCAGCTGGCGGCCGATGCCGTAGCTCACACGGGTTTCGTCAGTGGATAGATTGAGGTCGGTCATGCAGGGCTCCGAGAGGAAAAAAAGGTCGGCCAGCCTAGCACAGCTGAAGCGAGCCGACGCAGCCACCCGCGCCGCATTGCCGCCGGCAGTGCCTCCATTACCTGCCCTGCCGATTGCGCCGACAGCGTTCGGAGCAATAACGCACCTCATCCCAGCAGCGCGACCACTTCTTTCGCCAGGCAAACGGCAGGCTGCAGGCGGCGCAGCACTTGAATGGCAGGTCCGCTTTCTTTCTCACAGCACGTCCCCGGCATCCAGCCGCGCCAGCAGCGCCTCGCCACGCTCCCACAGCGCCTGCTGCTTGCTGCCTTCCATGCGCGCGAGGTTGCGATAGACCATGCTCATCCGCGGATTACCCTGCAACTGCTCGCGGTGGCGCATGAGCAAGTGCCAGTACAACGCGTTGAACGGGCAGGCATCGTCTGTCGTGCTCTCGCGCACCTTGTAAGAGCAATCCTGACAATAGTTGGACATGCGCTTGATGTACTGGCCACTGGCACAGTAAGGCTTGGAACCCAGGTAGCCGCCGTCGGCGTGCAGCACCATGCCCAACACGTTGGGCAGTTCCACCCAGTCGAACGCATCCATATAGACCGCCAGGTACCAATCGCACAGCGCGGGCGGTGCGATGCCAGCGAGCAGCGCGAAATTACCGGTCACCATCAGCCGCTGGATATGGTGAGCATAAGCGTGCTCCATGGTCTGCGCTATCACCTGGCGCATGCAGTTCATGCGCGTCTGCCCGGTCCAGTAGAACCCCGGCAGCGGCCTGGAATTGCCGAGAGTATTGCGTTGCGCGTAGTCCGGCATCTGCAACCAATAGATACCGCGCACATACTCACGCCAGCCAATCAACTGGCGAATGAAGCCCTCGGCAGCGTTCAGCCCGACTCGCCCTTGCCGGTAGGCCGCGTCCACGTCATCACACAGGCGGCGCAGGTCAAGCAGGCCGACGTTGAGCGCGGCGCCGATGCGCGCATGGAACAGGAACGGTTCGCCGCTGGCCATGGCGTCCTGGTAGTCACCGAAAGCGGCCAAGCCGAAATCGAGAAAATGCAGCCAGAGCTGTTCGGCCTCGGCGTGGGTGACGGGGTAATCGAAGCCATCCAGACGGCCGTAGTGATGCGCGAAATGCGCGTTCACCAACGCCTGCACAGCGCGCGTGGTTTCGTCAGCGGCGAAGCGCAAGGTGATCGGGCCGTGCAATCCGCGTGGCAGCGGCTTGCGGTTGTCCGTATCGAGATTCCATACACCGCCCTCCGGTGTGCCATCCGGATTCAGCAGAAGGCCCGCTTGGCGACGCATCTCGCGATAGAAGAACTCCATGCGCAGCTGTCGCTTGCCACTGGCCCAACCGGCGAACCCGGTCCGCGAGCAGAGGAAGCGGCGGTCGGCATGCCAGGTGATCGAAAGTCCACTGCTCTTGAGCGCCTGTTCGACCCGCCAGTCACCGGCCTCGGTGACGTGGATTTCGTCAGGTCGATACCATGCGGCGAAGCGCGCCAGCTCCCCGGCCAGCGAACCGCTGTTGGCAGGATCGTCGAGTGTCACGTAATCCACCGTGATTCCGCGTTTGCGCAATGCCTCAGCGAAGTGCCGCATGGCGCTGAACAGAAAGATGATCTTCTGCGGGTGATGCGGAACGTGCCCGGCTTCTTCAGCGACCTCAGCGAGCAGCACTCGGTCACGCGTCGGATCGAGTCCATCCAGGGCGGAGAGCTCGAAGCTCAACTGGTCGCCGAGCACCAGGCGCAGTGCGGCGACGCTCACGACCAGTTCTCTTGATGCTTACCGAACAGGGCGCTACCGACGCGCCTGCCGCCGGCCGTCACCACTGGGACCGCATGCCGACCGGCACGCGCAACGGCTCGCGGACGCCCTCGGCAAGACCGCACATCTCGTCGTACGGTGATTGCTGCACCAGATGAAAGGGCAGCTCCGGTAGCTCGCGTAACAGATCACGAGCGTGCTCGACGGACCGCAGATGCCACACATCGCCGCGCGCGTCGATCAGACTATGGCGCTGACCCTGCAGGTAGATGTCGAGAAGATAGATGCCGCCCTCGAGCGAAATCAGCTCGAGAGCGTCGATACGCCCAGCGTGGGCATGAGTGGCGAGATTCTGAAGGTTCATGGCGCTTGCCCATTTGAAAAGCAGTACAGAATATTTAACAAAAAACCGATTCTGTACAGCTTTTCAGGTTTAGCACCTGCGGAGGGACGCTCAGTGCTTGGTGAGCTTGTCGAGATAGCCCATGGCGAACGCCGAGACCACAAAGGTCAGGTGGATGATCACGTACCACATCAGCTTTTCGCTATCGAGCTGCTGGGCATCCATGAACATGCGTAGCAGGTGAATCGACGAGATTGCGACGATGGAGGCAGCGACTTTCATCTTCAGCGATCCGGAATCCATCTTGCCGAGCCAGTCGAGCTTTTCCTTGCCTTCCTCGATATCGAGCTGAGAAACGAAGTTCTCGTAGCCGGAGATCATCACCATCACCAGCAGCCCACCAACCAGCGCCATGTCGATCAGCGACAGGAGCTTGAGAATCAGCTCGGCCTCACTGAGCGCGAGAATCGCCGGGAGGATATGGAAGATTTCCTGAAAGAACTTGATCGCCAGCGCCAGCAGCGCGAACGCCAGACCAAAATAGATGGGCGCCAGCAGCCAGCGGGCAGCGTACATGGCATTTTCGAGGATGCGCTCCATGAGGTCTCACAGCAGAAAATGAGGAAGGCGCGAGTATACGCAGCCGCGCCGAGCGCACCAAGGCAGGCCAAGGTGCGTTCGGCGCATGTGGATAAGAAATTCATCGGCTCCGGTGAGGCGCCGCTGCAGCCAGCCAGAAACGCGAACGGTTTGCAATGAGGCACGCTTAGGGGCGCGACTCCCAGCCACCGAGAAAGCGCGCCTGGTTGGCGTTCACTCGACGCAGCTCAGCCTGCATGTGCAACTGCCAGATGGACGGGTCATCGGATTCGCAGTAGCCCTGCCCCATCAGGTTGTCGGCGATCGCCGCCAGGACCGATTCGGCCATCGCAGGCCCATGGAATGGGCCCTGGACCTTGATTGCCGTGGGCTGCCCGTCTGCCAGTCCAGCCGCACAGAGCAATGTCCACAGCCCATTGCCGCCGGCAAGCGGGCGTATGACGCATTCGATTCGGGTAACCAGGCCCAGGCACTGGCGGTTCAGACAAAGATTGTGTGGCATGACGGCAGTCCTCGCGTCGGGCCGACGCGGGAACATCCTGTGCGGATGTAGCGCGAGAGCCTGTTTATCCCCTGAAGCTGTGGATAATCCTGTGGATGGAGGGTGGATGCCCTCCTCCACTGCAGACCCGCCGCGCGCGCTATCGTTCCGTTCAAAAACCGCACAATGGCGAGCGTTACTTGCTCCCCTCGGACTCGGACGCGCCTTGCTCCGCTTGTGCCGGCTCGCTCTTGCCTTCTTCCTCAAGCTCGATCTCGGCAATGTCGCGCAACCGCTCGACCACCCGGGCGTTCACGCTGCCCTTGGGGAAATGGCCCTGCTCGTTGGTTGCACCCACATCTTCACCGACCAGCAGCGACAACGCTTCGTCCACCTGCCTGACAGCATAGACGTGGAACTGCTGCTGGCGTACGGCCTCCAGCACACGCTCGTCGAGCATCAGCGTGGTGACATTGGCGAAGGGAATGATCACCCCCTGCTCGCCGGTCAACCCGCGTGCCTCGCACAGGCGGAAAAAGCCCTCGATCTTCTCGTTGACCCCGCCGACCGCCTGCACTTCGCCGAACTGGTTGATCGAGCCGGTGATGGCGAAGCATTGCTTGAGCGGCGTGCGTGAGAGCGCCGAGATCAGCGCGCAGCACTCACCCAGCGAGGCACTGTCACCGTCGACGTAGCCGTAGGACTGCTCGAGCGCGATGCTTGCCGAGATTTCCAGCGGAAACTCTTGGGCGTAGCGGCTGCCGAGGTAGCCGGTAAGGATCATCACGCCCTTGGAGTGAATCGGCTGACCGAGGTTGACCTCGCGCTCGATGTCGACGATCCCCGAACCACCGGGATAGACGGTGGCAGAGATGCGCGCCGGCATGCCGAATGCCGAGTCGCCGACTTCCAGTACGGTCAGCCCGTTGCACTTGCCGATCGCCGCACCTTCGCTGTCGATCAGAATCACTCCGGCCAGGATGTCTTCGAGAATCCTCGCCGAGACGCGACCGGTACGCGTGGCCTTGGCCTTCAGTGCACGCTCGATATGGCCGACATCGGTCACCTCATCCTTGGCCAGCTGGCGGATGAAATCAGCCTCGCTGACCAGCTGGAACAGATCGCCGATACGCGCCGACAGCCGCCCCTGATGCTCGGCCAGGCGTGCACTGTAGGTCGCCAGACGGGCGACGGCCGCGGCAGTAAGCGGTGCCATGCCCTCTTCCGAGGTACGGGTCTTCATCAGTTGGGCGAACTGTTCGAGGCTGTCCTCGGCCAGCGGGATGTCCTCGTCGAAATCGACCAGCACGCGGAACATCTCCTGGAAGTCCGGATCCAGATCCTGCAGCGTGTAATAGAGCTGGCGCGAACCGATGATGATGACCTTCACGTGCAGCGGAATGACCTGCGGCGTCAGCGTCACGGTGGCCAGGCGGCCGAGCTCGGCGAGTGGCGATTCCATCTTCAGCTTGCGCGATTGCAGGGCGCGCTTGAGCGCTTCCCAGACGAAGGGCTCGCTGAGCAGCTTTTCCGCCTCCAGCATCAGGAAGCCGCCGTTGGCGCGGTGCAGCGCACCTGGACGCAACTGGCGATAGCTGGTGTAGAGTGCGCCCTGATCGGTGTTGTACTCGATGCGACCGAACAGATTGTCGTAGGTCGGGTGCGGCTCGAACACCACCGGCGCGCCACCATCGACCGGGTGACCGACCACTAGGCTCGGGCTGTATTGCTCTTCCAGCAATACACGGTTCTGCGCTTCCGGACGGTTTTCGTCCACCAGCTGCTCGACCACAGTCTTCAGCAGATTGACCTGCACGGCCTGCAGGTACGCTTCGATACCGGCGTTCTCCGCATACTTCTCCGACAACGGTGCCAGCAGCGGCTGCAGTGCCTGGCTGATGGTCTCGTCATTGAGCTGGCGCAGCTGGTTGGTCGACTCGCGCTTCCACTGCGGCAAGCTGGCGAGCTCCTCGTTCAGACGCACTTCCAGCGCGGAAATGTCTTCGTGATAACGCTCGCGCTCGGCTTCGGGCAGCTGGGCGAACTCGGTTTCGTCCAGCGCCTTGCCTTCCTTCATGGGCGTGAAGGCGATATTGGTGCTGTCGCGATAGAGAGCGATCTCCTTTTCCAGGGCGAGCTTCTCGATCACATCCAGCGCTTTGTCGTAGCGCTGATTGAAGCCGCGGTCGATGGCGCTCTTCTTCTGCTGGAAACTCGGATGCTCGAATACCGCCGGAAAGGTCGCCAGCAGGTTGTCGATCAACTGATTGATATCGGCGATGAACGCCGTTGCGCCGCCGTGAGGCAACTCCAGCACACGCGGCTCGCGAGGCTCGTCGAAGTTGTTCACGTAAACCCAGTCCGACGGCGTATCCAGACGCTTGCCTTCGGCCTTGAGGTAGCGCCGTACGAACGAGAAGCGTCCGGTGCCCGGCTCACCCATGACGTAGACGTTGTATCCCGGACGCGGCATGGCCACGCCGAACTGCAGCGCCTCGACCGCGCGCTCCTGGCCGAGCACACCGAGAAACGGCTCCAGTTCAGAGGTGTCGTTGAAGTTGAATTGGCTGGGCTCGAAGGGACGGGTCAGCGCATCGGGTGCCAGGCGCAAGCCGGCAGCGACAGTTTCAGGCATCGGGAATCCTTGCTGGGGTGGCTCGTTGGCCACGATTGATGCCGTCATTCTGGCGCTGCGCCGGTCGCGCCGCAAGGCTGATACCCGGCTAACCCAGCCGCTGCATAGCCGAGCCACATGGATGGAAATCGCGAGCCGACTGCGAATTGACACAAGCAGAAACATTTCGTCGCACCCACTACGCCCGACCGCCTTGATGCAGGTCAAGCGGTCGCTTGACGAAAAGGCGCCTCCTAGAGCCAGCCAACACAAAAGGAGCTTCCGTGATGCGCCCTTCTATTCCGTTATTGCTTAGCAGCCTACTAATGACCAGCGCAGCGAACGCTGATGAGCTGCGTGAGCGCGCCAACGCGATGTTCAAACCGATTCCGGACAAGGTCACCGAGGTCCGCGGTCAGAAGGTCAGCGAAGATCAGGCAATGCTCGGTCACAAACTCTGGTTCGACCCGCGCCTGTCCAGCAGTCACGTCATCAGCTGCAACACCTGCCACAACCTGAGCATCGGCGGCAGCGACAACGTGCCAACCTCGATCGGTCACGGCTGGCAGAAGGGCCCGCGCAACTCGCCCACCGTGCTGAACGCCGTATTCAACGCCGCGCAGTTCTGGGACGGACGCGCCAAGGATCTGCAGGAACAGGCCAAGGGGCCGGTCCAGGCAAGCGTGGAAATGAACAGTACGCCCGAGCGTGTCGTCTCGACGCTGCAGAGCATTCCGGAGTACGCCGCCGAGTTCAAGAAGGCCTTCCCCAACGACAAGGAGCCGGTCAGTTTCGACAACATGGCCTACGCCCTGGAAGCCTTCGAAGTCAGCCTGACCACGCCGAACTCGCCGTTCGACCGCTTCCTCAAGGGTGAGGACGGGGCGCTGGACGACAAGCAGAAACAGGGGCTCGCCCTGTTCATGGACGCCGGCTGCTCTTCCTGCCACAACGGCGTCAACCTTGGCGGTCAGGGTTACTTCCCCTTCGGCGTGATCAAGAAGCCCGGAGCCGAAGTACTGCCGACCGGCGACAAGGGACGCTTCGCGGTGACCAATACCGCCAGCGACGAGTACGTCTTCCGTGCCGCGCCGCTGCGCAATGTCGCGCTGACCCCGCCGTACTTCCACAGTGGTGAGGTCTGGGAGCTCGAACAGGCCGTTGCGATCATGGGTGACAGCCAACTGGGCCGTAAACTGGACAAGGACGAAGTCAGCGCGATTACCGCGTTCCTGCACAGCGTGACCGGCGAGCAGCCGCAAGTCGCCTATCCGGTACTTCCCGCCAGCACCGCGAACACTCCGAAGCCAGAGTGATCGCTCCCCGTTACCCGGCGCCAGCCGCCGGGTAACGGCCCCCGTTTCAGCTTCCCCTCTGCTCCTTGAGCAGGTCGCGTATCTCGGTCAGCAACAACTCTTCCTTGGAGGGCGCTGGCGGCGCAGATGGCGCCTCGGCTTCCTTGCGCTTGAGATGGTTGATCGCCTTGATCGCCATGAAGATGGCGAAGGCGATGATCACGAAATCCACCACGGTCTGAATGAATGCACCGTACCGCAACACCACCGCTGGGGCCTCGCCGACGGCGTCCTTGAGCACTATCGCCAGATCCGAGAAGTCCACCCCGCCGATCAGCAGCCCCAGCGGCGGCATGATCACCCCGTCGACGAACGACGACACGATCTTGCCGAACGCAGCGCCGATGACGATACCCACGGCCATGTCGACGACATTTCCCCGCACGGCAAACGCCTTGAATTCGTTGATCAGACTCATACGTAGATTTTCCTTTAGTGGATGACCGGGCCGCCCGCCATGCCCCCGCGGACATGGCGGTGAACGCCGTGGTAGAGCATAGGCGAGCTTGCCGGCGCAGGCCACGACAGAACGCCTTTCATCGACCGGTTATTGCGAATGAGGTTCGCTTGATCGCCGTCAACCGGTTCTCGGAGGAAGGAGACTAAGGTGAACGCCTTCCTGACAAACCGGAGCGGTTTCCATGCACGTCGAACATCACCCACTGATCAAGGATTTCCCTGAGAAACGCGAGCAGTTGCAGAAACTGCGTCAGGAAGATCCGGCCTTCGCCCGCAAAGCGGATGAATACGAAGCGCTGGACAAGCGCATCTGCCGCGTCGAAGACGGTGTCGAAACTCTAGACGACAGCGCGCTCAATGCCCTCAAGCAGGAGCGCGTGGCGATGAAGGACGACATCGCCCGCGACATCAAGCGCGCCTCGGGCAGCTGCTGCGGCGGTTGCTGCGGCTGATAGCGCCTACCCGTGAAGGGAAGCCCGCCATGTGCGGGCTTCTTGCTGTCTGGCCCGCTAGAACAATCCACCGAAGCGGAACCCGGAACCGACCCAGACGAAGGCAACCGCAGTCAAGGTGATCAGCACGATGTGTAGCCCCAGTTGCGGCAGGCGCTGCGCATCCAGCTTGGGAATCAGTGCCAGCCGCGCATGCACGCCGAGCAGCGCGGTAAATCCGAGCAGTACCAGCTTGGCTTGCACCAGATGCGCCATGGGCGACGAATCGAACCATTGCCCATGGGGCAGCCAGAGGCTGGCCAGCCAGAGCCCGCTGACGATCTGCACCAGCAGCGCAGGTATCCCGACGCGCTCGTAGAGTTGTTCGAACTGGCGTACCGGTTGCACATCGCGGCGACGCAGGGCACCCGGCAGCACACTGAACAGCAGTACCAGATGCCCGCCAACCCAGACACTGGCGCCCAGTAGATGCAGAAACAACAGATGTCGCATGGCGCTCACTCCTGTTCGATTTGTTTACAGTCTGGCCGCTGCCTCGCCGCTTGTGGCTGATGGCGATCAAGTCAGCCGTTATCATGCGACACCACCAATCAGACCCGGAGTTTCCCATGGCCAAGGCCAAGCGCATGTATGGCTGCACCGAATGCGGCTCGACCTTCCCGAAATGGGCCGGCCAGTGCGGTGACTGTGGCGCCTGGAATACGCTGGTGGAAACGATCATCGAGGGTGCGGCACCGCCATCCGGCTGCGCAGGCTGGGCCGGGGAGCAGGCCAACATCAGGACGCTCGCCGAGGTCAGCGTCGAGGAAGTACCGCGCTTTTCCACCGCTTCCGGCGAGCTGGATCGCGTACTCGGAGGGGGGCTGGTGGACGGCTCGGTAGTGCTGATCGGCGGTGATCCGGGTATCGGCAAGTCGACGATCCTGCTGCAGACCCTCTGCGCCATCGCCCAGCAGTATCCGGCACTCTACGTCACCGGTGAAGAATCCCAGCAGCAGGTGGCCATGCGTGCGCGTCGTCTGGACCTGCCGCAGGACCGGCTCAAGGTGATGACCGAGACCTGCATCGAATCAATCATCGCTACCGCGCGGCTGGAAAAGCCCAAGGTGATGGTGATCGACTCGATCCAGACCATCTTCACCGAGCAGCTGCAGTCGGCACCTGGCGGCGTGGCCCAGGTCCGCGAGAGCGCGGCGCTGCTGGTGCGCTTTGCCAAGCAGAGCGGCACGGCGATCTTCCTCGTCGGCCACGTCACCAAGGAAGGCGCCCTGGCCGGGCCGCGCGTGCTCGAGCATATGGTCGACACGGTGCTCTATTTCGAGGGCGAGTCCGATGGCCGTCTGCGCCTGCTGCGGGCGGTGAAGAACCGCTTCGGCGCGGTCAACGAGCTGGGCGTGTTCGGCATGACCGACAAGGGCCTCAAGGAGGTCACCAACCCCTCGGCGATCTTTCTCACCCGTGCTCAGGAGGCGGTGCCCGGTAGCGTGGTGATGGCCACCTGGGAAGGCACCCGGCCGATGCTGGTGGAAGTGCAGGCGTTGGTCGATACCAGCCACCTGGCCAACCCGCGGCGCGTCACCCTGGGCCTGGACCAGAACCGCCTGGCCATGCTGCTGGCCGTGCTGCATCGCCATGGCAGCATCCCGACCTATGACCAGGACGTGTTCATCAACGTGGTGGGCGGCGTGAAAGTGCTGGAAACCGCGGCGGATCTGGCGCTGATGGCCGCGGTGATCTCCAGCCTGCGCAACCGGCCGCTGGATACCGATCTGCTGGTGTTCGGTGAAGTGGGCCTGTCGGGCGAGATCCGCCCGGTGCCAAGTGGTCAGGAGCGTCTGAAGGAGGCCGCCAAGCACGGCTTCAAGCGCGCCATCGTGCCCAAGGGCAATGCGCCGAAGGAAGCCCCCGCCGGTTTGCAGATCATCGCCGTGACCCGCCTGGAGCAGGCGCTCGACGCGCTGTTCGAGTGATCGTTACTGGCCGCCAAGTGCGGCCAGCTCGCGTTCCAGCAGTGCGTCGTCGCCGAGGTTGAGTTCGACCAGGCGCCGCAGGTGGGCGATCGAGTCGAGATCGATATGCTGGCAGACGAAGCCGATCAGATCGCCCTCTTCATGGGTCATCGCCACCTCCATGCGCACCTCGGCATCATCGGCCAGGCGCACCCGCGCTTCGAACGGCTGTTTAGCATCGGCATCCCAGCCTTCCGGGCGGCGAACCAGCAGGCCTTTCAGGGACAGGTCATGCAGCTCGACCGGCCAGCGCCGGTCGCCCTGCACCAACTCAGTGGCGGCATCGAACTCGATACGCTGGAAGCGCCGGCGATCACTGGGGGAATCAGTCATGAGCATCACTCCGCGGTGTCTGAATTCACTATAGGACAACAACTCTCGACATCGCCGTTACAACCAGCGGCGCACCCGTCCACAGTACGCCAGATAGTCGTCGCCAAACAGCTGGGTCAGCAAGCGCTCCTCATGCATGATCACGGCGCGCTGCATGGTGAAGATCAGGGCAGGCAGCAACAGCCAGGGCCACAGCGTGCCCCAGAGCAGCGCGATGCCACAGTAGATCAGGCTGTCGGCCAGATAGATCGGGTTGCGCGAGAAACCGAACGGCCCCTCTTCCAGCAGCTTCGCGGGCTTGCCATAGGGATTGACCGTGGTCCTGCGCCAGAGCATCAGCAAGCCGGCCCAGAGCATCAGCAACACGCCCGCGTCGATCAGCCCCCAGCCCAGGTAGTGAGTCCAGAGATTGCGCGGCAAGGCGATCGGCAACGCCGACTCCAGCAGCCAGGCTGCCGCGAGAAACAGCAGATAGATGACCGGTGGCGGCAGGATCACACCCGTGGCGCGCTTGAACATGAGTCGGACTCCGGAGGAACAGGACACGGCAGTCTAGCGCGCCGCAATCGCCAGGGATCAGGAAGATGTGTCGCGACAACCGCCAGACAGCAAAAAGCCCGCTTTCGCGGGCTTTCGATGCAGCGATGTAACGTCTTAGTTGCCGTATACCGGGAACTTGGCGCAGACCGCTTCGACCTTGCCACGAACCGCTTCGATCACCGACTCGTCGCCCATGTTGTCGAGGATGTCGCAGATCCAGCCCGCCAGATCACGGCACTCGGTCTCGCCGAAGCCACGGGTAGTGACGGCCGGAGTACCGATACGCAGACCGGACGTCACGAACGGCGAACGCGGGTCGTTCGGCACGCTGTTCTTGTTCACGGTGATGTGGGCGTTGCCCAGGGCAGCATCCGCATCCTTACCGGTGATGTCCTGCTTGATCAGGCTGAGCAGGAACAGGTGGTTCTGAGTACCACCGGACACCACGTCGAAGCCGCGCTGGATGAACACGTCGGCCATGGCCTGAGCGTTTTTCACCACCTGCTGCTGATAGGCCTTGAACTCAGGCTGCAGCGCTTCCTTGAAGCACACAGCCTTGGCGGCGATGACGTGCTCCAGCGGGCCACCCTGGGCACCGGGGAACACGGCAGAGTTGAGCTTCTTCTCGATCTCGGCGTTGGCACGCGCCAGGATCAGGCCGCCGCGGGGGCCGCGCAGGGTCTTGTGAGTGGTGGTGGTCACGACGTCAGCGAACGGAACCGGGTTTGGGTAAACGCCTGCGGCAACCAGACCGGCCACGTGAGCCATGTCGACGAACAGGTAGGCACCGACCTTGTCAGCGATTTCGCGAAAACGGGCGAAGTCCAGGATCTGCGAGTACGCGGAGAAACCGGCGACGATCATCTTCGGCTTGTGCTCGACGGCCAGGCGCTCGACTTCGTCGTAGTCGATCAGGCCTTGATCGTTGATGCCGTACTGCACGGCGTTGTACAGCTTGCCGGAGGAGGACACGCTGGCACCGTGGGTCAGGTGACCACCGTGGGCCAGGCTCATGCCGAGGATGGTGTCGCCCGCACTGAGCAGGGCCAGGTAGACCGCGGCATTGGCCTGGGAGCCGGCGTGCGGCTGGACGTTGGCGTAGTCGGCGCCGAACAGCTCCTTGGCGCGATCGATGGCCAGCTGCTCGACCACGTCGACGTACTCGCAACCGCCGTAGTAGCGCTTGCCCGGGTAGCCTTCGGCGTACTTGTTGGTCAGCACCGAACCCTGGGCTTCCATCACCGCCGGGCTGGTGTAGTTCTCCGAGGCGATCAGCTCGATGTGGTCTTCCTGACGCTTGGCTTCCTGCTGCATGGCAGCGAAGAGATCGGCGTCGAAACGGGCGAGGGTCAAATCACGGCTGAACATGGCAGTCCTCTGAGATCAGCTGGCGGTATAAAAGAGAGGCGCGGATTCTACCTCATCCGGCCGGCGGCGGGTATGAGCGATAGTCATGTACAAGATGAGCAGCAGGCGCCCCGGAGCCGCAGCCGCGGCGCTGCGGCGGTTTGCCCTGACCGGTGCATTCGGGTAGCTTTGCGCCCTTTACATGCCTCCCTTTTTCCTGGCCCTCGCGGGCTCCGGGGCGGCATCCATCACCACTGTCACGGGCATCTGTTTCCATGGCTCAATACGTCTACACCATGCACCGGCTGAGCAAGGTCGTTCCGCCGAAGCGTGAGATCCTCAAGAACATTTCCCTGTCGTTCTTCCCTGGCGCCAAGATCGGCGTGCTCGGCCTGAACGGCGCCGGTAAGTCCACCCTGCTGCGCATCATGGCCGGCGTCGACACCGAGTTCGACGGCGAAGCCCGCGCCATGCCGGGGATCAATGTCGGCTACCTGCCACAGGAGCCACAGCTCGATCCGAGCAAGACCGTTCGCGACGTGGTGGAAGAAGCCGTCAGCCAGATCAAGGACGCCCAGGCGCGCCTGGATCAGGTGTACGCCGCCTACGCCGAGCCGGACGCCGATTTCGACGCCCTGGCTGCCGAGCAGGCCAAGCTGGAGGCCATCCTGCAAGCGTCCGACGGTCACAACCTGGAGCGCCAGCTGGAAGTCGCCGCCGACGCCCTGCGCCTGCCGCCGTGGGACGCCAAGGTCGAGCACCTGTCCGGCGGCGAGAAGCGTCGCGTGGCGCTGTGTCGTCTGCTGCTGTCGGCTCCCGACATGCTGCTGCTGGACGAACCGACCAACCACCTGGACGCCGACTCGGTCGCCTGGCTGGAGCGGTTCCTCCATGACTTCCCGGGCACCGTAGTGGCCATCACCCACGACCGCTACTTCCTCGACAACGTCGCCGGCTGGATTCTCGAGCTCGACCGCGGCGCCGGCATCCCGTACGAGGGCAACTACTCCGGCTGGCTGGAAGCCAAGTCCGAGCGTCTGGCCCAGGAGTCCAAGCAGCAGTCGGCCCACGAAAAAGCCATGAAGGAAGAGCTGGAGTGGGTGCGCAAGGGCGCCAAGGCCCGCCAGGCCAAGTCCAAGGCCCGCCTGCAGCGCTTCGAGGAGATGCAGTCGCAGGAATTCCAGAAGCGCGCCGAGACCAACGAGATCTACATCCCGGCCGGCCCGCGCCTGGGCGACAAGGTCATCGAGTTCAAGAACGTGACCAAGGGCTACGGCGACCGCGTGCTGATCGACGACTTGAGCTTCAGCATGCCCAAGGGCGCCATCGTCGGCGTAATCGGTGGTAACGGCGCCGGTAAGTCGACCCTGTTCCGGATGATCATGGGCAAGGAAACCCCGGATTCGGGCAGCATCGAGATCGGCGATACCGTGCAGCTGGCCTGCGTGGATCAGAGCCGCGACGACCTGGACGGCAGCAAGACCGTGTGGGAAGCGGTGTCCGACGGACTCGACATGATCAAGATCGGCAACTACGAGGTGCCGTCGCGCGGCTACGTCGGCCGCTTCAACTTCAAGGGCGGCGACCAGCAGAAGTTCGTCAAGGATCTGTCCGGTGGTGAGCGTGGCCGCCTGCACCTGGCGCTGACCCTCAAGCAGGGTGCCAACGTGCTGCTGCTCGACGAACCGTCCAACGACCTCGACGTGGAAACCCTGCGCTCGCTGGAAGAGGCACTGCTGGACTTCCCCGGCTCGGCCATCGTGATCTCCCACGACCGCTGGTTCCTCGACCGCGTCGCCACCCACATCCTCTCCTACGAGGACGATGGCGGTGTCGTGTTCTTCGAAGGCAACTACACCGAGTATGAAGCCGATCGCAAGAAGCGCCTCGGTGACGCGGCCTCCCAGCCACACCGCGTCAAGTACAAGAAGCTGGCGCAGTAAGCGGTAGATCACAACAACGGAGCCGGACAGGCTCCGTTGTCGTGTCTAGAGAAAGCACCCACAAATAGTGGCACAATGCCGCCTGCGTGAATTACTGATCCCTCCGGCAGGCGCGGCAATCGCACCATGCCGCCCCCCGCGACCGACAAAGGACAATTCGCATGGCGGCACTTGGGCTGCGCGGCAAATCACTGCTGGCATTGTTGCTCAGTTGCCTGCTTGCTTTCGTCTTTGCCGGTTTCATTGGCCGAGAGGCGTTGCTCGGCGTGCAGAGTCGCTTCGGCGAGGCCTATGCGCGCAATGTGGTCCAACTCAACCGCGAACGCCTGTTCGCACCGGTTTCACGCGAACTGGCACTGGCTCAACGGCTGGCGGCTTCGCAGCTGACGCTGGCCTGGTTGAACGACGAGCAGGACCCGGCCAAGCGCAAGATCTTTTTCCAGGAAGCGGCCGGCTACCAGCAGGCCTTCGGCGACCACGCCTACTTCGCCGCCTCGGCGAGCAGCAACGGCTACTACTCGAACGGACCCGACCAGCCACCCAGCGATGCGCCTCGCTATGTGATGGCCCCAGACGCCCCGCGCGACGAATGGTTCTTCCAGACACTGCAGGCCGATACCCCCTACGCCATCAACGTCGACCGCTCGGTGGTCACCGAGGAGCTCAAGGTGTGGTTCAACGTGCAGGTGCGTGACGGCGATCGACGCCTGGGCCTGGTCGGTTCCGGCATCAGCCTGCAGGCATTTCTGGATGACTTCATCGAGGCGAACAAGGTCGGCGTCGAGTCGATGGTGCTCGATGCCTACGGCTCCATCCTCGTTCACCCTAATCAGAATCTGGTCACGCTCAACGCCGAAACCGCGCGTGGACGCTCCTTGTCGACGAGTATCCTCGGCCAGCTCGACGACCTCGGCGCGGCCTCGGCAGTGCGTCAGGCCATGGCGGAAAGCCGCGCGAACCCCGGCACGGTGGCGACGTTGCGCGTCACCCTGGATGGCGCGCCCCGCTTGCTGGCGCTGAGCTGGATTCCCGAGCTGCAGTGGTTCGTCGCCAGCGCCGTGGACCTGGGCACCGCACAGGTCGTCGAGGTGCGTCCGCTGCTGCCGGCCATCGCCCTGTTTCTGGTGCTGTTCCTGCTGCTGATCGGTGGTGGTGCCTGGCTGGTCGAGAAACGTGTGCTCAAACCGCTGCGCCAGCTGAGACGCAGCGCCCAGGCCCTGGCTGCGGGACAGTACGATGCCCCCCTGCCCCTGCACCGGCAGGACGAGATCGGCGAACTCAGCGCAGCCTTCGGTGCCATGGCGCAGCAGGTTCGCAGCCACACCAGCGAGCTGGAGAATCGTGTGCGTGAGCGCACCCGCGACCTGGAACAGGCCAACCTGGAAATGGCCGCCGCGCACAAGAAGATCGACGACTCGATCGACTACGCCAGCCTTATTCAGCGCTCGATCCTGCCCAACCGGCAGCTGGTCACCGCCATGGGCGATCGTCATGCGGTGCTCTGGCGGCCACGTGATGTCGTCGGCGGCGACTTCTATGTGTATCGCGCCGACGAGCATGGCTGCCTGTTCGGAATCGTCGACTGTGCCGGCCACGGCGTGCCCGGCGCGTTGATGACGATGCTGGCCCACGCCGCCATCGATCAGGCGCTCGGCACGACCGGCCTGGACGACCCCGCCGCCGCGCTCGCGCGTACCGATGCGATCGTGCGCAACATGCTGCGCGAAGAGCAGGATTCCCATGCCCTGGCGACCAACATGGATATCGGCCTCGCCTATGTCGATTTGCGCCAGCGCAAGGTGCATTATTCCGGCGCGAAGATTGCGTTGTACTACTGTGATGGCGAAGAGGTGCACGAGATCAAGGCAGCGCGGCGCGCCATCGGCGATAAACGCATCGGCGACTACCGCAACACCAGCGTCGACCTGCAACCGGGGCGGACCTTCTACATGACTACCGACGGTTTCCTCGACCAGGCCGGCGGCGACGACGGGTTCGGCTTTGGCAACAGCCGCTTCGCCAGCATGATCCGCGAGCATGCACGGCTTCCCCTGGCCGAACAGGGCGAAGCCTTCAGCCTCGCACTGGCGCGCTATCAGGGTGAATTCCCACAGCGCGATGACATCACGATGTTATGTTTCCGCTTCGATTGAGACAGGGAGTTGGCCATGGCCCCCATTGACATGTTCGCGATGCGCGAATGCTACAACCAGCAACAGATCATGCTGTGCTTCAACGGCCCCATCTCCCGCAGCCTGATCGAAGAGATCGGCAATGCCCTGCGCAACTACATGAGCGAAGAGCAGGCGCACCCGTCCTCGGCCATGGACGTGTTCGCCGTGTACATCGAGATGACGCAGAACATTCGCCACTACACCCGCGAAAAGAACTGGTCCGATCAGCAGGCCGGCGCCACAGTCGTGGTCGCACGCGATGACCAGGGCCGCTACGTGGTTTCGGCCGGCAACCTGATCGAAACCGCCGACGGCCAGCAACTGCTTGCCGCCGTCGCGGAACTGGCAAAAAAGGACAAGGCCGGCCTCAAGGCCCTGTACAAGGAACAATTGCGCAAGCCGCGTGACGAACACGTGGCAACCGGCGCCGGACTCGGCCTGATCGATATTGCCCGCAAGTCCAGCGAGCCGCTCAAGGCTTCGTTGCAGCCGGTCTCCGACGAGCTTTCCTTCATCAGCCTGAGCGCCGTCATCTGAAACTCAAGAGCATCCCCATGAACGATTTTTCAATCCCCGGCAGCCAGTCCACTCCCGCCATCCAGTCCGACTGGGACAAAGGCATCGTCTCGATGCAGGGCGACTCGTACCCGGAAAATTCCTACGAGCTGTTCCACCAGGTCTACGAATGGATCGAGCGCTTCCTCGGCGAAGCCGCACACCCGCTCAACCTTGAGCTGCGCCTGCTGTACCTGAACACCAGCAGCATCAAGGCGATGATGGACATCTTCGACCTGCTCGAAGCCGCCTATCAGGAAGGCCGGCAGGTCGCGGTCAACTGGTACTACGACATCCGCAACGAGCGCGTCGTGGAGTTGGCCGAAGAGTTCAAGGAAGACTGCACCTTCCCCTTTTCCATCCAGAGTCACGACTGACAGAAGGTCGATATGCGTGGGCCATCGCCGCTAGAGCAAGAGGTCATCAATCTCCTCGCCGATCCGCAGTTCGAGGGGCACCCGCTGAAGGAAGCGCTGAGCCAGCTGTGGGGAGCGCACCATGACCTGCTTGGCCGGATCGAGCGCATCGCCCGCGTATCGGACGGCTACCAGAGCATCGCCCGCGAGCGCGAACTGAGCCTGGCCGCCCGCTTCGACAAGCAGTTGCGCCAGCTGGAAAAGGTCGCACGCATCTCCGACCGCTATCAGATGATGATGCAGGACCTGAATGCCTCGCTGCGCGAAGCCTCGACTCTCGACACCCTGACCGGCATCGCCAACCGCCGCCTGCTGACCGAGCGCCTGCGTGAGGAAAGCGAGCGCGCCAAACGCTACGGCCGCCCGCTGGCCGTGGTCATGCTGGACATCGACCGTTTCAAGGTCATCAACGACGAGTACGGCCACGAAGTCGGCGACCGCGTGCTCATCGAAGTGGTGCGCGTCATGGAATCGGAGATTCGCGAGCACGACCTCTGCGGTCGCTGGGGCGGCGAGGAGTTCCTCATCCTGATGCCGGAAAGCAGCGCCAAAATGGCCTGCACGGTGATACGCCGTCTTGGCGACAGCATTGCCGCGCTCGGCGTGCGGGTAAACGATGACCTGCTCGGGGTAACCGCCAGCATGGGTATCGCCGAGCTGCGCGCCGACGAAACCTACTCGAGCACCATCAACCGCGCCGACATCGCGCTGCTGAGAGCCAAGCGCAGTGGTCGCAATCGCTGTGAGCTGGCCGACTAGCCATCACCCCACCAGGCACAAGAATGACGCACCCAGCGCTCCAATTCCGTGCAAATCGAGCAACGCCTCCGCCCTGTGAAGTCTGAAGCATCGGGAAACATAGAAACCAGACGCCACGCGCGGAGCCGAGACCTTCAGCACCACTACCCCTCAAACGCACCATTTGGCGGCATGCCAGACTCATGTCGCACTTCCGCGGTGCAAATCAGGTTTGCTACAGTCTCCGGCCAAAATTATTAATGACTGCCGACACGCGGTCGCCGAGGGCCTACCTGATGATCGAAACCGTTGATGCCTTTCTCGCGCGGTTGAAGCAACGCGACCCCCACCAACCCGAGTTCCACCAGGCGGTGGAAGAAGTGGTTCGCAGCCTCTGGCCCTTCCTCGAAGCCCATCCGCATTACATGCAGGCTGGCATCATCGAACGTATGGTCGAGCCGGAGCGCTCGATCATCTTCCGCGTGCCCTGGGTCGACGACCAGGGCCGCGTGCAGGTCAATCGCGGCTTCCGCATCCAGATGAACAGCGCCATCGGCCCATACAAAGGTGGCCTGCGCTTCCATCCGTCGGTGAACATCGGCGTCCTCAAGTTCCTCGCCTTTGAACAGGTCTTCAAGAACTCCCTGACTTCGCTGCCCATGGGCGGCGGCAAGGGTGGCTCGGACTTCAACCCCAAGGGCAAGAGTGACAACGAAGTGATGCGCTTCTGCCAGTCGTTCATGACCGAGCTGTACCGCCACATCGGCGCGGATCTCGACGTGCCGGCCGGTGACATCGGCGTCGGCGGCCGCGAGATCGGCTTCCTCTTCGGCCAGTACAAGCGCCTGTCCAACCAGTTCACCTCCGTCCTGACCGGCAAGGGCCTGGCCTATGGCGGCAGCCTGATCCGCCCGGAAGCCACCGGCTACGGCTGCGTGTACTTCGCCGAGGAAATGCTCAAGAGCAGCCACAGCAGCTTCGACGGCAAGCGCGTGGCGATCTCCGGTTCCGGCAACGTCGCGCAGTACGCGGCGCAGAAAGTCATGGAACTGGGTGGCCGGGTCGTCTCGCTGTCCGACTCGGGCGGCACCCTGCACTTCGCGGACGGCATGACCGCCGAGCAGTGGACATACCTGATGGACCTGAAGAACGTCCGTCGCGGTCGCCTCGAGGAGATGGGCACGCACTTCGGCGTCACCTACCTGGCCGATCAGCGTCCGTGGAGCCTGCCGTGCGATATCGCCCTGCCCTGCGCCACGCAGAACGAACTGGATGGCGAAGACGCCCGCGCGCTGCTGAAGAACGGCTGCATCTGCGTGGCCGAAGGCGCGAACATGCCGTCGACCCTGGAAGCCGTCGACCTGTTCCTCGAGGCCGGCATCCTCTACGCACCGGGCAAGGCATCCAACGCCGGTGGTGTGGCCTGTAGCGGACTGGAGATGAGCCAGAACGCCATGCGCCTGCACTGGACCGCCGGTGAGGTGGACACCAAGCTGCACGGCATCATGCAGTCGATCCACCACGCCTGCGTCGCCCACGGCGAGGAAAACGGTCGGATCAACTACGTGAAGGGCGCCAACATCGCCGGCTTCGTCAAGGTTGCCGATGCCATGCTGGCCCAGGGCGTCGTGTAACGGCTGCGCCCGCCGCCAAGCCCCAGCCAGAAAGACAAAGCCCCCGTCGGATCATCCGGCGGGGGCTTTTGTTTTGTTGCGCGAGACTCCGCGCGGCAATCGCCTACCAGTAGTTCTCCACCGCCACCTGGCCGGGCCTGCGCGTCATCGCCAGGTTCAGATCACGTGCTTTCAGCACTGCCCGGGTGTCCTCGATCATCTGCGGGTTGCCGCAGAGCATGATCCGCGAATGCTCGGGCGTCAGCTGCAGATCGGCGGCGCGCTCCAGCTCGCCGTTCTCGATCAGCGTGGTGATGCGCCCGTGCAGCGCACCGCGTATCTGTTCGCGCGTTACCACCGGCAGGTACAGCAGCTTCGAGCCCAGACCTTCCAGGTAGTCGCGTTGCGGCAGTTCGGCGATCAGCTGCTGATAGGCCAGCTCACGCGCCTCGCGCACGCTGTAGACCAGAATGATGCGCTCGAAGCGCTGCCAGGCTTCGAAGTCCTGCAGGATCGACAGAAACGGGGCGACCCCGGTGCCGGTGGCCAGCAGCCAGAGATCACGGCCATCGGGAAAGCGATCGAGGGTGAGAAAGCCGAAGGCCTGCTTGTCCACCAGCAGCTCGTCGCCGACTGCCAACCGGCTCAGCTCGCTGGTGAATTCGCCGTCCGGCACGACGATGGAGAAGAAATCGAGAAACTCGTCGTGCGGCGCCGAGACCATGGAATAGGCGCGCCAGACGATGCAGCCGCTTGGCTTGCGCACACCGAGGCGGGCGAACTGCCCGGCGGTGAAGCGAAAACCGGGATCGCGGCTGGTACGCAGGGTGAACAGGTTAGGCGTCAGCGTCTGCACCTCTAGCAGGCGCTGGCGGGTGAACTTCTCTTCGCTGGCGGTCATACTTCGTTCCCTCCGAGCATCTTCGGGCCCACACGCAGCGCCCGCATGGGTCCTTGATACTCCTTTACGCAGCCGACAAACACCGCCAGTTCTCATGCCTATTCTCGATACCCCCTATGCAAGCCTCGATCTGATCCGCCAGCCGGAGCAGCCCAACGAGCCGCTGCAGGCCTTCGATGCCGCCGACGAATACCTGCTGGCCCAGCTGCATGAGCAGGGATTGCCAGCGGCCACGCGAGTGCTGATCCTCAATGACAGCTTCGGCGCCCTGGCTTGCTCGCTGGCCGCACACGTCGCGGTCACCAGCAGCGGCGACTCGCACCTCGGCCACCTGGCATTGCAAAAGAACCTGGCACGTAACAAGCTGCCGGCCGAGCGCGTGCGCTTCGTACCTGCCAGCGAGGTCGCCCAGGGCCCGTTCGACCGGGTGCTGATTCGCGTACCGAAAACCCTTGCCCTGCTGGAAGAGCAGCTGATCCGCCTGCACGGCCAGCTGGCGCCCGGCGCGCAGGTGATCGCTGCGGCGATGATCAAGCATCTGCCGCGCGCCGCCGGTGATCTGCTGGAGCAGTACATTGGCCCAGTGCAGGCCTCGCTGGCGGTGAAGAAGGCACGTCTGCTCAGCGCAACGCCGAGCGCGAAACCGGCGCCGCAGTCGCCCTACCCTACCCGCTACCAGCTCGATCAGCCGAAGCTTGAACTGCTCAACCACTCCAACTTGTTCTGCCGCGAAGGCCTCGATATCGGCACCCGCGCCTTCCTACCACATCTGCCGCAGGCACTCGGTGCGCTGCGCGTCGCCGATCTCGGCTGCGGCAACGGTGTGCTCGGCATCGTCTACGCGCTGGGCAACCCGCAGGCGGAACTGACACTGGTGGACGAGAGCTACATGGCGGTGCAGTCGGCGCGCGAGAACTGGCAGGCAATCCACGGTCAGCGTCCGGTCGAGATTCGCGCCGGCGACGGCCTGGCTGAGCAACCGCCGGCCTCGCTGGACCTGGTGCTGTGCAATCCGCCGTTCCACCAGCAGCAGGTGGTCGGCGATTTCCTCGCCTGGCGCATGTTCACCCAGGCCAAGACGGCACTGGCCAAGGGCGGTGAGCTGTGGATCGTCGGCAACCGCCACCTCGGCTATCACCTCAAGCTCAAGCGCCTGTTCGGCAATGCCGAACAGCTCGCCGCCACGCCGAAGTTCGTCATTCTGCGATCGATCAAGGCATGAGCGAGGCACCGGTCCGCCTGAGCATCGGGCAGTTCGCCGCGCGCTGCGGCCTGTCCGCCGATACGCTGCGCTATTACGAAAAGATCGGTCTGCTACGGCATATCGCTCGGGACGCCAGCAGCTTTCGCGTCTACGGCCCGCGCGACCTGGAGTGGATCGGCTTCATCCTGCGCCTGAAAGACACCGGCATGGCGCTGGACGACATCATCCGCTACGCCGATCTGCGCGAATGCGGCGATACAACCCTTGCAGCACGCCAGACGTTGCTCGAGCAGCACGCTGCTAGGCTGCACGAACGCATCCAGCGCGACCATGAGCATCTCGATGCGTTGCGGGCAAAGATCGCGCTGTATCGCCAACAAACTTCCGCTTGACCTGGAGCTGACTCCAACCCGCAGGCTTTCCTCTAGTCCATCAAGAGGAATGCTCCATGTCTGCATCGACCCGCTACACAGACGGCCTGGCCAAGCTCGAGGAAATTGACGGCGAGGCCGGGCGCAAGGTCATCGACAGCCTGCAAGCCATTGCGCCGGACCTGGCGCGCTACGTGATCGAATTTCCCTTCGGTGACATCTACCAACGCCCCGGCCTCGACCTGGCCCAGCGTGAGCTGGCGACCGTGGCGGCGCTTACCGCGCTCGGCCACTGCCAACCGCAGTTGGCCGTGCACGTTCACGGCGCGCTGAACGTCGGCTGCACGCCGGAACAGATCGTCGAGGTGGTCATTCAGATGGCGGTTTACGCCGGCTTCCCGGCCGCGCTCAACGGCATGCACACGGTCAAGGCGGTGTTTGCCGAACGGTGCCTTTTGCCGGATGTGTGATCGGCAAACCAGCACACCACGTGGCTAAGCCGGCCGACAACAGGTTCTGTGCCCTGGCGCAGTGGCGGTTGGTGGGAGCCCACCAACCGTACGGACATCGCAGCCGCCGTCGAAGGCGCGTTACAGCACCTTGTCCAGGGTGATCGGCAGATCCCGCACGCGTTTGCCCGTCGCGTTGTAGATCGCATTGGCCACCGCCGCCGCCACGCCGACAATGCCGATCTCGCCCACGCCTTTGGACCCGAGGTCGTTGACAATCTCGTCGTGTTCCTCGACGAAGATCACGTCGATCTCGGGAATGTCCGCGTTCACCGGGATGTGGTACTCGGCAAGGTTGTGATTCATGTAGCGGCCGAGCCTATGATCGATCAGCGTCTCCTCGTGCAGCGCCTGGCCGATGCCCCAGACCACGCCGCCGACGATCTGGTTGCCGGCGGTCTTCGGGTTGACGATGCGGCCCGCAGCAATCGCGCTGACCACGCGACTGACCTTGATGGTGCCAAGGTCCTCGTCGACGCGCACCTCGACGAACACCGCCGAATGGGTCGCGGTCGCCCAGGCGTCGCGCTTCTCGTCGGGCTTGACGCTGGCTTCGGCGTCCAGCGCCCCGCTGACCTGGACGATGTCGCGCAGCGCCACGGCATGTTCGCCGGTTTTCAGCCGCAGCTGCCCATCGACGAACTCCACCGCGTCCAGACTCGCCCCGGTGAACGGCGAGGCCGGCGACTGCTGCACGGCGTCCAGCAGCTTCTGCCGCAGGCCGGCGCAGGCCCGCTGCACGGCGCTGCCCACCGATGACACGGTGGCCGAACCGCCTTCCAGCGGCGCCTGCGGCAGGCTGGAGTCGCCGAGACGGAATTCCACCTCGCTCATCGGCAGGCCCATCGCGTCGGCGGCGATCTGGGTCATCGCGGTGTAGGTGCCGGTGCCGATGTCGGCGGTGGCGCTGGTTACCAGCAGCCTTCCGTCCGCGTCGAGACAGGCGCGAGCGGAGGCCGGCATCTGCATTGCCTCCCAGACACCGGTGGCCATGCCCATGCCGACCAGTTGATGGCCGTCGCGCAGACTGCGTGGCTGCGCCGGGCGCCGCGACCAGCCGAAACGCTCGGCACCCTGCTGGTAGCAGGCACGCAGTTCCTTGCTGGAATAGCGCTTGCCCTCGTTGCCGTTGGTCTCGGTGTAGTTGCGCAAGCGCAGCTCCAGCGGATCGATACCGATTTCATAAGCCAGCTCGTCCATCGCGCACTCCAGCGCATAGACGCCAATGGTCGCCCCCGGGGCGCGCATGTCCAGCGGGGTATAGACGTCCAGCGGCGCCAGACGGTAGCCGAGGCGCACGTTGTCGCAGGCGTAGAGCATGCCGGACCACTCCACCTCGTGTTCGGTGAAGTCCTCGAAGCGCGAGGTCTGGCCGATGGCCCTGTGCTCGATGGCCTGCAACCGCCCTTCGCCATCGGCGGCGAGCTTGAGCTGCTGGACGGTCCGCGGGCGATAGCCGAAGGTGAACATCTGCTGGCGAGTCAGCTCGACGCGCACCGCGGCCTTGAGCTTGAGCGCGGCCATTACCGCCAGCGGCAGCTGGTACTGCGGGCGCAGGCCGGAGCCGAAGGCACCGCCGACGAAGGGCGACAGCACGCGGATCTTGCCCTCCATGTCGAACACCTGCTCCAGGTAGCGCTGGCAGTTCTGCACGCCCTGGGTCTTGTCGTGGATCAGCAGCTCCCCGCCCGGCTGGTACTGGACGATGGAAGCATGCGGCTCCATGGGGTTGTGGTGTTCCACCGGGGTCTCGTACTCACGGTCGATGCGATTTGCCGCCGCCGCGAACGCCGAGTCGAAATCACCGCGCGGCTCGGGCAGCTCGGCAGGCGCATCGTGGGCCTGGTCGCGCACGGCCTGCAGATCGGTCTGGTGCGCCTCGACTTCGTATTCGACTCGCACCAGGCTCGCCGCATGGCGCGCCAGGGCCTGGGTCTCGGCCACCACCAGCGCCAGAGGCTGGCCGCTGTAGAGCACGCGGTCGTTGTACAGCGGGCGGAACGGCGAGCCTTCGGCGGCATCATCGTCCTCGTAGGGCTTGTCGTAGCTGGCCACCGGCGGTCGGTTCTGATGGGTCAGCACCAGGCGCACGCCGGGCAGTGCCTCGGCCGCGGCGGCATCGATGCGCGTGACTCGGCCACGGGCGATGCGGCTCGAGACCACCGCGCCGTAGAGCAGCCCCGGCACCTCGGCTTCGGCGGCATAACAGGCCTTGCCGGTGACCTTGAGCGGGCCGTCGACGCGATCCAGGGGCTTGCCGAGTGGAGAGTTGGCGCTGTTCATCGGACGGTTCCTCCGGCGGCTTCGGTGAGCGCGCGCACGATAGCGCGATGGGCCAGGTCGATCTTGAAGGCATTGTCGGCAAGCGGTTGCGCACCTTGCAGCAGGCGATCGGCCGCCGCAGCGAACCTCGCCGGCTCGGCGCGCTGACCACTGAGCAGGTCTTCGGCTTCCTCCAGGCGCCAGGGTTTGTGGGCCACGCCGCCCAGGGCGATGCGTGCACGACGGATGACGTCGCCATCAACCACCAGCGCGGCGGCAACGGAGACCAGCGCGAAAGCGTAGGACGCGCGGTCACGCACCTTGAGGTAGGCGCAGTGGCTGGCGAAGCCCTCCACCGGCAGTTCGACGGCGGTGATCAGCTCGCCTTCGGTGAGCACGTTGTCCAGCTGCGGCTGGTCGCCGGGCAGGCGGTGAAAGTCCACCAGGTCGACGCGCCGCTGGCCATGCGGCCCTTCGATGTGCACCCGCGCGTCCAGCGCCGCCAGCGCGACGCACATGTCCGAGGGATGCACGGCGACGCACGCCTCGCTGGCACCGAGGATGGCGTGGATGCGGTT
This sequence comes from Pseudomonas sp., assembly GCA_032105665.1. Lineage (GTDB taxonomy): Bacteria > Pseudomonadota > Gammaproteobacteria > Pseudomonadales > Pseudomonadaceae > Stutzerimonas. Next base: position 21,282 of record DAMCQE010000025.1, on the reverse strand, counting down.
GCGCCCGTCGCGTGCGCCGCAGCCGGACCCCGGCTCGCGCTTGTTGCACGGGGTGGCGGTGTCATAGAAGTAGTAGCAGCGGGTGCGCTGCAGCAGATTACCGCCGGTGCTGGCCATGTTGCGCAGCTGGGGCGATGCCCCGGCAAGAATGGCCTTGCTCAGCAGCGGGTAGCGCTGCTCGATCTGCGGGTGCCAGGCCAGGTCGGCGTTGCTCACCAGCGCACCGATGCGCAGGCCACCCTCGGCGGTCTGTTCGATCTCACGCAGCGGCAGGCCGTTGATGTCGATCAGCTGGCCCGGATGCAGCACGTTTTCCTTCATCAGGTCGAGCAGGTTGGTGCCACCGGCGATATAGCGGCTGTCCGGCCCGTGCAGGGCGATGGCCTGGTCGATACGTTCGGGGCGCTGGTAGCTGAACGGCGTCATTGCGCACCCTCCTGGCCACGTAGCACCGGCAGTGCCTCCTCGATGGCGGCGAGGATGTTCGGATAGGCGCCGCAGCGGCAGAGGTTGCCGCTCATGTGTTCGCGGATCTCGTCGCGGCTACTGGCGCGGTGCTCGGCCGCGAGCCCGGCCGCCGAGCAGATCTGCCCAGGCGTGCAATAGCCACACTGGAAGGCATCGTGCTTGACGAAGGCGGCCTGCAGCGGGTGCAGCGCCTCGGTGCTGGCCAGGCCCTCGATGGTGGTCAGACGCGCGCCGTCGTGCATCACCGCCAGGGTCAGGCAACTGTTGATGCGCCGCCCGTCGAGCAGCACCGTGCAGGCGCCGCACTGGCCGTGATCGCAGCCTTTCTTGGTGCCGGTCAGGCCGAGCTGGTCGCGCAGCAGGTCGAGCAAGGTGGTCCAGGGTTGCACCTGGAGCTCACGGCGTTCGCCGTTCAGCTCCAGGCTGATGGTGCAGGTCTGGCCTGCAGCTGAAGAATGTTCGCTCATGGCAGCCTCACGGTTTGGGCATTGGTGTGCGCTGTCCGTGCGTCTTGGGGTACGACTGGCGTGGCGCCGAAATCGTTCAGCTCCCTGAGCAGGGGCCGGAGCATCGCCGTGCAGGCTTATCGGATCAGCACCGCCGGCGATCGTCCGGGTGGTCGATGTCCTGCAACACGCCGGGGTCGTCCACCTCCAGCTGCTGCACGGCATGCCGGGCGAACAGCGCCTGGGCACCGCGATCGCCATCGAGCTGCAGCAACCGTTCGCGATAAGCGCCACCAATCCCGCGCGGATGGCCGGGCTGCCCCTGATGGACAGGCACCACCAGATTGTCGTGGTCGATCGCCGCGACGATGGCCCGCAGGGTCGCTGGCTGCACATAGGGCATGTCGCCCAGCGCCACCAGCCAGCCGCGGGCCACCGGTGCATGGGCGACCGCCTGGGCCAGGCTATGACCGAGGCCACAGGTCTCCACCAGCAGCCGCTCGCAGTCCCCGGCATGGGCGCCAAGCCAGTCGTGCAGCGGACCATTGTCGGCGCGGCTCACCACCAGCAGCCGCTCGGCGACGCCGCGCAGGTTCGCCAGCGTGGCGGCGAGCACCGGCGGCGCCGACGCATCGCTGAGGCTCGGCGCCAGCAGCTTGTCCGCACCACCGGCCGCGCGGTAACGGCTGCCCTGCCCGGCGGCGAGCACGATGGCGCAGACACCGGCACCAGACACCCTGCGCTCAGGCACAGCGCTGCTGCGCCAACAGGCTCGGCGCCAGGGCGCCATTCTTCAGCGCCACCACCTCGGCCATCAGCGACAGGGCAATTTCCGCCGGCGTGCGGCTGCCGATGGGCAGCCCGATGGGGCCGTGCAGGCGCTGCACCTGGCGCTCGCCAAGGCCCAGCGAGAGCAGGCGCGCCTTGCGCTTCTCGCTATTGACCCGCGAGCCCAGGGCGCCGACGTAGAAGGCTTCGGACTGCAGCGCGGTGAGCAGCGCCATGTCGTCCAGCCGCGGGTCGTGGGTCAGCGCGACGATGGCGGTGTGCGCATCCGGCTCGATGGCCAGCACGGCGTCGTCCGGCATGCCAGGCACGAAGCGCACGGCGGCCGGATTCCAGTCGTGGGCATAGCCTTCGCGTGGGTCACAGATCAGCACCTCGAAGCCGAGGCCGTGAGCCAGGTCGGCGACATAGCGCGACAGCTGCCCGGCGCCGATCATCAGAAGGCGCCAGGCGGGGCCAAATGGGGCGCGCAGGGTATGCCCGTCGAACTGCAGCACAGCCTCACGCCCGGCGGGCTGCAGGACGACCGCGCCGCTGGCCATGTCCAGCCGGCGCAGCAGCCGCTCGTGTGCGGCACAGCGCGACAGCAGCTCGTCGATCCAGCCGGCATCGCGCAATGGCTCCTGCAGCAGGCGCAGGGTGCCACCGCAGGGCAGGCCGAAACGCGCGGATTCTTCCTTGCTCACGCCATAGGTGATCAGCTGGCAGGTCGACGGTGGCTCATCGGCCATGACCCGGGCGAGCAGGTCGTCCTCGACGCAGCCACCGGACACCGAGCCCTCGACACGGCCGTCGCCGCGCAGCGCCAGCAGCGAGCCCACCGGGCGCGGCGCGCTGCCCCAGGTTTCGATCACCGTGTAGAGCACCACCGCGTGACCGTCACGCAACCAGTCGCGGGCACGCCGCAGCACTGCCAGATCGACACTGTCCATCGTTCTCCTCGAATTCACTGTTTGCACCGGCTGGCCGGCATGCAAGCAGTGACCGATGGGCTGCGTGGTTAGTTCGTCGCCGGCACCAGCATGGCGTCAGCCACCTCGCGCCGCTTGCCGCGACCGGCCAGGCGCTCCACCAGGGTCAGGGCGAACTCCAGGGCGGTCGCCGGGCCCTGGCTGGTGATGCAGTTGCCGTCCACCACCACCGGCTGGTCGAGGAAATGCGTGCCGGTGAGGTTGTCGCTCATGCCTGGGTAGCAGGTCACCTGGCGGCCCTTGAGCACGCCGTAGGGGTGCAGCGCCACCGCCGGCGCGGCGCAGATCGCCGCGTAGTCCAGTCCAGCGCGGGCCTGCTGGCGTACGCGCTCGGCCAGTGGCTCCAGCTCGCCGAGGGTCTTCGCGCCGGGCATGCCGCCGGGCAGCACGATGAGGTCGAAGTCCTGCGCCAGCACATCGAGCAGCATGGCGTCGGCAGTGATCCGCGTGCCGCGCGCACAGGTCAGCATGCGCCGCTCTTCGGCACTGGCGACCAGCACCTCGAACTCGGCGCGGCGCAGCACGTCGATCAGAGTGACGGCCTCCAGGTCTTCGGAACCGTCGGCGATCGGAATCAGGACACGTTTGCTCATGGCGTTCACCTGCTCAATGGAAATTCAACCGCGCTGCCGGCCGGTGTAAGATGCCCGGCTTTTGCGACGACAGGCCAGCCGCCCGCCAGAGGCGACGGCCCCACACTTAACCGGCACAAGAGGATCGACCATGCTGGAAAAGCTGTTTCAACTCAAGGCGCACAACACCACGCTGCGCACCGAGGTCCTGGCCGGTATCACCACCTTCCTGACGATGGCCTACATCCTCTTCGTCAACCCGAGCATCCTCGCCGAAACCGGCATGGATCACGGCGCGGTGTTCGTCGCCACCTGCCTGGCCGCAGCCATCGGCTCGGCGATCATGGGCCTGGTTGCCAACTACCCGATCGCGCTGGCGCCGGGCATGGGCCTGAACGCCTTCTTCACCTACACCGTCGTGCTGACCATGGGTTACACCTGGCAGACCGCACTGGGGGCGGTGTTCCTTTCGGGCGTGATCTTCTTCGGCCTGTCGATCTTCAAGATCCGCGAGTGGATCATCCACAGCATTCCGCTGGCCCTGCGCGCCGGCATTGCCGCTGGCATCGGCCTGTTCCTGGCGATCATCGCGCTGAAGAACGCCGGTATCGTCGTCGACAACCCGGCCACTCTGGTCGGCCTCGGTGACCTCAGCGCCGGCGGCCCGCTGCTGGCCTGCCTGGGCTTCTTCCTGATCGCCGCGCTGGCATACCGCCAGGTCACCGGCGCGGTGATGATCGGCATTCTGGTGGTCACCGGGCTGTCGATCCTGCTCGGTCTGTCGCAGCTCAACGGCGTGGTCTCGATGCCGCCGTCGCTGGCGCCGACCCTTATGCAGCTGGACATCATGGGCGCGCTGGATATCGGCCTGATCAGCGTGATCTTCGCCTTCCTCTTCGTCGACCTGTTCGACACTTCCGGCACCCTGATCGGCGTGGCGCAGAAGGCCGACCTGCTGGACAAGGACGGCAAGATGCCGCGCCTGGGCCGCGCCCTGCTGGCTGACAGCACCGCAACCATGGCCGGCGCCGCGCTGGGCACCTCGACCACCACCAGCTACATCGAATCCGCCGCCGGTACCGCTGCCGGTGGCCGCACCGGCCTGACCGCCTGCGTGGTCGCCCTGCTGTTCCTGCTCAGCCTGTTCTTCGCCCCGCTGGCCGGTGCCGTGCCGGCCTACGCCACCGCCCCGGCGCTGCTGTTTGTCGCCGTACTGATGATGAGCAGCCTGGCCGACATCGACTGGGACGACCTCACCGTCGCCGCGCCGGTCGTGGTTGCCGCGCTGGCCATGCCGCTGACTTTCTCCATCGCCAACGGCATCGCCTTCGGCTTCATCGCCTGGACCGCGATCAAGCTGCTCGCCGGCCGCTGGCGCGAGCTGAGCCCGGCGATGTGGATTCTCTCGGCACTTTTCGTGGTCAAGCTGGGCTGGTTCGCCGGCTGATCGCAGCGTAGGGTGGATGACGCTTTTCCCATCCACCAGATCGCCCAGAAGGTGGATGAGAAAAGCGTCAGCTGCGCGCCCCGATCCAGCCTACGAATAGCGATCCGCAACATGCGTTAATTCGCGGCAAGGCCGCCCCACGGAGCGAACTACTGTGGGAGCGGCCGGCGCCGTAAAGCTCCTCAAACCTCTGCACGAAGCCCCCGCCATGCCGCTGCCCAAGCTCGACCCCGCCCAATACGATGCCCAACTCGCCGAGAAAACCGCCCGGCTGGTTGAACTGCTGGCGCCGTTCGATGCACCGGCCCCGGAAGTCTTCGACTCGCCCCGCGAGCATTACCGCCTGCGCACCGAATTCCGCCTGTGGCGCGAAGAGGGCCAGCGCCACTACGCGATGTTCGAGCAGGGCGACAAGCACAAGGCGATCCTGATCGACGACTTCCCCATCGCCAGTCGCCGCATCAACGAGCTGATGCCGCAACTGAAAGCGGTCTGGCAGGCGTCGGAAGTGCTCAGCTTCAAGTTGTTCCAGGTCGAATTCCTCACCACCCTGGCCGGCGATGCGCTGATCACCCTCGCCTACCACCGCCCACTGGACGAGGCCTGGCAGGCCGAAGCCGAGCAGCTCGCCGCCAACCTCGGCGTCAGCCTGGTCGGCCGCTCCAAGGGCAAGCGCATCGTCATCGGTCGCGATTACGTGGAAGAAGCGCTGGTGGTCGCCGGGCGAACCTTCCGCTATCGCCAGCCCGAGGGCGCCTTTACCCAGCCCAACGGCGAGGTCTGCCAGAAGATGCTGAACTGGGCCTTCGACGTGCTCGGCGAGCGTGATGACGACCTGCTCGAACTCTACTGCGGCAACGGCAACTTCACCCTGCCGCTGTCCACCCGCGTGCGCCGCGTGCTGGCCACCGAGATCAGCAAGACCTCGGTCAATGCCGCGCTGGCCAATATCGCCGACAACGGCATCGACAACATCGAGCTGGTGCGTCTTTCCGCCGAGGAGCTGACCCAGGCGCTGAACGAGGTGCGCCCGTTCCGCCGCCTGGCCCATATCGACCTGAAGAGCTACGACTTCGGCAGCATCTTTGTCGACCCACCGCGCGCCGGCATGGACACGGACACCTGCGAACTGGCCCGCCGCTTCGAGCGCATCCTCTACATCTCCTGCAACCCGGAAACCCTGGCACAGAACATCGCCCAGCTGGCCGATACCCACCGCATCGAGCGCTGCGCGCTGTTCGACCAGTTCCCCTACACCCACCACATGGAATCCGGGGTGCTGCTGGTCCGCAAATGATCGCCGAGTGAACGTCGGCCACCCGTCGACGTTCCACATCCGTAACCATTCAGCCGTTACGGAGGTGCAAACATGCTGGTCTTCGAGCCGATCTATACCGACGGCCTGGCGCAGATTTCCTACCTGGTGGGCGACAGCAAGGCCGCAGTCGCCGCAGTGATCGACCCGCGACGCGACGTCGATATCTACCTCGATCTGGCCCGCGAGAAAGGGCTGCGCATCGCCTATGCCATCGAAACCCATATCCATGCCGACTTCGTCTCCGGTGCCCAGGCGCTGGCCGAACGCAGCGGCGCCGAGATCATCGGTGGCTGCTCGGCGGACTACGGTTTCGAGCTGCGTCAGGCTGCCGACGGCGAGGTGCTGGAACTCGGCCAGGTCAGCCTGGAAATCATCTACTCGCCCGGCCACACGCCGGAACACATCTCGCTGCTGCTGCGCGACGGCCAGCAGGGCGATGAGCCCTTCGCCCTGTTCACCGGCGACACCCTGTTCAACCTCGACGTCGGCCGCCCCGACCTGCTCGGCGAGGACAGCACCAAGCAACTGGCCGCGCAGCTCTACGCCACCCTGTTCACCCGCTACCTGCCGCTCGGTGAGCGTGTCGAGATCTACCCCTGTCACGGCGCGGGCTCGGCGTGCGGCAAGTCGATCGGCGACCGGCGGCGCTCCACGCTTGGCAACGAGTTGTTGTTCAACCCGGCGCTCAACCAGCGACGCAACGAAGCCGAATTCATCGACTGGCTGCTCAGCGGCATGCCCGAGCCGCCGCGTCACTATGCACGGCTGAAAAAGCTCAACGTGCGCCCGGCCACGCGCATGCACGGGCCGATGCTGCCAATGCCGCTGTCGCCGGAAGAGTTCGCCGAGCGCAGCGCCGACCACAGCGCCGTGCAGCTGGTGGACCTGCGCTCGATCCTCGCCTTCGGCGGCGGCCATGTGCCCGGCGCGCTGAACATCGCCCTGCAGAACGAATTCGTCAGCTGGGCCGGCTGGATGCTCGACGATCAGCGACCGATCTACCTGATCGGCGAGGACAGCGAGCAGATCCACCAGGCCACGCTGCAGCTGTATCGGATCGGTCTTGATCGGGTGGAAGGCTATCTGCGCAACGGCATGACCGACTGGCAGAACGCAGGCCTGCCCCTGGCCAGTGTCGGCCAGTGGACGGTGCATGAGCTGAACCGTCGCCGCGACGATACCGAGGTCCAGGTACTCGACGTGCGCGCCCCCGAAGAGGTCGAGCAAGGCCGCGTACCCGACGCCCGCCACGCCTTCGTCGCCCATCTGCCCGAAGGACTGGAGCAACTGGACAAGAACAGGACCGTGGCGACCTATTGCGGCAGCGGCTACCGCGCCTCGATCGCAGCCAGCATCCTCAAGCGCGAGGGTTTCCGCGACGTGGTAAACGTGCCCGGCTCGTGGATCGCCTGGCAGAAGCACGATCTGCCGGTGGCGGAGCGCTAAGCCCGCCGCGTGGTAACCCGCCAAGGGTGGAAAACGGCCGGCGGCCTTTTCGACTGCCCGGGCGCTTCGGCCCGCCGGATAAAGGCTATGCCGTTATCCGGCGGACGCTGCGTCAAATCATGCAAACCAGGGCCTTTTGCATCTCAGTATTCCACCTGCAATTCGGCGCTGCGCGGCTCGGCCTGACAGGCCAATGCCCAGCCCTGACGCACTTCGCTCTCGCTCAACACCTGATTGCTGCGCATGCTTACGCTGCCTTCCACCACCCGGCACTTACAGGCGGCGCAGACACCCGAGCGGCAGGCGCTCGGCGGCCGCAGACCGGCGTGCTCCATAGCCTCCAGCAGCACCTCTCCACGCGGTACGTCCAATTCGTGACGGCGACCGTCGAGCGCGACCCGCAGGCGACTGCGGCGACCGCCCGGTGCGACCGTCGGCACTGCGGCGGCAAAGCGCTCCAGATGGATGCGCGAGGCATCCACACCCAGCTCGACCAGCGCGGCGCTGGCGGCATCCATGAACGGTTGCGGCCCGCAGACAAAGGCGTCGGCGGCAGACCAGCCGGCAATCCTCTCGGCGATCGCCCGACCGCTCGGCACGCCCTGCTCCGCATCAAGCCAGATGCGCAGTTGCAGGCGATCGGGGTAACGCACGGCCAACTCGGTCAGTTCCTCGGCAAAGATGAGGGAGGCTGCATCGCGGCTGGCGTAGAACAGGCATACCCGCCCACTGCCCTCGACCAGCGCGGCCTGCAGGATCGCCATCAGCGGCGTGATGCCACTGCCGGCGCCAAGCAGCAGCAGATCGTCATCCAGGTTGCGCGGCACGAATACACCGGCCGGCGGCAGCGCCTCGATGCAGTCGCCCGCCTGCAGGTTGTCCAGCAGCCAGTTCGACGCCCGGCCGCCGGGCACCCGCTTGATGGTGATGCGCAGCGCACCATCCGCCTGCGGCCGCTGCGACAGTGAGTAGCAGCGCAGCAGTACCGGCTCGGCACCAGGCACCTTCAGCGTGAGGAACTGCCCCGGCTGCGCAGCAAAGCGTGCGCGCTGGGTGGCCGGCACCTGCAGGGTGAACGAACAGCTGTCGGCGGTTTCGGCCTGGCGTGAGGCGATGCGCAGACGGGTGAATTCACCGGCAACCGGCGTCGGCGACGATGCGAGTGAGGTCCCGACAGCAGTCGCTGCCTGCGCCGCGGCCGAAGGTGCAGTCAAAGCCGGCCCCGACTTGGCCACCCCGCGCAGCATCGGCCATACCGCCTTGCGGCGGAACAGCAGCACATAGCCGACATGCAGGCCGATCAGCCACAGCCCCAGGTTGGCGAAGAACTCGTGCACCTCTTCGGCATCGCCCATCCAGCCGATGAAATCGATGTCGCTGGCGGCGCCGAAGACATCCGGCCCGACGCCCGGCAGGGCGGCCAGCACATCGCCGTTGTCGACCATGCCCAGGCCGACCACGCTGGCAATGGCGAAACTGCCCAGCGCACCCACCGTCAGCCACTTGCCGATTGCCGACAGGCCCGGCTTGCGGCGCTGTCCCTGCGGCGGCAGCAGACTTGGAAAACCCCGCAGGCGCAGCGGCTCGATCAGCAGCCGCCACACCAGCAACGCCACAAGACCGTAACCCAGCCAGATATGCAGCGTCTCGGCGTCGTCACCGCTGAGGTAAACGCCAAGAAAGAAACCGGCCAGCAGCCAGTGGAACAAACGAAAGCGGTTGAAGGCAGCCACGGTGGCAATCCTCGATGAACGGAATACCCCCCTTGTATGCCCCTCAGCTGAAGCCAAGCTGAATGCCATCACCTGGCCAGATTCAGTTTGGCGTAAGGCGGCGCGCCTAGGCTGCGCTCATCCACCCCGGAGACCGCACCATGAAAGCCCACTGGATTGCCCTCGCCTGTTGCCTGAGCCTGCCGGCGCTCGCTGAAACCGAACACCCGCTGCTGGCCGGCTACGCCGCTCAGGCCCGCCAGCAGGACGCGAACTTCACCGGCTTTTCCGCCGAGCACGGCAAGGCGCTGTACTTCGCCGAGGAGCAGCGCAACGGCAAGACCATGAGCTGCACCACCTGCCACACCGCCGACCCGCGTCAGCCCGGCAAGACGCCGGCACACCGCAAGGTCGATCCGCTCGCCCCGGCAGCCAACCCCGAGCGCTTCACCGACCTGAAGAAGGTCGAGAAATGGTTCCGCCGCAACTGCGACGACGTCTACGCCCGTGAATGCACCGCGCAGGAAAAGGGTGACTTCATCAGCTGGATCGACAGCATCAAGTAAGGAGCCCGCCATGAAGATTGCACCCCTCGCGGCCGTCGCCGGGCTGGGCCTGACCCTGGTACTGGCCGGCCTCAGCTTCGCCGATGACGACGACCATCGCGAGCGCAAGGGCTACAAGCGGCCCAAGCGCCTGGCGGTACCCAGCGACGCGCCGCTGGTGTGGAAGGAAGAATGCGCGGCCTGCCACATGCTCTATTCCCCCGGCCTGCTGCCTGCCGATGCCTGGCGCGAGCAGATGCGCACCCTGGGCAATCACTACGGCAGCAACGCGTCGCTGGACCCGGTGCAGGAAAAGGAAATCCTCGACTTCCTGGTCCGCGCCTCGGCCGCCAACCGCCTGCCGGTGGAGCCGTCACCCACCGCTGGCGAGCCGCCACGCATCAGCCAGACCCGCTGGTTCGAGCGCAAGCATGACGAGGTCAGCGAAGCCAAGTTCAAGCGCGAATCGGTGGGCGGCCGCGCCAACTGCGTGGCCTGCCACCGCGACGCCGAACGCGGCGACTTCGATGACGACCGCGTGAAGATTCCGCGCTAAGCGGCCGTTTCCCCACTGAGGTAATTCATGATGAAGACTTCCACTCTGCGCGGAGCCCTGGCGCTGTCGCTACTGGTCAACTGTGGCGTGCTCGGCACGCTCGCCTGGCAGAAACTGCAAACCGACGGACTGCCCATGCCGTCCGGCGCACCGACCGAGCTGTCGCGCCAGCTGGAGCTTAGCGCCAACCAGTTAGGGCGCTGGCATGACGGCCAAGCGCCCTATCTGGCCCAGCTGCATGCGCTCGACAGCGAGTTCGACGCCCAGCGCGGCAGGTTGTTAGAGGCGCTGCTCGGCGAGCATGTCGACCCCGCGCAGATCGCTAGCGAACAGGTAAAGCTCAGTGAACTGCGCGATGCTCGCCAACAGCTGCAGATCGAGCAACTGCTGAACGAACGCCAGCTGCTCGACACCCGTCAGCGACAGAAACTGGTGAGTTTCCTCGCCCGCCAGAACGCGTCGGCCGAATTGGCCTCACTGCACGATCAGTAGCCGTCATACAGCCGAACGCCGCGAACTCTCGGCCGCGGCGTTCGCCACCGACGCGCTGGATCTCAGCCTTCGCGCGCCTTACGCACCTGGCTCGGCGTCTTGGATGCCTCTGCCGGCGCGACCGTACTGGCCAGCGGCACGCCGCCCGGCGCGGCCTCGCGCTCGCGATCACCGCTGCGGTTGGCCAGCAGGCTGGCAGTCGCGGTCTGCAGGTAGGCTTCGAGCTGGCGCTGCAACTGCGCTGCCTCGGCATCCGGCGCGAGGCGTTCGCCCTGCGGGTTGGCCCCCAGGCGATAGCGATACAGGCGCGCCGCTTGCTCCTTGGGCTGTACCAGCACGCGGTCACCGCGAATCATCGCCACGGTCTGGTCGCTGCCCGACGGCTTGACGATGCCGAAGCCCGGATCGTCCGCCGCCAGGCTGAGCAGGTCGCGGCCCCAGCATTGATGACGCACCTCGCGACCGAGGCGGCCCATGATCGTCGGCACCACGTCCACCTGCGTACCGACCACCTCGCGATGGCTGCCGAAACGCTCGGTGATGCCCGGGGCGATCAGCAGCAGCGGCACGTGAAAGCGCAGCAGGTCCATCTCGGTGACTTCCTCCGGTGCGCCGAAACCGTGATCGCCGACGACCACGAACAGCGTCTGCTCGAACCAGGGCTGGTCACGCACCTTGTCGAAGAACTGGCCGAGCGCCCAATCCGAATAGCGCATCGCGGTCAGGTGCTGATCCAGCGCGCCATGCCCCTCGACGGCGGCAATCGGCAACTGCTCCGGCAGCGCATAGGGCGTGTGATTGGACAGCGTCTGCAACAGCGCATAGAACGGCTTGCTGCGGTCCAGCTGCGCTAGCTCCTCGGCAGCGCGGGTGAACATGTCCTGATCGGAAACGCCCCAGGTCGGATCGGCCACCACCGGGTCGACGTAGTCGCCGCGGCCGATGAAGCGGGTCATGCCCTGATTGCTGAAGAAGCCGGACTGGTTGTCCCAGGCGAAATCACCGTTGTAGACGTAGAGGTCGTTGAACGCCCGCGCGCTGAGCAGTTGCGGCAGGCCGGAGAAGCGGTTGCCACCCTCCGGCGTCTGCATCAGGTACTCGAAGCCCGGCAGGTTGGGGAAGCAGGCCATGCTGGCAAACATGCCCTGATGGGTATGGGTGCCATTGGCGAAGAAGCGGCTGAACAGCAGGCCCTCTTCGGCGAGGCGATCGAAGTTCGGCGTAATGCCTTCCTGACTGCCCAGCGCGCCGACAAAACGCCCGGCGAAGCTCTCCATCAGGATCACCACCACGTTGCGCACCGGCAGCTGCCCGTCCGCCGGCGGACGGAAATCACGGCGTACCGGCGCCAGTTCGGCATCCACCAGTTGATCGTTGCCGGTCAGTAGCAGCTCGCGGGTGATCGCCTGCGCTTGCTCGGCCGGCAGCGTCGCCTTCCAGCTGTTGTCGCGGTGGCTTGAAAAGCGGTTTTTCGCCGCGTCATACAGCGACAGTGTCGCGTTCAGGCCGAGGTGATTGGCGAACATCGACTCGGTGGTAAAGGCATCGCCCCAACGCAGCGGCGGTCCCTGGCGCAGCGTGCCTCGGGCAGCCACCACGCAGACCAGTATCAGCACGCCGAATACCGCCGCGCGGGTATACCAGGCCGAGCCGCGGCGGCGCGCGCCGGTCTCGCGCACAGCCGGCGCGCCACGGGTCAGCCGCTCCAGCCAGCCGAACAGGGCGTACATCGCCGCGCTCGCCACACCCCAGCTAGCCAGCAGTTGCAGTACCGGGAAGCCATGCCAGAGCATGCTCAGCACGGTGGCCGGATCTTCCTGCAGGTACTGGAACACCAGACTGTTCAGGCGCTGATGGAACTCGCGATAGAAGTTCAGCTCGATCAGCCCGAGCAGGATCGTCAGGCTGGCACACACACTCAACCACAGCCGCAGCAGGCCCCGGGCGGCCATCATGCGCATGCTCAGCACGCCGAGCAGCAGCGGCAGCAGGATGTATACCGTCACCCGCAGGTCAAAGCGCAGGCCGTTGCCGAATGCCTCGACGAAGCTGGCCAGCGGCGTGCTGCCGATCAGTTCGCGGTTGAACAGCAGCAAGCCCAGCCGCAGCAGCGCAAACAGCGCCAGCAGGGCCAGCGCACTGGCGAACGTGAAGCGCAGGTGCGCGGCCAGGCCATTGAAGCCGGACGCCGGGCGCTCTCGAGCAGAGCGTCGCAAAGAGGAAAGCATGGGTATGTCCTTCAGGGGATGAGGATCACCGCCCAGACCAGACCGATCAGGCACAGCGCCAGCAATTGCGCGGCGCTTCCCATGTCCTTGGCCTGTTTGGCGAGCGGATGCAGTTCGAAAGAGATGCGGTCGACCGTCGCCTCGATGGCCGAGTTGAGCAGTTCGACGATCAGGCCGAGAAACACCACGGCAATCAGCACGGCGCGCTCGACGCGGCTGACGTCGAACAGAAACGCCAGGGGAATCAGCAGCAGATTCAGCAGCACCAGCTGGCGAAACGCCGCTTCGCCTCTATAAGCGGCCTTGAGACCTGCAGCCGAATAGCCGGACGCGTACCAGATGCGCGCCAGTCCGCTGCGCCCCTTCAGCGCCGCACCGTCGGCCGGCACGTCGACGCTGGCCACGGCATCGGTAGCCGCGCAGGTCGGCTCAGATGACATCGCAGCGCAACTCGCTGAAGGTGCGGTGGGCGGCCAGCAATCGTTGCCAGTCCTGTTCCGGCATGGCCTGGCGATGACGCTTGAGCTGGCGCAGGTCATGCCGTGCCGCGGCGCTGCGACGAAGCCGGCGACGGCTCTTTTCCAGATCGAGCAGGGCGACCTCGACGCTGGCCGCGTCACCTTCGCCGTGAACCTTGAGGAAGATGTGCTTGGGATAGCAGCAGCCGTGCTGCCAGCGCGCCTGGTGGATGCGACCGAGGCTAATTCCGACCGCTGTCAGCATGCGTTCCTGTACCGTCGGACCGAAGCGCCCCCCCAAGTCCTGTTGATACCAGTCCTCCAGGCTGACGAAGCCTTCCAGCTCCGCCGTCACCAGCAGCGCCTGCCACTGCCCGGCCTGTTGTCGCGTGCCGCAGTAGACCAGTTCCGGCACCTGCACGCCGAGCCGGCCGAATGCTTGCAGCGCCTGCAGTTCACGTAGCGCCGTGGGCCGACCAAACGGATGCAGTAATGAGCGATACAGGTGGCCGATCTGCCGTTTGCAGTACAGCAGCGGCTGCTGCGGATCGCGTAGCCGTATCCGTTGCACGCCGCTTTCGCCGGCGCGCCGCTGATTGGGCTCCTCGACCCATTCGCCCTGGGTGTTCCACCAGCGCTGGAAGGTGCTGGTACGCGCTTCGCGGGCCGGCAGTACGAGTGGTCGGCTCATGTTCAACCCCGCTTGCGCAGCACGTAGACCCGCCACATGGCGTAGCCCGGGAGGAAGTCATTGCGGTCGAGGATGTCGAAGCCGGCCTCGGCGAATTCCGTCTCGATCACCGAACGGGCGACGACGAAGCGGTTCTGGTTGTCCTTTGCCGGCCGGCGACGCTCCAGGCGCTTGCGCTTCCAGGCCTTGTAGTTGCCATCGACCCACAGCGAGACGATCAGCGTGTCACGGGTGACGCGGTGGAACTCACGCAGCATCGCCAGCCGGTGCTCCGGGTCGGCGATGTGGTGCAGTAGGCGCATGCAGAAGATGTTGTCTACCGCGTTGTCACCCATGTCGATGGCGAAGGCGGAGGTCTGAAAGGTCTCGACCCGCTTGAGCACTTCCAGCGAATGCGCCGATTCGGCGATCGCCAGCATGTCGGCGGAGTTGTCGGCGGCAAAGATCATCCGGCTTGCGTGCTCGGCCAGCAGCGGCCAGAAGCGCCCGGCGCCGCACGGCAGGTCCAGCACCAGATCAGGATCGCCGGCGATCTTCAGTGCGCGGCGCGCCATCTGCTCGTCACGCCAGTGCGACAGCCGCCGGGCCGGGCCATCCTGATGCTTGTGCAGGTATTCGTAGGCGTGCTGGCGGTCGTACTTGCGCGAGAACTCCAGTTCGATAGGGCTCGATGTGGTCATGGCGGGCATTCCGGTTGGAAACGGAACGCCAAACTAACCAAGCAGACATCAAGGGCACGTCAACGGGATGTGAAAAAAACGTCAAACCGCGCCGTCATGAAAGCGCACCTGAAAACAGCTGCCCTGTGGTTGCCGCGGCACCACACCTACCTGCCAGCCCTGGTGCGCGCAGATCCGCTTGACCAGCGACAACCCCAGCCCCAGCCCTTCGCCGCGCCCCTCGGCACCCCGCACGAACGGCTGGAACATGCGCTCCTGCTCCGCCAGGGGAATGCCCACGCCGCTGTCCTCGACGCGAAAGCCACCTTCGTCGAGGACCAGCCGCACCGTGCCGCGGTCGGTGTAATGCAGTGCGTTGCGCAGCAGGTTGGACATCACCGTGCCGAGCAGGGTGTGATTGTAGACGCCCCGGTCCTCGCCCTCCTCCAGCAGCTCGAAGGCCAGACCTTTTTCCGCCAGCAGCGGTGCCCAGCGCTCGCTCTGTTCGATCGCCACGCTTTGCAAGCTGGCCTTACCGGCGAAGGACGCCTGCTGCGGATGCGCCCGCGCCAGCATCAGGAAGGTTTCCACCAGCTCGTGCATTTCCCGCGCGGCGCGCTGGATGCGCGCCAGCGGTCGCTGCGCGGCTGGCGACAACTCGGCCTGCTGCTCGAGCAGCTCGCAAGCGCCGAGCACCACCATCAGTGGCGTGCGCAGTTCATGGCTGACATCGGCGGTGAACAGCCGCTCGCGCTCCAGGGTCTGGCGTAGCTGGCCGAGGGTGCTGTCGAACGCCGCGGCCAGATGGCCGACCTCGTCATCGGGATACTGCAGGGCCAGCGGCGGCGCCAGCGGATGCAGCTGGTCGCGGTGGCGCACCTGGTTGGCCAGGCGGCTGACCGGTGCCAACACCCGGTTGGCCATCAGCCGCCCCAGCGCCCAGGCGCCGAGCACGCTGAGCAGAAAGCCGGCCAGCACGACGTTGAACAGCGCATCCTCACGGGCCTCGAACTCGTGCTGCTCCTGCACCAGCACGTAGCGGTCAGCGCCGACATTGCGCACATAGACGTAGTAGGCATCGTCACCGCGAACCAGCTCGGTGAACCCCTCGCCGAGCCCGGCAAACGCTTTTGGCATCGGGTGCTCGGGCAGATGCGAGGCGAAGAAGTGGGTGCTGGTATCCAGCTGCGGTGCCCGTCCCTTTGGCAGGTCCTCGTTGAGCACGATGTCCAGGTCGCGACTCAGCTCCTCGGTGACCAACTGCTCTTCGATGAAGTGCACGACGCCGACGATGCCGAGGGCGAACGCACCGCTCACCACCAGCGTCATCAGCGTGAAGGCGATGACGATCCGCCGCGCCAGCGGCTGCTTAGCGAGCATCGCAGTCCTCCGCCAGGCGGAAACCAAGGCCGTGCACGGTATGCAGCAACGGCTTGGCGAACGGCTTGTCGAGCACCTGGCGCAACTGGTGGATATGGCTGCGCAACGCATCGCTGTCCGGCACGTGATCACCCCAGACGGCATCTTCCAGCGCTTCGCGGCGCACCACCGCCGGGCTGCGCTGCATGAGGATCGCCAGCAGCTTGTGGCCGATAGGGTTGAGGCGAATCGGCTGGCCACCACGACTGGCTTCCAGGGTGTCCAGGTCGTAGCAGAGATCGGCCACCTGCAGCTGCCGGCGGCGCGATCCCTGGCAGCGACGCAGGATCGCCTCGATACGGGCAACCAGCTCGGACAGCGCGAAGGGCTTGATCAGATAGTCGTCGGCACCGGCCTGCAGCCCCTTGATGCGGTCAGGCAGCGCATCGCGAGCGGTGAGCATGATGATCGGCGTATCGCGCCCGGCATCGTCGCGCAGGCGCTTGCACACCTGCAGCCCGTCGATGCCCGGCAGCATCAGGTCCAGCACGATCAGGTCGTAGTCCTGGGTGGCGGCCAGGTGCAGACCGCTGAGGCCATCCTGCGCGCAGTCGACCACGTAGCCCTTGAGCTCCAGGTAGTCCAGGACGTTGGCCAGGATGTCGCGGTTGTCTTCGATGACGAGAATGCGCATATCGGTTCGCTAGCAGGCAAATGACGGAATTTTCACGCCTTCTTTACGAAGGGCTCACAGGCGGGTGCGCAGACTTCGGCGCGTTCAATCTTGCCTGTGGATCATACGATGACACTCCTGCGCCATGCTCAACTTCGTTATCTGTCGCTGCTGGCCGGCCTCTGGCTGGGCGCTTTTCTGATCACCCGCAGCGCGCTGCTGTTCGCTCACTGGCAGGAAGCTGCCAGCGGGCTGGATGGCCTGTTGCAGATCTACGGGCTGGGGTTGATCTATGACCTGGCGTTCCTGAGCTTCGCCGCGCTGCCGCTGGCGTGCTACCTGCTCATGTGCCCAACGCGGATCTGGGCGAGCCGCTGGCACCGGCGCGGGCTCACCCTGCTGCTGGCCCTGAGTCTCTACGCCATGCTGTTCACGGCGCTGGCCGAGTGGCTGTTCTGGGACGAATTCGGCGTGCGGTTCAATTTCATTGCCGTCGACTATCTGGTCTATTCGGACGAAGTGCTGCACAACATTCTTGAGTCGTACCCGGTTTATGCGCTGCTGGGCCTGATAGCGCTGGTCACACTCTCCGCTACGGCGGTGCTGAAGCGACCGATTCGGCGCGCACTGAAAGCACCAAGCCTGCCGTTCAGGGCCCGTGCTGCGACACTCGCCGGACTGCTGGTCACTGCGACGGCCAGCGCGCTGATCATCGGCCAGGACTTCCCGCGGGGGATCGGCGGCAACGTCTATTGGCGCGAACTGGCGAGCAATGGCCCGTTCCAGTTCTTCGCCGCCTTTCGCAACAACGAGCTGGACTACCGGCAGTTCTACCCGACCCTGCCCCAGGTTGCCGTCGCCGACAGCCTGCGCGCCGAAGTCGGCGAACCCAATGCCCGCTTCATCGGCCAGGACCCGCTGGATATCCGCCGCGTCATCGACAATCCCGGCCAGCTGCGCAAACTCAACGTCGTGCTGATCACCGTCGAAAGCCTCAGTGCCAAATACCTCGGCAGCGTTGGCGACACCCGCGGTCTGACGCCCAATCTCGACCAGCTGCGCCAGCAGAGTCTGTACCTCAATAACTTCTACGCGACCGGCACGCGCACCGATCGCGGCCTGGAAGCCATTACCCTCTCCGTACCGCCAACCCCTGGCCGCTCCATCGTCAAGCGCATCGGCCGTGAAAGCGGCTTTGCCAGCCTCGGTCAGCAGCTTCGTGCGCAGGGCTATGACAGTGTGTTCCTCTATGGCGGGCGCGGTTACTTCGACAACATGGGTGCCTTCTTCAGCGGCAACGGCTACCGCGTGGTCGACCAGAGCAGCGCGGACGAAGCCGACATTCACTTCAAGAACGCCTGGGGCATGGCTGACGAAGACCTCTATCAGCTGGCGCTTCGCGAGGCGGACGCCGACTACGCTGTCGGCAAGCCGTTTCTCCTGCAGATGATGACCACCTCCAACCACCGCCCCTACACCTACCCGGACGGACGCATCGATATCCCGTCCGGCGAGGGCCGTGAAGGCGCTGTCAAATACACCGACGCGACCATCGGCGAGTTCCTGCGCAACGCCCGGAGCAAGCCCTGGTTCGCCAATACCCTGTTCGTCATCGTCGCCGACCACACCGCAGGCAGCGCGGGCTCGCAGGACCTGCCGGTGGCCAACTATCACATCCCACTGTTCATCTACGCGCCGGGGCTGATCGAGCCGCGCGAATTCACCGACGTGGCCAGCCAGATCGATCTGGCGCCGACCCTGCTCGGCCTGTTGAACATGGACTACGTCTCGACCTTCTTCGGCCGCAACCTGTTGCGCGAGGACGCCGCGCCGGGCCGCGCGCTCATCGGCAACTACCAGCATCTGGGGCTGTTCGACGGCCAGGACCTGGCGATCCTCAGCCCGCGCCAGGGCGTGCGCCGCCACGACGACGCGCGCGGCGTGAGCCGTGAATCCAGCGCCGCGGCGGACGATCCGCTGGTTCGCCGCGACATCGCCTACTACCAGGGCGCCAGCTACGACTACCAGCACGCGCTGCTCAGCTGGCAGCCCACGCAAGCGCCGGCCGACCGGCTCAGCCAACGCTAACCCCTCGCCCGGCGCCGCCCGCGGCGCCTCTGGAGCCTTCATGTCCGTTCTCGCGCCGACCGCCGGCAGCAGCCGGCCGTTCAACTTCGTCCTCGGCTTCGGCCTGCCCGCACTGCTGATGGCGGTGCTGCTGATCGGCGAGCCGAGCCAGCTGGATTTCGCCCTGTCGCGGCTGTTCTACGAGCCCGGCATAGGCTTCGTCGGCCGGCACAGCTGGCTGCTCGAAGATTTCCTGCATGACCTCGTCAAGCAGGCGGTGATCGTCATCGGCGTGCTGGCCATCGCCGGCTTCCTGCTCAGCCTGCTGCCCACACGCCTGGCGCGCTGGCGCCGGCCGCTGGGCTACCTGGTGCTGGCGTTGGGGCTGTCGACCAGCATCGTCTCGCCGCTGAAGACCCTCACCGACGTGCATTGCCCGTGGAGCCTGAGTGAGTTTGGCGGCACGGAGACGTTCACGCCGCTGCTCGCCGAACGCGCGCCGACACTGAAGCCCGGGCGCTGCTGGCCCGGCGGCCACGCGTCGGCCGGTTTCTCGCTGCTGGCGCTGTACTTCGTCCTGCGCGATCGCCGTCCGCGCCTGGCGCACATCGCGCTGGGCGTGGCGCTGGCACTGGGCACGCTGATGTCGGCGGGCCGGGTGATGCAGGGCGCGCACTTCGCCTCGCACAACTTGTGGACGCTGCTGTTCGACTGGACGATCTGCCTGGCCTGCTACCGGCTGCTGCTCTACCGCCGCGCGGCGACGCCGGCGCCAAGCATCGTTGCGACCGCCGCGATCTAGGCGGCGGCCTAGCGCCGCCGGTCAGCGATGCAGGGCCTGCGCCTTGGCCTGATCGACATGGTGGCGCCACTCGCGGTCGCGCTGGCGCTCCAGCGCATTGCCGCGCCGCTCGTCGAGCCCGCTGCGCGCTTGCAGCAACGCCTCGCACTGGCGATAGCCGTCGTTCCAACCCTCGGCATACAGCGGCTGGCCCATGTAGCGCGGGACGTCCTTGCGAAACTGAGCCAGCGCGCCGGCAGCCTGGCGGCCGCTGCCGCAGCCGGCACGGAAGCCCTCGGCATATTCAGGCGGGTATTCGTCGGCAACCAGCAGCTCCGATGTGCTCTGGCAACCGGTCAGGGAGAGTCCGGCGAGCATCATGGCCAGCAGGGCCCGACGATGAGGTGAAGAACCGTTAGGCGGTTTACTGGCGCGGTGTGGACGCAAATGGCGAGAAGACATGAGATCACTCGGGCATTAGGAAATGAAGCCCGCGGCAAGCGCCAAGGGCCACCACGGCACGCTTCGAAGTCTGATCGGCTTGCTGTCAGGGTTTCGTCAAACGGGCGTGAACAAAGTGTGAAGGCGCTGACCGGCGTTAGCCCCCAGTACGGCGGAAGCTGTAGAACAGATTGGGCTCGCTGACGACGAACAGCGTGCCGTCGCTGTCAAGGGTGACGCCCTTGGGATGCGGCGCAGAATGCCGCAGACCACCGAACCACCGATTGAGGCTGCGATAGCTGAGCATGCGCCCGCTATCGCTGAGCTCCATGAGCAAGCGCGACTCGTCGCTGAGCAGGATCAGGTGGCCGGTAACGGCATCGAAGTGAATGTCCGACGGTGGCGAAAACCTGATCCGCGATCCAGTCGCTGCGGTCGCTGCGGTCGCGGATGGTCAGCTGCAGCGGCCCCTCGAATGCCGCGCCCAGGCGCTTGCCTGGAAAAACACGCCACGCTCGATCAGCCGGGCGGGCGCTGCCGCAGACGTGCTCATCTGGGTGTTGGCCGCCAGCGCCCTGGCCTACTGGCTGAGCACGGCGTGGCCGAGCATAGCCAGGCACATGTGAAAAAATCGTCGTCAGCGCGGATCGTTGCACCACGGCAACCGGCTTAAGGCTGCCTTAAGTTTGCCGCCCAACAATCGCCCCAGGCTTCTAACCGAGGTTCCCCGATGGAACTGCCCTGGGTTGATCAAACTGACGTACTGGCGTGTATCGGCCGTGAGCCGGCGCTGACCCTGCAACTGGCGCAGGCCGATGCAGGCGAGCGGCGCACAGCGCTGGAAGACTTCATCCGCCAGCGTTTCGCCGAGCACTATCAGGCGCAGGTGCGTCATTTCATGCCCTGCCTGCTCGGCCTGCATGGCGACAATGGCGAGGTGCATGGCGCGGTCGGCCTGCGCAGCGCCCGGCGCCGGCCGCTGTTTCTCGAACGCTATCTGGACGAGCCCATCGAGCAGGCCGTGAGCCAGCGCCATGGGCGTACGGTGCCGCGCGAGGAGATCGTCGAGGTCGGCAACCTCGCCGCCTTTGGCAATGCCTCGGCGCGCCTGCTGATCGTCGCGCTGACCGATCTGCTGGTCGCCCAGGGCTTTCGCTGGGTGGTGT
>DAMCQE010000024.1:0-51039 GCA_032105665.1 Pseudomonas sp. | reverse complement strand
GGCGATCTCGCAGAAGGGGTTCATCGACATCTTGACGTTGGCGAGGTCAACGCCGTAGTTGTCCGCCTTGACGCGAACCTTGACGTTGTAATCGATCACTCTCTTCACACTAACCACGATTTTCATGATGAACTCTCGTTGCACAAAATGACGTGAGGAATGTTGCTCGCTCCGGCAACCGTGCGCCGCTGGATAGCACTCGGTCGGCCGCCTAACGATCTAGCCGTCGACTCGCTCGAAAACAGCGGCGATGCCCTGTCCGCCACCAATGCACATCGCAACTAGCGCGTAGCGCCCCTGTACACGATCCAATTCATGAATCGCCTTGGTGGTGATGATCGCGCCGGTGGCGCCCACGGGATGGCCCAGCGAGATGCCGGAGCCGTTGGGGTTCAGCTTATCCCGGTCAAGGCCGAGCTCTTGTGCCACGGCGCAGGCCTGGGCGGCGAATGCCTCGTTTGCCTCGATGACATCGATCTGCCCCAGGTCGAGTCCGGTTCGCTGCAGTACCAGCCGTATCGCCGGCACTGGGCCGATGCCCATGTAGGCGGGCTCCACACCCGCATGGGCATAGCCAACCAGGCGCGCCAGAGGTCGCAGGCCCAGCTCGCGGGCCACATGCGCCTCGGCAAGCACCACGGCGGCTGCGCCGTCATTGAGGCCCGACGCATTGCCGGCAGTAACCGTGCCGGCGGCCTTGTCGAAGACTGGTCGCATGCCTGCAAGCTGCTCTGCGGTCACGTCAACACGCACATGCTCGTCCGTATCGAACCGGCGCGTCCCCGTGCGGGTATTCACTTCGATCGGGACGATCTGGGAGGCGAAGCGTTGCTCGGCGAGGGCGCGACTGGCACGTCTTTGGCTCTCGAGGGCGAGGGCGTCCTGTTGTGCGCGGCTGATGCCATAGCGTTTGGCAACGTTCTCGGCCGTGATGCCCATGTGGACCTGCTGCCAGGGGTCATGCAGCACGCCATTCATGTAGTCGATGGCGCTGGCATCACCCAGGCGGCTGCCCCAGCGCATTCCAGCCAGGAGGAAGGGCCCGCGGCTCATGCTTTCGGCCCCGGCGCCAATGGCAATAGACGCGTCTCCTAGCTGGATGGCCTGAGCTGCCGAAATGATCGCCTGCAGCCCTGAACCGCAGAGCCGATTGACGTTGAAGGCCGGCGTGGTTACAGGAATGCCCGCGTCGATGGCGGCGATGCGGCCGAGGTAGGCATCCTTTGGCTCGGTGGGGATCACGTTCCCCATCACCACGTGCTCGACCCGTTCCGGGGCGACGCCGGAACGCTCCAACGCAGCCCGAACTACGCTGGTGGCAAGCGAGGCGAGAGGGATATCTTTCAGCGAGCCACCAAAGCTGCCTATCGCTGTCCGAACCGCCCCGACGACGAGAGTTTCTCGCTCTGACATGAAATCGTCCGTCCCGTAAGTTTGATGTTCCGCTGCAGCTTTGCAGCGATGGGTTGTCGGTATTCTTGGGAAGCCGCGCCCCTTCGACATCGTCCACTCGGCTTAGCCTGGCGCTTCGAGGGAGGCATAGCGAAACCGGGCAGGCTGGCGTGCCTACGGCGACTCCGACGGATGCACGCACAGATAATGGCATCCGCTTGAAGGGGCGCCAGCCTGCCTGGGGCTGATGATGGATGTCGGACCATGGCCAGGTTGTCGGAATGGATGAACGCACCTGGCCGTATGGCTGGATTGAGTGGCGTTATTCCTTCGCACCGTCGGTGGCCGGAGCACGCCCGGGAGGTTGATTCAGGCGCTCGCCTGGCGCTGCTTGACCAGCGTCAGCGCGGTGTCCTCGATCATGTCTTCCTGACCGCCCACCATGCCGCGCCGCCCCATCTCGACAAGAATCTCGCGCGCCGAGACGCCGTACTTCTTCTCGGCCCGTTTGGCGAACAAGAGGAACGAGCCGTAGACCCCGGCATAGCCCATGGTCAGGGCGTCGCGGTCGCTGCGGATGGGGAAGTCCATGATCGGCACCACCCGATCTTCAGCGACGTCCTGGATGCCGAACACGCTGACGCCGGTCTCGATGCCCATGCGGTCGCAGACTGCCACCAGCACTTCCATCGGCGTGTTGCCGGCGCCCGCACCGAGGCCTGCGCATGCGGCGTCGATGCGGGTCGCCCCGGCGCCGATGGCGGCGATGGAGTTGGCCACGCCCATCGACAGGTTGTGATGGCCATGGAAGCCGATCTCGGTCTCCGGCGCGAGCACTTCGCGCAACGCGGCGACGCGGGCCGCCACGTCGTCGGGGAGCAGGTAGCCCGCCGAATCGGTGATGTACACGCAGTTGGCGCCGTAGCTTTCCATCAGCTTGCCCTGGGCGGCGAGGCCTTCGGGGCTGTTCATGTGCGCCATCATCAGAAAGCCCACGGTGTCCATGCCCAGCTTGCGGGCATGGCTAATGTGCTGTTCGGAGACATCCGCCTCGGTGCAGTGGGTGGCCACGCGAATGGTGGAAACCCCAATTTCATGGGCCATCTTCAGGTGATCGACGGTACCGATGCCCGGCAGCAGCAGCGCCGACACCTTGGCTCGCTTCATCAGGGAGATGACCGCCGAGAGGTTTCCTCATCGCTGTGCGCGGGGAAGCCGTAGTTGACCGAACTACCGCCCAGGCCGTCGCCGTGGGTGACTTCGATCAGCGGGACGCCGGCGTCGTCCAGGCCCTGGGCGATATTTTTCATCTGCTCCAGGCTGATCTGGTGGCGCTTGGGGTGCATGCCGTCGCGCAGGCACATGTCGTGTACGGTGATTTTCTTGCCGCGAAGGTCCATGGCGCGCTCCTTAAAGGTCGGTCTGCTTGAGCAGTTCTTCGGCGAACATCTCGGCGGTGCGGGCCGAGGCTGCGGTCATGATGTCGAGGTTGCCGGCGTATTTGGGCAAGTAGTCGCCCAGACCCTCTACCTCCATGAAGACGGAGACGCGATTGCCGTCGAAAACCGGCCCGTTCACCAGCTGATAGCCCGGCACATACTTCTGCACCTCGGCGATCATCGCGTGGATCGATTCGGTGATGGCAGCCTCGTCCGGCGTACCTTCCACCAGGCAATGCACGGTGTCGCGCATGATCAGCGGCGGCTCGGCGGGGTTGATGACGATGATCGCCTTGCCCTTTTTCGCGCCGCCGACCTGTTCCACCGCACCGGCAGTGGTGCGGGTGAATTCGTCGATGTTCTTGCGCGTGCCCGGCCCGACCGACTTGGACGCGGCGGTGGCGATGATCTCGGCGTATTCGACCGGCTGAACGCGCGACACTGCGGCCACCAGCGGAATGGTCGCCTGGCCACCACAGGTGACCATGTTTACGTTCGTCGCCCCGGCCTTGAGGTTGTCCTTCAGGTTCACCGGCGGCACGCAGTAAGGGCCGATGGCCGCAGGGGTGAGGTCGATCATCAGCACGCCCAGCTCGGTCAGCTTGCGGCTGTTTTCGGCATGCACATAGGCGCTGGTAGCGTCGAAGGCGATGCGGATGTCATCGGCCGCGACGTGCGGCAGAAGGCCGTCGACGCCCTCGGCGGTCACTTTCAGGCCCATTTCCTCGGCGCGCTTGAGGCCCTCGGATGTCGGGTCGATGCCCACCATCCAGACCGGCTCCAGCACTTCGCTGCGCTTGAGCTTGTACAAGAGGTCGGTGCCGATGTTGCCAGGCCCTATCAGGGCGCAGCGGATCTTCTTGCTCATGATGTTCTCCCGATTGAGATGCAGGTCACTCGATGAAGCGCAGGCTGGATTCGCCGATCCCGCTGAGCGTCAGGCTGACCTGGTCGCCAGCGGCGACCGGAACCAGAGGGGCGAGGGCGCCCGACAGGATGATTTCGCCCTTGCGAAACGGAATGCCCAGTCGACCGAGGGTGTTCGCCAGCCAGGCTACGGCAGCGCAGGGATGGCCCTGCACCGCGCTGCCCAGGCCGCTACCGGCGGGCTCGCCGTTCTTCAGCAGCTGTAGCTGCACTTGGGCGAGGTCGATCTCGCGGGGGGCGATGCGCTGCGGGCCTAGGGCGAAGACACCGCAGGAGGCGTTATCGGCCACGGTGTCCTCGATGCGGATCTGCCAATTGTCGATACGCGAATCGACAATCTCGAAGCAGGGCGCGACGTACTGTGTCGCGGCGAGGACATCGTCGGCGCTGATCTCGGTGCCGGTCAGGTCTTCTCCGAGGATGAAGGCGATCTCGCCTTCGGCCCGCGGCTGTACCAGGCGGTACGCGCGCAGGCTGACGTCGCTGGCGTCGGGAACCTGCATGCGATCGGTCAGGAAGCCGAAGTCGGGCTGATGCACGTTCAGCATCTGCTGCACGGCCTCGCTGGTGACGCCGATCTTCTTGCCAATTACGCGCTCACCGAGCTGCTCGCGGCGCTGCAGAAAGCGCAGGGAGATGCGATAGGCATCCTCGAGCTGGATGTCCGGGTGGCGATGGGTCAGGGGTGGCAGGCTGCGCCGTCCTTGCAGGGCGTTGAACAGTTCGTCGCCCAGCGTCTCGATCAGGTGAAGGTTCATAGATGCGCTCATGTCGGATGCAAGAGAGGTGTTGGTGCTAGCGCGGGCCCCAGAGGTCCGGAAGGCCACGGTCGGTGGTGGCGATCAGCCGCTTGAGCAGAGCCTTGAGCATCTTGGCGTCCACCTCGCCGAGACGCGCGACCAGATCCTGCTCAACCGCCTTGGCCAGCGCGATTTCTTCCAGTGAGGCCTCGCGACCGGCGCCGGTGAGGACATAGCGGTCCGCGCCGGCGATACGCTCAATGGCGACCAGGCCCTGCTTTTCGAGAAAGCGCATGGTGGCCGGGGTGACGGAGAAGCCGGTGTAGGCCACAAACTCATTGAGCTCTTCGAGGGTTAGCCCATCGCGTATGCACAGCACGGAAAGTACGAAGAAGGCATGCTCGTCCAGCTGCTGGCTGCTCAACAGGTGGCGCAGCTCGTTCAGCAGTTGGTAATGGGCGCGACCCAGCAGGTAGCCCAGCAGGTCCTCGGTGTAGCTGCATTCGGGGGGCGGCGGGCTGCCCAGACGCAGGTCCTTGCCCGGCTGCCGCGTGGCAAGGGCGTACTGGCCGCTCTGAAAGGCCAGCGGCGGGGCATCGCAATAGTCGAAGGCCATTACCTCGCCAACGAAGATCACGTGATCGCCACCTTCATACTGAAAGGCCGTGCGGCACTGAAAACGGGCGGTGCACTGCGGCAGCAGTGGCGCTGCGCTGATGCCCTGGTCCAGGTCGATGCCGGCAAACTTGTCCTCTCCCTGGCGGGCGAAGCGGCTCGACAGCTCTTCTTGCTTATGGGACAGCACGTGAACATTCCAATGCTTGGCCTGGCTGAACGCCGCAAGGCTCCTGGCATTCTTGGCCAGGCTCCAGAGCACCATGGGCGGGTTCAGCGAAACCGAATTGAAACTGTTGGCTGTTACACCCACCGGCTCGTCGTCTATGCCACGGCTGGTAATGATGGTGACCCCGGTGGTAAAGGTGCCGAGAGCGGCGCGAAAGGACTGCGGATCGAAGCTGGTGTATGCGTTCATGACATGCCCGCCGGACTGGGATTACGTGAGCGCTGAGTATCGATAGGCCGGTCGGTACCAACATCGTCTCAACGGACTAACGCGGAGGCGGCGGTTCAGGTCGTCCGTTTGGACGTGGCGCGGTTGTCGGCTAGGGCGGCATGTTCCGGCGCTGGCGCCCGGTTTGAGAGCGCCCCGCCCCCGCCCGTCCCCGGCACTCAGGGACTGGTGCAGTCATTACTGCCCCATAAGGACATCCCATGCTGAACCGCATCACCCTCGCTCAGCGCCTATGGCTCTGGGCCATGCTTGCCAGCTTTCTGTTCTTCTGCGCCGTGGGGCTGGGCTGGCACGGCCTGTACCAGGCCCGCGACAGCTTGCGTGTGGTGCATGACCAGCGATTGATGGCGCTGGAGGAGTTCGCCGAGATTGGTCGGCGCCTGGATGAAAACCGTCGCTTGGTGCTGCTGGCCTTCCAATACGACCCCAGCGGGCAGCTGGTACGCGCTCATGAGCGTCCGGTCGGGGTGCATCTGGATGCCATCGAGGCCAACAACGAGGCCATTGCTGCGCTCTGGGCGCAAGCGGTCACCTGGTCCGGCGAACAGGCGCACGCCGACGCGTTCGAGGCGGCCTACGCGGAGTGGCTGCTGGAACTCGACAGTGTCCTGGCCTCGCTGCGTCTGGAAGACTTCCGCTCCGACGGCATGGTGGCGTTTCTCGGCATCGGCATGCCGCTGGGTGAGCAGGCGATGCGGGCATTGGATGGCTTGCGCGAGGCTCAGCGGGTCCTCACTGAACAGGATTATCGAGCCGCAGAGCGGCGCTACCAGTGGGTTTTGATGGCCTATCTGGCGCTGGCGGTGCTGGGTGTATTGGCTGGCGGCCTGACGGCGTTCTCTGTTCTAAGGCGTTTGCGGCGCGCTTTTGCCGTGGCCAGCGAGAGCCTGGGCGCGATGGCTGCCGGGGACCTGTCGCGCCCGGTTCCCCAGCTGGGTGAGGATGAGGTCGGCAGGATGCTGCGCGACATGGCGGTAATGCGCGACAGTTTGCGGGGGCTGATCGCCGCTGTGCGCCAGCAGATGCAGCGGCTGGAGCGTGAAGCGCGGAACATGGCCGACGTGGCGGCCGGATCGTCGGTCGCCACGCAACAGCAGGCGGTGGCGGTCGATGCCATGTCCCGCTTGGTCAAAGGGCTGTCGCACACCATCGAGCGGGTCGAGACCCACGCGCAGGCCACGAGGCGAACCACCGAGGAGTCGGCCAGTCACTCCGCTGAAAGCGAGCGTGCGGTACGCGCCATGGCCGATGAAATGCAGGGCATTTCGGAGGTGGTGGCGGACACCGCGCGGCACATTCGTGAGCTGGACGTTCTGTCTGGCGATATCAGTAGCGTACTCGGGGTTATCCGGGAGGTGGCCGAGCAGACCAACCTGCTGGCGCTCAATGCTGCCATCGAGGCGGCCCGAGCCGGCGAACAGGGGCGGGGTTTCTCCGTTGTTGCAGATGAGGTGCGCCTGCTGGCCAGGCGCACCGGGAACTCCGTTGCCCAGGTCAGCGACATCGTCGCGCGCATCCAGAACGGCACCCAGGACGTGGTGCGCAGTATGGGCAGGGCCGAACAGCGGGTGCGGGATGGGGTCGGCCTGGCTGACAACGCGGGCGCCGCAATCGCACAGATCAGGCACGGTACCGAGCGGGTGATCGAGGCGGTAAGCGGCATTGGTGATGCGGTCCAGGTTCAGGCGCGGGCAATGCGCGAGATCACCGAACAGGTCGAGGGGGTGGCCGGCGGCACCCGGGAGCTGTCGCACAGCGCCGAGCGCGGCGCCGAGGCGGCGGCCGATCTGGATCGCCTGGCCGCCGAGCTGGCTCGCCTGTCGGCGCGCTTCATTGTCGAGGGCGCTTCCCATGAGGTTGCGTCTAGTCCGCTTTGACGATGAACCGCCTTGCCCTCCCGTTGGATTATCCAGTCACGCCTGCGCAACCGCGCGATAACAAGAGAGAGCCGACGATGACTGCGACTCGGGAAAAAACGCCACAAGAAATCGAATTGATCGAACGTGCACGGCGCCTGGTGCCGCAGCTCAAGATGCGTGCGGCTCAGGCCGAGCGCGAGTTCAAGGTGCCGGTCGAAACCATTGCCGATATGCAGGAGATGGGGCTTTTCCGTGCTCTGCAGCCCAAGGCCTACGGCGGCTACGAGATCGACCTGCGGGCCTTCTTTGAAATCCAGATGACCCTTGCAGAGGGCTGCATGTCCACCGCCTGGGTCTACGGCGTGCTTGGCGTCCACCCCTGGCAGCTGGCCCGCTATCCCCTTGAGGCCCAGCAAGACGTCTGGGGCGAGGACAGCAGCACCCTGATGTCCTCCACCTACATGCCGGTGGCGAAGGTCACGCCGGTTGAGGGTGGCTACCGCATCAGCGGACGCTGGGGCTTCTCCAGTGGCAGCGAGCACTGCAGCTGGTGCCTGCTGGGCGGCATCATCCCGCCGGACGGCGACCAGCCTGCCGAGCACGGCACCTTTCTCGTGCCGCGCAGCGACTACCGCATCGAGCACAACTGGGACGTGCTGGGCCTGCGTGGCACCGGCAGCCACGACATCGTGGTGGAAGATGCCTTCGTGCCGGCCTATCGGATCCAGCGCACCAATAATTGGACTGTGGAGGCCACGCCCGGCCGTCTGGCCAACACCAATCCGATCTACGCCATTCCCTTCGCCCAGATCTTTGCGCGCGCGGTGTCCACGTCCGCCATGGGTGCGCTGCAGGGTGCGATCGACGAGTTCCGCAGCAATGCCGCGCAGCACATCGGCAAGCACGGCGCCAAGACCGCCGAGGATCCGGGCGCGCAGAACGCGGTAGCCGACGCCACCATCACCCTGGACATGCTCAAGCTGGTGCTGGAGCGCAACTACGGGCAACTGATGGAGCTGGCGCAGGCCAACGAATACCCGGACGTCGAGACCCGGCTGTTGTACCGCTTCCAGTCCTCCTATGTGACCAACGTCTGTGCCGAGAAGGTCAACGAGCTGCTGCGCTGCATGGCTGCCTCGGGGCTGTACAGCAGCAATCCGGTGGCGCGCATCTTCCGCGATCTGCATCAGGCGCGCGGGCATATCGCCAACAACTACATGGCCTACGGCCGCAGCTATGGCGCGGTACTGCTGGGTCTGCCCAATCCCGATCCCTTCGTTTGACGGCGACCGTACCGTTCGGCACTCCGTGGCCGGCGGTGCGGCGAAGAATTTCCCCTGGTGCAGGGCAAAATAACAATGACAAGCCAAGCTTCGACTGAAACCCGTTACGACGTCATCATCGTAGGCTCCGGCGCTGGCGCCATGACGGCGGCCGTGTTCGCCGCCGACGAAGGGCTGTCGGTCCTGATGATCGAGAAGACTGCCCAGTATGGCGGCACCTCGGCCATTTCCGGTGGCGGCATCTGGATTCCCAACAACCACCATTTCCAGGCCAAGGGTGGCAACGACAGCTTCGACAGGGCCTGGACCTATCTCAAGGCTGCCGTCGGCGACCGCGTCGACGACGCGCGGCTGCGGACCTACCTGGAGCAGGCGCCGCGGATGGTGCGTGAACTCGAGGAATGCAGTCGCGTGCGCTTCGCCGTCGCCGAAAAGTACCCCGATTATTACCCGCATCTGCCCGGTGCCTTGCCTGGCGGACGCTCGTTGGACCCAGAGATCTTCGATGCCAGCGTGCTCGAGGAGGAGTTCAGCAATCTGCGCCCGGCTTCGGCGACCACGTTGCTGATGGGCAAGATTGCCTGGACCGCGCGTCAGGCACACAAGGCCATGTCACGCAGCTTCGGCTGGCGCCTGATGCTGCTGGGGCTGATGCTGCGCTACAAGATGGACTTCAAGTGGCGGCGCAAGACCGATCTTGACCGCCGAACCGCCCTTGGCGCTTCGCTGGTGGCCTCGCTGCGCCGGTCACTGATGGATCGTCAGGTGCCGCTGTGGTTACGCACCGATTTCCGTGAGCTGCTGGTCACGGACGGACGTGTCAGTGGCGTTCGCGTCGAGCGCGATGGCGAGCTGATCGACCTGCACGCCTCGCGTGGGGTGATTCTCGGCTCCGGCGGTTTCGAGCACAACCAGGCCCTGCGCGAACGCTACCTGCCTAAGCCCACAAGCGCCGCCTGGAGTGCTACGCCACCGGGCGCCAATACCGGCGCCGCGCTGGAGGCAGCACTGGCCGAGGGGGCCGCTACCGATCTGATGGAGCACGGTTGGTGGGCCCCCACCATTGCCGTGCCGGGCGAGGAAAAGCCCCGGCCGATCTTCGCCGAGCGCGCCTTTCCCGGCTCCATCGTCGTCAACGGCCGCGGGCAGCGCTTCGTCAACGAAGCGGCGCCCTACCTGGAGTTCGTGGCGGCCATGTATCGCGACAACCAGGCTACCGACGGCCAGTCGCTGCCGGCCTGGGTGATCTTCGACGCGCGTTTCCGCTTCCGCTACGCCATGGGCCCGCTGATGCCGTCACAGATCATGCCCGACGAGCGCCTGCCAGCCGAATGGCTCAACACCCTGTACTACAAGGCAGACACCCTCGACGCGCTGGCACAGCAGATCGGTGTGGATTCGGCCGGCCTTCAGGCGAGCGTTGCGCGTCTGAACGGCTTCGCCCGTAGCGGCGAGGACCTTGACTTCGGCCGAGGCGGCAATGTGTTCGACCGTTATTACGGCAGTGTCGACGTCAAACCCAACCCCTGCCTGGCGCCCCTGGAGAAGGGGCCGTTCTACGCAATGCGCATGGATGCCGGGGACATTGGCACCAAGGGCGGGCTGCTGACCAACGAGCATGCCCAGGTGCTGCATGGCAATGGCGAGGTGATTGAGGGTCTGTACGCGATTGGCAACACCTCCGCGTCGGTGTTCGGCACCACCTATCCGGGCGCCGGCGGCACGCTGGGCCCTGCCATGACTTTCGGCTACGTCGCCGCCAGGCACCTGTCCGGTCAGCGCTGAGGAACGGCACATGAGCACTTATGATGACGAAGGCGTGACCGAAATCCTGCCGCCCTTGCGTGTCGACGAGCCTGATCGGCACACATGGGATGATACTTGCGACCTGCTGGTGGCGGGTTGGGGAGCCGCCGGTGCCTGCACCGCGCTGGAAGCTCATGCAGCGGGTCTCCAGGTCCTGATAGCCGACCGCTTCCAGGGCGGCGGAGCCAGCGCCAAGAGCGGCGGAATCGTCTATGCCGGGGGCGGCACGCGCCAACAGCGCGACGCGGGGTTCGTCGATACGCCTGCGGCCATGTTCGAGTACCTGCGCCATGAGACGCAGGGCGCCGTTGGCGATGACACCTTGCGGCGTTTTTGCGAGCAAAGCGTGGAGAACCTGCAGTGGCTGGAAAGCCATGGTGCCAGGTACGGATCGAGCATTCCGCCCGGAGGCGGCAAAACCTCCTATCCGCCGGATGGTTACTACCTCTATTACTCGGGCAACGAGAAGGTGCCGGCCTATGCCGGTTTGGCGGCGCCGGCCCCACGCGGGCATCGCACCGTCGGCAAGGGACAGAGTGGCCAGGTGCTCTACGATCAGCTGCGAGCCGCCTGCCTGCGCGCGGGCATTCGCACGCGCTTGCAGTCAAGCATCCGCCGCCTGGTACTCGATGACGAAGATACGGTGGTTGGTGCTGAACTCTGGTGCCTGACGCCAGGGAGCCGTCAGGCCCGCATCCATGCGCGCCTGGCTGCCGCTGCCGAACGCTGGCAAAACCTCGCGCCGAGATACAGCGACCGGCTGCGCGCACGCCTTGCGCGCATCGAGCGTGACTACGCACGGCCGCTGGCGGTTCGTGCCCGATGCGGCGTGGTGCTGAGCACCGGCGGCTTCATTTTCAATCAACAGATGCTGCGCGAGCATGGTGCCCGCTACCTGCTCACCTTCAAGGTGGGCGCCACCGGTTGCGACGGCTCGGCCATACGCCTGGGCGCCAGTGTCGGTGCGGCCAGCGCCCAGCTCGACCGGATTTCCGCTTGGCGCTTCCTCAGTCCGCCGCTGTGTTGGCCCAAGGGCATGGTGGTGAACGGCCAGGGGCAGCGCGTCTGCAACGAGGAGGTCTACGGGGCCACGCTGGGCGTACGCCTGTGCGAGGAACACGACGGCAAGGGCTGGCTGATCCTCGATCGGAGCCTGCGCAGTCAGGCACTGAAGGAAACCCTGCGCGGTGGCTATTGGTGGTTCCAGACGATGCCGGCATTGCTGCTGATGCTGTTCGCTCGCAAGGGCCGGACCATCGAGGCGTTGGCCGAGGCGATCGGCGCCGAACCCGCCACGCTGTCCGACACCCTGGCTCGTTACAACGCCGCTGCGCGTGGCGAGGGCGAGGATGAGACGGGCAAGTCAGTGGACAGCCGGCAAGCGCTGGAGCAGGGGCCGTTCTATGCCTGCGACATCTCCGTCGGTAGCGCTGCCTATCCCATGGGCGGTCTGACCCTCGGCGGGCTGCGGGTGGAGGAGAGCAGCGGGGCCGTGCTCGATCAGTCCGGCAAACCGATCCCTGGCCTCTACGCCGCCGGCCGCGCTGCCGTCGGCATCCCGTCGCACATGTACATCAGCGGTTTGTCGCTGGCCGACTGTGTGTTTTCCGGTCGGCGCGCAGGCCGCGCCGCCGCCGCCATCGCCAGGCCCGTGCCGGAAAAGGTCGCCGTATGAGCCATCCAAGCATGCCCGCTGTCATCGCCGCGGCAGCGCCCCAGCGCTGCGTACGCTCGGACGAATGCCGGTGCCTTCACATGAGTATTGAGCCATGAGCAACTACATAGCACTGCGGGTCGCGCAGGTCGTCGAGGAAACCGCCGATGCCCGCTCGCTGGTTTTCGAGGTTCCGCCGAGCCTGGCCGAGGCGTTTCGCTATCGACCCGGCCAGTTCCTCACGCTGCGCGTGCCCCACGGCGATGACTGGTTGCCGCGCTGCTATTCGCTGTCGAGCACGCCGCTGCTGGAGGAACCGCTGCGGGTCACCATCAAGCGTGTTGCCGACGGACGTGCATCGAACTGGCTCTGTGACCAGCTGCGCGCCGGAGACAGTCTGCAAGTCCTTCCGCCGGCAGGCGTGTTCGTGCCCAAGCGTCTGGAGGGTGACCTGCTGCTGTTTGGCGGCGGCAGCGGCATCACGCCGGTTTTGTCGATTCTGCGCTCGGCGCTGCTCGCAGGCACAGGCCGGATCCTGCTGATCTACGCCAACCGCGACGAAGCCTCGGTGATTTTCCGCGACGAATTACGCGAGCTCGCCAGGGCGCATCCCGGTCGCTTGCAGGTGGTGCACTGGCTGGACTCGATCCAGGGCATCCCCTGCGCCGAGCAGCTTGCCGAACTGGCTCG
This sequence comes from Pseudomonas sp., assembly GCA_032105665.1. GTDB lineage: Bacteria > Pseudomonadota > Gammaproteobacteria > Pseudomonadales > Pseudomonadaceae > Stutzerimonas. The sequence continues at coordinate 38,177 of DAMCQE010000024.1, read as the reverse complement.
TCCCTTCGTCCGCGCCGAGGCCTTCATTTGCGGCCCGGGACCCTTCATGGATACCGCCGTCAGCGCGCTGAAGGTCCTGGGTATGCCAGGGCCGAGCATCCATGTGGAGCGTTTCGTCTCGCTGCCAGGCGAGGGTGAAATCCAGCCCATGGCCGCCAGCGAGGCGGCCTCTGCCGCGGCAGTCACGGTGGAGCTGGACGGCGAGCAGCATCAGCTCGAATGCGAGGCCGGAGAAACCTTGCTGGCCGCCATGGAGCGCGCGGGCCTCAAGCCGCCCAGTGCCTGCCGTGTTGGCGGCTGCGCCTCGTGCATGTGCACCCTGGAAAACGGGCAGGTCGAGCTGCTCATCAACGATGCGCTGGACCCCTCGGAGCTGGAGGAGGGCTGGATCCTCACCTGCCAGGCCGTGCCCACCAGCGACCAACTGCACATTCGTTTTCCGTGATCACCAGGCGACCCCGAACATGACCGACACTAATTCGCCCAAGACACTGCTTGAGCCAACCGCTGCTGTTGCGCCCAGGACCCTCCCGGCACTGCTGGCGGAGGCATCACGGCGCTTTGCCGGGCTCGCTGCGATAGAAGAGAACGGCGTGGTCACTGGCTACGCCGAGTTGCCCGAACAGGTCATGGCCGTGACTCGTAGCCTGCTCGCCCGTGGCATCGAAGAGGGCGATAGGGTCGCCATCTGGGCGCCGAACTGCCGGGCCTGGATCATCGCTGCCCTCGGCATTCACTGCGCGGGTGCGGTGATGGTGCCGATCAATACCCGCATGAAGGGTCCCGAGGCAGCCGATGTGTTGGCCCGCAGCGGGACTCGGCTGCTGTTTCTGTGCCGGGAATTCCTAGGCGTCGATTACCCGGCGCTGCTCCAGCCTTTCCGACCGGATAGCCTGGAAGGCGAGATCATGCTCGATGAGCCGGTCTCGGTCGATGGACGGCTCGGATGGCAGGCGTTTCTCGATGAAGGGGCTTCAGTGTCCCTGGAGCGGGTCAAGGCCAGAATGGCCGCGGTAACGCCCGAGCATGTCAGCGACCTGCTGTTCACCTCCGGCACCACCGGCAAACCCAAGGGCGTGCTGAGCACCCAGGGCCAGCTTCTTCGCGCGTTTCACGAATTTGGCAAGGAGATCGGAATCGGGCCGGGCGATCGGTACTTGATCGTCAACCCGTTCTTTCACGCGTTCGGCTACAAGGCTGGCTGGATCAGCTGCCTGCTGGCTGGCGCAACGATTCTGCCGCACGCGGTATTCGACGCCGACGTGGTGATCCGGCGCATCGCCGAGGATCGCATCAGCGTACTGCCAGGCCCGCCGACGCTGTACCTGTCGATGCTGGCGCATCCGCAGTTGGCGCAGACCGATCTGTCCTCGCTGCGCGTCGCGGTCACCGGAGCGGCCACCATCCCCGCGGTGCTGATCGAGCGCATGCGTACCGAACTGGGCTTCGAGGTGGTGACCACGGCCTACGGCCTCACCGAGTGCGGCGGGCTGGCGACCATCTGCGACCCCGCCGCGCCGCCCGAGGTGGTTGCCGCCACCAGCGGACGGCCCATCGCCGGGACCGAGGTGAGCATCCGCAATGCCGAGAGCCAGCCTCTGCCTGCGGGAGAAACCGGCGAAATCTGTCTGCGCGGCTTCCACGTCATGCGCGGTTATTTCCAGGACCCCGAGGCCACCGCCGAGGCGATCGACAGCGACGGCTGGCTGCACACCGGTGACGTGGGGCGGCTCGACGAGCAAGGCAATCTGCAGATCACCGACCGCCTAAAGGACATGTTCATCGTGGGTGGCTTCAACTGCTACCCGGCAGAGATCGAAGCCGTGTTGCTCCAGCATCCGGCTATTGCCCAGGTGGCGGTGATCGGCGTGCCGGACGAACGCATGGGGGAGGTCGGTTGTGCCTGCGTGGTACGCCACGCGAACCAGCCGCTGGAAGCGGCCGAGCTCATCGCCTGGTGCCGTGAGCGAATGGCCAACTACAAGGTGCCGCGCCTGGTGCGCTTCTTCGAGGCGCTGCCCCTGAACCCGTCCAACAAGGTCGCCAAGAACGACCTGCGCGCGCTGCTGGCGACCTGAGCCGCAGCGGGCAACCTCGATTCCTGGCTGCCGGGTCACCGGCCGCAACCCGGAGCGATAGCAGTAAAACAACAAGAACGGAGATAGCTATGAGCGTGAAGAAAGCGAGTTTTGTCCCGCACTTGCTGGGTGTATCGGTTGCCATTGCCAGCAGCGCTGCGGTGGCCGGCCCATCCTTCGAGATCGGCGAAAGGACCACAATCGATACCGCCCTGACGGTCAACTACACCGCCTCGGTACGGACCGGCAAGCAGGCCAAGCAGTATCTGGAGAGCCTCAACAACGATGACGGCACGCGCAACTTCGATCGCGGCTCGCTGATCACCAACCGCGTCAGCCTGTTCGGCGAAGTGCTGGTGCGCCATGACAACCTGGGGGCAGTGCTGCGTGGCAGCCACTTCTACGATGAGGCCTATCACGGGCGCAACGACAACAATTCCCCCGATACTGTGAACAAAGGCGGGCGCAACGACGCCTTCACGAGCGACACCCGGCGCGACAGCGGCGGCCGTGCGCGCCTGCTCGATGCCTATGTATACGGCAACTTCGACGTTCTTGATGGGCAGTACCTGTCGCTCAAGGCCGGCCGGCATCTGGTAGCGTGGGGCGAGAGCATGTTCTGGCCGAACATCAGCCAGGGACAGGCGCCGGTCGATGCAACCAAGTTCAACGTGCCGGGCACCGAGGCGAAGGACGCCTACCTGCCGGTGGGGCAGTTCTCGGCGTCCTGGTCGCTGAACGAGGACCTAGCGCTGCTGGGCTTCTACCAGTACGAGTGGGAAGAAACGCAGCTCAATCCGGTGGGTGACTACTTCAACGGCAGCGATATTTTCGGCCCCGGCGCCGAGTATTTCCGCTTCGCCGCGGGCAACCCGCAGTTCACCGCGCTGTCCTACGCCGGCGAGGAAAAGCCGCGCGACAGCGGCCAGTGGGGCCTGGGCCTGCGCTACCGGTTGACCGACAGCACCGAGCTCGGTCTGTTCCACTATCGCTACCACGAGCGCGTCGGTGCGCTGTTCTTCAATTTCGGTGGTGATACCCGCTATTCGTCCCTGTCCGGCAACGTGGCGCCCGGCACCTTCAAGCTGGGTTACTTCGAGGACGTGAAACTGACCGGGGTGAGTTTCAGCTCGAAGATCGGCGACGCGGTGCAGTTCGCCGGCGACCTCAGCTATCGCGACGGCTCGGCGGTCTACCTGGACAACGGCACGCCGGCACGCGGTGAAGTCTGGCAGGTGAACCTCAACGCGCAGTACCTCATCGGCCCGAGCTGGCTGTCGCACCAGACCTCGGTGTTCGGCGAAGTGATGCACCAGTACATCGAGTCGGTGGACCCGGTCGGTATCACCGTTGACGGGGTGAATATCGGCAGCTTCGACAGCTTCATCTATGACGGCCAGACCCGTGGTTCGACATTGCTCGGCCTGGGCGCCCAGATGGAGTACCCGAGCCTGTTCAGCGGCTGGGACCTGGTGACCAAGGTCAACTGGCAGCAGAACCTCGACGGCAGCGCGCTGCAGGGCATCGGCCGTGCCGAGAAGCGCCTGACCCTGGGGGCGGACTTCAAGTACCTGGGTAATTTCCAGGTGGGCGTGACCTACGTCGACTACCTCAGCTCACCGAACATTTCCCACGGGCGGATGATGGCAGACCGCGACTACCTGTCGTTCAACGCCAAGTACAGCTTCTGACCGCAAACTACCGCTGGCAAACCAGCTGACCGGAAGGTGGAGCGGGCGACCTGCGCTCCATCTTTGCGTCGGCTGCCGGCCATTCCTGCAATGGAGCCCGTATGTCGAACAGTTCCGTGGATGTATCGGTTTTCCAGCCGTTGCGCATCGGACCGCTGACCCTGCCCAATCGCTTTATCAAGGCGGCGACCAACGAAGGCGCGGCCCGCAACGGTATCCCCACCGGCCAGTCGCTGCGCCTGCACGAGCGCATCGCCGCCGGCGGCGCGGGAATGACCACGCTGGCCTACTGTGCGGTCAGCGCCGACGGGCGTACCTTGCCCGATCAGGTGGTGCTCGACCGCAACAGCCTGCCGCACCTGCGCGCGCTGACCCAGGCGGTGCATCGCCAGGGGGCGGCAGCGTCCGCGCAGATCACCCATGGCGGTTGCTTCACGTTCCTGCCGCCGAGTGGTTCCGCCTTGCCGCTGTCGGCCAGTGGAGGCTTCAACAAGGTCGGCATCATGAGTGGCATCCTGCGCAAGCAGGCCATGACCGAGGCGGACCTGGCGCAAGTGTCCGACGAGTTCGTGCAGGGTGCACGGCTGGCACGGGACGCGGGCTTCGACGCCGTGGAGCTGCACATGGGCCACGGTTACCTGCTCAGCCAGTTCATTTCGCCGCTCTACAACAAGCGCCGTGATGGTTATGGCGGATCGTTGGAGAACCGCATGCGCTTCCCGCTCAGGGTCCTGCGCCAGGTGCTGGACGCCGTGGGCAATGAGTTGGCGGTGGTCTGCAAGTACAGCGTCACCGACGGCGTACGCGGCGGCAACCGGGCCGAGGACGGCGCCGCCATTGCGCGCCTGCTCGAGGCCGAGGGTGCCCACCTGCTGGTACTGAGCGCGGGAATGAACGTCGAGTCGATAACCACGATGTTCGGCTCGTCGTTTCCCAAGGAGAACCGCGTCAGCACCGGCAAGCCGGTGATCGATGCCGTGGTAGCCCTGAAGAGCCTGCTGGAGCCGCAGGTGCGCTTTCGCGAGCTGTACCTGCTCGAGCATTCGCGCAAGGTACGCGCCGCCGTGCGCATGCCGTTGGCCTACCTCGGCGGGGTGAAAAGCCTGGAGGGCATCGAGCACCTGATGGCTCAGGGCTTCGATGCGGTGGCGCTGGGCCGGGTGTTACTGGCCGAGCCCGATTATGTCAACAAGCTGCGCTCCGGTGCCTGCCGTGACTCCATCTGCACGGCGTGCAATCGCTGCGTGGCGATGATGTACACGCCGGGCGGCACCTCTTGCGTGTTGGGCGAGCCGGGGGATGCGCAGCTCAACGCTGTTGGGGCCGCCTCGCTTTAGCGGCCTTCGAAACGGGGCGGGCGTTTTTCGAGAAACGCCTGCATGCCTTCCTTCTGGTCGCGGGTGGCGAACAACAGTGCCGCCGCTCGCCGTTCCAGGGCGAGGCCGGCGTCCAGCGACGCATCCATGCCCAGGAGGATGACTTCCTTGATCTGCTCGGCGGCAAGCGGTGGCATGGCGGCGATCGAGCGGGCCAGTCCCAATGCGTGACCCAGCACGTCGTCGTCGGCGACCACCTCGCTGACCAGCCCGGCGACCCACGCCTGTTCGGCATTCAGGGGCTGGCCGGTCAGTGCCATGTGCATCGCCTTGGCCTTGCCGACCGCGCGAACCAGGCGCTGAGTGCCGCCGATGCCGGGCATGATGCCGAGCCGGATTTCCGGCTGGGAAAAACGCGCGCTGCGTCCGGCAATGATGATGTCGGCGAGCATCGCCAGTTCGCAGCCACCGCCATAGGCATAACCGCAAACCGCGGCGATGACCGGCTTGGGGCAATTGCGGATCGGCGCCCAGAGTCGTTCGGTGTGGCGCTTGTAGAGCTCCATCGCGCCGACCTCAAGCATGTCCCCTATGTCACCACCGGCGGCGAACACCTGATCGCCGCCGGTGATCAGGATGCAGCGGGTCTGCCGATCTTCCGCCAACGTCGAAAACTGCGCCGCCAGCATCGTCTGCAGTTCGGGGCTGAGTGCATTGCGCGCGTGCGGGCGATGCAGCCGCAGCAGGGCGATGCCGGGTTCCGGACGCTCCAGCAGAACGGGAGGGGATGGATCGCTCATGCCATGACTCCGATGCTGGATCGAACACAGATTGTCAGAGGCGCCTGATCCACGCTCATCGTCCGTTCAGACGACGAGCGCCCCCACGGTGATTGCCCAGAATGCCGACAACATCGCAACAGGAGCAATTCATGGATATCCAGGCGGGCTTGGACTACAGCGGCAAGGTGGTGCTGGTGACCGGCGGCGCCCGAGGCGTGGGCGCCGGTATTACGCGCACTTTCCTCGCGGCCGGGGCGCGGGTGGTGGTGTGCGGTCGCAACGAGCCGGAGGTGCTGCTGCAGGTAGCGCAGAATTGTGCCAGCTTCATTGCCGCCGACGTGCGCGATCTGCAATCGCTGGAGGCCTTGTTCGGTGAGATCCGTCAGCGCTTCGGCCGCCTCGATGTGCTGGTCAACAATGCCGGTGGCAGCCCGCCGGCGGACGCGGGTACGGCATCGCCGCGCTTCCACGAGAGCATTATCCGGCTGAACCTGATCGCCCCGCTGAACGTCGCCCAACAGGCCAATGCGTTGATGCAGGAACAGGCCGAGGGCGGCGTGATCGTCTTCATCGGCAGCATCAGCGCCTTGCGGCCGTCGCCGCTGACGGCGGCCTACGGTGCGGCCAAGGCAGGGATCCTGTCGCTGGCCAGCTCGCTGGCGGTAGAGTGGGCACCCAAGGTAAGGGTGGTGGCGGTCAGCCCCGGTCTGGTGCATACCGAGCAGTCGCACCAGCACTATGGAGACGAAGCGGGCATCGCGGCAGTGAGTGCGACCATCCCGGCCAACCGTCTGGCGACCCCCGAGGATATCGGTGCGGCCTGCCTGTTTATCGCCTCCCCGCTGGGTGGCTACGCCAGTGGCTGCAACCTGCTGCTGCATGGCGGCGGCGAGCGCCCGGCATTTCTGGATGCCTCCAATGCCTGAGTGAGCGATTGGGCGACACCGGCAGACCGTGAGCGACGGTCCGCCGGCTGCAATCATGCGTGGCGCAGGAAATCCAGACAGCTGCGATTGAACAGCTCGCGATGCTCGACCTGAACCCAATGGCCGCAGCGGTTGAGGATGACCACCTGTGCCCGTTGGGCGTTGTCGACAATGTGCCGTGCGCCGCCGACCGGGTTGAAGTTGTCATTGTTGCCCCAGAAACACAGGATCGGGCAGGCGATTTCGCCCAGGCGCGCGGTCATGTTGGGGATCATCATGGTGCTGAAGAGGTTCTTCGGTTGGGTGACCGCAACCGCCACCCGCTCAGCCAGCAGCTCCTCGGGCAGGATCGAGGGATCGAATAGCTGCAGGCTCATCATGCTGCGCATTTCCGGCAGGCCGATAGGCCCGGCGCCGAACAGCGAGACCATGCGCTGGATGCCCGGCATCTGGAAATAAGTCTCGCGCTCCTCCACGCCGCCGGGCGCCAGCAGGATCAGCTTTTCTGCCAGTTCAGGCTCGGCCAGCGCCAGGCCCAGCGCGATGGCGCCCCCCAGTGAGTTGCCCAGCAGGGTGCAGCGAGTGATGTCCAGGGCCTGGGTGAAGGCGCGCAGCGTGGCAACGAAGAACTCCAGGTCGTACATGCCGGTGTCCGGCTTGTCGGAACGGCCGAATCCCGGCAGGTCGAGCACGATATTGCGGTAACCGGCCTCGGCCAGCACGGGGTAGTTGCCCTTGAAGTTGCTGAAGCCGCTGGCGCCGGGGCCGCTGCCATGCAGCCACAGCACTACGGGGCCCTGGCCCTCGTCCAGGTAATGCAGGCGCAGGCCGTTGTGCAGGGTCAGGTAATGGCCCACCGGCAGGGGCAGGTCTTGGTTCTGGGTCATCGCGGATTCTCCGATAGCAGGGAAGGGGCAACGGCATGCAGGGCGCCGTGTATCCCGTCACGCGATGGTCGGACGCCCAGTGGCGAAGGGCATCGTTCGTTCAGACGAGTCGGCGGGTGATCGCACACAAGACGTTCCGTTTAGTCCCCCTGGACGATGCGGCGCCGCGCGGCGACCCGAATCATGCGGACAAAACAAGAACCAGGGCGTCATGCCCGTCCGCAGGAGATTCGTTATGAAATTGCAGAACAAAGTCGCGTTCGTGACCGGCGCCGCCCAGGGCATGGGCCTGGCCATCGCCCGCCGCTTCGTGGAAGAGGGCGCTCGGGTAGTGGCCGCCGACATCAACCTCGACAGCCTGCGCGAAGGCCTCGGCGAGCTGGGCGACAAGGTGGTGCCGGTGGTTTGCAACGTCGCCGACAGCGCCTCGGTGGCCGAAGCGGTAAAGCTTGCCGAAAAACACTTCGGGCGTCTCGACATTCTGGTCAACAACGCCGGTGTCGGCGGTCTGGACAGCTTCCTCGACACCCCCGACGAGAGCTGGCAGCGCGTCATCGGCGTCAACCTCACCGGCGCCTTCTACTGTGCCCGTGAAAGCGCTCGTCTGATGGTCAAGGGCGGCGCCGGCGGCAGCATCATCAATCTCTCCAGTACGTCGGCGCTGACCGGCGAAGGCCCCAATCACTACTGCGCGTCGAAGGCCGGGATCATGGGGCTGACCCGGGGCATCGCCCGGGAGCTGGCGGGTCATGGCATCCGCGTCAACACCCTGGTGCCCGGTCCCACCGACACGCCGATGATGGCCGGCATTCCCGACGACATGATGGCGGACCTGCTCAAGGCCGTGCCCCTGGGGCGCCTGTGCGGCACCGACGAAATCGCCCGCGTCGCGACCTTCCTGGCCGGCGAAGACGCCAGCTTCATCACCGGTCAGAACATTGCCGTCAATGGCGGCATGGCCTTCATCTAAGTCTGGAGAATTAACAATGACTCAACGTCTGCAAGGCAAGATTGCCTTCGTCACCGGCGCAAGTTCGGGTATTGGTGAAGCCACCGCCATTCGCTTTGCCCAGGAGGGCGCCTTGGTGGTGCTCTGCGGGCGCCGTGAGGCGGCGCTGGCCGTGGTTCAGGAAAAAATTTTCAGCGCCGGCGGCCAGGCTGAAATCGCTGTGGCTGACGTCAGCGATGAGGCCGCTTATGTCGGGGCGATCGAAAGCACGGCCCAGCGCCATGGTCGCCTGGACATCCTGGTCAACAACGCCATGGCGTTCACCTGGGGCGCTGTGGACACCATGTCCACCGATGACTGGCATGCTAACTTCAGAACGACCGTGGACGGTACCTTCTGGGGCACCCGCACGGCGATGCGCCTGATGAAGGAAAAGGGTGGCGGCAGCATCGTCAATATCTCCTCGATCTGTGGCCAGTTCGGCACGGCCTGGATGAGCGGGTATTCGGCGGCCAAGGCCGCGGTGAACAACTTCAGCCGGGCGGTGGCCAGTGAAGGCGCACCCTATGGCGTGCGCTGCAACGTGGTCATCCCCGGGGTGGTCGATACCCCCGCCATGGCCGGCATGATGAGCGACGACAAGGCCCGCGGTAATACCGAAAAACTGATTCCCATGAAGCGTGTCGGCCAGCCGGTCGAGCTGGCCAACGCGATCCTGTTCCTGGCCAGCGACGAAGCGTCCTACGTCACCGGTGCCTGCCTTAACGTGGACGGCGGGCGCAGCTCCGACCTCTACACCGTGTTCGAGTGAGGTGCCCATGAGTGATCAGGATCTTTTGGCGCGTATCGACCGCCTGGAGTCGCTCGACGCGATTCGCCAGTTGGCGGGCAAGTACGCGCTGTCGCTGGACATGCGCGATCTCGACGCCATGGCCAACTGCTTTGCGCCGGACGTGCGTGTCGGTCGTGACAAGGTCGGCCGCGCGCATCTGAAGGCCTGGCTCGACGACACGATGCGTCTGCAGTTCCACGGTACATCGCATCATCTGGGGCAGCACATCATCGAGTTCAGCGATGCGGACCACGCCACCGGCGTGGTGTATTCGAAGAACGAACATGAGACCGGCCCGGAGTGGGTGATCATGCAGATGCTCTACTGGGACGACTATGAGCGCATCGACGGGCGCTGGTGTTTCCGCCGCCGGCTGCCGTGCTACTGGTACGCCACCGACCTGAACAAGCCGCCGATCGGTGGCTTGAAGATGCGCTGGCCGGGTCGCGAGCCCTACGCCGGCTCCTTCCATGAGCTGTTCCCGTCGTGGGATGCCTTCTGGGCCACGCGTCCGAACAAGGACGAACTGCCTGAAGTGGCTGAACCGGCGCCGCTGGAAGGCTTTCTGGCGACGATGCGCCGGGGCGTGGCGGACCCGAAAATCCGCGTGCGCTGACGTTACACCTCTTTGCCCACTCGCACGCCACTGCGGTGGGCTTTTTTTCGCCGTCTGAGCATCGCCGAAGCCGCCCCCGGCATCGGCCTCATTGAGGATCGATCGATGAATCCATTGTTTCAGCCGCTGCGGCTGGGTGAGCTGCAACTCGCCAACCGTATCGTGATGGCGCCGATGACCCGCAGCCGCGCCGATTCCCGTGCCGTGCCCACTGCCGAGATGGTCGACTACTACCGCCAGCGCGCCGGTGCCGGGCTCATTGTTGCCGAGGGTGCCGCGCCCTCGGCCGAGGGCCTCGGCTACTGCAGGACGCCGGGCATCTTCAACTCCGAACAGGTGGCCGCCTGGCGCGCGGTGACCGACGCCGTGCATGCCGAGGGCGGCCAGATCGTCCTGCAATTGATGCACGTCGGCCGTGCCGCCAGCCGCCACAACAAGCCGGCCGGCGCCCGCACCGTCGCACCCTCGGCCCTGCGCGCCAACACGCAGGTGTACAGCGACGCCGCCGGGATGGTCGATACCGATGAGCCTCATGCACTGACCACAGAGGAAGTGCAGGCGGTAATTGGCGATTACCGCCAGGCGGCAATCCTCGCCCGCGAGGCCGGTTTCGACGGCGTCGAGCTGCATTGCACCAGCGGCTACCTGCCGATGCAGTTCATGGCCAGTGGCAGCAACCGTCGCGAAGACGATTACGGCGGTTCGGTGGAAAACCGCGTGCGCTTCCCTGCCGAAGTGCTGGCGGCCATGGCCGAGGCCATCGGCGCGGGTCGTGTCGGCTATCGCATGTGTCCGGGCAATCCCTACAACGACATCCAGGATGAGGACCCCGCCGGCACGGCAGTGGCACTGATGAAGGCGGTTGCCGCGCTGGAGCTGGCCTACCTGCATATCATGCGCTCACCGGTCGCCGGACTGGATGCCTTCGCTCTGGCACGCGAGTACGGCCAGACGGCGTTGATCCTCAATGATGGCTTCGACGGCCCCAGCGCCGCGGCGGCGATTGAGGCGGGTCAGGGCGAGGCGGTGTCCTTCGCCCGTCACTTCATCGGAAATCCCGATCTGCCTCAGCGCCTGCGCAACGGATGGCCGGTGACGGGTTTCGACCGCAAGTCCCTCTACAGTGCAGGGCCGGCAGGCTATAGCGACTATCCGGCGTGGTCGGGTTGAGCTTCTTGCAGCGGTAAAAAAAGCCCGCTTCGTAAACGCGAAGCGGGCTTTTTCGTCGGGGCGCGTAGGTATGAATCAGCGTGCCCGTGGCTCGCGGGGCATGCCCAGGGCGCGCTCGGCGATTATGTTGCGCTGAATCTCGTTGCTGCCGCCGTAGATGGTGTCGGAGCGGGTGAACAGGAACAGCGACTGCAGGCGCGTCAGCTCATAAGGTGCGCCCTCGAGCAGTTCGGCCTGGTCGCCGAGCACGTCCATGGCCAGCTTGCCCAGCTCCAGATGCCAGGTCGACCAGGCCAGCTTGTAGATCATCGCCTCGCGGCGAAGGCTGCCGTCCTGGGTGCCGGAAAGCATGCGCAGCGAGTTGTAGCGCAGCACCTTGAGGCCGGACCAGGCCCGGGCCAGGCGCTGGCGGATCAGCGGGTCGCGGTCGGCGCCGCTGTCCTTGGCCAGGCGGATCACTTCATCCAGCTCGTTCTTGAACAGCATCTGCTGGCCGAGGGTGGATACCCCGCGCTCGAAGCCGAGCAGGGCCATGGCCACCTTCCAGCCATCGCCTGGCTTGCTGATGATGTTGTCCGCTGCGGTGACGGCATCAGCGAAGAACACTTCGTTGAACTCGCTGGTGCCGGTCAGTTGCTGGATCGGCTGCACCTCGATGCCCGGCTGATCCATGGGCACCAGCAGGAAGCTCAGGCCATGGTGGCCGACGCTGCCCGGCTCGGTACGGGCCAGCACGAAGCACCACTGGGATTCGTGGGCCAGCGAGGTCCACACCTTCTGGCCATTGATCAGCCAGTTCTCGCCGCTCTCGTCGAGTTGGGCGCGGGTCTTGACCCCGGCCAGGTCGGAGCCCGCGCTCGGCTCGGAGTAGCCCTGGCACCAGAACTCCTCGCCCCTGAGGATGCCGGGCAGGAAGCGCTGCTGTTGTTCCGGGCTGCCCATGGCGACCAGGGTCGGGCCGATCAGGCCTTCGCCGATGTGGCCCATGCGGCCGGGGCCGCCGGCGCGGGCGTACTCTTCATAGAAGATCACCTGCTGGCTGATCGACAGCTCGCGTCCGCCGAGGCTCCTGGGCCAGGCCAGGCCGATCCAGCCGCCCTTGGCCATTTCCCGTTCCCAGGCTTTGCGTTCTTCGGGGAACGCGTGTTCGTCGCCCGGTCCGCCGCGAAAGCGCAGCTTGGCGAACTCGCCTTGCAGGTGCTCTTCGAGCCAGGTGGCAACCTCCACGCGGAAGGCTTCATCCTCGGTACTGAATCCGATTTTCATGGGCGGGACTCCAGGATCAGGGTGGCCAGGCGCTCGCGGTGCCAGCTGGGGCTGCCCAGCATCTGCTCGCTGGCGCGGGCGCGTTTGAAGTACAGGTGCGGGTCGTACTCCCAGGTGAAGCCGACGCCACCGTGCAGCTGGATCGACTCGCCGGCACAGTGCATGAAGGCTTCGCTGGCTTCGCTCTTGGCGATGGCAGAGGCCTCGCCCAGCTCGCCGGCCAGTTGCGCGTCACCTTCGCCGGCCAGAGCCTCCTGGGCTACGCAGGCGGCGTAGTAGGCCACCGAGCGGGAGTTTTCGATGCTCAGCATCAGGTCGGCGCAGCGATGCTTGATGGCCTGGAAGCTGGCGATGGCGCGGTTGAACTGCTTGCGCTCGGCGATGTAGGCCAGCGTCAGGTCCAGGCTCTGCTGGGCGCCGCCGACCTGTTCGCAGGCCAAGGCGATGGCACCGATCTGCAGCACCTTGTCCAGTAGATCGGGGCCGCTGCTGGCCGGGTGCAGGCACTGCTCGGCGGTAAGCGCGACGTCGTTCAGCCGGATACGCGCCAGGCGGCGGGTCTGGTCCAGGGTCGGCAGGGTTTCACGGCTGATGCCGGCCTGGTTGGCCGGGACGGCGAACAGCGCCAGGCTGCCGTCATCTCCTTCGCAGGCGAGCAGCAGCAGATTGGCCTGCGCACCGTCCAGCACGGCGTCGTACTGACCGCTGAGCAGCCAGCCATCGGCCTGCTTGCGCGCCCTTGGCTGCTGCGCTTGGCGCCAGTCGCCACGCTGCTGCTGGTAGGCGAGGGTGGCGCACAGGCTGCCCGCGGCAAGCTCTGGCAACCACTGCTCGCGCAGTGCCTCGTTACTTCCCAGCAACAGGGCCGGGGTGGCGAGACAGGCGCTAGAGAGGAAGGGCGAGCAGAGCAGGCGACGGCCCATCTGCTCGAGCAGGATGGCCTGCTCGACAAAGCCAAGGCCGAGGCCGCCGTACTGTTCCGGCACGATCAGCGCCGGCCAGTACAGCTCCTGGGCAATCTGCAGCCAGACCTCTGGATTGAAGCCCTCCGGGCGCAGCATGGCATCACGCACTGCCGCCGAATCGGAGGCCTTAGCGAGAAAGCTGGCGGCGCTCTCCTGAATCATCAATTGCTCGTCGTTGAACGCGAAGTCCATTGCAGGCTCCTTGGGTCGACCTCTGTTGGCCGCGAGTCTGCGTGACCCTGCGCGCGGGCGAATCCCCAAAAAGGACTAGCAGGGGCGAGGCCCCTTTCTCTGCCAGCTTTAGTCTCAACGGACGATGAAGCGTGGGTAGGCGCTTCGCACAATGCACCTGTCATGAAACGACCAGTTCAGGAGCAGGGACATGATCGAGATCCGTGGATTGAGTTACTTCGTCGCTCAGGTCGCCAATTTGGGCGACTGGCAACGTTATGCTGAAGACGTGCTCGGCATGCCTGTCAGCCACGCCCCACAGGGTGGTCTCTATGTGAAGATGGACGAGCGTCCGTTTCGCATGCTGATCGTCGAGGGTGGCGAGGGCTGCTATCTTGCCTCGGGCTGGGAGCTGGCCAGCGCGGCCGCCTTCAAGCATGCCCTGCAGGTGCTGGAAGAGAAAGGCGTGGCCTTCACCCTGGGCAGCGCTCAGGAGATCGACCAGCGTGGCGTGCAGGAGCTGGCTCTCGTCGTCGATCCGTCCGGCAACCGCCATGAGCTGTCCTGGGGGCATCGTTCCGACTGCCTGCCGTTCGTCTCGCCGCAGGGCGTGCCGCGTTTCATCACCGGCGACATGGGGCTGGGACACACGGTGCTGCCTGCGCCGAATTTCGACGCCACTGTGGCCTTCGCCCGCGACGTATTGGGCTTCGAAGTTTCCGACATCTTCAATTTCCGCCCGGCGCCCGATGCGCCGCCGGTGCGCATCCATTTCCTGCATTGCGCCAATGCCCGCCACCACAGCCTGGCGCTGGCCGAGTACCCGGTGCCCAGCGGCTGCGTCCACGCCATGGTGGAAGTCGACTCGATGACCGAGGTAGGGCGAGCCCATGACCGTATGCAGGCCGCTGGCGTCGCGCTGTCGGCCACCCTTGGCCAGCACCTCAACGATCGCATGACCAGTTTCTATATGAAGACCCCGTCCGGCTTTGACCTCGAGTACGGCTACGGTGGCCTGCAGGTCGACTGGGAGCAGCATTCGGCCTTCGAATTCACCCGCGTGAGCATCTGGGGCCACGACTTCTCGGTCGGGCGCCAGCAATAAGGAGTCGCCATGAACAAGCAAATGACAACCCGGGACGCAGTGGCCCTGCTCAAGGACGGCATGACTGTCGGCTTTGGTGGCTGGGGCCCGCGGCGCAAGCCGATGGCCATTGTCCGCGAGATCCTGCGCTCGGACGTCAAGGACCTCACCGTGGTCGGTTATGGCGGCCCGGAGATGGGCATGCTGTGCGCTGCCGGCAAGGTCAAGAAGCTGATCTTCGGCTTTGCCACTCTGGATGCCATTCCGCTGGAGCCTTGGTTTCGCAAGTGCCGTCAGGCCGGGCAGATCAAGGAGCTGATGGAGCTGGACGAGGGCATGTATCAGTGGGGCCTGCGTGCCGCCGGTATGCGCCTGCCATTCCTGCCGACCCGCTGCGGTCTGGCCACCGATGTCACCCGGCTGAACCCGGAAATCAAGACCATCACCTCGCCCTATGCCGACGGTGAAGTCCTGCTGGCGATGCCGGCGCTGAACCTGGACATCAGCTTCCTCCACGTCAACGAAGCCGATCGCCTGGGCAATACCCTGATCACCGGCAACGACGCCTATTTCGACCACCTGATGGCGCGTGCCTCCGCGCAGTGCGTGGTGTCCTGCGAGCGCCTCAGCGAGCGTTTCGAACTGACCGCCGAGCAGGCGCGTTTCAACATGTTCGAGCGCTATCTGGTCACCGGCGTGGTGCATGCGCCCTTTGGTGCGCACCCGACCACCTGTGCCCCGGACTATGGCTGGGACCTATCGCACATGAAGCGCTACGCCGAATCGGCCGAGGCCGAAAACGGCTGGGCCGCCTACATGGACGAGTTCGTGCAGATCAGCGAGGCCGACTACCAGGCCAAGAACGGCGGCACCGAGCGCCTGTCCTCCCTTGCCCAGCCGGTGTTCTGAGGAGAAAACCATGAGCGTTACCAAAGACTTTTCTCTCGCCGAACTGATGATCGTCGCCGCCAGCGAAGCCTGGCGCGGCAATGGCGAGGTCCTCGCCTCGGGTCTGGGTATCCTGCCGCGCCTGGGCGCCGGTCTGGCCAAACTTACCCACAGCCCCGAGCTGCTGATGACCGACAGTGAGTGCTTCCTGGTGGAAGAGCCGATCCCGGTCGGCCCGCGCGGCGACTACGTGCCGAAGTACTCCGGCTACATGGGCTTCGAACGGGTCTTCGAGTGCGTCTGGGGTGGTCGTCGCCACGCCATGATCGGGCCGACCCAGGTCGACCGTTTCGGTCAGACCAACCTGTCCGCGGTGGGACCCGATTACTACCAGCCGAAGATCGCCATGCTCGGCGTGCGCGGCCTGCCGGGTAACAGCATCAACCACAAGAACTCCTTCTTCATGCCCAGCCACTCGACCCGTGCCCTAGTGCACGAGGTGGACATGGTCTCCGGTGTGGGCCTGAATTCCGAGCGCTGGGAAAAGGGCATGAACCAGGATCTGATGTCGATCGGCATCGTCCTCACCGACCTGTGCGTGATCGACTACAACGGGCCGGACAACGCCGCCCAGGTGCTGTCCCTGCATCCGGGCGTGAGCTTCGAGGAAGTGCAGGAGAAGACCGGCTTCGCGCTGCTCAAGGCGCCGGGCATGGGCGAAACCCCGCGCCCGACCGAAGAGCAGCTGGCGGTCATTCGCCGTCTCGACCCGCACGATCTGCGTAGCAAGCAGCTCAAGGGCAACCCGCCAGGCATCCGCCAGGCCTGATCGGGAGCAGGTGATGAGCGAATTTATCGAGCGTGTGGACAATAGCGTCTACGAGACCGAAAGCCCGGTGAAATACGCCGTGGCCGACGGCATCGCTACCGTGACCATGAATCGTACCGAGTTCAACAATGCGCAGAACTCGCAGATGACCTACGCGCTGGACGCTGCCTTCAAGCGGGCGATCAGCGACGACGCGGTCAAGGTCATCGTTCTGCGCGGGGAGGGCAAGCACTTCTCCGCCGGCCACGACATCGGCACGCCGGGTCGCGACATCAACAAGGAGTTCGAGCGCGCCCATCTGCTCTGGGATCACAGCAACAAGCCCGGTGGCGAGTTCCTCTACATGCGCGAGCAGGAGGTCTACTTGGGCATGTGCCGGCGCTGGCGCGAGATGCCCAAGCCGACCATCGCCATGGTCCAGGGTGCCTGCATCGCCGGCGGGCTGATGCTGGCCTGGGTCTGCGACCTGATCGTGGCCAGCGACGACGCCTTCTTCCAGGACCCGGTGGTGCGCATGGGCATTCCGGGGGTGGAGTACTTCGCCCATCCCTACGAGATGAACCCGCGCATCGCCAAGGAATTTCTCATGACCGGCGACCGCATGCCGGCCAGCCGCGCCTATGAGGTCGGCATGGTCAACCGCGTGGTGCCGCGTACCGAACTGGAGGCCGCGACCTACGAGCTGGCCGCCAAGGTGGCCAAGCAACCGCGCATGGGCCTGGCGCTGACCAAGCAGGCGATCAATCACGTGGAAGATCTGGCCGGCAAGCGCACCGCGATGGATGCGGTGTTCGCCTGGCACCACTTCGCCCATACCCACAACGAACTGCTGTCCGGCGACAAGCTCGGCGGTTATGACGCCAAGGCCATGGCCGCGGCGAACAAGAAGTCCGCAGGAGAAGCCTGATGAGCACCTGGCTGCAAACCGAACTGACCCGCCGCCTGGGTTGCCGTTACCCGGTGGTGCAGACGGCCATGGGCTGGGTGGCCGATGCCAATCTGGTGATCGGCACCACCCGCGCCGGCGGCTTTGGCTTCCTGGCGGCGGCCACGCTGGATACGGCGCAGACCCGCAGCGAGATCGAGAAGATCATCGCCGCCACCGGCAGTCGCAATTTCGGCCTGAACTTCCACATGTTCCAGGAAAACGCCGGCGACTGCGTGGACTTGGCCATCGAGTACGGCCTCAAGGCAGTGAGCTACGGCCGTGGCCCGGACGCGGCGACGGTCAGGCGCTTCAAGGATGCCGGCGTGCTGTGCATTCCCACTGTCGGTGCAGTTAAGCACGCGATCAAGGCCGTGCAGATGGGCGCCGACATGATCACCATCCAGGGCGGCGAGGGCGGCGGCCACACCGGCGGTGTGCCCAGCTCGATCCTGCTGCCGCAGGTGCTGGATGCGGTAAATGTGCCGGTGATTGCCGCCGGTGGATTCTCCACCGGTCGTGGCCTGGCCTCGGCCCTGGCTGCTGGTGCCTGTGGCATCGCCATGGGCACGCGCTTTCTGATGAGCCAGGAGTCGCCGACCCCGGCCGCCACTCTGGAACGCTATCTGAAGGTCAATGACCCACAGCAGATCCGCGTGACCCTGGCGGTCGATGGCATGCGCCACCGCATGATCGAGAACGCCTTCATCAACCGCCTGGAAAAGGCCAGCGGCCTGGGCCGCCTGCTGATCGCCCTGCGCAGTGCCTGGAGCTGGAAACAGCAGACCGGCATGAGCAGCGCGCACATGCTCTCGACCCTGCTCAAGGTGCTCAAGGAAGAACCGGAGGCTCTGTCGCAGACCATCATGGCCTCCAATCAACCGGTGCTGCTGCAGAAGTCCATGCAGGACGGCCAGCCGGACGAGGGCATCCTGCCCTCCGGCCAGGTGGCGGCGGCCATCGCCGAGCTGGCCAGCTGCGAAGCCATCATTTCCGAGATCGTCGCGCAGGCCGAGGCCTGCCTCACCGAGCTTTATCAACGCAACGCCCAGCCCAAGGCTGTGGCAGGGAGCGCGCTATGAGCACCGCATTCATCACCAGCCTCGACAATGGCGTGGCCGAACTGGTCATCAACAAGCCGCCGGTCAATGCGCTCGACAGTCACGAGTGGCAGGCCCTGGCCGACACCATCAATGCCCTGGGCGCCGACCTGCAGACCCGCGTCATTGTCATCCGCGCCGAAGGCCGCGGCTTCTGCGCCGGGGTCGACATCAAGGAGCTTGACCAGCATCCTGAGCTGATCGTCAAGGTCAATCGTGGCAACTACGAGACCTTCAAGGCCGTGCACCGCTGCCCGGTGCCGGTGATCGTCGCCGTGCACGGCTTCGTCCTCGGGGGCGGCATCGGCATCACTGGCGCGGCCGATATCGTGGTGGCGTCCGAATGCGCGACCTTCGCCCTGCCGGAAGTGGATCGCGGCGCCATGGGCGGCGGCGCCCACCTGCAGCGCTTGTTCCCGGTACAGAAGGTGCGTTACCTGTTCTTTACCGGCGAGAAGATCGGTGCGCGCGAGGCCGAACGCTACGGCTTCATCGAGCGTGTGGTGCCGCGCGAGCAGCTGCGCGAAGCCACGCTGGAGATCGCCGACAAGATCGCCGCCAAGAGCGCCGCCATGATCCGTATCGCCAAGGAAGCGCTAAACGGCATCGAAGACGGCAACCTGGAAGACAAATACCGCTGGGAGCAGGGCTTCACCCTGCAGGCCTACAACGAGGCGGATTCGGCGGAAACCCGTCGCGCCTTCGTCGAAAAACGCGACGCGAAGTTCTGAGGCACGCCATGGACCTGATCTATACCCCCAAGCAAAAAGCTTTCCGCGCCGAAGTGCGCGCCTGGCTGGCGGCCAACCTGCCCAAGGAAAAGCTGGCCAGCTACGACACTCGCGAAGGGTTCGAGCAGCACCGGGCCTGGGAAGGCAAGCTGTTCGAGGCGCGCTATTCCATGGTCATGTGGCCCGAGCATCTGGGCGGCCGCGGCTGCGACCTGATCGAGTGGCTGATCTTCGAGGAAGAGTACTACGGTGCCGGCGCGCCCATGCGCGTCAACATCAACGGCCAGCTGTTGCTCGGCCCGACCCTGATGGAGTTCGGCACCGAGGAGCAGAAGCGCGACTTCCTGCCGCGCACGGCCTCCAGCGAGATCATGTGGGCGCAGGCCTGGTCGGAGCCCAATGCCGGCTCGGACATGGCGGCGATCAGCTCCAAGGCGATCCGCGACGGCGACCACTATGTGCTCAACGGCCAGAAAACCTGGTCGACCCGCGCCAGCTTCGCCGACATGGCCTTCGGCCTGTTCCGCAGCGATCCGGCGTCCAGCCGGCACCACGGCCTGAGTTTCCTGATGGTGCCGCTGGATGCTCCCGGCGTGACCATCCGCCCGATTAAGGCGCTCAACGGCAAGGATGCGTTCGCCGAAATCTTCTTCGACGATGTGCGCGTGCCGGTGGCCAACCGCATCGGTGACGAGGGCCAGGGCTGGCATGTGGCGATGGCCACCGCCGGTTTCGAGCGTGGCCTGCTGCTGCGCTCGCCGGCGCGTTTCCAGTCCACCGCCAAGCAGTTGGTCGAGCTGTATCGCGCCAACCGTGAACTGGCTGACCGCGATCCGAGCATCCGCGAGGCGGTGGCCCTCGCCTGGATGGGGGCCGAGGCCTACTGCCTGGGTGCCTACCACACCGTGGGCCGGCTGAGCCGCGGCGAGAAGATCGGCGCCGAGTCCAGCACCAACAAGATCGTCTGGTCCGAGCTGGATCTGCTGATCAACGAAACCGCCATGCGCATCCTCGGAGCTCGTGGCGAGCTGCGCAGCGGCGCGCCGCTGCTGGCCGCCGACGAGGATGGCTGGCTGGAGGGCTTTCTGTTCGCCCAGGCCGGCCCGATCTACGCCGGCACCAACGAAATCCAGCGCAACATCATCGCCGAGCGCATGCTCGGTCTGCCGAAGTGAGGAGCGGGCGATGAACTTCACCTTTAACGAAGATCAACTGGCGTTCCGTGAGGCCATCAGCCGTTTCCTGATGACCGAGGCCGCTCCGGAAATGCTCCGCGACATCTGGGAAACCGATACCGGGCGATCGCCGGACTTGCGCGGCAAGCTCGCCGAACAGGGCATGACCGCGCTGTCTGTCCCGGAAGCGTGCGGCGGCCTGGGCATGGACGACATCGCCTGGTCCCTGATGACTCAGGAGCTTGGCTACTACGCTATTCCCGACTCGCTGGCCGATACCGCCTATGTGGCGGCAGGCATGCTCGCCGGCCTGCCGCAGGGCGAGGCCCGCGACGCCTGGCTGGCGCAGATCGCAGAAGGCAGCATCCGCGTGGCCGTCGGCCATCCGGTCAACCCTTGGGTGGCCGATGCGCAGCTGGCCGACCTGCTGCTGCTGGCGCATAACGATGAAATCCACGCCCTGCGTAGCGATCAGGTCGAGCTGCAGGCCAATGCCAGTATCGATGCCTCGCGCCGCCTGTACGGCGTGAAGTGGACGCCGAGCGCCGAGACTCGCATCGCCGATGCCGAACTGGGCCGCATGCTCTGGGCGCAGGCGCTGAACCGCGGTGCACTGTCGGTGGCCGGGCAGCTGGTGGGCCTGGCCCAGCGCATGCTCGATCTGTCGGTGGACTACGTCGCCCAGCGCAAACAGTTCGGCAAGCCGATCGGCAGCTTCCAGGCGGTCAAGCACCATCTGGCCGACGTGGCCACCCAAATCGAATTCGCCAAGCCGGTGCTGTACCGCGCCGCGCATGCCCTGGCCAGGGGCGAGGCGGATGTCGACGTGCGGATCTCCCACGCCCGCCTGGCCTGTTGCGAGGCTAGCTGGCTGGCGGCCCGGCACGGCATCCAGGTGCATGGCGCCATGGGTTACACCTGGGAAGTGGATCTACAGATGTTCATGAAACGCGCCTGGGCGCTGGACAACGCCTGGGGCGACCGTGCCCTGCACAAAACCCGCATCGACCAGCATCTGCTCGGTGCCGCGTTGCTGCCTGGCAGCACTTTCGAGGAATAAACCATGCCTGAAGCCTATATTGTTGACGCGCTGCGCACGCCCACCGGCAAGCGCAAGGGCAGCCTGGCCCATGTGCATGCCATCGACCTGGGCGCGCATGCGCTCAAGGCCCTGGTCGAGCGCAACTCGATTCCGGCCGACGAATACGATGATGTGATCTTCGGCTGCGTCGATACCATCGGCTCCCAGGCCGCCGACATTGCCCGCACCAGCTGGCTGGCCGCCGGCCTGCCGCTGTGCGTGCCGGGCACCACGGTGGACCGCCAGTGTGGTTCCTCGCAGCAGGCGCTGCACTTCGCCGCCCAGGCGGTGATGAGCGGCACCCAGGACGTCGTGGCCGTCGGTGGCGTGCAGACCATGACGCAGATCCCGATCTCCTCGGCCATGCTCGCCGGCCAGCCGCTGGGCTTTCCCGATCCGTTCTCCGGCAGCGCCGGCTGGCGTGCGCGCTTCGCCGATCAGCCGGTCAACCAGTTCTATGCCGCCCAGCGCATCGCCGACCACTGGCAGATCAGCCGCGCGGACATGGAAGACTTCGCCCTGGAAAGCCACCGCCGTGCCCTGGCGGCCATCGAGGCAGGTCGCTTCGCCCGTGAAGTAGTGGCCTGCGAAGGCCTGAAACAGGATGAGACGCCGCGCGTCACCAACCTGGAAAAAATGGCCAGCCTGGAGCCGGTCGATCCCAGCTTCCCGAGCATCACGGCGGCGGTGTCGAGCCAGACCTGCGACGCCTCGGCGGCCCTGCTGGTGGTCTCCGAGTCGGCGCTCAAGCGCTACAACCTGACACCTCGGGCGCGCATCCACCACCTCAGTGTGCGCGGCGATGACCCGATCTGGCATCTGACCGCACCGATCGAGGCGACCCGCCATGCGCTCAAAAAGGCCGGCATGAGCATGGCTGATATCGATCTGGTGGAAATCAACGAGGCCTTTGCCTCGGTGGTCATGGCCTGGGCCAAGGAGCTGGACTTCGATCCGGCCAGGACGAATGTCAACGGCGGTGCGATCGCCCTGGGTCATCCGCTCGGCGCCACCGGTGCGCGCCTGATGACCACGCTGTTGCACGAGCTGGAGCGCAGCGGGGGCCGTTACGGCCTGCAGACCATGTGCGAAGGCGGCGGCCAGGCCAACGTCACCATCATCGAGCGCCTGTAAGGGCTTCCGGCACCGAGTGCCGCGACGATTTTTTGGAGAATGTGAGATGGGTATTCTGAACGGCCGCGTGGCCATTATTACCGGCGCCGGCGGTGGTCTGGGCGCTGCCCATGCACGGGTGTTCGCCGCCGAAGGCGCCTGCGTGGTGGTCAACGACATCAACCAGGCGGCAGCACAGAAGGTCGTCGACGAGATCCTTGCTGCCGGAGGCAAGGCAGTGGCCAACACGTCCGACATCACCCACTACAGCGACAGCGAAAACGCCGTGAAGCAGGCCATCGAGAGCTTCGGCGACCTGCATGTGGTGGTCAACAACGCCGGCATCAACCGTGACCGCATGTTCGCCTCGATGACCGAGGCCGAGTGGGACGCGATCATGAGCGTGCACCTCAAGGGCCACTTCTGCATCAGCTCCCACGCGGTGCATTACTGGCGCGACCAGTCCAAGGCCGGCAAGGCGGTCAATGCGCGCATCATCAACACCACCTCCGGGGCCGGTCTGCAAGGCTCCATCGGTCAGTCCAACTACGCCGCAGCCAAGGCCGGCATCGCCGCACTGACGCTGAACCAGGCTGCCGAGCTGGGGCGCTACGGCATCACCGCCAACGCGGTGGCCCCGGCTGCCCGTACCGGCATGACCACGGCGGTCGAGTCCATGGCCGCGCGCATGGCGGCGCCGGACGACGGCAGCTTCGACTACTGGGCGCCGGAAAACGTCTCCAGCCTGCTGGCCTGGCTGGCCTCCGAAGAGGCCGCGCATATCACCGGTCGGGTGTTCGAGTCCGAAGGCGGCAAGATCTCCATTGCCGACGGCTGGCGCACCACGCAGGGCGTGGACAAGGGGGATCGCTGGCAGCCGGCTGAAGTGGGCGAGGCGATGCAGGCACTGCTGGCCGCCGAAGTGCCGGCGCAGAAGGTGTACGGCAGCTAGAGGCGGGTTCAGCGCTGACCACGGTGGCCGCTTTATGCGGCCACGCGTGTTTCTGGCCGGCCGCATCTGCCGAATCGCGCGGACACGTCCGTTTTGACGATGTTGCCACGGTGGCCGACCGGTATACCTGGCAGTGAACAGTCATTACCGAGGTATGCACCGTGAGACAAGCTCCTGCCTATGTTCCAGGGCACCAACTGCTGGCCGGCAAGTCCGTGCTGATCACCGCCGCGGCCGGCGCCGGAATCGGCTATGCAGCGGCCAAGCGCTGCGCCGAGGAAGGCTGCCGCGCCCTGATGATTTCCGACATCCACCCGCGGCGCCTGGAAGAGGCGGTGGAGCGCTTGAAGGCCGAAACCGGTCTGCAGGCCATCTACGGCCAGCTGTGTAACGTCGTGGTGGAAGAGGAAGTGCAGGCCCTGGTCGCCGCTGCCGAGCAGACTCTGGGCGGCGTCGATGTGCTGATCAACAACGCCGGGCTCGGCGGGCAGAAGCGCGTCACCGAGATGAGCGATGAAGAGTGGCTGCGGGTCATCGACGTAACCCTCACCGGTACCTTCCGCATGACCCGGGCCATGTTGCCGCACATGGAGAAGCGTGGCGCCGGCGCCATCGTCAACAACGCTTCGGTGCTCGGCTGGCGCGCCCAGAAGGAGCAGGCCCACTACGCCGCGGCCAAGGCCGGGGTCATGGCGCTAACCCGTTGCAGCGCGGTGGAGGCCGCCGAGCATGGCGTGCGCATCAATGCCGTGTCGCCTTCCATCGCCCTGCATGACTTTCTGAAGAAGGCCTCCAGCCAGGAGCTG
Organism: Pseudomonas sp.; assembly: GCA_032105665.1. GTDB lineage: Bacteria > Pseudomonadota > Gammaproteobacteria > Pseudomonadales > Pseudomonadaceae > Stutzerimonas. The sequence continues at coordinate 13,844 of DAMCQE010000024.1, read as the reverse complement.
CTCGAGCAGCTGGCCAGCCGCGAAGCCTTCGGCCGAGCCGCCGAGGTGTGGGAGGTGGCCAACGTGATGATCTTCCTGGCCAGTGACTACGCCTCCTACATGGTTGGCGAAGTGCTGTCGGTCAGCTCGCAGCACGCCTGAGGAGGCAGCGATGACAACCGTATTCAAGAGCACCGAGGAGATGCTGGCGTCCACTGGCCTCGCCCTGGGGACCACCGACTGGGTGGTGATCGATCAGGCACGCATCGATCTGTTCGCCGAGGCCACTGGCGACCACCAGTGGATCCATGTCGACCCGGTGCGTGCCGCTGACGGCCCCTTCGGCTGCACCGTCGCCCATGGCTACCTGACGCTGTCGCTGGCCAACCTGTTCCTGCCGCAGCTGATGCAGGTGCAGAACATGCAGATGGGCGTCAACTACGGCTGCGACAAGGTGCGCTTCCCCGCGCCGGTAAAGGTCGGCTCGCGGGTGCGCGGCCGCGGCGAAGTGATCAAGGTCGAGCAGGTCGGCGCGGCGGTGCAGCAGACCGTGCGCGTGAGCGTGGAAATCGAGGGCGCCGAACGCCCGGGCTGCGTGGTGGATACCGTCAGCCGCTACACCTTCAATCCCCTTAGCGAGTAAGAAGTCCATGAATGAAGTCGTTATCGTCTCCACGGCGCGTACCGCGCTGGCAAAGTCATTTCGCGGGTCGTTCAACGATACCGAGGCGCCGGTGCTCGGCGGCCACGTGGTGCGCGCGGTAGTCGAGCGCGCCGGCATCGAGCCTGAGGCCGTCGAGGACGTGATCATGGGCGCCGCGGTGCAGCAGGGCACCCAGGCTTACAACATCGGCCGCCTGTGCGCCTACACCGGTGGCTTGCCGCCAAGCGTACCGGGCATGGCGCTGGACCGCATGTGCGCCTCTGGCCTGATGAGTATCAGCGTCGCGGCGAAAGGCATCATGGCCGGCGAAATGGCCATCGCCATCGCCGGTGGTGTGGAGTCTCTCTCGCTGACCCAGACCAAGCACAAGAACACCTACCGGGCGCAGTCCGAGGCTGTCATCGAGTGCATGCCTAGCGCCTATATCCCAATGATCGAGACCGCCGAGATAGTCTCGCTGCGCTATGGCATCAGCCGCGCCGCACAGGACGAATACGCGTTGCAAAGCCAGCAGCGTACGGCGGCGGCGCAGCAGGCTGGGCTGTTCTCCGACGAGATCGTACCGCTGGCCGCGCGCAAGCTGGTGTTCGACAAGGACGGTGCCCCCAGCGGACATGAAGAGGTGCTGGTCGATCGCGACGAGTGCAACCGGCCGGGCACGCGTATCGAGGACCTGCAGGCGCTCAAACCGGTATGGAATGGCGGCAAGTTGATCTCGCAGGGCGAGTTCGTCACCGCCGGCAATGCCTCGCAGTTTTCCGACGGCGCCAGCGCATGCCTGTTGATGAGCGCAACCGAAGCCAAGCGTCGAGGGCTCCAGCCATTGGGTGTCTACCGCGGGATCGCAGTGGCGGGCTGTGCACCGGAGGAAATGGGTATCGGCCCGGTATTCGCGGTGCCGCGACTGCTGCAGCGATTCGGTCTGACGGTCCAGGATGTCGATCTCTGGGAAATCAACGAAGCCTTCGCCAGCCAGGTGCTGCACTGCCGCGATGCCCTGGGCATCGACAACGATCGCCTCAACGTCAATGGCGGCGCCATTGCCATCGGCCATCCCTTTGGCATGTCCGGGGCGCGGATGGTCGGCCATGCGCTGATCGAAGGGCGCCGTCGCGGTGCACGCTTCGTGGTGGTGTCCATGTGCATCGGCGGCGGCATGGGCGCGGCGGGCCTGTTCGAACTGCCGTAAGCGGACGCGGGCGCCTTGTCCGACCGTCGGGGTGCCGTGCTTCTAATCCGTTTGGACGATGTTGCGGGCGCGGCCTGGCCAGATGATCGAAGCGGCCGTCGGGATTGTTCCCCAGGCGCCCCGCAAGCCCAGATGTCCACAACAATAAGAAGGATGCAGCATGCGCTTATCAAAATTCGCTTCGCTTCCTAAACGCCGTTGGGGCCGGCCGACGGCCTACGCAATCACCGCCCTCGGACTTATCGTCCTGGTAGCAGCTAAAGCCTTGGAACACCACAAGGTACCTGGCCAGGACTCCCGTCTTAATGCCCATTCCATGCCGCTGCCCTTTGGCTCAAGCATCCCCTGGGACGCGTTTCGCTGATTGGTAATTTGATGAGGACGCGAAATGCAATCCTATGAAACTGCCGGCTGCCGTCGACCGACCGGCCGGCGTCAATTGATCGCCTATGCGCTGAGCGCAGTGGTCATGGCCGCCGTGGCCTATGCCTTCGCCCCGCGCGCCCCGTCGGCACTAGAACCGACTGAACTCCATCCTGACCGTGTGCACATCAACGACATGTTGATCAATGGTGAGCGTCTGCTTGCCGTGGGCGAGCGGGGCACCATTCTGTTCAGTCTGGACCAGGGGCGGTCCTGGCAGCAGGCGACACTGGCCACACAGCGCCAGGCGACGCTGACCGGCGTCGCGGCGCTGAATGAAAACGTACTGTTGGCCGTCGGGCATGATGGCTGGAAGCTGCGCTCCGCAGATGGCGGCGCCACCTGGCATGAGGTTGCCTTCGATGGCGAACTGGGCGAGCCGCTTCTGGATGTCTGGAGCGCAAACGGCCGGGACGTCTTCGCGCTGGGCAGCTTCGGCAAGTTCTACGAGTCCGCTGACTCAGGCCATACCTGGTCGGCACGCGAAATGACCGCGGACGGCTGGCACCTCAATGGCATGGGTGGAGACCGCAACGGCCAGCAGATGCTGGTGGGCGAGCAGGGGCTCGTGCTACGTAGCGAAGACGGCGGTCGCAACTGGGAAACCCTGGCGCCGTTCTATAACGGCTCACTGTTTGGCGTGGCGAGGCTGAGCGACGAACTGTGGGTCACTTACGGCATGCGCGGGCGGGTCTTCCTAAGTGCGGATTTCGGTGAAAGCTGGACCCAGGTCGAGCTTGGCCACAGCCACGCCTTGTATGGCCATGTACTGCTGCCTAACGGCGCCGGGGTCATGCTGGTCGGCGCAGACGGCAGCATGGTGCATCTGTCTGCCGAAGGACAATTGCTGGAAAGCATCCAGGGTAGCGGCCTGGGGACCTTGACCTCGGCTGTCGCGGTAAACGAACGACTGCTGGTAGGCGGCGAACGAGGCGTTTTCCAAGGCATCGGGGCGCAACGTCTGACCGCCAGTGCAAACAGGAGCATGCCATGAGCCATACACCGAGCAGAGTCGAGCGCTGGGTAGAGTGCTGTGCCGACGGGCTGATGGCGTGGAGAAGGAGCCTGCTGGCGCTGTTCGTGCTGATCACGGTGGGCTTGGGCTACAGCGCGACCCAGGTTCGGCTGGATCCGGCGTTCAACAAGCAGATTCCGGTCAGTCACGACTACATGCTGAACTTCCTCGACTACAGCCGCATGTTCACCGGTGCCAACCGGATCTTGGTGAGCGTGCGCTGGAAAGGCGAGGGCGATATCTATAACCCGGAGTTCCTCGAAACGCTGCAAAAGGTCACTGACGATGTGTTCTTCATCTCAGGCGTCAGCCGCCCCAGCGTGACATCGCTGTTTACCCCCAACGTGCGCTATATCGAAGTCACCGAAGAGGGCTACGTGGGCGATCTGGTCGTGCCGCCTCACTACACGGGTACGGTGGAGGATCTGGCCCAGGTGCGCAGCAACGCGGCCCGTTCAGGACAGGTTGGCAGTCTGATCGCCAACGACCTCAGGTCGGCCTTGGTGCGTGCTGACCTGCAGGACAGCGACGCGCGGACCGGGGAGGCCGTGTCCTATGCGGCGGTCGCCGCCGAACTCGAAGCGATCCGGGATCGCTACGCCAGCGACAGCATTGAAATCCACATCGTGGGGTTCGCCAAGCTGGTGGGCGATGTGATTGACGGGTTGAGTACGGTGATCGGCTTCTTCGTGGTCGCCTTTTTCATCACCGCGGCGCTGCTCTGGATCTACACCCGGTCGCTGAAGCTTACGGTGGTTGCGTTGATCGTGGCGCTGCTGCCGGTGATCTGGTTGCTCGGGCTGCTGCCGTTGCTGGGGCTGGGCATCGACCCGATGTCGATTCTGGTACCCTTCCTGATCTTCTCCATCGGCGTTTCCCACGCGGTGCAGATGACCAACGCCTGGAAGCAAGATGTGTTGCAGGGCTGTGATTCGATCAGTGCAGCGCGCTCGGCGTTCTGCAAGATCTTCATTCCCGGAGCCCTGGCGTTGCTGATGAACGCGCTGGGGTTTGCGGTGATCATGCTCATCGACATTCCCATCGTCCATGAGCTGGGTATAACCGCCTGTATCGGCGTGATGCTGATGATCATCACCAACAAGATGATGTTGCCCATCATCATCTCCCACCTCAGCCTGGAGGCCGGTGCACGTTCGGGCAGCAGGCCGGCTTCGGCTGGACGACACCCACTGTGGTGGCGGCTTTCCGCACTGGCGCTGCCAGGGCCAGCGCTGGCGGTGTTCGCCTGCTGTGTCCTGCTGCTGGGCTTTGGTGTGACCAAGGCGCGGCAGCTGGAGGTAGGCGATATCGGCGCAGGCGCGCCGGAGTTGCGAGCCGATTCGCGTTACAACCAGGACAATGAAAAGATCATCGGAAGCTACTCCATCGGCCTGGATGTGCTGGCGGTCTTCGTCGAGTCTCCTGGTGGTCAGGAGGCATGCCTCGATCCCAAGGTGATGCGCGCCATCGAAGCCTTCGATTTCGAGATACGCAATGTCGCCGGCGTTCAGTCCGTGCAGAGCGTGGCCGGCATGGCCAAGGCGGTGATTGCCGGCAACAACGAGGGCAACCCGCGCTGGGCGGCCATCCCCGGAGCGCCGCGTGGTCTGCAACAGGGCTCGTTGGCCTATTCGCCTGACCACGGCCTGGTCACCGAGGGCTGCGCGCATCAACAGATCCTGGTGTTCCTCACCGACCATGAGGGCGCGACCATCTTCCATGTGGTCAACGAGGCAAAGCGCGTGATTGCCGAAGTGTCGGTGCCGGAGGCGCGTTTCAAGCTTGCCGGCGGCAACGTCGGGGTGATGGCGGCGGCCAACGAGGCGGTCAAGCGGGCCGAGGTGATCATGCTCGCCGCGCTATTCGGTTCGGTCGCACTGTTCTGCCTTCTGACCTTCCGCTCGCTACGGGCAGTGCTGTGCATTCTCGTGCCGCTGGGCATCGTTGCCATCCTCTGCAATGCATTGATGGCGATGCTTGGCATCGGTCTCAAGGTCGCGACCCTGCCTGTGATGGCTTTGGGCGTGGGCGTCGGGGTGGACTACGGTATCTATCTCTACGAGCGCATCCAGCATGAGATGGCCGAGGGTCGAGATTTACGCACGGCCTTCTATGAGGCGATGTGCCAGCGCGGTACCGCTGCGGTGTTCACTGCGGTCACCATGTCGATCGGCGTCTGCACCTGGGCGTTCGCCCCACTTAAGTTCCAGGCGGACATGGGGGTACTGCTGGCCTTCATGTTCCTGGTGAACGTGTTTGGAGCGATCTTGGTGCTGCCAGCGCTGGCCGCCTGGTTCGATCAGGGCCGGACGTTGGTCCGCCCTAGGACCTGGGCGGCAAGACCGAGTGAGGCGCGGACCTGAGAAGAAGCTGCGGTGCCGCTGTCGCCTCTTTCCCCCGGTAAGGCGGCCGAACTATAGTGCCGAAACCCTGGTGGAGGCGTCTATCTAGGGGTGTGCGGAACAGCTGTCAGGTGCGGATTCTGTTCCGCTGGCAGCCACGATAACAACAATAGAGGAGGCCTCAGGCCTCCCGATGCGAGGTGACAAGCATGAACGCACAGCAGAGAGAATTGCTGGCCCAGGCAGGTGTCGGGGTGGAGCAGTACGATGAAATCATCAACAGCATGTACGACGCCGCACTCGACTCGCTAAGTCTCGGGCGCGCGATGAGGCTCATGCGCAACCTGTTCCAGGCCAACTACGTCACGCTGATTCTTCGCGTATCGGAGGACACGGTGATGGCGCCGATGATAGTGTCGGGCGAGGTTGCCGGTGTAGATGACCCCAGAGGTGCTGTCACCTACCTGACCTACCAGAACGAGGGCGCGCCGTTCAACGCCATCGAGCCGGATGTGGTGTTTACCATCGAAGATTTGATGAGCCCGGCCGAGTGGTCGAGTTCGACCTACTACCTCATGTACTGCCATCCCTACGACACCTTCCACATGCTGGGCGTGAACATCGCAACCCCCGAGGGTGGCACGTTGCGCTTTCGGATCAATCGGCCCAAGACTGCGCCGGCGTTCAGCGAGGCCGATCGCGCCCTATGCGATTTGCTCGTTCCTCATTTGCGGAGAGCCATGCACATCTACTCGCGGCTGGATCGCACGGCGTCGATGGGCATGCTCTACTCGCAGGCCATCAGCCGTCTCTCGGTCGCCACAATGGTGCTCGACGAGAGTGGCAAGGTGCTTGAGTACAATCCTGTGGCCAGCGAGATTCTAGAAAGCAATGACGGCCTCAAGCTGGTCGGCGGGCGCCTCGAGGCGACTTATCCAAGTGACAACAGAGAGCTGCAGCGGGTGTTACGTTCCGCATTCGCTGGGCAGAACGCCGAGGGTGAAAGCTCGACGGTTGCGATCTCGATTTCACGCCCCTCCGGGCAGGTCAACTTTGGTGTAGTAGTCGAGAGTGTGCCCTCACACGACGTGGCCGACAGCAAGGCGCGCCCGGCCGCGGTAGTCTATATCCGCGATGCAGCTGGCAAATCCCTCGCCAATACGATGGTGACTAAGCAGTTGTTCAACCTGACCCCTGCCGAGACGGCCCTGGCACTAGAACTTGCCAACGGGCTGTCGTTGGAGGAGGCAGCCGAGGAACTGAATATCCGGCGCAACACGGCGCGCGCGCACCTGCGTTCAATCTTCTCCAAGACGGGCGTGCGACGTCAGACCGAGCTGGTACGGATCATGCTCAACAGCGTTATGGCACTTGGCAGTTCACCCAGTGTTTATGAGTGTTCGGTGCCACGTCCGCAACTCGCCACGCCGGTCAAGCGTTCTGCCTGACCCCAAGTGTCGTCCGTCGTAGTCCGAGCGGACGATGCTGTGCTCCGACGCCCCTGTTGATACTCGACTCACTGCTTAGGTGCAGTAACGGGGCCGATCGGGGCTACGCCGCCTCAGCTGTTCAAATCCAGGCGTTGAAGTCTCCCGCAGCTCCTGTCATTCGAGCCGTGCCGTGCACTGCCGTCGAACCAATAAGGAGAACAATATGCGACGTAAAAAGCTTTTGGGCGTAGGTCTAGCCAGCGTACTCGCCTTGCCGACCACCTTTGGTGTGGCGTTTGCACAATTGCCTGAGGACCAAATCGCCCGTCTTGGCAGCGAGCTGACCTGCTTCGGTGCCATCAAAGCCGGCAATGCCGACGGTGCAATCCCGGAATTCAGCGGCAAATGGTCCGGAGCCCCAGACGGCATCGATCCAGGCGCCAGCAGCCATCCTCAGGATCCGTACGCCGACGAACAGCCCCTATTTGTGATCACCGCGGACAATATGGATAGCCATGCTGACAAACTGTCGGCAGGGCAGAAGGCACTATTCAGGCAGTACCCGGCCACATTCCGCATGCCCGTCTACCCGACGCACCGCGACTTCACCTATAGCCAGGGCGTATGTGACGCGACGCTGGAGAATGCCCGCATCGCCAAGCTGGTAAACAACGGCGAAGGAATCGAGGGGCGTGCCGGCGGCGTGATGTTCCCGATTCCGCAGTCGGCTGAGGAAATCCGCATGAACGCGACCATGGGTGGTCGCTATGCCTGGACCGAGGATTACATCTCCGACAATGCCTATGTGCTCAAGGATGGCAAGATCAACTGGGGTAGGGTGCACTCGCGCAACTCGGCGCCGGGCAACGAGCCAGGCAAGGTGATCTACACCAAGGATCTTGCAGCGTCGGCCTACTACAGCAACCTGACCCTGCTGCCGCAGCGTGACAAGGGCGAGGTGAACAACGGCATTCACACCTGGGACTACGTGGCCAACCCTTCCCAGAGCTGGCGCTACGACCCGGGCACCCGCCGCGTCCGGCAGTCGCCGGGCTACGGTTACGACATGTCTTTCCCCGGCACCGGGGGATCCATCACCGTGGACGAGGTACGGATCTTCAATGGCTCGGGGCAGCGTTACAACTGGGAGATCATCGGCAAGCAGGAGCTGTATATCCCGGCCAACAACTACAAGATACACGCCAAGGACCACAAATACGCCGACATGCTGACCCCTCATCACATCAATCCCGACGTGATGCGCTACGAGCTTCGTCGCGTCTGGGTGATTCGTGCAACGTTGAAGGACGGTTACCGCCACCTGTACGCCAAGCGTGATCTGTACATCGATGAAGACAGCTGGATGCCAGTGATGGGTGATAACTACGACAACCGCGGCGAACTGTGGCGTACCTCAATGCTCAACACCATCCATCTTCCGGAGCTTCAGGGATGGCAGGCGGGCGTTGGCCTCTATCACGACCTGAACGCTGGTACCTACCTCGCTTTCAACCTCATCAACGAGCAGCGCCGTGGCTACTACCTGAACCGTGGAGGCATCACTGCCGGCGACTTCGGGCCGGAAGCCGCGCGTCGTGCCGGCCAGTAATTGCCGCATCGACAGCTGAGTCGTACGTCGTGGCTTGTCGCCACGACGCCTCAGCAACCCGCAGTGCGCCGTACCGGAGGTAACTTGAAATACCTGAGCCTGATTAGACGGCGGAAGGACTTCTCCGTGGGAGCCTTCCGCGACTACTACGAGAACCAGCACGTACCGCTTGCGCTGAGCTTCTTCCCACCGCAGCTTTATCGCCGCAACTACCCCGATCCCGGCGTCGAGCTGCCGATCGACTGCCTCTGCGAGTTCGCTTACCCGGACGGCTTTGATATCGAGGCGGCCATGGGTACCTCTGCGGGCCCGGCGCTTGCTGACGACGAGGGCAACTTCATCGAGCGTGACAGTACCTGCACCGCGCAGGCAACACTGCTTTGTGGCGAACCGGCGGCAACCCAGACCCTAGCCAGTCGCGAGTTCTGGCTAATTCCCCACGGCGATGCCAAGCCCGACTCGCTGCGGGAGGCCTTCCGGTGCCTGCCAAGGGAACTCCGGGACGGCGCCTGCCTCGAGACGCTGCAACCCTTCTGGTGCAACCACTTCCCTTACGTCGCGATGCTTAGCCTGGAGACGGTTTCCACTGGCCCGCTGCCGGCCGAGTTCGCCGCACTTGGTGCAGTGCGAGTCAAGGTGAACAGCTGCGCCTCGCGCACGACCGTGGCATGAGACCTTCTGTCTAGTCCATGCGGAGGATGAAGAGCGATCTGCCTTTGGCCGAAGATGGCGTGCAGCAGCAACCGACAGCCACTGGGTTTCATTAGAGGACAATAATGATGACCAAACTCGCAGAAATCAGTGTGGAAGACACGCTTCAACCCCATCGCTATGCCCGCGGATGGCACTGCCTGGGCGCAGTCGAGGAGTACCGTGACGGAAAGCCTCACTCTCTGGAAGCATTCGGCACTCGTCTTGTGGCGTATGCCGACACCAAGGGAGACATTCACGTCCTCGACGCTTACTGCCCGCATATGGGTGCGGACCTGTCCCAGGGCACTGTAGAAGGCGACCGCATCGTGTGTCCGTTTCACCACTGGAAGTACGATGCCAGCGGCAAGTGCGTAGATATTCCCTATTGCAAGCGGATACCGCCGAAAGCAAAGACGCGCAGTTGGCTGACCTGCGTAGAGAACGGGCTCCTGTTCGTATGGAACAACCCGGAAGGTCGGCCGCCGCGCCAAGATGTGGTAATTCCGCATCTTCCAGAGATGGACAGCGACGAGTGGATCCACGAGTGGAACATCGACACGATGTTGATCGAAACGCACCCACGCGAACTGGTGGACAATCTGGCGGATGCGCAGCATTTCGGGCCGGTGCACGGCACACCTACCACCTATTTCTCCAACGTCTTTGAAGGGCACATTGGTCAACAGTTTTTCCGCGGTGACTCAGAGCACCTCGGCGGCAGTCTGGCTGCTGACTCGGCCTATTATGGCCCGGCGACGCACTTTACCCGGCTGAGCTCCAACTTCGAGGGGGTTGAGGTTCACGCCATCCTGCTGAACAGCCACGTTCCAATCTCGCCCAACAGTTTCGTACTGCGCTTCGGCTGCATGGTTAAGCGCGTGCAGGGGATGACCGAGGAGCAGACGCGGGAAATCGCGAAGCAGTATGTGGTCGGCAATCGACACTCCTTCTACCAGGACGTGGTGATCTGGAAAACGAAGATCCGTATCGATAAGCCAGTGCTCGCCGAGAATGATGGCCCGGTCTACCAGCTCCGCGAGTGGTATCAGCAGTTCTATACCGACGAAGACCTAGTGCCCGCGAGCATGGCCGAGCGCCGCGAAATCGTCACGGTTGATCTGCGGTCTAACTGATGCGACCGCTCGCTGGGTTAGCGAGCACGCCCTATGGTCCAGAACGAGGCCCGTGAGGGCCTCCATGATGCGAGGCCAGATGTTAATGAATTCGTCGGTCCTGCTTGAGCGTGAAGGTCCGCTTGCCCAGATCCGCCTCGCGCGCCCTGAAGTACTCAACGCGCTGAATGCCGAAATGGCCGAAGCATTGCTGGCCGCCTGCCAAGAGGTCGCAAGCGACTCCGACGTGCGGGTGTTGCTGCTTAGTGGAGAAGGGCGGGCCTTCATGGCGGGGGGCGACCTGCTCGAGTTGAAGAACAACGGTGTGGAAGCGGCCGCGCGCATTCTTGCGCCTCTTCAGGCAAGTATTCGATTGCTTGATTCCATGCCGATTCCGGTAGTCGCCCAGGTTCACGGAGCCGTGGCGGGCGCTGGGCTCGGCCTGATGATGATCGCCGATGTTGTCGTTGCGGCCGAGGACGCTAAGTTCAGTTTCGCTTATAGCGATATCGCGACATCTTGCGATGGGGGAGCTTCTTGGGCACTTCCGCGCCTGGTCGGGCTTCGCAAGTCCATTGAGATCGCAATGCTGGGTGAGCCACTCGAGGCGTACGAGGCCCTCAAGCTGGGCTTGCTTACCCGTGTCGTGCCGGCATCGGAGCTTGGACACGACACGAGTCGCATAGTGAAGCATCTACTGACGCGCGACCCGTTCGCCCTAAAGCACCTCAAGCATCTTCTTCGAACCTCCCTGCACAGCCCGTTAGATCGCCAGTTAGAGCAAGAGCGTGACGCGTTTCTGGAATGCGTCGCACGGCCCAGCTTTCCGGCTGCGATAGAGCGTTTTTTCGAAACAAAGAAATCACGGCGTGAGCAGGTTAGGGTCGAGCCTTATGACTAGCTAGACCGAGAAAGACCCCAACGGGGGTCTTTCTTCTGATCGTCAGATCAGCGGACCCGAAATCGATTGACCAGGGCCGTCAGGCGGGCATTGGTGCCAAGCAGGGACTCGGTGCTTCGGTCGACGCTCACGCCGCTCTCGACCAACTCGTCGACAACATGCCTCACGGCGACCATATTCCGGTTGATCTCCTCGGCGACGGCGCTCTGCTCTTCGGCTGCGGTGGCGATCTGGGTGCTCAGGTCATTGATGTGAACGACCGAACTGGTCATCTCATCAAGGCCAACGGTGACTTGAGCGGTCTTGTCCGCGGTCGCCTGGCAGCTGGCCTTGGTCTGTTCCATCGCCTGCACGGCGGAACCGACCGCATCCTTCAGTCGTTGCAGCGTTTCATTGATTTCGGATGTGCTCTGCTGGGTGCGCGCTGCAAGCGCGCGAACCTCGTCGGCGACGACCGCGAAGCCACGTCCCTGTTCGCCGGCTCGGGCCGCCTCGATGGCCGCATTCAGCGCAAGCAGGTTGGTCTGCCCCGCGATGTCCCCGATGACACCCAGTACGTCGTTGATGCGCTGGGCGTCGGCTTGCATCGCCTGCACTTTTGCCGTTGCGCTTTCCACCTCGCTAACAAGGGAGCGTACGCTGGTCGATGCATCGTCGACCACCAGCTTGGAGGAGACTGCGTTGTGATTGGCCGTCTGGGTGAAAGTCGCCGTGTCGCTGGCGCTCTGGGCAACCGATTCGGCCGTCGAACTCATCTCGTTGATGGCCGTGACGGCCTGGTCCGTTTCCGAAGCGTGCCGGCTCAGCGCTTCATTGGTCGAACGCGATAGCTGCTTGAGCTGGGCGATCTCGGACTGGATCTGGGTGGTGGCATCGCTTACATCGATCATCATCTTCTGCAAGTAGCCGATGAAACCGTTGACTGAGCGGCCGACCTGATCGACTTCGTCCTCGCCCTTGATATCGATACGTTTGGTCAAATCGGCATCGCCCGCGGACAGGGAATCGATGTTTATCTTCAGGACCGTAAGTCGCTTCATTAGCTGGCTGATCGCAACCAGCATCAGCGCAAGCAGGACAATCACCATGGGGATCTGCAGGAAGGCGAGCGTCCCGAGCATCTCATCGCTTCGTTCCTCGAGCTTGGCAGTCGGCAGGGCTGCGGCGAGGAACCACGGCGTACCTTCGATTGGCTCCATGAAGAAACTGAACGCGTCGCCGGTCTTGCTGGTGTACAGGTCGCGGCGCAAGGCTTGCGTCGGGCTGGTGAGAGCCTTTTGCACCGTCGCGATGAACGGCGATTGGCTGGCCAGTTCCGACACGTTGCGCAGCACCATGTCCGAGCCAAGCTGCGGCTGGTTGCTGAGGATCTTGCCGTCGGCCTCGACGATCATGACCTCGCCGCCGATCTCGTCCTGCTTCTCGGCCACCAGACGGTTGAAGAAGCCTAGGGTCAGGTCGATAGTCGAGACGCCCCAGGGCGTGCCGTCCTTATAGATGGTCATGGCGCAGTTCGTGCGCGGCTCGGCACTGGCGTCATCCTGGTAGGCCGCGGCCCAGACACATTTGCCGCGCGGAGCCTGCAGGCCCCCCTTATGCCAGGGCTCCTCGAAGTAGTTGCGCGATTCGGCCGAGTTCCAGTGGGTATTGACGATCAGTTTCCCGGACGCATCGCGGTGATAGAAGGTGCTGTGCTTGGCGCGACCCGGCGTGCGGACTTCGGGAAGTGGCCAGATCCCACCACCGAAAACCTTGATGTCGCCGTACTGGTCCACGAGACCCGGCAGGACTCGATCGATCTCGTCACTGGCGAGCATCGGCACCGTCTGGGTGATACTGCGTGCCTGCGCCTCGACACGGGCCAGTTCCATCGAGATGTGTTCGCCGATCTCGGTGACCTGCGACATGACGATGGTTTCGCCTGCCTCCATAAGCTGTGGGGTAACGAAGCGCTTGATGCCCAGCATCGTGAGCAGCATGACCAGAAGAACGAAGCCGATGAAGGCGGCTGTGTAACGAGCTTTGATGGTACGCAAAGAGAGCATGGATCCTGAACCTTGAGACAGCCTGTCCGAAGCGGTGCACGGCAATGGTGCACTATCGGCTTGTTGACCGATTAGTTAAGAAATCGGCGACTAGCGGTCGCAAGGGCTCGGGCAGGCTTCACACACTGCGTGTAAATAGAAGTAGAGGGCTCGGCTGGGAGCAGATCCTGTGGTGGGAGTCTTGCGGGGACCCGTTGAGCATCGTTGAACATCGTAGGGCGTTGATTGCAGTAGGACGCCGTTAAAAAAGTTTTTAAAAACAAGACGATAGGTGTTCGATAACCCGCATGGGGTGCAAGGGGTAGAGTGTTCGAATCACTCCGTCCCAACCAAAATTCCCTAGAAAATTCAGTTACTTAGCGGTGACTGGATTTTTTTTGCCCGGTGCTCGCTCATCGATGTGGGGACTTTTGGGGGGACTTTTTTCATCCTGCCTTCCTCC
>DAMCQE010000023.1:0-54187 GCA_032105665.1 Pseudomonas sp. | reverse complement strand
CACCATCACCGCTACCGCGGGCGATGAGGGCAAGCTGTTCGGTTCCATCGGCACTCACGACATCGCCGACGCACTGACCGCCTCTGGCGTTGAAGTTGCGAAGAGCGAAGTCCGTCTGCCGAACGGCACCATCCGTCAGGTTGGTGAGTACGACGTAGCTGTGCACCTGCACACCGACGTCGAAGCGACCGTCAAGCTGATCGTTGTAGCCGGCTAAGCCATCGTCTGGCACCGCTGGTGCCTGACGAGTAACATCGGGCACGTTTTCACGCGAGTGGAACGTGCCCTTTGTTTTTTTGTAGTTTCGAATTCCGAGTGCCATGAACGACATCAGTGTCCCCCAGCAATACGATCTGGAAACCGCAGCGCTCAAGGTACCGCCGCACTCCATCGAGGCAGAGCAGGCGGTGCTTGGCGGCCTGATGCTGGACAACAATGCCTGGGAGCGCGTGCTCGACCAGGTGTCCGATGGCGATTTCTATCGCCACGATCATCGCCTCATCTTCCGCGCCATCTTCACCCTGGCCGAGCGCAACTCGCCGTTCGACGTGGTCACCCTGTCCGAGCAACTGGACAAGGAAGGGCACCTGCCGCAGGTCGGCGGCCTGGCCTATCTCGGTGAGCTGGCGAAGAACACGCCTTCGGTGGCGAACATCAAGGCCTACGCGCAGATCATTCGCGAGCGCGCCACATTGCGCCAGCTGATCGGCATCAGCAACGAGATCGCCGACAGCGCCTATGCGCCACAGGGGCGTACCGGCGAAGAAATTCTCGACGAAGCCGAGCGCCTGATCTTTCAGATCGCCGAGGCGCGGCCCAAGACCGGTGGACCGATCGGCATCAACGACATTCTGGTCAAAGCCATCGATCGTATCGACACCCTCTTCAATGCGGGTGAGGCGATCACCGGCCTGTCCACCGGCTTTACCGATCTCGACGAAGCCACCAACGGACTGCAACCGGCTGACCTGATCATCGTTGCCGGTCGTCCGTCCATGGGTAAGACGACATTCGCCATGAACCTTGTCGAGAATGCCGTGCTGCGCACCGACAAGGCGGTACTGGTGTTTTCCCTGGAAATGCCCGCGGACTCCATCGTCATTCGTATGCTCGCTTCGCTCGGCCGCATCGATCAGACCAAGGTCCGCGCGGGTAAGCTTGAGGACGACGACTGGCCGCGGCTGACCTCCGCGGTGAATCTGCTCAACGACCGTAAGCTGTTCATCGACGATACCGCCGGCATCAGCCCGTCGGAGATGCGTGCCCGGACCCGGCGCCTGGCCCGTGAGCACGGCGAGATCGCCATGATCATGGTCGACTACCTGCAGCTGATGCAGATCCCAGGCTCGAGCGGCGACAACCGGACCAACGAGATTTCCGAGATTTCGCGCTCGCTCAAGGGCCTCGCCAAGGAATTCAACTGTCCGGTGATCGCCCTGTCGCAGCTCAACCGCTCGCTCGAACAGCGCCCCAACAAGCGCCCGGTGAACTCCGACTTGCGTGAATCGGGGGCAATCGAGCAGGACGCCGACATCATCATGTTCGTCTACCGGGACGAGGTCTATCACCCCGAAACCGAGTACAAGGGCGTCGCCGAAATTATCATCGGCAAGCAGCGTAACGGCCCGATCGGCACAACGCGTCTGGCGTTCCTCGGCCGCTATTCACGCTTCGAGAACCTGGCACCGGGCAGCTACCAGTTCGACGACGAGTAAGCGTAGCTGCTGTGGCGTTTTTGACGGCGGGCTGTATGTTGTTGCCGCCCGACTCAGCCGAACGCCAGCCTGCGCGGCCCGGTCCACAGGAGTAAGATTTCGCCCACCCGCCGTTGTACAGGAAAACTTCATGCGTCCGCTGGTTGCCACGGTCGATCTGACCGCGCTTCGTCACAACTACCTGCTCGCCAAGCAATGCGCCCCGCAGCGCCAGGCGTTTGCCGTGGTCAAGGCCAATGCCTACGGGCATGGCGCACGGGAAGCGGTTACGGCGCTACGCGAGATTGCCGACGGCTATGCCGTGGCCTACCTGGAAGAAGCGGAAGAGGTTCGCCTCAGTGCGCCCGATGCCCGCATCCTGCTGCTGGAAGGTTGTTTCGAGCCGGCTGAGTATTTGCGCGCCGCCGAGCTTGGGCTGGATGTTGCCATCCAGGATCAGCGTCAGGCTGATTGGTTGCTGGCGGCCGATCTGCCTCGGCCGTTGAATGTGTGGTTGAAGCTGGATTCGGGCATGCACAGGCTGGGCTTCACCCTGCACGGCCTGCGCGAATGCCATGCGCGGCTCAGGGGCAAGGCACAGGTTGGCGAGCTCAACCTGATCAGCCACTTCGCCTGCGCCGATGAGCGCGGTCATGCCCTGACCGAGTTGCAGCTGGAGCGCTACAGCGAATTGCTGGCCCTGGAGTTCGATAACTGCTCGCTGGCCAACTCTGCCGCGGTGTTGGCGTTGCCGCAGGCACATATGGCCTGGATTCGTCCCGGCATCATGCTTTATGGCGCCACGCCGTTCGCCGAACTGAGTGCGCAGGAACTTGGATTGCGCCCGGTGATGACGCTGACCGGTGCCCTGATCGCCGTGCGTGATGTGTCCGAAGGTGAAAGTGTCGGCTATGGCGCCAGCTGGGTCGCGCAACGCGCCTCGCGTATCGGCACGGTCAGCTGCGGCTATGCCGATGGTTACCCGCGTACCGCGCCTTCGGGCACCTCGGTGGTGATTCATGGCCAGCGCGTGCCGCTTGCCGGCCGGGTCTCGATGGACATGCTGGCGGTGGATCTCACCGATCTGCCGGAGGCGCAGGTAGGGGATGCCGTGGAGTTGTGGGGCGCGCAGATGCCAATCGACGAGCTGGCCCAGGCCTGCGGGACCATCGGCTACGAGCTGCTGACCAAAGTGACCGGGCGTGTACCGCGCCGCTACATCGGTTGATCGGCGGGCCGTGCTTGCTCTTCCTGCTGGACCCAGTTCCCGCGCCCTTGATGCTTGGCTCGGTAGAGGGCCTCGTCGGCAGCTTTGTACAGCTGTGAAAATCCGTCGGCATGGCGTGGAAAGAATGCGGCGCCAACGCTAATCGTGACGGCCAGCGTGACGTCGCGGTAGGGCACCGGCTGCGACAGCTCGTGCAGCAGCCGCTCGGCGATCTGGGCGGCGTCTTGTTCGACATTCGGGCCGGTCAGCAGTACTGCAAATTCATCCCCACCCAGGCGTGCCGCCATGTCGCTGCTGCGCACCAGGTCGCGCAGGCGTTGACTGAGCGTACGCAGCAACAGATCGCCGGCATCGTGGCCGTGGCCATCGTTGATGGGCTTGAAGTGGTCCAGGTCGATGAGCAGCAGGGCGATGGATTCACCGCGGCGTCGGGCATCGCTCAACGCCATCTCGACACGCTCGATGAGATAGCGCCGGTTGGGTAGCTCGGTCAGTGCGTCGTGAAAAGCGACCTGCTTCAGTTCGACTTCTCGTTCGCTGAGATGCCGGTTGGCTTCGGCGAGCTCGGCGGTGCGGGTTTCCACTGCCAGGCTGAGCTGCTCGGCACTGGCCTGAACCTGCCTCAGTCGCGCGCTCTTTTCCTGATCGGCATGCTCCAGCGCTGCTGCCCGTTCCTGCTTGAGGATCTGGATGCGGTAGGCCAGCGCGAAGGAGAACAGAATGGATTCTGCGGTCACCGCCAGCGGAAAGAGGTAGGCGTTCCAGGCCGCGGGCTGAACCACACCTGTGGCGCGCAGCAGGAGCAGGTTGACGCTACCCAGGATCACGCCGAAGCCGAGCAGATAAAGCAGTGCGGGGAAATAACCTTGGCGCCAGCGACGGAACGAAGCCCACAGCGAGGCGGGAATCGCGGTGAGCGCCAGCGCCACGAATACCCAGGCGCCGAACGCGCGCCAGCCAAAGGCGTTAAGCAGCACGGCGGTGACATACAGCGTCAAGGCAAAGGTCAGCAGGCGATGCGCCCAGGGCACGAACTGGCGTGTCTGCAACAGCGTCTGGGTGAAGCGGCAGGCGCTGAACCCCCAGAGTGCCGGGATGCTGATGCGGTCGAGCCAGAAGGGCACCGGGCCGTTCGGCCAGAGGTACTGAAAGCCATGGCCGGTCATCGCCAGGATCATCAGCAACGCGCCGGTGGTGGTCACCACGTACCAGAAATAGGCGCTGTCGCGCAGGCTGAGAAAGATGAACAGGTTGTACAGCAGCATCGCCAGGATGACGCCGTAGATCAGGCCGAGAAACAGGTTCTCGCCCACCGCCTGCTCCTGCAGGGCATCGAGCTGCCAGACCTTGAGCGGAAAGGAGTTGCCGGCGGGGTCGTAGCTGCGCAGGTAGAAGGTCACCGGCTGGCTGTCACCGAGTGGCGGAAGCCTGAACAGCATGCGCCGATAGGCATGGTCGCGGCCTTCGTTGAACCCGACCAGTTCGCCGGATTGTCGCTCGATCCAGCCACCGTTGCCGTCCGGCAAATAGATGCGCAGGTCTTTCAGGGTTACCGACCCGACTTCCAGCCACCATTGAAATGGTGCATCGCTTTCCCGTTGCAGGCTGACGCGGATCCACCAGGGATGCGGACTCTGTCCGACACTGGCCTTGCCTTCGGCTGGCACGAAGCGCGTCTGTACGTCCGGGCGTTGCAGGTCGTCGATGTTCAGCTCGGCTCCGGGATCGGCCAGCAGCGTGACGTGGGCATTCAGTCCGCGGCCACTGTCACTGGCACTCAGGAGGGCGGTTTCGGCATGAGCGGAGGCCTGGCTGCAAAGGCTCAGGAGCAAGGCGAAAAGGACGACGCGCACCAGACACTCCCGGGCTCGAAGCAATGGTTGAGTCGCGCGAGTATAGCGGGCGGCAGTGACACTTCGCGCGCCCGTCGCGAAGGTCGATAAAGACCCTGCGTGATGGTCGGACTTGGTTATTTTTTGTGCTATATTCCGCGCCCGTTTTCGTTGTCCCGGTTCCCCGCCATGCACGCCGCAAAGCCATTGTTCGACTATCCCAAGTACTGGGCCGAGTGTTTCGGTCCGGCGCCGTTCCTGCCGATGAGCAGGGAGGAGATGGATCAGCTCGGCTGGGACTCGTGCGACATCATCATCGTCACGGGTGATGCCTATGTCGATCATCCGTCCTTCGGCATGGCGATCATCGGTCGTCTGCTCGAGGCGCAGGGCTTTCGCGTGGGCATCATCAGCCAGCCGGACTGGCAGAGCAAAGACGACTTCATGAAGCTCGGCGAGCCGAATCTGTTCTTCGGCGTCGCGGCCGGCAACATGGACTCGATGATCAATCGCTACACCGCCGATCGCAAGGTCCGCTCCGATGACGCCTATACCCCGGGCGGTCTGGCCGGCAAGCGGCCGGATCGCGCCAGCCTGGTCTATAGCCAGCGCTGCAAGGAGGCCTACAAACATGTGCCGGTGGTGCTCGGCGGCATCGAGGCCTCGCTGCGCCGCATCGCTCATTACGACTACTGGTCGGACAAGGTGCGCCGCTCGATCCTGATGGACGCCACCGCGGACATCCTGCTCTACGGCAATGCCGAGCGCGCCATCGTCGAGGTAGCGCAGCGCCTGGCGCGTGGCGAGCCGGTTGAAGCGATCACCGACGTGCGCGGCACCGCGTTCATTCGCAAGGACACACCCGAAGGCTGGTTCGAGATCGACTCCACTCGCATCGACCGCCCGGGCAAGATCGACAAGATCATCAACCCCTACGTCAACACGCAGGACCTGTCCGCCTGCGCCATCGAGAAGGACAAGGGGCCGCAGGACGACCCGAACGAAGCCCGGCCGGTGGAGCTGCTGCCGCACCCGAAGCTGGAGCGTGACCGCACGGTGATCCGTCTGCCGTCCTTCGAAAAGGTGCGCAACGATCCGGCGCTGTACGCCCACGCCAACCGGGTGCTGCACCTGGAAACCAACCCAGGCAACGCCCGCGCGCTGGTGCAGCGTCACGACGACCGTGAGCTGTGGCTCAATCCGCCGCCGATTCCGCTGACCACCGAGGAAATGGACTACGTGTTCGCCGCGCCCTACGCGCGCGTGCCGCACCCGGCATACAACGGCGCGAAGGTTCCCGCCTACGAAATGATCCGCTTCTCGGTGAACATCATGCGCGGCTGCTTCGGTGGCTGCACCTTCTGCTCGATCACCGAGCACGAGGGGCGCATCATCCAGAGCCGCTCCCACGAGTCGATCCTGCACGAGATCGAGGAGATGAAGAACGTGCCGGGCTTCACCGGTGTGGTCTCCGATCTCGGCGGGCCGACTGCCAACATGTATCGCCTGGCCTGCAAGAGCCACGAAATCGAGAAGCACTGCCGCAAGCCGTCCTGCGTGTTCCCCGGCATCTGCGAGAACCTTAATACCGATCACAGCTCGCTGATCGAGCTGTACCGCAAGGCGCGTGCACTGCCGGGCGTGAAGAAGATCCTGATCGCCTCCGGCCTGCGCTACGACCTCGCCGTCGAGTCGCCGGAGTACGTCAAGGAGCTGGTCACCCACCATGTCGGCGGTTACCTGAAGATTGCGCCGGAGCACACCGAGCGTGGTCCGCTGGACAAGATGATGAAGCCGGGCATCGGCAGCTACGATCGCTTCAAGCGGATGTTCGAGAAGTACTCGAAAGAGGCGGGCAAGGAGCAATACCTGATCCCGTACTTCATCGCCGCGCACCCTGGCACCACCGACGAGGACATGATGAACCTCGCCCTGTGGCTCAAGGCCAACGGTTTCCGTGCCGATCAGGTGCAGGCGTTCTATCCGTCGCCGATGGCCTCAGCGACCGCAATGTACCACACCGGCAAGAACCCGCTGCGCAAGGTGACCTACAAGAGCGAAGGCGTCACCGTGGTCAAGAGCGAGGAGCAGCGGCGCCTGCACAAGGCCTTCCTGCGCTATCACGATCCCAAGGGCTGGCCGCTGCTGCGTGAGGCGCTGATTCGTATGGGCCGCGCCGACCTGATCGGCAATGGCAAGCACCAGCTGATCCCGGCGCACCAGCCGGCGGTGGACGGCTACCAGAGCGCGCGGCGCAAGAACTCGACGCCAGTCGGCAGCAAGAAGGCCGGGCAGGGCGGCAAGATCCTCACCCAGCACAACGGCCTGCCGCCACGCAGCCATGACGGCAACGCCTGGGACAAGCGCGAGCAGGCCAAGGCCGCGGCCGAGGCCCGGCGCAAGGCGGAAAAGAGCGGCAAGCCGGCTGGCAAGGGTGGTAAGCCGCAGCGTCCGGTCGCACCCCGCTAGCGGTAGGGAGGCTTGCCGACATAAGGAAACGGAGCGCCAGGCTCCGTTTCCTTTTTCAGAATCTGAACGCCTGGGTCGCGCGATCCAGTTCGCTGCCCAGCTGCAGCATCTGCGCACTTTGCTCACGTCCCCGGCTGATGTGATTCAGGTTGGCGTCGCCGAGCTGGTGGATACGCTCACTGTGTCCGCGAATCTCGCCCACCGCTTCGCCCTGCTGGGCGGTCGCCTGGGCGATCTGTTCGGCCATGCGGCTGATGGTGGCGATGGTCGAGACGATCTCGTCCAGTGCCTGATCGGCACTTTCGGCGAGGTTCGCCGTGCTTTGCGCATGCTCGACCTGGCTGCGCATCGCCTCGACCGACTGCCGTGCCGCCAGTTGCAGGCGACCGATCAGCTGCTGGATCTCCTCGGTCGCACCGCTGGTGCGCTGCGCCAGTGAACGCACTTCGTCGGCCACCACGGCGAACCCGCGTCCATGCCCGCCGGCGCGGGCCGCCTCGATGGCGGCATTCAGCGCGAGCAGATTGGTTTGCTCGGCGATGGAGCGGATCACCGTCAGCACGTTGCCGATGGTGGTGGTTTCGTCGGCCAGGCGTTCGATCGCCGCCGCGTTGTCCTGCACCTCGCTGACCAGCCCATGCAGGCCGGTCAGGCTCTGGCCGATCACCTGCTGACCCTGATGCACGGCGCGCGCCGCAGCGCGGCTCGCCTCGGCGGCTTCTCCGGCACCGTCGGCGACCTGCTGGATGGTGGCCTCCAGTTCGCTCAGCGAATCGCGTATCTGTGCGGTACCGCCGGTCTGGCGCTGGGCGCCTTCGTGCAGGTCGCTGCTCATTTCGTCGAGGCTTCGACTGCTGGCAGCGACCTGGGTCGCCTGCTGGCGCAAGGTTCCGACCAGGCCAAGCAGGTAGCTGCGCAGGCGATTGAGCGAGCTTTCGATATCGGCGATCTCGCGGATCTTCGACTCGATCCGTGCATCGCTGGCGAAGTCTCCCTCGGCCCATTCCGAAAGTGCCGGCACCAGCTGACCGAGAGCTCGGGTCAGCTGGCGTTGCAGGCGATCGATGGCCAGGGCAATCAGCAGGATCAGCAGGATGATGCCGCCCTGCAGCATGCGCACCTCGGCCTGGATACGGCCATGCTCGGCGCGTACCGCTGGCTCCAGCTCGGCCAGGGCCTGTTGTACGGCATCGATCTTGCCGGCGCTGCTCTGCAGAAGCTCGCTGCGCTGGCGGATCAGCTGCCGGGTACGCTGCAGCTCGGCCGGGTAGCGCTTGATCAGGCTGGTCAGCTCGCGCTTGAGCGCAACGCCCTGGTCTTCACTGGTCTGCTTCGCGGCATCGCCGAGGTCGAGCAGGGCGGCGAAATTGCTCGCGGCCGACTGCTCGGCTGCGAGCACGCCGAGTAACGGCAGTGCCTCGAGCTTTGCGGCGTCCTGTTCGAGGTTATGCAGGGTCTGCTCCACTTCGCTGGCCAGCTCATCCCGGCCGGATGCGACCAGCTTTCCCCTTGCGTGGCTGAGCCGCAGCAGCTGTTGCCCGGCCGAGAAAAGAGGCCGTTGATAGTGTCGCGCGCTCGGATGATCGGCTCCCGCCTGGTAGTCGTCGAGCTGCGACAGCGCTCCGGCCATTTCGCGCTCTGCCTGCAGCAGCAAGCCCTGCGGATCGCCGGCGAGCTTGCCGGCCGCGAGCAGGTCGGTGGCGGTGAAGCGGACCAGCTCTTCCAGGCTCGGGCGTAGCGTTTCCGCCAGACCATCCGGAAGTTCGATTACGTCGCGCTGGAGATCGGTGAGCGCCTGCTGCGCCTGGCTATGACGCAGTGCGTCACCGCTGGCGAGATAGCCCTGAATGTTTTCCGCTGCCTGATGCTGGAACTGTTGAGACAGCCCCAGGTAACGCTCCATGAGCAGGTAGGGGCGCTCCATGGCACGCTCGAACCACCAGAGCGTGGAACCCAGGGCAAGGCAGACTGCAATGAGTAGCAGGGTGTTGAGAGTGGTGAGCGACTTCAGGCGCATCCTCGCCTCGCAGAACGGATCAGGAGGCTTGCAAGGTATGGCAGTTTGATGTCATTGGCGTTACAGCGAGCGCCGGCCTAGCTGGTCGCCGCCTCGGCGAGGCGCTGTCTGGCGTGGCGATTAGGAGGAGTCGTCGTGTCAGTAGCGTTCGACGCGATTGCGGCCCCCATGCTTGGCGCGATACAGCGCTTCGTCGGCCTGCTGGGTGAGCGTCTTGACCTCGGCATCGCCGGCCAGCTCGGTGATACCGCAGCTGAAGGTGCAGCTGAGGTCGTGGGGCTGGGCTGGAAAGCGAATCTCCGCGAAGCGCTGGCGAATCTCGTCGAGTACCTTGCAGGCGGCGTCCGCCGGCGTGTCCGGCAGTACCACGGCGAACTCTTCGCCACCGTAGCGGCCGATGTGATCGGTCTTGCGCAAACGCTGCTTCAGGAACAGCGCGAGGCTCTTGATCACCCGGTCGCCCATGGGATGGCCAAAGGTGTCGTTGACCTGCTTGAAGTGGTCGATATCCAGCATGGCGAAGCTCAGCGGGCTGTTGTCGCGCCGCGCACGGAAGCGAGCATCCTCGAGCAGTTGCAGGCTGTGGGTATGGTTGTAGAGCCCGGTCAGGCTGTCGCGGACGATGCGTGCCTTCAGGCTTCTGGCGCGGGTCGCGCGGGTACGCACGGTGGCGATCAAGTGACTTGGCTTGATCGGCTTGGTGAGGAAGTCGTCGCCGCCTTCGCCCATGGCGTCGAGCTGCTTGTCCAGATCGTCCTCGGCCGAGAGGTAGATGATCGGCACGCTGACATAGCGCTCGTGTTGACGAATCACCTTGGCCAGTTCGGTGCCCTGGCACTCGGGCATGTACATGTCGAGGATGATCAGGTCCGGTTGAAACTCGGCCAGGGCGCCGATGGCCTGAATCGGCTCGATCAGCGTCTGGGTGACGATGCCGGCGTTGTTCAGCACTCGCTCGGTGTGGGTAGCCTGGGCACGGGAGTCGTCGATGATCAGTACGCGGATCGGTTCGTAGTGCGCCGTGCGGGTGAATATTTCGATCTTCTCCAGCAGGCTGCTGGCGTCGAGGGTGCCGGTAAAGAACTCCAGGCCACCGGCGCGCACCGCAGCAAGGCGCGTTGGCGTATCGGTTTCCAGGTGGCTGAAGAACAGCATCGGCAGCTTCGATTCCAGTCCCTGTTGGACCTGCTCGGCGAGGCGCAGCCCTTCGCTCGGACCGTTGAAATCCACTTCCATGACGATCGCGGCCGGATGTCGGCGATGCATCGCGGTACGGAAGGTTGCGACACTGCTGAACGCCTGCGCGGACATGCTGAAGAAGTCCAGCTGGCGCACCAAGTGTTCGGCGCGCTGCTGATCCTGCAGAGCGATGTACACCGGTTTGCTCAGCGGCGGCAGAAACGACTGATTATGCGGATCGCTGTGGCGCAACCCGGTACGCGCCAGACGGTAGATCAGCTGGCTGAGGGTGGAGATGGTGCTGCTGGAGAGACGGCCGCGGTTGTCCCGGATGTCGCTCAGGCAATCTTCGATGCTCAGGGCAAGCTCGCTGTGCTCGGTCTGCTCGAAGCGGTCGGCGAACCGCCGCAGCCGCGTCGTCGCTTCGGTCAGGGCAGCGTGGTACTCCTCGTTCCATTCGCTGCGTTGCAGTTGCTGCCAAACTTCCAGCACTTCGCGTGCCTGGTGAATGACCCGCTGGGCGAAATGCTGCTTGAGTTCTTCCTGATCCGACATCGCGATTCTTCCCGGTGCACAGGGTGCGCTGCCCTGGCTTTATGGTGGCGGCATGCTATCACTGCGGCGGTGCTTTGGAAGTCCACTGTGCGGTAGTGGTTCTCAATTTGGCGCTGAGTGAGCAGGGGCCGTGCGTTATAGTAAAGGCATGTCAGCGCAACGTCTCCGACGTCGTGCGGTCGAACCCCAGAACTCGCGAGAAGGACACATTGCCCATGTTGGACTGGAAGAATCGCTTCGCTCGTCTCGGCCGCTCGAGTGGCCCTTCCGGCGGGGCCGGACGGCGGGAGGGTAATCCGCTTCTGCTGGTTCTTGCCGTCCTGCTGGGCGTGTACCTGCTGGTTACCTTGGTGCTCGGCTGGTACTGGAGCCGCGAACCCGATCTGTTTCCCGTACAGCAGAGTGCCCGCCAGGCGGCCGAGGCCTCGCAGCGGCAGTTGGTCAGCGGCTATACCACCGTGGAAACGCTCAAGCGTGTTGCCAGTACCTTGCTGGATAAGCCGGGTGGCTACCTGAGCAACGATATCGCGCCGCCGGGTCTGTGGTTGGACAACATGCCGAGCTGGGAATATGGCGTGCTTGTGCAGGTGCGAGATCTCGCTCGTGCGCTGCGCAAGGACTTCGCCCGCTCGCAGTCGCAGTCGACCGAGGACACCGATCTGGCCAAGGCCGAGCCGCTGTTCAACTTCGACAATCGCAGCTGGGCATTGCCGGCCTCCGAGTCCGAGTACCGCAACGCCATTCGCGGCCTGGATCGCTACCTGGCTCGGCTCAGCGATCCACAGCCCAAGGCGCTGTTCTACACGCGTGCTGACAACCTTAACAACTGGCTGGGCGATGCCGCCACACGACTCGGCTCGCTGTCCCAGCGCCTCTCTGCCAGCGTTGGCCGGGTGCGGCTGGATGCCGATGTTGCGCCCGAACAGGAGCGTGCGGGCGTCGTGCCGCAGGTCAAGGAGGAGGTCGTTGAAACGCCGTGGTTGCAGATCGACAACGTCTTCTTCGAGGCGCGCGGTCAGGCGTGGGCCTTGTCACATCTGCTGCGCGCGATCGAGGTTGATTTCGCCGACGTGCTGGCGAAAAAGAACGCCACCATCAGCGTGCGGCAGATCATCCGCGAGCTTGAGGCCGCTCAGGAGCCGCTGTGGAGTCCGATGGTGCTCAATGGCAGCGGCTACGGCGTGCTGGCCAATCACTCGCTGGTGATGGCCAACTACATCTCCCGTGCCAATGCGGCGATCATCGATCTGCGCAACCTGCTGACGCAGGGGTAAGGCGAGCCCCCAGCGGGGTTTAGGAAGCCTCAGGTTGGCGTCGTGTCTGACTTGCTCGACGCTAACCAGGCTTGCACTCAGTCCAGTCCGAGTTTTTTCAACCGGTAACGCATCGAACGGAAGGTCAGCCCCAGCCGTTGGGCTGCCGCGGTGCGGTTCCAGCGGGTTTCCTCCAGCGCCTGCATGATCAGCTTGCGCTCGATCTCTTCCAGGTGATCTTCCAGGTTGTCGATCCGCGCCAGACTGGCTTCAACGTTCTCCGATACGCCCGGGCTGTCTGCCAGGCGTAGATCGCCCGCCTTGATCTCATCGCCCTCGCAGAGTGTGTAGGCCCGCTCGAGCATGTTCTCCAGCTCACGAACGTTCCCCGGGAAGCGATAGTTTTCCAGCTTGGCCAGAGCATCCGGGTGCAGGCGAGCGCTGCTGTCACCGCACTCCGCCGCAAGACGCCGAAGCATGGCTTCGGCGAGCAGGCCGATGTCTTCGCGACGCTCGCGCAGTGGCGGCACGCGCAGTTCGATGACATTCAGGCGGTAATACAGATCCTGGCGGAAACGACCTGCGGCCACTTCGCTGGCGAGGTCCTTGTGCGTGGCGCAGAGGATGCGCACATCGACCATTACTTCCTGAGCGCCGCCGACCGCGCGTACAGCCTTTTCCTGGATCGCGCGCAGCAGCTTGACCTGCATCGGCAGCGGCAGGTCGGCTACCTCGTCGAGGAACAGCGTGCCGCCATTGGCGACCTGGAATAGCCCAGGCTTGTCCTCGATGGCGCCACTGAAGCTGCCTTTCTTGTGGCCGAAGAACTCACTTTCCATCAGTTCCGACGGGATCGCGCCGCAGTTGACGGGCACAAAGGGCTTTTCACTGCGAGGACCCTGCTCGTGAATCAGTCGGGCCACCAGCTCCTTGCCGCTGCCGGACTCGCCGCTGATATAAACCGGCGCCTGGCTGCGGGCGAGTTTGCCGATCTGCTTGCGAAGGGTCTTCATGGGTGGCGAGCTGCCGAGCAGGCGGCTGTCCACCGGCATTTCCGCTGTGGGCGCCCTCAGACGCAGGGCCGTGCTGACCAGCTCGCGCAAGCGGTTGAGGTCCACCGGTTTGGTGAGAAAGTCGAATGCCCCAGCCTTGAGCGCGCCAATGGCGGTATCCAGGCTGCCGTATGCAGTGATCATCGCCACCGGCAGCTGCGGGTGCTGTTGCTGAATGTATTGCACCAGCTCCAGGCCGCTGCCATCGGGCAGACGCATATCGGTAAGGCACAGGTCGTAATGCTCGCGGGCCAGGCATTCGCGCGCTTCCTTGAGATTGCGAGCGCTGCGGGTATCGAGTTTCATGCGGCCAAGAGTGATTTCCAGCAGTTCGCGGATATCCGGCTCGTCATCGATGATCAGTGCTTTTTGGCGCGCGGTCATGGTCCTGCTCTTGATTCGTGAAGCGATTGTCGCCGGGGATTGCGGCTGAGGAGCATGTTAACTCCGCCGGCTGTGTCGTGGCTGTCGCTTTGGTCGATGTGTGATGTGTTGCCGGCAGCGAGGCTCAGCTCAGCTTGCGCGGGTGGGCGAAGACGATGCGGAAGCAGCTGCCGCCCTCGGGGCGCTCGCGGTAGTCCAGGCGTGCCTGGTTGCTTTCGCATAGCTCGCGGGAGATATATAGCCCCAGCCCGGTGCCTTTGCTTTCGGTGGTGAAGAACGGTTCGAAGATGTTCTGAAGTTGCTCGGCCGCGATACCAGGGCCGTCATCGAGCACTTCGACGATAGGCAGGTCGCTGGCTTCGTCACGGAACAGGCGGAGCCAGACCTGCGCCCGCGGATTCTGCTGGCCGCTGTAGCGCAGCCCGTTCTGGACCAGGTTGGTCAGCACCTGGGTCAGCTGATTGGGGTCCATGCGGGTCTGCAGCGAGCTGCCCACGGTATCCAGGTGCAGGGTCTGCTGCGGGCCGAGCCCCTGGCGGAACTCGCTGGCGAAACGATGCAGCCAGTACTTCAGGTCCAGCAGCTGGGGTTCGGCCTGGCGCCGCCGGGAAAGCTGGAGGACGTTCTCGATCACCAGGTTCATCCGCCGTGAATGATCCTGAATGATCTGTGCCAGACGGCGGTCAGGTCCGTCCAGTTCTTCGGATTCCTGAAGCAGCTGCGCGGCATGGCTGATGGCGCCCAGTGGATTGCGGATTTCATGGGCAATGCTGGCTGTGAGGCGTCCGAGGGAGGCGAGCTTGAGCTGTTGTGCCTTCTGCGCGATCTGCGAGATGTCTTCGAGAAACACCAGTGTGTCGAGCTTGTTCCCGTGCTGAAGCGCGGCGAAGCTCGGCTGCAGCGTTGGGCCGCCAGGCGTTGCCCTGAGGTTCGGTGGGCGCAGGGTCGGATTGCCTCGCCACTGTTGCAGTGCCTTGAGCAGTTCCGGGCAGCGTGGTGCGAGGCGTTCGCCTGCCAGCGAGTCCTGGCCGAGCAATTGCAGAGCCCCCTGATTGGCGAGCAGAACGCGCTCCTGCGGGTCCAGCACCATGATGCCGGTACGCATGCGCTGGAGGATCAGCGCGTTGAGCGCCTCCAGGTTCGCCACCTCTTCCGCACGCTGGCGCGCCAGCGTCTCGCTGACCTGCAGGCGGCGAGCCAGCCCCTGGACCAGGAAGGCGGCAGCAAAGCAGAGCGTGCCGAGTGCGCTGGCCTGAACGTACTGGCTGCTGGCTTCGGGGCGTTGAATACTGAGGTAGAAGGTCAGGTAGATCAGGCCCGTCGCAGCAACCGCGGCGATGAAGAAACCGACCCTGCCACGCAGCAGTATGTTGGCGATGGCAACGGCGACTATCAGCAGGTTGCCGATACCGCTCGGGGTGCCACCGCCGAAGTAGAACAGCCCGGACAGCAGGATGACGTCCATCAGCGCCAGCCCGAGCACGGGCAGATCGCGCTCCGGGTTCTGCACCAGCACGGCGACGATGATGTTGAGGATCAGGTAGATCCAGGCGCCGTACTGAAAGAGCTGCGGGTTGCTCATCTCCAGCAGGTCGTTGTGCAGGTCGGCGCTGATCAGCAGAACCAGCGCCAGGCCGATAGTCAGCCGATAGAGGTGGTACAGGCGGAGAATCCGCCGTCCCTGATCGCCAAAGAAGGTGAGGTTTTCAGTGCCCACCAGGAGTGCTGTCCTGCTCCAGGTGAGCGCGGCTGCAGTACCAGCGATCCTGCGACTGCAGCGCCTGGTCCTGCGGGACGTGCACGCCGCACTGAGCGCAACGCACCATTGGCAGGGTGGTCTGGCGAGGCTTGGGGGCGGCTTTCTTTTGCGCGAAACGGCGCCACAGCCAGAACGCGGCGCCAATCAATGCAATCCAGAACAGCAGGCGAAACAGACCCATATCGATTCCTTCCTGATTAAGCGTGGTGGCCTGCGATCAATTGAGCCCGGCCACTGCCGGCCCGTTTCGCCGCGCGCGCCGAATGCGAGGACGGCGCTGCGGAAGTCGGTCAGCTGTCAGTCGAACAGGCCGAAGGTCAGGCGGCTCCACCAGGAGCGCTTTTCGCCTTGCTGCTCTGCTTCCTTGAGTACCGGGCGAAGCTCTTCGGGAAGGTCCTGAGCGGCCGTTTCATACTGACGGAGCACATCTCGATTGGCCCGCGAGGTGTCCGGACGGGGAGCCTCGCCTTCGATAAGGCCGAGGGTGGCCTTGCTCAGCCAGCTGCGGTTGTCGTCTTCCGTCTCGACAGGGGTGAATTTGCCGTCTTCGAGCGTTGCGTGGTCCGGGTAGTTGAGCTGCAGAGTCTGCAGGCTGGTTTCGGCGAGATCGTCGAGGCCCAGGCGCTGGTAGGCCTCGGTCATCACGGCAAGCCCGTCGGCCACGGCCGGCGTGCCCTGGAAGTTCTCCACAACGTAACGGCCGCGGTTGGCCGCTGCGACGTAGGCCTGGCGCTTGAGGTAGTAGTGGGCGACGTGTATCTCGTTGGCCGCCAGCAGGTTGCGCAGGTAGACCATGCGCGCCTTGGCGTCAGGCGAGTAGCGGCTGTTGGGGTAGCGGCTGGTGAGCTGGGCGAATTCGTTGAACGAGTCGCGGGCGGCACCTGGGTCGCGCTTGGTCATGTCCAGCGGCAGGAAGCGGGCCAGCAGGCCGCGGTCCTGATCGAAGGAGGCCAGGCCCTTGAGGTAGTAAGCGTAATCGACGTTCGGATGCTGCGGATGCAGGCGGATGAAACGCTCCGCCGCCGAGCGCGCGGCTTCCGGCTCGACGTTGCGGTAATAGGCGTAGATCAGTTCGAGTTGCGCCTGCTCGGCGAAGCGGCCGAACGGATAGCGCGACTCCAGGGCCTTGAGTTTGCTGATGGCGCTGGTATAGCTCTTGTTGTCCAGGTCGGCCTGTGCTTGCTGGTACAGCTCGACCTCGCCCAGGTTTTCGTCGACGGTTTCGTTGGATGAACAGGCGGCGGTAAGGGCGAAAATGGCGATCAGCAGCAGGTGTTTCACTTGCATGGCGGCTTGCGTCCCTGTGACGGCTGGCTGTCTCGCGCGGAGCCGTCCTGTTATGATGGGCGCCCCGGTGCGCCGGGACAAAGACGCCGTATTTAAACACAAGCGTGTAGCCGAAACCAAAGGCCGCTCCGCCATCTGCGGTCCTCCGGGCATCCATCAGCAACGGATGCCGCTCGCCTCTCTCTGACGAATCTATCTCGCCGTATGTCCACGATCTCCAAACAGGCCATTCAACTCCGTGCCGAGGTGCCGTTTGACCTAGGCGGGCAACGTCTCGATCAGGTCGCGGCGCAGCTCTTCTCCGAACACTCGCGTTCGCGCCTCGCGGCCTGGATCAAGGATGGTCTGCTGACGGTGGATGGCGCCGTGCTGCGCCCCCGCGACACCGTGCATGCCGGTGCGGTGCTCGAGCTGAGCGCCGAACAGCAGGCGCAGGGCGAATGGGTGGCGCAGGACATTCCGCTCGACATCGTCTATGAAGACGACCAGATTCTGGTGATCGACAAGCCGGCCGGGCTGGTGGTGCATCCGGCGGCCGGGCATGCCGACGGCACGCTGCTCAACGCGTTGCTGCATCACGTACCTGACCTGATCAACGTGCCGCGCGCCGGCATCGTTCATCGTCTGGACAAGGACACTACCGGGCTGATGGTGGTGGCCAAGACGCTGCAGGCACAGACCCGCCTGGTGGAGCAGCTGCAGGCGCGCAGTGTCAGCCGTATCTACGAAGCCATCGTCATCGGCGTAATCATCACCGGCGGCACCGTGGATGCGCCGATCGGCCGTCACGGCCAGCAGCGCCAGCGCATGGCGGTGGTGGAGGGGGGCAAGCCCGCGGTCAGTCACTATCGTGTGCTCGAGCGCTTCCGCTCGCACACCCATGTGCGGGTCAAGCTGGAAACCGGGCGTACCCACCAGATTCGGGTGCACATGACCCATCTTGGCTATCCACTGGTCGGTGACCCGCTGTATAGCGGGCGTTTCCGCATTCCGCCGGCGGCGAATCCGACGCTGGTGCAAACGCTTCGCGAGTTCCCTCGCCAGGCGCTGCACGCGCGCTTCCTCGAACTCGATCATCCTGTTACCGGGCAGAGGATGAAATGGGAGTCGCCGTTGCCGGATGACTTCGTCTGGCTGCTGACGCTGCTGCAACAGGATCGAGAGGCCTTCGTCGGGTGAGTGCGTGGGGCGGTGACTGGCTCGTGCCGGAATGGCCTGCTCCGCCCGGCGTTCGCGCCTGTGTGACCGCGCGGCAGGGCGGCGTCAGTCGCGCTCCGTTCGACAGCTTCAATCTGGGTGATCACGTCGGTGATGAGCCTGCCGCGGTGGCCTGGAATCGCCAGCATCTTCAGGACGTGCTCGGTTGCCAACCAGTCTGGCTGGAGCAAGTGCATTCGAGTGTCGCTGTCCAGGCCGCTCCAGGAAATCGCGTGACTGCCGATGCTAGCTGGAGCGAGACGCCGGGTCTGGCCTGTGCGGTACTGACTGCGGACTGCCTGCCGGTACTTTTCTGTGATCATGCCGCGACCCGGGTCGCCGCGGCTCACGCTGGCTGGCGCGGGCTGGCTGGTGGTGTGCTCGAGGCGACGCTCGAAGCGCTGGCGGTACCTGCCGATGAACTGCTGGTGTGGTTGGGGCCGGCGATCGGGGCGGCAGCATTCGAGGTCGGGCCCGAAGTGCGCGATGCATTCCTCGCGCAGCATTCGTCGGCTGCCGCGGCGTTCGTTGCAAGTCGCAACCCGGGACGCTTCATGGCAGATATCTACCAGCTGGCGCGTATCCGTCTGGCTGCCGCGGGCGTAGACGCGGTTTACGGTGGCGGGTTGTGCACCTTCAGCGATCCGCGCTTCTACTCCTATCGGCGTGCCGCGCGCACAGGGCGCTTCGCCAGTCTGATCTGGCTCGAGTGATATTGGCGCGCTAGCGGTGAAGTCAGCCATGACTCTGCGGCCCTGGCATGACCTGTATCAATGTCATCCGCCTTGAATCTCCAACAATCATCCTCATCTATGCTGCATCTCGCAGGTTTCGTATATGGCGCGAGTCACGGCGCCGGCCTGCTTCACATGAGGATGAACTTCCATGCGTATCGATCGTTTGACCAGCAAGCTGCAGCTTGCGCTCTCCGATGCCCAGTCCATAGCCGTCGGCCTGGATCACCCATCCATCGAGCCGTTACACCTGATGCAGGCGCTGCTTGAGCAGCAGGGCGGCTCGATCAAACCGTTGCTGATGCAGGTCGGCTTCGACATCGCAGCGCTGCGTCAGGCGCTGACCAAAGAGCTCGACCAGCTGCCGAAGCTACAGAACCCCACTGGCGACATGAATCTCTCGCAGGACCTGGCGCGCCTGCTCAATCAGGCTGACCGCCTCGCCCAGCAGAAGGGCGACCAATACATTTCCAGTGAGCTGGTGCTGCTGGCAGCGCTGGACAGCAACACCCGTCTGGGCAAGCTGCTGCTGGCTCAGGGTGTAAGCAAGAAAGCGCTGGAGAACGCCATCAGTAATCTGCGCGGCGGCGATGCGGTCAATGATCCCAACGCCGAAGAATCGCGGCAGGCGCTCGACAAATACACCGTGGACATGACCAAGCGCGCCGAGGACGGCAAGCTCGACCCGGTGATCGGTCGTGACGACGAGATCCGCCGCACCATCCAGGTGCTGCAGCGGCGGACCAAGAACAACCCGGTACTGATCGGTGAGCCGGGCGTGGGCAAGACCGCCATCGTCGAGGGGCTGGCCCAGCGCATCGTCAACGGTGAAGTCCCGGACGGGCTCAAGGACAAGCGCTTGCTGGCCTTGGACATGGGCTCGCTGATTGCCGGGGCCAAGTTCCGCGGCGAGTTCGAGGAGCGCCTCAAGGCGGTGCTCAACGAGCTGTCCAAGCAGGAGGGTCGCGTCATCCTGTTCATCGACGAGCTGCATACGATGGTCGGCGCGGGCAAGGCGGAAGGTGCTATGGATGCCGGCAACATGCTCAAGCCTGCCCTGGCGCGCGGCGAGCTGCACTGCGTAGGTGCCACTACTCTCGATGAATACCGCCAGTACATAGAGAAGGATGCCGCCCTGGAGCGTCGCTTCCAGAAAGTGCTGGTCGACGAACCAAGCGAGGAAGACACCATCGCCATTCTTCGTGGCCTCAAGGAGCGCTACGAAGTGCACCATGGCGTGACCATCACCGATGGCGCCATCATCGCTGCGGCCAAGCTCAGCCACCGCTATATCACCGATCGCCAGCTGCCGGACAAGGCCATCGACCTGATCGACGAGGCCGCCAGCCGTATCCGCATGGAGATCGACTCCAAGCCCGAAGAGCTCGATCGCCTGGATCGCCGCTTGATCCAGCTGAAGATCGAGCGTGAGGCGCTGAAGAAGGAAGACGACGAGGCCACCAAGAAGCGCCTGGCCAAGCTGGAAGACGACATCGCCAAGCTGGAGCGCGAATACGCCGATCTGGAAGAAATCTGGAAGTCGGAGAAAGCCGAGGTGCAGGGTTCGGCGCAGATCCAGCAGAAGATCGAACAAGCCAAGGCTGAGCTCGAAGCAGCGCGGCGCAAGGGTGATCTGGCGCGCATGGCCGAACTGCAGTACGGCATCATTCCGGACCTCGAGCGCAGCCTGGAGATGGTCGATCAGCATGGCAAGAAAGAAAACCAGCTGCTGCGTAACAAGGTGACCGATGAGGAGATCGCCGAGGTGGTTTCCAAGTGGACGGGTATTCCGGTCTCCAAGATGCTCGAAGGCGAGCGCGACAAGCTGCTGCGCATGGAGGACATGCTGCACACTCGCGTCATCGGTCAGCACGAAGCCGTGGTGGCCGTATCCAATGCCGTGCGCCGCTCGCGCGCCGGTCTGGCCGACCCGAATCGTCCGAGCGGCTCGTTCCTCTTTCTCGGCCCGACCGGGGTGGGCAAGACCGAGCTTTGCAAGGCGCTGGCCGAGTTCCTCTTCGATACCGAGGAGGCGATGATCCGCATCGACATGTCCGAGTTCATGGAGAAGCACTCCGTTGCGCGCCTGATCGGTGCGCCGCCGGGCTACGTCGGTTACGAAGAAGGCGGTTACCTGACCGAAGCGGTGCGTCGCAAACCGTATTCGGTGGTGTTGATGGACGAGGTAGAGAAGGCCCATCCAGACGTCTTCAATGTGTTGCTGCAGGTGCTCGAAGACGGCCGCCTGACCGACAGTCATGGGCGGACGGTGGACTTCAAGAACACGGTGATCGTGATGACCTCCAACCTGGGCTCTGCGCAGATCCAGGAGCTGGTTGGTGATCCCGATGCGCAGCGGGCTGCGGTGATGGATGCGGTGGCGCATCACTTCCGACCGGAGTTCATCAACCGTATCGACGAGGTGGTGGTGTTCGATCCGCTGGGTCGCGAGCAGATCGCCGGTATCGCCGACATCCAGCTCGGGCGCCTGCGCAAGCGTCTGGCCGAACGCGAACTGAGCCTGGAGCTCAGTCAGGAGGCGATGGACAAGCTGATCGCCATCGGTTACGACCCGGTCTACGGAGCGCGGCCGCTCAAGCGGGCGATCCAGCGCTGGATCGAGAATCCGCTGGCGCAGCAGATCCTCTCCGGTCAGTTCGCGCCGGGTAGCAGCGTCAAGGCGCGGGTAGAGGGCGAGCAGATCGTCTTCGATTGAGTGTGGGGTGGTTACCTGCGGGGTGCAGCACACCTCGCAGGTAGCCGTGTTGGAGCAGCGTTTTCGCGGGTGCCGCCGGGTGAACGCAAAGTGTTGTCAGGAATCGCATTTTTGGGGTTGACAGGCGAGCCGGGAACCGTAAAATGGCGCGCCTCTGAGGCGGTAACGTAACGCTGAAGAGCTGGAATTGAAGTTGTTCCGCGATAGCTCAGTCGGTAGAGCAAATGACTGTTAATCATTGGGTCCCTGGTTCGAGTCCAGGTCGCGGAGCCAAATTCCAATCGGGGTATAGCGCAGTCCGGTAGCGCGCCTGCTTTGGGAGCAGGATGTCGGGAGTTCGAATCCCCCTACCCCGACCATTTTTGGGTCGTTAGCTCAGTTGGTAGAGCAGTTGGCTTTTAACCAATTGGTCGTAGGTTCGAATCCTACACGACCCACCATACCGGCTTCTCAGGAAGCATGAAAAGCTGGATGTCCTCGCGGACATCCAGCTTTTTTATTGCCTGCGATTTCTTCTCGGCACATTCAAGGCGCACCCAAGGGTGCGCCTTTTCTGCGTCAATGGAGCTTCAGGCGCGGCTCCGTCGTGCGGCTGAGCTTGTCGCCAAGCATCATCAGCAGCGTGCGAGCGATGCCGTACAGTGCGATCTGGTGCATGCGGTAGAGCGAGATATAGAACATCCGTGCCAGCCAGCCTTCGAGCATCACGTTGCCGGTCAGGTTGCCCATCAGATTACCTACAGCCGAGAAGCTCGACAGCGAAATCAGCGAGCCGTAGTCCTTGTAGCGATAGGTCGGCAGCGGCTTGCCTTCCAGTCGGTTGTGGATCGAGCGTGCCAGCATCGAGGCCTGCTGGTGGGCTGCCTGCGCACGGGGGGGGACATTGCGGTCGCTGTCCGGCTGTGGGCAGGCGGCACAATCGCCGAACGCGAAGATGTTCTCGTCGCGCGTGCTCTGCAATGTCGGGTGGACGACCAGCTGGTTAATGCGGTTGGTTTCCAGGCCATCCAGTTCGTGAAGGAAGGCGGGTGCCTTGATCCCGGCGGCCCACACCTTGAGGCTGGCCTGGACGAACTCGCCCTGCTTGGTGTGCAGGCCCTCGGCGGTGACTTCGCTGACGGCGGCGCCTGTGAGCACCGTGACACCCAGGTCCAGCAGTGTCTGGTGCACCGGCTGGCTGATGCGCTCAGGCAGTGCCGGCAGGACTTTCGGGCCGGCCTCGATGAGGGTGATGTTTACATCCTCCGGCTTGATGCCATCGAGGCCGTAGGCCGCCAGCTCCTTGGCGGCGTGCAGCAGTTCTGCAGCCAGCTCCACGCCGGTAGCGCCGGCTCCGACGATGGCCATGCTGATGTTGCTCGAGGCACCCTCGCCTGCATGCGCCTTCATGTAATGGCTCAGCAGTTGCCGGTGGAAGCGCTCGGCCTGCTCGCGCGTATCAAGGAAGATGCAGTGCTCGGAAGCCCCCGAGGTGCCGAAGTCGTTGGTCGTGCTGCCGACGGCAATCACCAGCGTGTCGTAGTTCAGTGCGCGTGACGGGACCAGTTCCACGCCAAACTCGTCGCGCGTCGCTTCCAGTCGAATGCATTTGCTCGCGCGATCCAGTCCTGCCATGCGGCCCATCTGGAACTCGAAGTGATTCCATTTGGCCTGAGCGACGTAGTTGAGTTCGTCAGCGGACGAGTTCAAGGAGCCGGCGGCGACTTCGTGCAGCAGCGGCTTCCAGATGTGTGTGAGGTTGGCGTCGACCAGGGTGATGCGGGCTTTGCCACGCTTGCCCAGGGTTCTACCCAGGCGGGTAGCAAGCTCCAGACCGCCGGCGCCACCGCCGACGATTACGACTCGATGTGACATGGGAGTGACTCATAGCTGCAAGGGAAACGGCGGGGCGGCCTGGCGAGCGGAGCTCAAAGCACAAGGCGGCTCAAGAGGCGGCTCAATAACCCGAGCCCGATCACCACGACCAGTACCACAAGCAGAAGAAGCCAGGGGCGAAACGGCTGGCGCTCGACCTGGTGTTGCGGGGCGCGGAGGTATTCATCGACGCGCTGCTGATCTTCGGGCTTCAGGCGGCTGGGCATGGGCACCTCGAATGGAATGCAGGCATTCTAGCTGTGCAGGGTCAAAAGCCAAGCGCGAAGTGCGGCGCTTTGCCGCGCGGAGGGCTGGCGGGCATGCCGGGCGGCATGCCCTTGGGGGGTCAGGTGTTCTTCAGCTTGCGCAGGTTGCCGATGACCGACTCCAGCGCGCGGTCGAACAGCAGGGTGTCGTTGAGTAGCCGAATGGCGCCGCGCTGGAATTCGGTCGCCAGGCCCATGCGGGTCTTTTCCAGGACTTTCATGCCGGTGCGATTAACGAAGATGTACTTGCCGGTGGGCTTGATCACCGCTGCCAGCTTGCAGCGCAGCTTGTGTTCTTCGTCTTCCTGGAACTCCACCCAGCTGCCGACGCGCAGATTGTCGACCTGGACCAGCGCGACATCGTTATCCGGCAGGCTGATTTCCGGTTCCTGCTCGCGGCTCTCGCCAGGTGCAAGCAGGACGATCTCGTCGACCACTTCGACCATTGCCGGTGTGGTTGCTATCGGAGTGGCCGCTGACTCCGCTGAAGTGCTGTCGTCCGCTGGCGCCTCGCTGGGAGCGCTCTGCGGTTGCTGGAAGCGCTGCAGGGTCTGGACATGGAGCGCTTCGAGCTGGGTAAAGAAGTCGCCGGTGGAAAAAGGGTCGAAGGCGGCGCTGACCAGTCCGTCGCGCAGCGCTTTAAGCAGGCTCGGGACCAGCTCCAGCAGGCGTGCGCGCGATTCTTCGTCTTCGTGAGGGGTAACGCTCCACACCAGGTCGTCCATAGTGTCCAGGGCAGCCTGCCACTCTTCGGACTGGGTGCCGTGTTTCAGGCAGGTAAGCAGCAGAACCTTGCTCCAGGCTTCCTGTAGCAGCCGCACCACGACTTCCGGAAGCGTCTTGCCGAGCAAGCGCTGGTTCAGGGCGCGCTCAACTTCCTGTCGGGCGATCTCGGCCTTGGCGCGGCCTTCCTCGGCATCGCGGGTGCGTTGCTCGAGCAGCTCGCTACGGCGGCGCTCATCGCCGATGAAGGCAAGGAAGTCGGCCAGCAGCTCGGAGAAAATGGCCGGATCGTCAGTGAAGTCGTTGAGCAGTCGAGCCACGATCTGCTCGATCTTCTGGTAGAGACTGTCCCGCTGCGCTTCATCCTGATCGCCCCAGCCCATCGCTGCCGAGGCAATCTCGTTAAGCAGGCGGCGTGCCGGATGGCTGCCGCGGCTGAAGAAGGTCTTGTCCAATACCGCGACCTTGAGAAGCGGGATCTGCAGACGACCGATCAGGGCCTTTAGCGAGTCGGGCAGGGTGCGGTCATCGAGTATGAATTCGAACAGCATGGAGACGAGGTTGATCACATCGTCGTCTATCTCGCCGACCACGCGGGATTTGCCGGTCTTGGCACTGACTCGGCTCAGCAGGCCGGCCAGCTGCTCCTGAAGATCGAACTCGTCGACGGTCTGCGGCGCGCGCGCCTGCATGTGCGACAGCAGGCGGAGGAGGTCGCCACTGGAGATCGGGATCGCATCGCTGGGGATGTTGCGCGCTGGCAGCATGCTGCTGCCACGGAGTTCTGAAAGCAGGCTGTGCAGTGCGCTGAATGCGGCTTCCTGCAGTCCCTCGTCGACATGTGCAGCCTGGCCAGGTGGCGCCGATGGTGCATGGCTTCCGGCTGGCGCGCCGGGGCGCTGCTGGCGGCGGGGCGGGGCGGAGTGCAGCTCTGGCAGGATGCCGGCAGCGACCAGGGTCTGGTTGGCTTCGGCATAGAGTTGGTCGATATCCCCGAGCACGTACTTTTCGAAGAGCTTGAAGATGATCAGCTTGACCTTGATCTCTACCCCAAGGCTGCTGCTGGCCTCGATGAAGTAGTCGCAGAGTGCGTGTGGGCCGAGCGGGTTGCTCTTGTCATCGAGCTTCTTGCTGATCAGCGCATTGAAACGAGTGGTCAGGTGCCCCAGCGGTTGAGCCGCACGACTCATGACTTTCGCGACCATGGTGTCGACGGCTACCGACTCTTCCAGCTCATCGTTCTGCACAAGTGAAAGACTGTCGAACGACACATTGTCCAGCACCGGCGGCTTGCCGATCTCATACTGATTGAGCTTGGCGAATGCTTCGAACAGCTGTTGCAGAAACCCGCGTTCGATGTTGCGGCGCTTCATGCGCAAATCACGCATGGCTTCGAAAAACGCGTTCTGTTCGACGTTGCTGCTCGCACGATCGGCGATCTCGAAGAGCGAGTCATCGGCGTTGTCGAACAGCGACTGCAAGGCCTGACGCAGCTGTTGGGCGGCCTTGTCGCGCACGCTGATGAGCGCCACAGGCAGGCGGCCTGCTGGTGAAGAAGGCTTGTGCTCAGGGGCTGCCTTGTTCAGGTGCACCACTTTCGCATCGGTTCGCATCGAGACTCTCCTGCGGTCGCCTGCTTAACGGCGGTCACAACGCCAGCTTCAAACAGCGTCTTGTAAGGGTAACCAAATCGGCAGGGCAAGGCGGAAGGTTCCGGGCGAGCCCGCAATCTAGTGCGGGTTTCTTCTGTCGAACCGGATCCAGCGCAGCATAGCCGAGCGGTTTGATTTTACAACGACACCTCGTCAGCAAGGCGTCGCCATTTAGGTGGCGTCAATATTCTTGAAGGGCATTATAAGCATCGGATTGCGATGCCAAGGCCGGTTTTTCATTGGACATGACTTGGCTCACAGATACTCGCAGGTTTTCCGCCGGGAGGTAAAAAAAGCCGCTCGAATACCCGTCCGGGATGCGCAGGTTGGCGCTGCGTTAGCGAGCACTCAGCCTTTATACTCCGCACAATCTTCAGGAGTCAGCCATGCCGAATCTTACACTTGCCGATCTATCTGCAGAAATCGATGCCAACGTTCGTCGCGCGCTCGCCGAGGACGTCGGCAGTGGTGACATCACGGCGCAGTTGATTCCAGCCGAGCGGCTGGCGCATGCGTCGGTCATCACTCGCGAGGAGGCAGTGATCAGTGGAACGGCATGGGTAGACGCCGTATTCCGCCAAGTCGATCCACGCGTTGCGGTTCACTGGCAGGTTGCTGATGGTGACCGTGTCGGGGCTGACCGGGTGCTGTTCCATCTTGAGGGGCCGGCGCGGGCGCTGCTCACTGGCGAGCGCAGTGCGCTGAATTTTCTGCAACTGCTGTCGGGCGTCGCGACTCGCTGTCGTCACTATGCGGACATGGTCGACGGGACCGGTGTGCGTTTGCTCGATACGCGCAAGACCATACCCGGACTGCGCCTGGCGCAGAAGTATGCCGTTACCTGCGGTGGTTGCCACAACCATCGCATCGGTTTGTACGACGCCTTCCTGATCAAGGAAAACCACATCGCCGCTTGCGGTGGCATCGCCGAGGCGGTTGCTGCTGCACATTGCATCGCGCCGGGCAAGCCGGTGGAGATCGAGGTAGAGAGTCTGGACGAACTCGAGCAGGCGCTACTAGCAGGTGCCGATATCGTCATGCTGGACGAGCTCAGTCTGCATGACATGCGCACCGCGGTGGCCATCAATGGCGGGCGGGCCAAGCTCGAAGCGTCGGGCGGCATCAGCGATGAAACGCTGCGCAGCGTGGCGGAAACGGGGGTGGACTACATCTCCATCGGCGCGCTGACCAAGCATGTGCGAGCGGTGGATCTGTCGATGCGCTTGCGGCAGTAAGGGCGGGGCGAGGTTGCGGTGCCTGGCGCAGCGGCTGCGCCAGGCGGATCGGTCAGTGACGGCTTTTCAGGCCGAAATTCTCGTGCAGGGTGCCGGGGGTGTCGTCGCCCTTGGGCGCATAGTCCTTCGGCGGCTCGGTGAAGGCCGGCGGCGAGAGACGCTCACGAGTGCCGTGGTTCTCTTCGCTGTGCAGTGCGGCCATCAGGCGTTGACGGGTCTGTTCGTCGAGTGCGAGGCGGCTGGCGCCGTCGGACAGGTGATCCTGAATGTCCTGATAGTTGTTGGTCAGCTTGCGCAGCAGGCTGGCGGTGGTGTTGAAGTGGGTAACCACCTCACTCTGATAAGTGTCGAAACGCTCTTGCAGGTCATCGACCTGACGCTGTGTGCGGTTTGGTGCGCTGCTGCGTGCCACCAGATAACCGATGGCGATGCCGGCGATCAGGCCGACGATCGGGAGCAACCAGGTCGCGAGGGTCTGTTCCACGAGTCCTTCCTCTATATAAACGGCTGTGCTTACGTTAACGTCTCGTACCTGCTCTGTATACCGCAACGCGAGGCGGCGGTTATCGGCAGCTAGTTAGCAAGACGAGTCGACTCGTCCCAAGGTCACGGAGTTCCTGTTTTGTTGAAACGCGAAGAGCCCCTCTCTATCGATGGCCCCTGCGGGGTGCTGGAAGCGCTGTATTTCGAACAGCCGCAGGCCCGCGGCCTGGCGCTGATCTGCCATCCGAACCCGGTCAAGGGCGGCACCATGCTGAACAAGGTGGTCTCGACCCTGCAGCGCACTGCTCGCGACGCCGGCTACAGCACGCTGCGCTTCAATTATCGCGGTGTCGGCCGCAGCGCCGGCGCGCATGACATGGTCGAGGGCGAGGTGGATGACGCCGAGGCTGCGCTGCGTTGGCTGCGCGAGCAGAATCCGGAGCTGCCGCTGACGCTGCTGGGGTTCTCCTTCGGCGGGTTCGTCGCCGGCAACCTGGCCCACCGTTTGAACTCGGAGGGCGTGGCGGTACAGCGGCTGATGATGGTGGCGCCGGCAGTGTCGCGCTTCGTCGAGCTGTCGTTGGCTGACGATTGCCAGCTGACGATCATCCAGCCGGAGCAGGACGAGGTCATCGATGCCGAGTCCGTGTACACCTTTTCCGCGCAGCTGCAGCACCCCCATGAGCTGCTGAAAGTGGCAGAATGCGGCCACTTTTTTCATGGCAAGCTGGTGGAATTGAAGGAACTGGTCGCCCCGCGGCTTTGATGCCCGAACCTGCTCCTCTCCGCCGCGCTCAACGATCGAGAATGACTGCATGACTACCCGCATCCTGACCGGTATCACCACCACCGGCACGCCGCACCTGGGCAACTACGCCGGCGCGATCCGCCCGGCCATCCTGGCCAGCCGCGACGCGGCCGCCGACTCCTTCTATTTCCTGGCCGACTACCACGCGCTGATCAAGTGCGATGACCCGCTGCGTATCCAGCGCTCGCGCCTGGAGATTGCCGCGACCTGGTTGGCATGCGGCCTCGATGCCGAACGCGTGACCTTCTATCGTCAGTCCGACGTTCCGGAAATCCCCGAGCTGACCTGGCTGCTCACCTGCGTCACCGCCAAGGGGTTGCTCAATCGCGCCCACGCCTACAAGGCCTCGGTGGACAAGAACGTCGAGAACGGCGAGGACCCGGATGCCGGCGTGACCATGGGGCTCTACAGCTACCCGGTGCTGATGGCGGCGGACATCCTGATGTTCAACGCGCACAAGGTGCCAGTTGGCCGCGACCAGATCCAGCATGTGGAAATGGCCCGCGATATCGCTCAGCGCTTCAATCATCTGTTCGGTCACGGTCGTGAGTTCTTCACCCTGCCG
Source organism: Pseudomonas sp. (assembly GCA_032105665.1). GTDB lineage: Bacteria > Pseudomonadota > Gammaproteobacteria > Pseudomonadales > Pseudomonadaceae > Stutzerimonas. Next base: position 25,245 of record DAMCQE010000023.1, on the reverse strand, counting down.
GAAGCGGTGATCGAGGAAGGCGTCGCCACGCTGCCCGGCCTTGACGGACGCAAGATGTCGAAGAGCTACGACAACACCATTCCGCTGTTCGGCAGCGCCAAGGAGCTCAAGGGCGCGATTGCACGCATCGTCACCGACTCGCGCCTGCCGGGCGAGCCGAAGGACCCCGACAGCTCGCACCTGTTCACCCTCTACCAGGCGTTCGCCACCGCGCAGCAGCAGGATGCGTTCCGCCAGGAGCTGCTCGACGGGCTGGCCTGGGGCGATGCCAAGCAGCGCCTGTTCGAGCTGCTCGACAACGAGCTGGGCGAGGCGCGCGAGCTGTATCACCAGCTGATCACCAAGCCCGCCGAGCTGGAGGACATTCTCCAGGCGGGCGCGGCCAAGGCGCGCCGAATCGCCACGCCGTTCCTTGGTGAGCTGCGCGAGGCGGTGGGCCTGCGCAACTTCCGTAGCGAAGTGAAAAGCGCGGCGCCAGCCAAGAAGAAGTCCAGCAAGGTGGCGCGCTTCGCCAGCTTCCGCGAGGCCGACGGCGCGTTCCGCTTTCGTTTCTTCGCGCCCGACGGCGAGGAGCTGCTGTTGTCCCGTCCGTTGAGCAACCCAAAGGCGATCGGCAGCCTGACCCAGCGGTTGATTGCCGGCGGGCCGGACGCGCTGGAACTTCGCGAGGACGAAGGCGATCAATTCACCCTGTGGCTGGACGACGAATGCGTCGCCGACAGCCCACATTATGAGAGCGCCGAAGCGCTCGATGCCGCCATGTTGCGGGTACGCGAGGCGCTGGCCACGCTCGTCGACTGACGTGCTGCCGCCAGAGCGGAACGCACCCTGCGACTGCGTTCCGCGGCTTCGCGGCGATCTCCAAGAATGGGTGTTCCAGGAGGGCTGACGCTTGAACGACCTGAGTAAATTGCCAACCACCGAGGGCGCGGCTAAAGTGTCGGCCCCGTTTCACTACCCAGACTCCGCCATGACCCCTCTTGAGCGCTATCAGGCCGACCTGAAACGTCCTGACTTCTTCCACGATGCCGCCCAGGAAAACGCGGTGCGTCACCTGCAGCGTCTGTACGACGACCTGGTCGCCGACGATCGCAGCAAGAGCGGCCTGCTCGGCAAGCTGTTCGGCAAGAAGCAGCAGGGTCCGATCAAGGGCATCTACTTCTGGGGCGGCGTCGGCCGCGGCAAGACCTACCTGGTGGATACCTTCTTCGACGCGCTGCCCTTCGAGCAGAAGATGCGCACGCACTTCCACCGCTTCATGAAGCGCGTGCATGAGGAAATGAAAACCCTCAAGGGTGAGAAGAACCCGCTGACCATCATCGGCAAGCGTTTCGCCGACGAAGCCCGGGTCATCTGCTTCGACGAATTCTTCGTCTCCGACATCACCGATGCGATGATTCTCGCCACGCTGCTCGACGAGCTGTTCAAGAACGGCGTGAGCCTGGTGGCGACGTCCAACATCGTGCCGGACGGTCTGTACAAGGACGGTCTGCAGCGTGCGCGCTTCCTGCCGGCGATCGACCTGTTGAAGAAGCACACCGAGATCGTCAATGTCGACAGTGGCATCGACTATCGCCTGCGTGCGCTGGAGCAGGCCGAACTGTTCCACTTCCCCCTCGATGCCGAGGCCGAACAGAGCCTGGAGCGCAGCTTCAAGAGCCTGCTGCCGGAGAACTGCCGGGTCGTTAACAACGACGCACTGATGATCGAGAACCGTGAAATCCGCGCGGTGAAGACCGGCAACGACGTGGCCTGGTTCGAGTTCCGCGAGCTCTGCGACGGGCCGCGCAGCCAGAATGACTACATCGAGCTGGGCAAGATATTCGGTGCCATCCTGCTGGCCAACGTCGAGCAGATGAACGTCACCAAGGACGACATGGCGCGCCGTTTCATCAACCTGGTGGACGAGTTCTACGACCGCAACGTCAAGCTCATCATTTCCGCCGAAGTGGAACTGAAGGACCTCTACACCGGAGGCCGTCTGGAGTTCGAATTCCAGCGGACCCTGAGCCGGCTGCTGGAGATGCAGTCCCACGAGTACCTGGCGCGTCCGCACAAGCCCTGACCGTGAGCCGGTCGCGAAGACCTGTTCTTCGCGGCCGGGGTCGCCCGCACGATTACTGCGCTGGTGTCGGAGCGGTCTCCCTGCCAGGCCGCGCGCTGCAATCGGCAGCCCGCTTCAGCACGCATGGCTTTTCCGTGTTTGCCCTAGGATGCCGGCCGGTACTTCTGCCGATAGTGGTTCGGCGATAGCTCCGTGTGCTGGCGGAACAGGCGGGCAAAGAAGCTGGCATCGTCGTAGCCCACTTCGTAGCTGATCGTCTTGATGCTCTTGCCGGTGGTGGCGAGCAGGCTCTTAGCCGTCTCGATCCGCAGGCGTTGCAGATAGTGCAGCGGCTTGTCGCCGGTGGCTGCCTGGAAGCGGCGCATGAAGTTGCGAATGCTCATGCCATGCTGCCGCGCTACGTCCTCGAAGCGAAACTTTTCGGCGAAGTTGGCTTCCAGCCATTCCTGTATCTGCAGAATCCGCGTATCCAGATGCAGCTTCTGCCCGCCGAAACCCAAGCGCCCCGGGCTGTAACTGCGTTGTAGCTCGTAAAGCACGTCACGCGCCATGCCTTGGGCCACGTGTGCGCCGCAGAAGCGCTCGACCAGATACATGTACAGGTCGCAGGCCGAGGTCGTGCCGCCTGCGCAGTAGAGGTTGTCGCTGTCGGTGAGGTGCTTGTCGGCGCTGAAAGCCACACCGGGGAAGCGTTCGGCGAAGTCATTGGCAAAGCGCCAATGGGTGGTCGCCTCGCGGCCTTCCAGCAGGCCCGCCTGGGCCATCCAGAACACCCCGGTGGCTTCGCCACAGATGACGCTGCCTGCTGCGTGACGCTCGCGCAACCAGGGCATCACACCCGGATGCTGCGCGCAGAGCGCATCGAAATCTCCCCAGAAGGCCGGCAGGATCACCATATCGGCGTCGTCCAGCGGACTATCCACGGCGATGGCAATACCGCTGAAGGTATTTACCGCCTTGCCGTCCGGGCTGACCAGACGGGTTTCGAAAGCAGGGGTGAGGTCAAGGCCGAGCTGTTTGCCATAGCGCAGGCTGGCCATGTGGAAGAAATCCTTGGCCTGGGTGAGTGTCGAGGCGAACACCCCTTCGGTGGCAAGTATGCTGACGCGCTGGATCGAGGCGAGATTGGGCATGCGATTCTAATTATTGTGGTGAGTAACAGGGTAAATCTGCCGTGTGGCGGCTGGAGCGTCCTATTTTTGCGTGCATCTGTCCAGCCTTCCCTGAAGCGATGCGGCTGAACCGTCACGGCGACCCGGCGTCGAACCGCTGATGCACAGGAGCGAAGAGATGAGTGAAAGCAGTCAGTATCCGACAGCCCCTTTTGGCGATTGGGACGGCAGCCCGGCCGCGGCGCGTGCGATGCAGCAGAGCCTGGCGGCGCAGGTGAGCTTGCAGGATGACTTCCCACCGTTGCGATTGATCGCCGGGGTGGATGTCGGTTTCGAGGATGGCGGCACTATCACCCGCGCCGCGGCAGTGCTGCTGGATGCCGATACCCTGGAGCTGGTCGGCAGCAGCCTGGCGCGAATTCCGACGAACATGCCCTACATTCCGGGCCTGCTTTCGTTCCGTGAGCTACCCGCGGTGCTGCAGGCGCTGGGCGAACTGCCGGCCGTCCCCGACCTGATCTTTTCCGACGGCCACGGCATCGCCCACCCGCGCCGCCTGGGCATTGCTGCTCACCTGGGCGTGGTGACCGGCCTGCCCACCATCGGCGTGGCAAAGAAGCTGCTCACCGGGGCGCACGACGAGCTGGATCTGGCGCGTGGTGCACAGGTCGAGTTGCGCGACAAGAAGACCGGCGAAGTGATCGGCTGCGTGCTGCGCAGCAAGGACAAGGTGCGGCCGCTGATCATTTCCCCGGGTAACCGGGTCAGCATCGTCACCGCACCGCAGCTGGTGATGCGTTATGTCACGCGCTATCGCCTGCCGGAGCCGACCCGGCTGGCCGACCGGCTGGCATCGCGGCGGGAAGAAAAGGCCGCCGCGCGGCGCTTGTCTGGAGCGGCCGAGTAGTTAAAGCAGTTGTAACCGGGATTGCCCGCGCCGTGGCGACGCTTGCAGCTTGCGTCTCGCAGGCGCTAGCCTGCGGGCCTGTTGTCAGCTCGGACCCTACGATGATTCTGGATTGCGCTACCGGTTGGTGTCAGGGCGTTCGCCACTGCCCGTCACCGAACTTCAACCAGCGGCCGGCCGGCGAGATTTCCCTGCTGGTGATCCACAACATCAGCCTGCCGCCGGGGCAGTTCGGCACCGGCAAGGTTCAGCAGTTCTTCCAGAATTGTCTGCAATGCCATGAGCACCCGTTTTTCGAGGAGATCGCCGAGCTGCAGGTGTCGGCGCATTTTCTCATCGAGCGTGATGGCGCGATCACTCAGTTCGTCTCCTGTCTGGATCGTGCCTGGCACGCCGGCGTGTCCTGCTTCGACGGTCGCGAGGGCTGCAACGATTTCTCCATCGGCATCGAGCTGGAGGGGACCGACGACCAACCCTTCAGTGAGGCGCAATACCAGGCGCTGATCGGATTGTGCCAGGTACTGCAGGGCGCGTTTCCAGCGATTACCCCCGAGCGGGTTTGCGGCCACAGCGATATCGCGCCGGGGCGCAAGACCGATCCCGGCCCGGCATTCGACTGGCAGCGGCTGCGTGCGGCTTCCATTACCTGCTGACGAAAGGAAAGGACGATGAGTTTTCTGGTGATCCTGCTCGTGCTGCTGGTGGAGAAGTTCTCTGATTGGCGGCCGCGGCTGCAATACGACAGCCCCTGGCTGACGTGCCTGCGCCAGGTGGAGGCCAGCCCGCGTCTGCGACAGACGTCCTGGCTGGCGCTGCTGTTGCTGGTGTTGCTCCCGGTGCTGCTGCTCGGCCTGGTGCTGCTGGCACTGGAGCCGCTGGCCTACGGGTGGCTGAGCCTGCCGGTGCATCTGCTGGTGCTGCTCTACAGCCTCGGCCGCGGCCATGCCAAGGCTGAACTCGGTGCGTTCCGCGACGCCTGGCGCCGTGGAGATGAGGAAGCCGCCGCGCTGGCCGCCGAACGTGACGCCGGCCTGCAGGAGCAGGACCCGCCAAGCCTGTTGGCAGCGGTGCAGTCCTGGCTGCTGTGGCGCAGCTACGAGGGTTTTTTTGCGGTGATCTTCTGGTACCTGCTGCTCGGGCCGCTGGCGGCGTTGGCGTACCGGCTGCTGGCGCTGTGCGCCGAGCACACCGAGCTCGAAGGGTTGCGCGAGCGGGCCGAGCAGCTGCGGCATGCCTTCGACTGGTTGCCGGTGCGGGTGTTGCTCGGCAGTTTTGCGCTGGTCGGCAACTTCGTCGCGGTCAACCGGGCGCTGCTGCACGAGTTGCTGAGCTGGGATGTGCCAGCCCGGCGGCTGTTGGCCGATGCCGGTCCGTTGGCCGCCGATCTGCCGCCCGCGGTCGACGGCGAGGCGGGCATCGCGAGGCTCGACGGGATCGCGGCATTGCTCGTACGTACACGGGTGTTCTGGTATGCGGTGATCGCAGTCTGGACGATCCTCGCCTGAGGCTCTTGGCCAGCGGCGCCGCTAATGGACGTCCATAACGCCTCTGTATGGGGTTCCACCGCCGAATCGCTGTAACCCGCAGGCCAGACGCCTCGCCGAGCGTCTGGTTGATATCAGTCGAAGAGCCATCATTTGGCCATTACCTTAAGTTACAAAAACGCCTACCGATATCCCGTATAACCCGGGCAGATGCCACTCTCTGACGAGCCCTGCTGCGCGCTGCAATTGCGTGCAAGCCCATACCAATAAGATTTGGGAGACGTCGTGTGAATAGCCTGTTGTATCCCGCGATCGCGTTCATGAACCGCCTGAGCTTCGGCATGAAGTTCAGTCTGGTCAGCGTCCTGTTCTTCGTTCCCATGCTGCTGAGCAACTACTACCTGGTGCGCGAGTCGTACCGGGCCTTCGTCGGCACGCGAACGGAGCTGCAGAGTCTGGAACTGCTCGGTTCGACCCTGCAGGTACGGCGCAGCATGGAGGACTGGAAGGACCTGGTGCGCATCGAGTCGATCATCGGCCAGACCGGCAGCGTCGAGGCTCTAGGCACTCGCCTGAGCCGCATCGAGGCCGAGCTGTCGGCGCAATTGCAGGCCCTTGCCCCGGTCAGCGATGCGCCCGAGCAGGTGGCGGAATTCAATGCCCGGCGCGACGAGCTGGTGGCCGGTCTGAGGGCGGCTCAGGCCGAGCAGTCGCTGCAGTCCAAGGCGGCGATGGCCGAGACGCTGCTGGGTCAGTCGCAGGTGATGATCAAACTCGTGGCCGGGCAATCCGGGCTCAGCCAGGACCTCGAGCGCGAGGTTCGCCTGCTGGCCGAACTGCTGACGTCCGTCACGCCGGCCATCAGCGCCTCGCTCGGCAAGGGACGCGCGGTAGGCTCCTATACCTTCGGCCAGGGTTACCTGAACTCCGATGCCAGCAACACGCTGGACAACCTCGTGCTGGAGCTGGAGAAGCTGCAGGTGCAGTACGCCGCGCAATTGCAGGACGCGCTGGCGGCCAGCGAGGCCGCGAGGCGGCGTCTGGATGCGCTGGCGAGCGCCAGCCGCGAGTCGCTGCAGGTGAGCAGCGACATCCTGCAGGACGAGGTGATCATGGCCGATGCGCTGGATCGTCCCTGGGAACAGTTCTACGAGCGCATCAGCGCGCAGATGGCAAAGACCTACGAGCTGAACGATGGCGTCCTCGACTTTCTTGCCGTGGAACTCGGCGAGCGGCTGGAGCAGAAGCGCCTGCTGATGACCCTGCTGCTTTCCGCGCTGGCCGTGGTGCTCTGCCTGGTGGCCTATCTCTATGCGGGGTTCTACGCCTCGACGCGGGCATCGCTGCGCAGCCTGGGGGAAATCATGGGCAAGGTTGCCGACGGCGATCTGACCGTGCGTTTTCAGGTCCGCAGCCGCGACGAGCTGGGCGAGCTGGGCCAGGTGTTCAACACCACCGTGGCGCAGGTTCGCGAATTGATCGAGCGGGTCGGCCAGACCGTCGCCGAGGTGGAACGCCAGGCCGGACGGGTGGAGAGCGTTTCCGGCGAAAGCAACCAGACGGTGTCCGAGCAACGCGGCCAGATCGAGCAGGTGGCCACTGCCATGAACGAGATGTCGGCCACCGCCCAGGCGGTCGCTACCAGCGCCGAAGCCGCGGTGGGCAGCGCCCAGAGCGTCAACGAAGAAACCGTCAACGGCCGTGCCCTGGTGGTCGCGCAGGTGGGCGGGATTCAGCGTCTAGCCAGCGAGATCGAGCAGTCGGTCACCGTGATCAACCAGCTCGCCGGTGACAGCCAGGCGATCAGCCAGGTGCTGGACGTGATCAAGACCATCGCCGAACAGACCAACCTGCTGGCCCTCAATGCGGCCATCGAGGCCGCGCGTGCTGGCGAGCAGGGCCGTGGCTTCGCGGTGGTCGCAGACGAGGTGCGCGGGCTGGCGCAGCGGACACAGAAGTCCACCGCGGAAATCGAGCAGATGATCGCTCGCCTGCACAACGGTGTCGGCGCAGCGGTGAAAACCATGCATGCCAGCCATACGCTGGCCGAAGACACCGTTGGCCAGTCGGGGCGGGTCGAGCAGGCGCTGGAAAACATCCTTGGCGCGGTGGGACTGATCGTCGATCAGAACCAGCAGATTGCCGCCGCGGCCGAGCAGCAGACAGCCGTGGCGCACGATATCGATCGCAATATCGTCGCCATTAATGAGGCCGGCCAGCGTACCGCCGAGGGTGCCGGGCATACCGAGCAGGCGAGTCGTGAGCTGTCGCAGCTGGTGGGACGCCTGCAGCAGCTGATCGGCGCGTTCCGGGTCTGACCGCGGCGATGATCAGGGCTGCGGCCAGCCGAACAGTTCACAGCTGTTGCGATAGCTGGCGGCGGCCAGCTCTTCGGCGCTGACACCCTTCAGATCGGCCAGCATCCGGCAGATCTCCGGCAGCAGTTCCGGGCTGTTGCGCTCGCCGGCGTGGCCGGCTGGTGGGATATCCGGCGAGTCGGTTTCCAGCACGATGGCCTCCAGCGGCAGTTGCTTGAGCACCCGCTGCATGCGCAGCGCCTGTGGCCAGGTACCGGCACCCCCGAGGCCGAGCCTGAAGCCGAGGCGCAGGTATTCCTGAGCTTCCTCCCAGCTGCCACTGAAGGCGTGCACGATGCCGGCGCGCTGCAGCTTGTAGCGTTTGAGCATGGCGATCATCGGTGCGTGGGCGCGGCGTACGTGCAGCAGTACCGGCAGCTCGAACTCCGCAGCCAGCGCCAGCTGCGCTTCGAGCAGTTCGTGCTGGCGCTCGATGTCCGGGTCCTCGACGTAATAGTCCAGGCCGATCTCGCCGATGGCGCAGAGTTTAGGCTCACCGCGTAGCTGCTCCAGCCAGTCGCGCAGCTTGCCCAGGTGCTCGTCCCGGTGCTCGGCGATGAACACCGGGTGAAGGCCCAGCGCGGCATGAACCGCTGGCTGCTCGCAGGCTAGCTGCCAGACCCGCTCCAGATTCGCTTCGTGCACACCGAGCACCACGATGCGCTCGACGCCAGCGGCCGCGCTGCGGGCGATGACCTGGGTCCTGTCATCATCGAACATCTCGAAATCGAGGTGAGTATGGGTGTCGATAAGCTGCACGACAGGCTCCGTACGGTCGGCGGTGGGCGGGCGCGTAATGCTACATGGCCTTCAGTGGCTTTCCTCTTCGATCTGAATGTCGCTGACGCCCAGCTCTTCAAGCCGGCTGTCTTCGCTGGGGCGTATCGGGTTTTCCCAGGGGGCGTCGACCGCCGCACGCGGCTCGCGGACGTAATGCAGCAGTATTTCCAGTTCGGCCTGCTCCAGACCGGGCACTTCGAACGAGCTGATCAGCAGCGAGGCGGGTTCGCCGTTGATGCAGTAGTGGATGCGGTAACGCTTCAGATCGGTCATGGCGGGCTTCCTGCGGTTGGCGGCACTGAAGTATCCGACCGCCGAAATCCGCTCAGGCTCCCGAGTCTCCTTGTGCTTCGCGCTCGAGCAACGCTGCCTTGCGTTCCAGCCCCCAGCGATAGCCGGTCAGCGCCTGATGACTGCCGACCACGCGATGGCAGGGCACCAGCAGGCCGACGGGGTTGCTGGCGCAGGCGCGGGCCACCGCACGGGCGTGGCTGCCGAGGGTTGCCGCCAGCTCACCGTAGCGACGCGTCTCGCCGGCGGGAATCTGCCGCAACGCCTGCCAGACGCGCTGCTGAAAGGCCGTGCCGCGCAGATCGAGCGGCAGCTGGGCGGCACGCTGCGGTTCTTCCAGTTGGCTGACGATTGCCTGCAGCCACTCACCCAGGCCTTCCTGGTCGCGCTGCAACTGTGCCGCGGCAAAGCGTGAGCGCAGCTCGTCTTCCAGCGCTGTCTGGTCGTCGCCGAACAGCAGGGCGCAGATGCCTTTGTCGCTGCTGGCGACCAGCAGCTGGCCGAGTGGGCAGGGCGCCAGGGCGTAGCGCAGGGTTTCGCCCGCACCTTTGCGGCGGCGCTGGGCCGGCGTCAGTGCCTGGGCGTCCGCATAAGGGGCCCGCGTGCCGGAGTAGCCGGCAGCGAGGGCGGCATCGAGTACCGAGTCGGCCTCGGTCAGGTGGGTTTCCAGACGTTCGCGGCGGCGCGCCGCCGACCACGCCCGCGGGGTCATGCCGGTGCGCGCCTTGAATGCCCGTGACAGGTAGGCCGGCGACAGCCCGATGCGCGCGGCCAGCTGCTGCAGCGGCAGCGGCGTCTCGGTTTCGTCGAGCAGGCGGCAGGCGGCGATCACCAGCGCATCGAGCTGCTCGCTCGGGCTCGGGCCGCAGGGGGAGCAGCGGCGACATGGCCGGTAACCGGCGGCCTGGGCTGCCGCTGGATCGGTGTAGAACGCCGTCCGCTCGCGAGCTGGCCGGCGTGCCGGGCAGCTGGGTCGGCAGAAAATACCGGTCGAGCGCACGGCGAACACGAAGCGGCCATCGAAGGCGGCATCGCGTTCGCACAGCGCTTGCCAGCAGCGGTTCTGGTCGAGCATGGCGCGACTCCCCTGGTTGATGCTGCGATTGTCGGTCCTGACCGGACGTGCGCCAATCCAAAGCGTGCTTTCAAAGTCGATGGGGAGCATGGAAGCCGCCCCGTGATTGCCGTAACCTGCAGCATCGCCCTGACCGAGAAGGACCTGCAAGCCGCTGATGAAAACGCCTAAACGACTCGAACCGCTGATCGAGGATGGCCTGATCGACGAGGTGCTGCGGCCGCTGATGAGCGGCAAGGAAGCAGCGGTATACGTGGTGCGCTGTGGCGATGAGCTGCGCTGCGCCAAGGTCTACAAGGAAGCCAACAAGCGCAGCTTCCGCCAGGCCGTGAAATACCAGGAAGGCCGTAAGGTGCGCAGCAGCCGCGATGCGCGCGCGATGGCCAAGGGCTCCAAGCACGGGCGCAAGGAGAAGGAAGACAACTGGCAGAACGCTGAGGTCGCGGCGCTGTTCCGCCTGGCCGATGCCGGCGTGCGCGTTCCCAAACCCTACGACTTTCTCGACGGCGTGCTGCTGATGGAGATGATCGCCGGCGAAGATGGCGATGCCGCACCGCGACTGAACGACGTGGACCTGCATCCGGACGACGCCCGCGAGTTCCATGCGTTCATGATCCACGAAGTGGTCAAGATGCTCTGCGCGGGGCTGGTGCACGGTGATCTGTCGGAATTCAACGTGCTGCTCGACGAGCACGGCCCGGTGATCATCGACCTGCCGCAGGCGGTGGATGCGGCCGGCAACAACCATGCGTTCGAAATGCTCGAGCGCGATGTTGGCAACATGTCGGCCTATTTCGGACAGTTCGCGCCGGAACTCAAGTTCACCCGGTACGCCAAGGAGATGTGGGCGCTGTACGAGCAGGGCAAGCTGACCACCGAGACCGAGCTGACCGGGGAATTTGCCGAGCCGGAAGATGCCGCGGATATCGATGCGGTAATGCGGGAGATCAAGGCCACGCTGGCCGAGCAGGAGCGCCGAGAGGCCTTGCGCGGTGCAGACGATGCGCCGAAGGATGAACCGCCGGAGCCGCCGTGGATGAAAGGCTGATCGGCAGTCTCTGGCGAACCCCGGAGACTGCTGCTTCTGCGTTTTTGCCGGCTAGCGGGAGTCTTCAAGGACTCCGGCCAGTTAAGGTCTTCAGTGCGTCGATTGCTCTGTAGAGTTTTCCTCAGCGTCCGCGGTATCCGCGGACGCCGCCTTCCACCCACCCCCCAACGCCACATACAACGCCACCTGCGCCGTCGCCAGCGCACTCCGGCCTTCCAGCGCCCGCTGGCGGGCCTGTAGCGCACCGCGCTGGGCGTCCAGTACCTCGCTCAGGTTCGCCTCACCCAGCTCGTAGCTGCGCTGCGCCAGCCGATGCGCCCGTTCACGGTGCTCGCGGGTGCGGTTGAGGGATGCGTGCCTGCGCTGCTGACCGGCCATTCTCGTCAGGCCTCGTTCGACTTCTTCCAGAGCTCGGGCCAGCGCCTGTTCGAAGGCGACATAGGCGGTCTCGCCCTCGGCATCGGCGAGGTCGATGGCGGCGCCGCGGCGAGGATAGTCGAGCAATGGCAGGCCGAACGTCGCGCCGACCCGGGCGAAGTTCGAGGCGCCGGATATCGCGTCTCCCAGAGCGAAGCCGGAGCGGCCCACCGCGGCCTGCACCGCCAGCTTGGGGAACAGATCGCGGCGGGCGGCCAGCGATTGCAGCTCGGCGGCGTCCAGCCGTGCGGCTTCGGCGATAAGATCCGGGCGGCGGCGCAGCAGGTCGATGGGCTGGCCCGGGGCGATGCGCTCCTCGGCCAGTGGCACCGGCGCGCTGGCGGCGAGACGCGCAGCGGTGCTGCCCGGCGGCTCGGCGAGCAGGGTATCCAGCGCCAGCTGCGCTTCGGCCAGATGAATGTCCAGCTCGTCCAGATCGGCTTCCAGCGACGCCCGCTCTGCGGATGTGGCCTCGACGTCCAGCCGGGTCACTTCGCCGGCGTGGAACAGCAGCCCGGCGATACGCTCCAGTTCGCGCGCCACTTCGATGCCTTCGACCAGCAAGGCGCGCTGGCCCTGCAACGCGCGCAGCTGCAGATAGCCCTGGGCGGTATTTGAGGCCACGGCCAGGCGTGCGGCGATCGTTTGCGCTTCGGCTGAGCGCAGTTGCTGGGCGGCACTGTCACGTCGCGCACGGGTGGCGCCGAACAGGTCCAGCTCCCAGGTCGCCTGCAGCGCCAGCTCCCAGGTATCGAAGCTGATCACGTCGTCGTCGGGGATGAAGTCGGCCAGCGGGCTGTCGGGTTCGGCTTCCTGATCGTTCTCGTTCCACTGGCGGCTGGCCGAACCAGGCAGATCGAAGCTCGGCAGCAGGCCGGCGCGCGACTGGCGCAGCTGGGCTCGCGCTGCGGTGACGCGCGCCATGGCCAGGCGTACATCGTGGTTCTGCTGCATGGCGCGGCTGACCAGCGCGCTGAGCTGCGGGTCATCGAACTGGCGCCACCAGACGGCCAGCGACTCGGCATCGGCCGGATGCGCACCGGCGGCACTGAACCAGCCTTCCGGCAGTTGCGGATCGACATGCTGCGGTGCGCTGGAGCAGGCACTCAGGGCCAGGGCGAGTAGCAGCGGGGCGGCCAGGGCCTTGGCAGTCATGCAGTTTCCTCCGGGCGCACTTTCATGAACAGCAGGTACAGGCACGGCACCGCCAGCAGCGTCAGCAACGTGGCGAAGCCCAGGCCGCCCATGATGGTAACCGCCATGTTGGCGAAGAACGGGTCGAACAGCAGCGGCACCATGCCCAGTACGGTGGTGCCGGCGGCCATCATCACCGGTCGCAGGCGCGACGCCGAGGCTTCGATGATGGCGGTCAGGCGCGGCACCTCGTCGTCGATCTGCCGGTCGATCTCGTCCACCAGCACCACGGCGTTCTTGATCAGCATGCCGGTCAGGCTGAGCAGGCCGAGCAGCGCCATGAAGCCGAAGGCCTGGCCGGTGAGCAGCAGGCCGAAACTCACGCCGCAGATGGCCATGGGCACCACCGCCCAGATCATCAGCGGCTGACGCACCCTGGCGAACAGCAGCACGGTGACCAGCACCATCGCCAGATAGGGTACCGCCAGCGTGCTGGCCAGCGCCTGCTGAGCATCGGAGGACTGTTCGTAGTCGCCGCCCCATTTCAGGCTGTAATTGACCGGCAGTTCGATGCCCTCGATCAGCGGACGGATGCGCTCATGCGCCTCGTTGGTGTTCTCGCCGTCGCGCGGTTCGGCGCGGATGGATATGGTGCGCTCGCGGTCGTAGCGCACGATGATGCCGTCCTCGCTGCTCGGTTCGATGCGGTCGGCGACCTGCGCCAGCGGCACGTAACCCTTGCCGGCCGGGCTCCAGATCAGCCGCTGCAGCAGGTTGTCGGCATCGATGCGGTCATCCGGCGCGGCGCGCAGCAGCACCGGGATCAGCTCGTCGCGTTCGCGCAGCAGGCTGACGCGCTGGCCCTCGCTGCCGGCAGCCAGTGCGCGCGCCACCGCCTGGCGGGTCAGCCCGGCATCGGCGAGGCGATCCAGCGCCAGCTGCGGGCGCAGCACCAGCACCGGCTGACGCCAGTCGTCGCGCACGTTGAGCACCTGGCCCTGCTCCTGCAGGCGCTTGCGCCCCTCGGCGGATATCTCGCGCAGCACCTCGATGTCCGGGCCGCTGATGCGCGCCTCCAGCTTGGCCTCGGCATTGGGGCCGAACATGAACTGGGCGGCGCTGACGTCCGCCGATGGATAGCGCTGCGGCAGCTCCTGGTTGATCTGCCGGACCAGGCCGTCGATCCGCTCGGCATCCTCGGTGCGCACGAGAAAATGCATCAGCGAGGCATTCGGCTGCTCCGGCATGTAGGTGAGCATGAAGCGCGAGGCCCCGGCGCCGATGAAGCTCGACACATTGCTCACGCCGTCCTGCTCGGCCAGGTACTGCTCGACCTCGCTGGCAGCGCGCGCGGTATCGCGGATATGCGTGCCCTGCGGCAAAAACAGGTTGACGTAGAACAGCGGCGTGCTCGACGGCGGGAAGAAGCTCTGCGGCAGGCGGGTGAAGATCACCGCGCTGATCACCGTCAGCACCAGCAGCGCGCCGATGGTCAGCTTCGGCCGGCGCAGCACGCCAGTAGCCAGCCGGCGATAGCGCGCGTACCAGGGGCCGTCGTATGCGGCATCGGCATCCTCGTCCGCGCCGGCGTTGCGCAGCAGGTAATGGCCGAACAGCGGTACCAGCAGCAGGGCCAGCAACCAGCTGAGCAGCAGCGACACGGCGATGACGAAGAACAGCGAGAAGAGGAACTCGCCGGTGGTGTCCTGGGACAGGCCGATGCCGGCGAAGGCGAGGATGCCGATGATGGTCGCCCCCAGCAGCGGCCACTGCGTCTGTTGCAGCGTCTGCTGCGACGCCTCGAGAATGCTCTTGCCCTGGCGCTGACGCACCAGCATGCCGTCGCAGACCACCACCGCGTTGTCCACCAGCATGCCCATGGCGATGATCAGCGCGCCGAGGGAAATCCGCTCCAGCTCGATGCCGACCAGCCACATCACCAGCAACGTGCCGAGCACGGTGAGAAACAGCACCGCGCCGATGATCACCCCGGCGTGCAGGCCCATGGCGATGCACAGCACGCCGACCACGATGGCCACCGAGAGAAACACGTTGAGGGCGAAGCTGTTCACCGACTCGTCGACGATGCGGTGCTGCTCGTACAGCGGGTGCAGCTCGGCGCCCAGCGGCATGCGGTGCTCGTTGGCCTGCAGCACTGCCTCGACGCTGTGCCCGACCTCGACGATGTTCGCCCCGGACACCCCGCTGATACCCAGCGTCAGCGCCGGCTGGCCGTTGTGGCGGATGATCTGCTGCGGCCGCTCGGCGTAGTCGCGCGAGAGCTTGGCGATGGCGCCCAGCTCGACCCGTTGCGGGCCCTGGCCGACCGGCAGCGCGCGCAGCTCCTCCAGAGAATCGAACGCCCCGCTGGGGCGCAGGCGCACGAAGAAGTCGCCGGCATTGACGCCGCCGGCCTCCACCGCAGCGTCGGTATCGCCCAAGGCTGCGGCGATCTCGTCGGGGGCGATGCTCATCGCCGCCAGCTGCGCCTGATCGACCTCCACCAGGATGCGTTCCTCCTGCACGCCAGCGATCTCCACCTTGCCGACGCCATCGGCGGTGAGCAGCGCGCGGCGCAGGTCCTTGGCCGTTTCGTGCAGTTCCTTGAGCGTCAGACCGTCGCCGGTCAGGGCGTAGAAGATGCCGTAGACGTCGCCGAAATCGTCGTTGACCTGCGGCGGTTCGATCCCCGGCGGCAGGTCGCCCTGGGCATCGTTGATCTTGTTGCGCAGCTCGTCCCAGATCTGCGGCAGCGCATCGCCGTCGTAGCGGTCCTGCATTTCCACGCGAATCTCGGCGATGCCCGGCATTGAGCGCGAGCGGATCTCCTTGATCTGCGACATCTGCTGGATGGCGCTTTCCAGCGGCTCGGTCACCTGCTGCTCGACCTCCAGCGCCGTGGCGCCGGGGTACTGCACATTGACGATGGCCTGCTTGATGGTGAATTCCGGGTCTTCCAGGCGGCCGATCTCGAAGAAGGCGAGGATGCCGCCGAGCAGGCAGATCAGTACCAGAATCCAGATGTTGACCGGTCGGGTGATGGCGTAACGGGCAAAATCCATCGGCTCAGTTCCGCTCCCGCGCTTCGATCGGCTGGTCTTCGTGCAACTTGCTGCCACCTGCTACCACGATTGGCATCTGCGCCTGCAGTGCGTCGCCGCGAATCAGCGCCTGATCGCCATCGACTTGGTGCAGCTGAACCGGATGGCGCCGGGCGCGGCCATCGTCGGCCTGCCAGACGAAGTGTTTGCCGTCGCTGTCGGTCTGCAATGCCGACAGCGGCAGACGGAAGCCGTCATCGTCGGTCTGTGGCCGGGCGGGGCGCTCCAGACTGACGCGCATGGCCATACCGGGCAGCAGGTTGAAATCCTCCGGCGGTTCGCCCTGCAGCACCAGCCGGTAGGTGCGCGCGCCTTCACGCGGCTGGGTGCTGTGTTCCTTGTAGCGCAGCGGCAGGCGCAGGTCGGCGATCACCAGCTCGGCCTCGGCCTTGAGCTCGGGCCCGAGCGGAATGCTCAGTGCTGCGCTTTCCGGCAGATCGACGCTGACCTCGATATGGCGGTTGTCCTGCATCTCGAATACCGGCGTGCCGACCGCGACCACCATGTCCGGTTCGGCGAGCCGTCGAGCCACGACGCCATCGAATGGCGCCGTCAGGGTGCTGTGATCGATATTGCGCTGGGCGCTGTCGCGGGCCACGCGGGCGGCCACCGTGTTGGCCTCCAGCGCCTCGATGGCGGCGGGGGCGAGGATGCCTTCGGCGAGCAGGGTGCGCTTGCGCGCCAGGTCTGCTTCGAGCTGGCGCAGGCGCGCTTCGGCCTCACGCATCTGCAGGCGATAGTCGGTGCGGTCCAGCTGTGCGAGGGCTTGCCCGCGACGAACACGAGTGCCTTCGTCGATCAGGATGCGCTCGATGCGGCCAGCCACCTCGAAGGACAACTGGGTGGTGGTCACACTGCGCACTACGCCGGAAAAGCGCAGCGCCTCGGCCTTCGGCTCGGCCGGCTGCAAGGGCTCGACCAAGGCCACGCGTGGTGGCTCGGGCGCCGGCTCGGCCTCCGAGGAACAACCGCCGAGCAGCGGCAGCGCACAGACGATGATCGTCAACCAGGCCTTGGACACTGGGAAAGCTGGCGTTGACGTCA
Source organism: Pseudomonas sp. (assembly GCA_032105665.1). Classification (GTDB taxonomy): domain Bacteria; phylum Pseudomonadota; class Gammaproteobacteria; order Pseudomonadales; family Pseudomonadaceae; genus Stutzerimonas. The sequence goes on along the minus strand of DAMCQE010000023.1, from coordinate 8,430 downwards.
TCGGGGCTCCTGTCTGATTGGCGGTTATAGCGGTGTGGCACGCGCTAGGACTGACAATAGAGTCCAGTGCCAGCGCAGGAGTTCGACAGCAATGTGTTGCGAACGGCGTGACTGAACAGTCGATTTCTGCCAGAGCTCTGCCACACTTGAGGTTGCACGGCTGCGGCTCTGGAGCGCTTGACCGCCGTGGACGCAGCGGGGATGCTTGCCCGCTGTTCAAGGCGCATCAGTCATGGGGAATACGCAATGCAAGGCCAGGCACCGGTAATCGACTATCTGAAGGAGCTGCTGCGCGGCGAACTGGCGGCGCGCGATCAGTATTTCCTGCATTCGCGGATGTACGCCGACTGGGGCTTCAGCAAGCTCTACGAGCGCATCAATCACGAGATGGAGGAGGAGACGCAGCACGCCGATGCACTGTTGCAGCGCATCCTCTTTCTCGAAGGCACCCCGGACATGACGCCGGAGCCGATCAATCCGGGGCACACCGTGCCGGACATGCTGCGCAACGACCTGGCGCTGGAGTACAAGGTGCGCGCCGCGCTGGCCCAGGGCATCGCGCTGGCCGAACAACACGGCGACTACCCGACCCGCGACATGCTGGCGCTGCAGCTGCACGACACCGAGGAAGATCACGCCTACTGGCTCGAGCAGCAGCTCGGCCTGATCGACCGCATCGGTCTGCAGAACTACCTGCAATCCCAGGCCAGCTGAGCCTTCCACCCCGCGAGACAGGGCCTGCCTCGCGGGGTTCCTTCAGAGCCGGAAGCGGCTCACCATCGACTGCAATTGACCGCCCAGACGTGCCAGCTCGGTGCTCGACGCCGCGGTTTCCTCGCTGGCGGCGGCGGTCTGTTCCGACACATCGCGCACGTTCACCACGCTGCGGCTGATCTCCTCGGCCACCGCGCTCTGCTCCTCGGCGGCCGCTGCGATCTGCTGGTTCATCGCCTGGATGTTCGACACGGTGCGGGTGATGCTGCCCAGTGATGCACCGGCCCGGCGCGCCAGCTCGACGCCGCTGTCGGTCAGGTCGCGGCTGGTGTGCATGATCGAAGCGACCTGCTGTGTGCCGTTCTGTAGCGCGGCGACCAGCTCTTCGATTTCCTCGGTGGACTTCTGCGTACGCTGCGCCAGGCCGCGGACCTCGTCGGCGACCACGGCGAATCCGCGTCCGGCCTCGCCGGCACGGGCGGCTTCGATGGCGGCGTTGAGCGCCAGCAGGTTGGTCTGCTCGGCCACCGCCCGAATCACGTTCATCACGCTGCCGATCTTGTCGCTCTCTTCCTGCAGTGCCTTCATCGCCTCGGTGGAGCGCACCACGGCGCTGGCCATGCGTTCGATCTGGGTGACCACCTCGGTGACCACGCGATCGCCTTCCCGGGCTTCGCCGTCCGCCTCGGTGGCTGCCAGCGCGGCTTGTTCGGCATTGCGCGCGACTTCCTGAACGGTCGCCGACATCTCGTGCATGGCGGTGGCGACCTGATCGGTTTCTTCCTTCTGGCTGTTCACGCCGGCGCTGGTCTGCTGGGTGACGGCCGAGAGCTCCTCGGCGGCGGCGCTGATCTGGCTGACACCATCGCGGATGCCGCCGATCAGCTCGCGCAGGGTCGAGCCCATCTGCTGGATGCCGCGCTGCAGCACGCCCAGCTCGTCGCGGTGCTGAACCTGTGCGGTGGCGCTGAGGTCGCCGGAGGCGATGCGCTCGACGTCAGCCAGGGTGGCACGCAGCGGCAGGATGATCTGCCGGGTGATCAGCCAAGCGGCCAGCATGCCCAGCACCAGGGCCAGCAGCGCGCTGACGATCAGGCGCGTGCGTGCTGCGGCGCTTTCCACGTCGAGCTGGTCGAGCTGGAACTGGTAGAGCGAGTCGCTGATACGGACGATTTCCTTCTGCTGGTCGGTCATCTCCTGGCGCGCCTTGGCGATTGCCTGGGTGGCCTTCTCCAGCGCCTCGATGGCGCTGCGGTACTCGCCGAGCACCGTGCGCATCTGCTGCAGCGCCGCGCCGCTGTCGGCGTCCAGAGCGCCGGCATGACGGCCGAGGGTGGCCTGCGCGGCGTCGAGCTGGGCGTAGATCGCCTTCGTCGCCTCGGCACCCGGGCTGCTCATGTAGACGCGCAGCAGGTACTGCGCACGCTGCACGTCGTCTTCGATCTGGGTGATCGCCTGGAATTGTGCGAAACGGCCCTCGTCATACTCCGAGAGCTGCAGCACTTGACGGTTCACGCCAGCCATCAGCTCGCTCAGATGGCCTGCGGCCTGCTCGATGATCTGCCGCGAGGCATTGGCCTGGGCATAGGCCTTGCGCATGTCGTTCAACGAATGCTGATACTGCGCGTTGTAGCCGGCTTGCTCCTTGAGCTGGGCGACGTTGACCGGGTTCTTGAAGGTTTCCAGCAGCTTGGTCTGCTGCGCGAGGTAGATGCCCAGGTTCTTGTCCAGACGCTCGGTGGATTCGTTGTCACCATTGGCCAGCATGAATTGCAGGCGGGCGATACGCAGGTCGGTCAGCGTCTTGTTCAGCAATGAGATTTCGGTCATCCAGCCGCTGCGCTGGATGACACTGCCGAGGCTGCCCCAGCCGTTCCAGGCGAGGATGAGGGTCAAGATCAGCACGGCACCGAAGCCCAGTGCGAGCTTCCTGCTGACGCCGATGTTTGCAAACCAGTTGTTCATGTCACTCCAATCAGATGAATAGTTCGATCCGAGCGGGTGCCTTGCCGGCGGCCCGCGGGTGTCTTCGGGCCCTCTTTCGGCCGCGAGCATACGAACTTGAATGTAAATCGAGGAATGGTCGCAGCGAACGCTGGAGCAGGGGGCGCGGGCCGGGGCGGACCGCGTTGGCATCAGCCTTTGCCAGGCGCAGTGATTGGGGAGGGGCGGGATGACGGGGCGCTGCAGCAGCCGCTTTCGATGCCCTGCAGGATCGGGCAGTCCGGGCGATCATCGCCCTGGCAGTGGTCGACCAGCTCCTGCAGGGTGTCGCGCAGGCCGACCAGCTCGGCGATCTTGCGGTTCAGCTCGTCGATGTGCGCGCCGGCCAGGGCTTTCACGTCGGCGCTGGCGCGCTGACGGTCCTGCCACAGCGCCAGCAGCTTGCCGACCTCCTCCAGCGAGAAACCCAGGTCACGGGCGCGGCGGATGAAAGCCAGCTGATGCAGGTCGCGCTCGTTGTAGTGGCGATAGCCATTGGCGCCACGCCCGGCCGGCGTGAGCAGGCCGATGGATTCGTAGTAGCGGATCATCTTCGCCGTGAGGCCACTGTGCTTGGCTGCCTGACCAATGTTCATGGTGTGCTCCCAATCATTCTTCCGGCTTCCAGGAACGCAGCAGCAGGGCGTTGCTCACCACGCTGACGCTCGACAGGGCCATCGCCGCGCCAGCCACCACCGGGCTGAGAAAGCCGAAGGCGGCGAGCGGAATGCCCACCAGGTTGTAGATGAAGGCCCAGAACAGATTCTGCTGGATCTTGCGGTAGGTGCGCCGGCTGATTTCCAGCGCCGCCGGTACCAGCCGCGGATCGCCGCGCATCAGGGTGATGCCGGCGGCGTGCATGGCCACATCGGTACCGCCACCCATGGCGATGCCGACATCCGCTGCGGCCAGGGCCGGGGCATCGTTGATGCCGTCACCGACCATCGCCACCACGGCGCCGCCTTTCTTCAGCTCCGCCACGGTGGCGGCCTTGTCCGCTGGCAGCACCTCGGCATGCACATCATCGATGTGCAGCGCTTCGGCCACCACTCGCGCGCTGCCACGGTTGTCGCCGGTGATCAGGTGGCTGCGGATATGCCGCGCCGCAAGCCCGGCAATCGCCGCGGCGGCGCCGTCCTTGAGGCTGTCACCGAAAGCGAACAGACCGAGGATGCGCGGCTCGGGCGCTTGTTCCACCAGCCAGGAGAGGGTGCGGCCCTCGGCTTCCCAGCACTGGGCGGTGTCCAGCAGCTCGCCCGGCTGCAGGCCGTACTCTTCGAGCATGCGCCGGTTGCCCAGCGCCAGCTGCTGACCATCCAGCGTTCCGGTGATGCCGCGGCCGCTCAGGGCCTGGCTCTTCTGCACATCGGGAACCGTGACGCCGTCGGCTTCGCAGCGCTCCAGCACGGCGCGCGCCAGCGGATGCTCGCTGCCACGCTGCAGGGCGCCGGCCAGACGCAGGATCCGCGCTTCGTCGCCGTCCACGGCATGCAGGTGGATGATCTGTGGCTTGCCCGAGGTGAGCGTGCCGGTCTTGTCGAAGGCCACGGCCGTGACCGCATGGGCGACTTCCAGCGCTTCGGCGTCCTTGATCAGGATGCCGTGGCGCGCCGCCACGCCGGTGCCGGCCATGATCGCCGCCGGTGTGGCAAGGCCGAGGGCGCACGGGCAGGCGATCACCAGCACCGCCACCGCATTGATCAGCGCGACCTCGGCCGGCGCGCCAGTGAGCAGCCAGCCGATCAGGGTGAACACGGCGATCACCAGCACCGCCGGGACGAACACCTGGCTGACCCTGTCCACCAGCTTCTGGATCGGTGCCTTGGCCGCCTGGGCGTCTTCCACCAGGCGGATGATCCGCGCCAGCACGGTCTCGCCACCGAGCGCGGTGGTGCGCACCAGCAGGCGCCCCTCGCCGTTGATCGCGCCACCGGTGATGCGGTCGCCCGGCGCCTTGTTCACCGGCAGGCTCTCGCCGCTGATCAGCGCTTCGTCGGCCTGGCTTTCGCCTTCGACCACTTCGCCGTCCACCGGGAAACGCTCGCCGGGCTTGACCAGCACCAGGTCGTCCAGGCGCAGCACGGCGATGGCGACGTCTTCCTCGCGGCCGTCAGTCACCCGTGTTGCGCGGTCCGGCCGCAAGGCTTCCAGTGCCCGGATCGCCGCGCTGGTCTGGCGCTTGGCGCGGCTTTCCAGGTACTTGCCCAGCAGCACCAGGGCGATGACCACCGCCGAGGCCTCGAAATACAGGTGCGGCATCTGCCCGGCCGGCGTCGCCCACCATTGATAGAGGCTCAGGCCGTAACCGGCGCTGGTGCCGATGGCGACCAGCAGGTCCATGTTGCCGGCACCAGCGCGCACGGCCTTCCAGCCGGCGACGTAGAAGCGCGCACCGAGGACGAACTGCACCGGCGTGGCGAGCAGGAACTGGATCCATGCCGGCAGCATCCAGTGCTGCCCGAACAGCTCGCCGAACATCGGCAGCACCAACGGTGCGGCCAGCAGCAGGCCGGCGATCACCGCCCAGCGTTCGCGCTGCAGGCGCCGCTCGGCATCCTCTTCCGGGCGCTGCCGGCTGCCGGCGCTTGCCTTGTAGCCCGCGGCCTCGACCGCCTGGATCAGCGCAGCCGGGTCCGGCGTGCCGATCACTTCGACATGCGCGCGCTCGCTGGCCAGGTTCACCGCGGCGCTGCGTACACCGGGCACCTTGAGCAGCGCCCGCTCGACCCGGCCGACGCAGCTGGCGCAGGTCATGCCTTCGATGTTCAGCTCGATGCTCTGCAGCGGCACGCCGTAGCCGGCTTTTTCCACGGCGGTGATCAGTGCCGCCATGCCCAGGTCATCGCCTTCGACGCGCACCTGTTCATTGGCCAGATTGACATTGGCCGCGGCGACGCCGGGTACCTTGAGCAGGGCCCGCTCGACGCGGCCGGCGCAGCTGGCGCAGGTCATACCGCTGACCGGCAGCGTATGGGTGGCGCTGGACATGGTAGAGACTCCTCGGGATTGCGATGGCCGCAGGATCGACCTTAACCCTATGGCAAGGTCAACACCATGATCTGCGACAGCAGGGGCCTTGACCTTGCCCGGGTGGCAAGGTCGAGAATCGGCGCAATCACCAGCCGAGGAGAGCGACGATGCAAGTATTCAACGTGAGCGGAATGACCTGCAGCCACTGCGAGCGTGCGGTAACCCAGGCCATCCAGGCGCTGGACCCGCAGGCGCAGGTGCAGGTGGACCTGGCGGCCGGAACGGTGCAGGTCCAGAGCAGCGCCAGCGAGCAGGCGATTCGCCAGGCGATCAGCGAAGAGGGTTACCAGGTGAGCTGATCGCTCACGCGGCAGGCTGGTCGGGATCGTCCGGCCAGTCGCGGACCAGGCCGCGGAACAGCGGGTCGATCAGCGCCCTGGTATCGACCTCTGGGGCGAACAGTTCGGTGTCGCGCGTCCAGTCGGTGAACAGTCCGACCACCAGGGCATGCAGCGACAGCGCGGCGAGCCGCGGCGTGACGCTGGGGCGCAGGCAGGTCGAGGCGTTGCGCAGCAGGTTTTCGCACAGATCGATGAACTGGTTGATGAAGGCGTGGTGACGTTCCTCGGCTTCACGCAGTTCATCGGTGAATTCGCACTTGTGCAGCAGGATGGTGAAGATTCGGCGCTTCTGCTCGTTGCTGGCCAGGGTGCTGATGGCTTCGACCGTCAGGTTGCGCAGGGCGATCAGTGCCTGCAGCGGCTGCTGCTGATCGCAGCTGCACAGGCGCTCGGTCATCTGCTCCGGTGGCAGGCGAATCTGGTTGAGCATTTCGTGAAACAGGTGCGCCTTGTTCTGGAAGTGCCAGTACACCGCCCCTCGCGTCACACCGGCGTCACGGGCGATCTGGTCGAGGCTGGTGTGGGCCACCCCCTTGTCCAGAAACAGCCGCTCGGCAGACGCGAGGATGGCGATACGAGTTTTTTCGGCTTCTTCTTTGGTTCGGCGCATGGGCAGATTCAGGCAGATGACGGCTGCTTCGGGCGTCCAGCAGCGATGGAGGGCGGCCAGTGTAACGGCGCATCTCGTCGTGATGCATGTTTACAATCGGCGGTGTATGTAACAGCATCTTGCACGCCGGTGCAAATTCCCGGGCACGGTCGAGGTCCCAACAACTCACCCGGCCACGTCTTCTTTCCAGCTTGCGAGCCTCTGATGTCCCTGCGGATTCTTCTCATACTGGGCGCGCTCAGCGCGTTCGGTCCCCTGGCGATCGACATGTACCTGCCGGCGTTCCCCTTGCTGGCGGAGTCGTTCGGCACCAGTGTCGATCACGTGCAGCTTTCGCTGGCGGCCTATTTCATCGGCCTGGCCATTGGTCAGCTGGTCTACGGGCCGTTGGCCGATCGCTATGGGCGGCGCGGGCCGCTGCTGGTCGGTGTGACGCTGTTCACCCTGGCATCGCTGGCCAGCGCCTTTGCGCCGTCCATGGACTGGCTGATTGGCGTGCGTTTCGTCCAGGCGCTCGGTGGCTGTGCCGGCATGGTGGTAGCGCGTGCCGTGGTGCGTGACCTGTGCGACCCGATGACCAGCGCCAAGGTGTTCTCGCAGCTGATGCTGGTGATGGGCCTGGCACCTATCCTCGCGCCGGTGGCGGGCGGTGCGTTGCTGGCGTCTTTCGGCTGGCCGTCGATCTTCATCCTGCTGACGCTGTTCAGCGCGATGTGCCTGGTGGCGGTCACGCTCTGGCTGCCGGAAACCTATCCGGCCGGGCTGCCGCGTCAGCCGATGTCCGGTGCGCTCGGGCAGTATCTGCGGCTGTTCCGTGATCGCTTCTTCATCGGCCACGTGCTGACCGGTGCGCTGTGCATGGCCGGCATGTTCGCCTACATCACCGGCTCGCCGTTCGTCTTCATCGAACTGTATGGCGTCAAACCCGAGCATTTCGGCTGGCTGTTCGGCGTCAATGCGGCGGGTTTCATCCTGATGGCGCAGGTCAACGTGCGGCTGGTGCGCTGGCGCGGGCCGGAGTTCTGGGTGCGGCGCTGGGTGTGGTTCTTCTTCGGCAGTGCGCTGGCGTTGTTGGCAGTGGCGGCCGCACAGCCGGAATCGCTCTGGCCGTTGCTGATTCCGCTGTTCTGCTGCGTGTCCTGCCTCGGTTGCCTGCTGCCGAACGCCACGGCCTGCGCCATGGCCGACCAGCGCGCCAATGCCGGCAGCGCCTCGGCACTGCTCGGCAGCATGCAGTTCACCATTGCAGCCATCGCCGCTTCCGCGGTGGGGGCGCTGCACAACGGCACGGCGGTGCCGCTTGCGGCAATCATCAGCCTGTGCGGCTTGCTGGCAACGGTCGTGGCTTACACCACAGCGCGCGCCAGCACGGAATGACGATCAGGCACTGAGTGGCAAAGGATGCGGCGCCTGCAGGCGACGGTGCAGGGTTGCGACGAAGGCGCGTGCCTCGGCTTCGCTGCGAAAGGTGACTTTCTGCCGGTCGAGGCACACCTGCCAGGCGCTGTCGGGTGACGGCGTCAGCGGGCGGACGAGAATGTGCATGGCGATCTCCTCGTGTGTGGGTCGCCGCACAGTCTAGGCGCAGCCATGGCTCGCGCGGCGAGCCATGGTGTCGCAGGTGGGCCGGGCGCCGACGAATGGCTCAATAGGCCAGCCGTGCGTCCAGACTGTTTTGCGCCAGGCGGCGGGCCTGTTCCTCGGTCATGCCCAGGCTTTCGTGCAGCGCGACGAAGTTCTCCGTCACATAGC
>DAMCQE010000022.1:0-56252 GCA_032105665.1 Pseudomonas sp. | reverse complement strand
GCGGCACCAGCTTCTCGCAGCTCGCCAGCCTCAACGAGGCGTACAAGGTGCTGCAACTGCAGGGCCAGAAGCTCGACGCGTTCAAGGCACTCTATCTCGCCACCCTTGGCGGCGCGCGGGCGCTGTACCTGGACGACAAGATCGGCAACCTGCAACCGGGCAAGGATGCCGACTTCGTCGTACTCGACTACAAGGCAACGCCGCTGATCGACTACCGCCTGAGCCAGGCGACAACGCTGCAGGAAAAGCTCTTCGCCCTGATGATCCTCGGCGACGACCGCGCAGTGAAGGAGACCTTCGCCGCCGGGGTTTCAGTGCACCGAAAGGGTTGCTGAACAGCTGATCGCGAACCTGATCATCAACGGTCGTCTCCATGCTTGATGAGGGCGTGGATCAATGCTTGGCGTCCACCTTACGGCTTGAGCGCTGCCATCAGCGTGTCGAGATTGTGCTCGAACATCCCGAGATAGGTGCTGGCCGGCCCTGCGCTGGCCAGCGCATCCGAATACAGCGTACCGCCGACCTTGGCGCCGGCCTCGTCGGCGATCTGTCGGATCAGCCGCGGATCGCGGATGTTCTCCACGAACACCGCTCGCACCCCTTCATTGCGTATCTGCCGGATCAAGGCCGCGACTTCCGCCGCCGAGGGCTCGTCATGGGTGGACAGTCCCTGCGGCGCTATGAACTTCAGCTGCCAGGCCTGTCCCAGGTAACCGAAGGCGTCATGGCTGGTCACCACCTTGCGCTGGCTTGTCGGCAAACCGGCAATCTGCGCGTCGGCTTTCTTCAGCAATGCGTGCAGGCGCGTCAGGTAGGCATCGCGGCGCTCGATGTAGACATTGAGGTTGGCCGGGTCCAGTTCGCCAAGTGCCTTGGCGATATTGCGCACATAGATTTCGGCATTGGTCAGGCTCTGCCACGCATGAGGGTCAGGAACCGCCTCGCCATCTTCATCCAGCATCAGCGGAACGACGCCCGCACTGGCGTCGATGCGCTTGCCCTTGGGTTCGCTGCTGGCCAGCAGGCGCTCCAGCCAGGGTTCGAAGCCCAGGCCATTGGCGACGATCAGATCGGCGCGCAACAGAGCCTTGGCGTCGTCCGGGCTGGGCTCGTAGACATGAGCATCGGCATCGGCGTCGACCAGGTTGGTGAGCTCGATATGCTCGCCACCCACCTCGCGGGTCAGGTCGGCGAGGATGCTGAAGCTCGTCACCACCTGCAGTTTTTCAGCGGCTTGCAGTGAGAGCGGGAGCCACAGGGCCAGCGCGATAAGCAGGTAACGCATGTGTATACCTCAAACGGTGACGGGGAAAGGGGGCGAGCGCAGCAGGCCATTTACCGGGCCCGCCACCAGCGAGAACAGATAGAAAGCGCCGGCCAGCAGCACGATGCACGGCCCGCTGGGCAAGCTGGCGTAGAAGGAAAGAACCAGACCGAACCATACGCACACCGCACCGATCAGCGCGGCAAGCGGTAACAGGATCAACAACCGTCGGCTCCAGAAGCGCGCGGCGGCAGCCGGCAGCATCATCAGCCCCACCACCATCAACGCGCCGATGGCCTGGAAACCGATCACCAGATTGAGTACCACCAGCGTCAGAAACGCGGCATGCGCCAGTGGACCGAAGCGGCTGATGCTGCGCAGGAACAGCGGATCGAGGCTGTCCAGCGCCAGGGCGCGATAGCTCAGCGCAAGCACCACCAGACTGAACACCGAGGTGCCGAGCATGCCGTACAGGGTCGCGGTATCGACCGCCAACGCCGAGCCGAACAACAGGTGAAGCAGATCCAGCTTGCGCCCGGCCAGACCAAGGAGCAGCACGCCGCTGGCCAGCGAAATCGGATACAGCGCGGCCAGGCTAGCGTCCTCGCGTAGCCCGGTGCGCCGTGTGACCCAGGCCGCTGCGCCCGCCATACCGAGACCGGCGACCAAGCCGCCCGCGGTCAATGCTGGCAGGCTCAAGCCGAACAGCCAGAACGCCAATGCTGCACCGGGCAGGATGCCGTGGGCGATGGCATCACCGATCAGACTCATTCGACGCAGAATCAGAAATACGCCCAGCGGCCCCGCGCTGCAGGCAAGCGCAACGCCGCCAAACAGCGCCCGGCGCATGAAGGCGAACTCGCCGACCGGCGCCCAGAGGAAATCCGGCGTCAAGCGACTTGCCCAAGCCGTTGCCGCTCGGCCATGAACTGGCGGATCGGTGCCTTGCTGCAGCCGCTGCGGGCGATCAACAGACCATCACAATTCTTCTGGATCAGCCCACCAACGTTATGGGTGACCAGCACCAGGGTTCTGCCCTCTTGCTGCCAACGCTCAATGTGCTGCCAGAGCAAGCCCAGGCCGACATCGTCCAGTGCCGCTTCGGGCTCGTCGAGCAACAGCACCTGGGCATCGGTCAGGCTCAGCCGTGCCAGTAAGGCGCGCTGCAGCTCGCCGCCGGACAATGAATACAGCCCCTGGGTTTGCAGATCGAGCAGGCCCCAATCCGCCAACGTCCGGCGCAGCCGCGCCCGACGCTCGTCACGCCCGAGCCGGCTGCGCCAGAAACCGGCGCTCACCAGTTCGACGACTCGGATTGGAAACTGCCTATCCAAATGCTGCTGTTGCGGTAGATAAGCCACCCCGCCCATGCGCGGTACGCGCACATCGACCCGCCCAGCCAGCGGCCGATCCAACCCGGCCAACACCTTGAGCAGGCTGCTCTTGCCCGATCCGTTGCTGCCAACGACAGCTGTCAGGCTGCCCGCAGCCAACTGCAGATCTAATGGCGGCGTAAGCGGGTGCCTACCCGAGCCCCATTGCAGGCCGTGGCATTCGATCATCGTTACCTCGGTGTTCAATATTGCGAAGCAGACAATGCGCACCGCTCGCCTCCGATAACAGGAACGAGAGACGCTAATGCGCAACATGTAATAGTTATAACATAACACTAACGAGATAAATTCAAGCCGATTCACTGAACAGCGCGGCTATGCGCATCGGATCGGAGGCGGGAAGCGCACTGATGCCGTGATCAGTACTGAATCGGGTTGCAGCGTGCGGTCCTGGCGGGCGATCGGCGCTGGCAGGCCGGCATGGCTCTGCCGCCACGGCGGCAGGTGATGACTGACGGCGCCGACTCAGAACGAGTCAGCGCGCGGGGCAACGCTAGCGAGCCGTGCGAGGCTTCTTCTTCGCGAGGCCCAGGTGCGAGAAGACCGCATGCAGATCACCCGAGGCGCTGTCTTCCTCGAGGTTGAGCTTGCTGTCGATGTGGTCCATGTGGTGCATCATCAGGCGCACCGCCTTGTCACTGTCGCGGGCAGCGATGGCGTCGATCAGTTCATTGTGTTCGTCGTACGAGCAGTGCGAGCGATTGCCGCTTTCATACTGGGCGATGATCAGCGAGGTCTGCGAAACCAGGCTGCGCTGGAAGCTCACCAGCGGCGCGTTCTTCGCCGCCTCCGCCAGCTTGAGGTGAAATTCGCCGGACAGGCGGATGCCCGCCCCGCGATCGCCTCGGTCGAAGCAATCACGCTCATCAGTCACCATCTGCCGCAGCTCGGCGAGTTGCGCGTCGCTGGCGTGCTGCACGGCCAGTTCGGTGATCGCCTTTTCCACCAGCCGGCGGGCGAAGAAGATCTGCCGCGCTTCTTCAACGCTCGGACTGGCCACCACCGCGCCGCGATTGGGCCGCAGCAGCACCACGCACTCATGGGCCAGGCGCGACAACGCGCGGCGGATGATGGTGCGGCTGACGCCGAATATCTCGCCTAGCGCCTCTTCGCTGAGCTTGGTCCCCGGCGCCAGACGCTGCTCGAGGATGGCATCGAAGATGTGCGCATAAACGATATCGTCCTGCGTCCCGGTGCGAGTCTTGCCGGTCTTGGTCGGCTTCTTCAGGGGCTGCAACTGTTCGTTCATCGATGGCTCGCAAATGAGGTGTCGGCAACGCCGAATTTTACTGGGTTCGCGCCGCTACTGGCAGTTCGCTGGACAAATAAATACGCTGAAACGCCGTTAACCTTGTGCACAATTCACAGCCTCAAGTTTTCCTAAGCGCAAATCCGTCAGCGCGCACAGGCCACGCGCATTCAGCGAGACCACCGATTTATTGTTTGCAATTCTTGTATACAAAAGCATAATCCGGAAATCCTTTCTGACCTTTCGGTCAACTACCGATGCAGATGGCCCACCATCACCCGCCCCTCGGGAGTACTCACGCTCCGGGTGATCGACAACAAGAACGATGAGGAACGCCCAGTGGAAAGCATCAAGCGCAAGCCCCAGGCAGCACCCTTGCAGCGCACCGCCCCCGTTTGGCTGGACCGCCTGTTCAAGCTCAGCGAACACCGCACCAGTATCCGCACCGAACTGCTCGCCGGCCTGACGACATTCGTCACCATGGCCTACATCATTTTCGTCAACCCGAACATCATGGCCGACGCCGGTATCGACCACGGCGCTGCCTTCGTTGCCACCTGCATCGGCGCGGCGCTCGGCTGCCTCTTGATGGGCCTGTACGCCAACTGGCCGGTGGGCCTCGCGCCAGGCATGGGCCTGAACGCCTTCTTCACCTACACGGTGGTCGGCGAGATGGGCTACAGCTGGGAGATCGCCCTCGGCGCGGTGTTCATCTCCGGCGTGCTGTTCATGATCATGAGCCTGTCGCGCATTCGCGAATGGCTGCTCAACAGCATCCCCATGAGCCTACGCTTCGCCATGGGCGCTGGCGTCGGCCTGTTCCTCGGCCTGATCGGCCTGAAGACCGCCGGCATCGTCGTCGATAGCCCGGCGACATTGCTGACCATGGGCTCGTTTGCCGAGCCGTCGGCGCTGCTGGCCGCGGTGTGCTTCCTGATGATCGCGGTCCTCAGTCACCGAAATGTCTTCGGTGCGATCCTATTGAGCATGCTGGTGGTCACCGGTATCGGCTGGGCGCTTGGTCTGGTCGAGTACAACGGCCTGGTGTCGATGCCGCCGAGCCTGGCGCCGACCTGGCTGGCCATGGATATCGCCGGCGCGCTCAACGTGGCGATGGTCAGCGTGATCCTCGCCTTCCTTTTCGTGAACATGTTCGACACCGCCGGCACCCTGATGGGCGTCGCCCACCGTGCCAACCTGGTCAATGAGGACGGCAAGATCGAGAACCTCTCCCGCGCGCTGAAGGCCGACAGCAGCTCCAGCGTGGTCGGCGCCTTCGTCGGTTGCCCGCCAGTGACCAGCTACGTGGAAAGCGCCGCGGGCGTCGCCGCCGGCGGCCGCACCGGGCTGACCGCAGTGACCGTCGGCGTGCTGTTCCTGATTGCCATGTTCTTCGCCCCGCTGGCCGGCATGATTCCCGCCTATGCCACAGCCGGCGCGCTGATCTACGTGGCGATGCTGATGATGAGCGGCCTGGCCAATATCGACTGGAAGGACCACACCGACACCATCCCGGCCATCGTCACCGTGGTGATGATGCCGCTGACCTTTTCCATCGCCAACGGTATCGCCCTGGGCTTCTTGACCTACGCGACGCTCAAGCTGTTGACTGGCCAGCGCGACAAGGTGTCGATCAGCCTGTATGTGCTGTGTGTGATCTTCATCGCCAAGTTCGCGTTCCTCTGAACCGGGCCGGCAGCGTCCGGCTCACCCACGGCCCCACTGCTTCGCGGTGGGGCTTTTGCATTGGCTATAGGAGGCCGTCATGACCCTGGAGATGTGGCTGTTGTTCACTGGTGCGGCGCTGGTGGTGATCCTGATCCCCGGGCCGCTGTCGCTGTTGATGATCAGCAACAGCCTGAACTACGGAGTACGCCGCTCCTGGCCAGCCTTTCTCGGCGGTGTGACAGCGTCCATCGCCCTGCTCAGCGCCTCGGCGCTGGGGCTAGGCGCGTTGCTGATGGCCTCCGAGCGCCTATTCAGTGCACTCAAGCTGGTCGGCGCGCTGTACCTGTTCTATCTGGCTTGGCAGAGCTGGCAAGAGGCGCGCCAGGCACCCGCTGCCCGCGAGATCGAGAGCCCCGCCCTTGCCCCACGTTTCAGTCGATTGTTCGGCCGGGCGTTCATCCTTGGTGGCAGCAATCCAAAGGACATTCTCTTCTTTGCTGCCTTTCTGCCGCAGTTTCTCAGCGCGGGGCAGCCTTTGCTGCCGCAGCTATTGGTGATGATCGTTACCTGGGCCGTGCTCGATCTGCTCTGCAAGCTGGCCTACGGGTTGGGCGCGCAGGGGGCGGCACGTTACCTGCGCACCGGGAAGGGGCATGTGTGGTTCAACCGGACAAGTGCGGCGCTGTTTGGGGGCGCGGGGGCAGCGTCTTTGATGAGCCGGTAGCGCTCTGCAGCTAGCCCCTTAGCCAGGCTCCTGGCTGAGGCATTGGTTCCGCGCTGCTGGGCAATTCATTTTTCCAGTCGCGGAAGATGAACGTTGCCTGCTAGACCGTGCAACTAGGAGCAAGCAATGCGCGTTTTCTTTCGTCGCTTAGAAGTGAGGAAAGCGCGGCGCCATCGCGCGAATCTCACGCCACAGGTGCCTAGGTCACTCAGGCTAAAAATCAGCGCCGAGCGCCTCCCCAAACCCATACTCACCCCATAAAAAACCCGCCATTACGGCGGGCAAAGGGACTCCACAAGAGTCAGCACTGAACGGAAAAGCGACTAGCTACCCCGATACGTCGAATAGCTATACGGCGATACCAACAACGGCACGTGGTAATGCTCCTGCGCCGAATCGATCCCGAAGCGCAGCACCACCACATCGAGAAACGCAGGATTCGCCAGGGCCACACTGCGGCGGCGGTAATAGTCGCCGGCACTGAACTGCAGCTGGTAGACACCGGACAGGTAATCCGCACCTTCCAGCAATGGACTGTCGCAGCGCCCATCGGCATTGGTCTCACGGGTTGCGACCAGGGTCAGCGCCTGATCCTTGACGCGATACAGCTCCACCTTGATTCCGCTGCCCGGGCAACCGTGGGCGGCGTCGAGTACGTGTGTGGTCAATCGGCCCACGGGCACCTCCGCTCTGTTGAATGGAAACTGCCCCGAGCATAACCATCCGCCCCACATCACTCAAGACAATCTGTAGATATTTTTGTATACAGTTTTTCAAGCATCGTTTGGCCCGTTACCTGCAAGTTGCAGATGACTCGGAGCATGGTTGAGCGTGACACGGCAGATACCAGCTATAGCGAAAGGATGAAAATTGCTATTTACAAAGCCTCATCCAATTTGTATACAATCCAGCCATCCGGTCGTGCCATGACGACCTGCCATACAGGAAGCACCCCAGTGAGCGCCGACTACCCACGCGACCTGATCGGTTACGCCAGCAACCCACCGCACCCGCGCTGGCCGGGCGATGCGCGTATCGCCTTGTCCTTCGTGCTGAATTACGAGGAAGGTGGCGAACGCTGCGTGCTGCACGGCGACAAGGAATCCGAAGCCTTCCTCTCCGAGATGGTCGCCGCGCAGCCGCTGCAAGGCCAGCGCCACATGAGCATGGAGTCGCTCTACGAATATGGCAGTCGCGCCGGCGTATGGCGCCTGCTCAAGCTGTTCGACAAGCACGACGTCCCGCTGACCATCTTCGCCGTCGCCATGGCCGCCCAGCGTCATCCCGAGCTGATCAAGACGATGGCAGGCGCCGGACACGAAATCTGCAGCCACGGTTACCGCTGGATCGACTACCAGCACATGGACGAGGCGCAGGAGCGCGGGCACATGCAGGAAGCCATCCGCATCCTCGGCGAGATCACCGGCGAGCGGCCGCTGGGCTGGTACACCGGCCGCACCGGCCCAAACACCCGGCGCCTGGTACGCGAGGAAGGCGGCTTTCTCTACGATTCCGACACCTACGACGACGACTTGCCCTACTGGGACCCCGAATCGACGCCGGACAAGCCGCATCTGGTGATCCCCTACACGCTGGACACCAACGACATGCGTTTCACCCAGGTGCAGGGCTTCAACAGCGGCGATGACTTCTTCACCTACCTGAAGGATGCGTTCGACGTGCTCTACGCCGAAGGCTGCGAAGGCGCGCCGAAGATGTTGTCCATCGGCATGCACTGCCGGCTGCTCGGGCGCCCGGCGCGCCTGGCGTCGCTGGCCCGCTTCATCGAGTACGTGAAGGGTCATGAGAAGGTCTGGTGCGCCCGTCGTGTCGACATCGCCCGCCACTGGCACGCCACCCACCCTTTTACCGCGGAGCGCAATTGATGACCCCGTTCAAGACGATCAAACCCTCGACGCTGGATCGCGACGCCTTCGTCGCCGCCTTTGCCGACGTCTACGAGCACTCGCCCTGGGTTGCCGAAACCGTTTACCAGGCGGGCGTCGACGAGACGCTGGACGACATCGAAGTGCTGCACACCCGCCTGTCCCAGGCGATGCTCGCCGCCGACCATGACACTCAGCTGGCCTTGGTCAATGCTCACCCCGACCTGGCCGGCAAGGCCGCCGTGCGTGGCGAGCTGACCGCCTCCAGCACCTCGGAACAGGCCGGCGCCGGTATCCACGAATGCACGCCGGAGGAGTTCGCCCGCTTCACCGCACTCAACGAGGCCTACAAGGCCAAGTTCGGCTTCCCCTTCATCATGGCGGTCAAGGGCAGCAACCGGCACCAGATCCTCGCCGCGTTCGAGGAGCGCATCCACAACAGCCCGGAACAGGAATTCGCCCGGGCACTGGCGGAAATCAACAAGATCGCCCTGTTCCGCCTGCAGGCCATGTAGCCGGAAAGGACAGGCAACACCGCACTACAGGCTGCAAGGGCAGAACGCTCCACTCCATTTCAAGGCAGATCGCGATGAAAGCTTACGCCGCACCCTTCGAGAAATACGTCAACCTGGCCGATGCACGCCTGGGCACCCGCGCCATTTCCGTCACCGACGACTGGTTCGCCGACGTCAACCGGCTGTTCCAGCCCACGCCGGCCGTATGGAAGGAAGGGGTATTCGATGACAACGGCAAGTGGATGGACGGCTGGGAGTCGCGCCGCAAGCGCTTCGAAGGCTACGACCATGCCGTGATCCGCCTCGGCGTGCCCGGCTGGATCAAGGGCGTGGACATCGACACCAGCCACTTCACCGGCAACTTCCCGCCGTCGGCCTCGCTGGAAGCCTGCTTCGTCGCCGAAGGCGATCCGAACGACGACACCGTCTGGACCGAAGTCCTGCCGGCCGTCGAGCTCAAGGGCAACAGCCATCACTACCACGAGATCGCCTTCGACAAGCCGGTCAGCCACCTGCGCTTCAACATCTACCCGGACGGCGGCGTCGCCCGTCTGCGCGTGCACGGCATCCCGTACCGCGACTGGAGCAGCGTCGGCCACAACGAGCAGGTCGACCTGGCGGCCGCCCTCAATGGCGGCCGCGCACTGGCCTGCTCGGACGAGCACTTCGGGCGCATGAGCAACATCCTCAACCCGAACCGCGGCGAGAACATGGGTGACGGCTGGGAAACCGCCCGCCGCCGCACCCCTGGCAATGACTGGGTGATCGTCGCCCTCGGCCACCCGGGCGAGATCGAGCGCGTCGTCGTCGATACCCTGCACTTCAAGGGCAACTATCCCGACAGCTGCTCGATCCAGGCGGCCTACGTGAAGGGCGGCACCGACAGCCAGATCGAAACGCAGAGCCTGTTCTGGCGCGAACTGCTGCCCAGCCAGAAGCTCTCCATACACGCCGAACACGAATTCGCCGAGCAGATCGCCAAGCTCGGCCCGGTGACCCACGTACGCCTGAACATCTTTCCGGACGGCGGCGTCAGCCGGCTACGGCTGTTTGGCAAGGTGGTGAAGTAAGGAGCGGGACTCAGCCCTCAGCCGAACCCTCTCCCTTCGGGGTGAGGGCGCGGGCTCCAGCGAACAATGAAAAGCATCCACTAATTGAACGAGCAAACCATGCGCACCCTGACCATCGAGCCACTGACCAAGGAAGCCTTCGCCCCCTTCGGCGACGTCATCGAGACCGAAGGCAGCGACTACTTCATGATCAACAACGGCTCGACCCGCCGCTATCACAAGCTGGCCACGGTCGAGACCGCCGCGCCCGAGGACCAGGCGATCATCAGCATCTTCGCCGCCGAGGCGCTCGAGATGCCGCTGGTCATCCGCATGCTGGAACGTCATCCGCTGGGCAGCCAGGCCTTCATCCCGCTGCTCGGCCATCCCTTTCTGGTCGTGGTCGCGCCACTTGGCGATGCACCTGTACCGGGCCACGTCCGCGCCTTCCGCAGCAACGGCAGGCAGGGCGTCAATTACCACCGCGGCGTCTGGCACCACCCGGTGCTGACGATCGAAAAGCGGGATGAATTCCTGGTGGTCGATCGCAGCGGTTCTGGCAACAACTGCGACGAGTACTTCTTCACGGAGGATCAGCAACTCCTCCTCGACCCCCAACGGGAATCGACATGACCGCTACTGCGCTGGCTCATTCGGCGTTGCCTTGCCTGCGTTCGCGACGCGCTCAAGCCGATTCCAATAAGAAGAAATACGGCCGCCTGCAGGCCGCAAGAGGTGCATGACAAATGGACGCCCATCTGACCGAATGGCTGAACCTGAGTATCCGCTGGATTCACATGATCGTTGGCGTCGCCTGGATCGGTGCTTCCTTCTATTTCGTCTGGCTGGAGAACAACCTCAACCGCGCCAACCCGCGTGAGGGCCTGTCGGGCGATCTCTGGGCCATCCACGGTGGCGGTATCTACCACCTGGAGAAATACAAGCTGGCGCCGCCGCAGATGCCGGAAAAGCTGCATTGGTTCAAGTGGGAGGCCTACACCACCTGGCTGTCGGGCGTGGCGCTGCTGATGGTGGTGTACTACCTCAACCCCAGCCTGTACCTGATCGCACCGGGCAGCGAACTGTCCCCTGCGGCGGCCATCGCTATCGGCTTCGGCTCGCTGATCGTCGGATGGTTCGTCTACGACCTGCTCTGCGACTCGCCGCTGGGCAAGACCCCCGCCCTGCTCGGCCTGGTGCTGTTCGTGCTGGTGATCGCTGCGTGCTGGGGCTATTCGCAGGTATTCAGCGGCCGCGCAGCCTACATCCATACCGGCGCGCTGATCGGCACCATCATGGTCGGCAACGTGTTCCGCATCATCATGCCGGCCCAGCGTGCGCTGGTCGCCGCCATCGAACAGAACCGCACGCCCGATCCGGTGCTGCCGGCCAAGGGCCTGCTGCGTTCGCGGCACAACAACTATTTCACCCTGCCGGTGCTGTTCATCATGATCAGCAACCACTTCCCGAGCACCTACGGCAGCGAATACAACTGGCTGATCCTCGCCGCGCTCGGCGCGCTTTCGGTGCTGGCGCGCCACTACTTCAACACCCGCCACAACAGCAACCGCTTCGCCTGGGCGCTACCGGCCGCGGCACTGGGCATGATCTGCCTGGCCTACGTCACCGCGCCGAACCGCCAACCGGCACCAAACCTGGCAGCGACCTCGCCGGAGCAGGCCAGCACGAGTGCACAGCAGAGCGGCGCCAGTGCCAGCCAGTTCGCCCAGGTCAGCGAAGTGATTCACGAGCGTTGCACCGTCTGCCACTCCGCGCAGCCGAGCAGCCCGCTGTTCAGCGCAGCGCCGGCAGGCGTGATGTTCGATACAGCCGAGCAGATACGCGAGCAGGCGGCGAAGATCCATGCGCAGACCGTGGCCAGCCAGATCATGCCGCTGGGCAACATTACCCAGATGACCCAGGACGAGCGTGACCTGCTGGGTGACTGGATCGCCAAGGGCGCGTCCATCGACTGAGCAAAGACGCCGCGCGCCATCCGCGCGGCGTTTCCCCTTCCGCACCGTGCCCATTGCCGCACTGACCGCCATCCCCTCCTCCGCGCCCCAGGCGGCATTGGCCGGCTAGCGCTGCGGTACGGCAACTCCGCTTCCACGACGACGAACGAGCAGATTCCCGCAAGGAATATCGCTGCCGACGCTACCCAATCGCCGACGCCCCGTTAAAATGCCGCGCCCTCCCTCGACGCCGGACGCCGCCCCGTGATTGAAGCCAGCTGGATTGCCTTCGCTTTCGCCCTCGGGCTGCTTGCCCGCTTCATCGGCCTGCCGCCGCTGATCGGTTACCTCGGTGCCGGCTTCGCGCTGGCCGCGGCGGGCGACTACGTGGGCGTGACCCGTGACGACAGCATCATTCTCGATCACCTGTCGCATCTGGGCGTGCTCCTGCTGCTGTTCACCGTGGGGCTCAAGCTCAAGCTCGGCAATCTGGTTCGCCGCGAAGTCATCGGCGGCAGCCTGCTGCACTTCTTCATCTCCAGCGTGCTGGTGATGCCGGCGATCATGCTGATCCTCGATAACAGCTGGCGTGAGGCCATGCTGCTGGCAATCGCGCTGTCTTTCTCCAGCACCGTGCTGGCGGCCAAGGTGCTGGAAAGCAAGCGCGAGCTGCGCGCCTTTCACGGCCGCGTCGCCATCGGCGTGCTGATCATCCAGGACCTTATCGCCCTGGTGGTCATGAGCCTCGCCGCGGGCAAGGCCCCTTCCGCCTGGGCATTGCTGGTGTTCCTGCTGCCGCTGCTGCGCCCCGTGCTGTTCCGCCTGCTCGACCACAGCGGCCACGAAGAGCTGATGGTGCTGTTGGGCCTGATGCTGGCGCTGGTGGCCGGCGGTCTCGGCTTCGAATACGTCGGCCTGAGTTCCGAACTGGGGGCGCTGGCCTTCGGCGCCATGCTCGCCAAACACAAGCGTGCCAGCGAGCTGTCGAATTCGCTGTGGGCGATCAAGGAAGTGTTTCTGGTTGGCTTCTTCCTGAAGATCGGCATCGGTAGGCTGCCAGACGCCGACGCCCTCTGGTTCGCCTTCGCCATGTCGCTGCTGCTGCCGCTCAAGGCGGTGCTGTTCTTCGGCCTGTTCGTCGCCTTCCGCCTGCGCGCCCGCAGCGCCTTTCTCAGTGCCGCCAGCCTGACCAACTACAGCGAGTTCGGCCTGATCGTCGTCAGCGTGGTGCTGCCGCAGTGGCTGATGCCGCTGGCGATCACCGTGGCGTTTTCGTTCATCGTTTCGGCGCAGATCAACCGTTTCGCCCATCCGCTGTACGAACGTCTGGCGCCGCGCCTGCTCCGCTACGAGCGCAACATCCGCCACCCCGACGAACAACCGGTGTCCCTGGGCGATGCGCGCATTCTGATTATGGGCATGGGCCGTACCGGGCGCGCCGCCTACGACTACCTGGCGGAGAAGGGTTTCGCCCTGGTCAGCCTCGATTCCGACCCGGTCATGGTGGAAAAGAACACCGCCGAGGGCCGGCACATCCTCTTTGCCGATGCCGAGGACCAGATGTTCTGGCAGAGCCTGGAGATGAACGAGGTCGAAGCGGTGATCCTGGCGATGAACGATCCCGAGGCCAAGATCATCTCCACCCGCAAGCTGCGTGAAAGCGGCTTCGGCGGGCTGATCGTGTCCCACGCAATGTACGAGGATATCGCCCAGCGCATCCAGGAAGCCGGCGCCGACCGCACCTACCTGACCATGAGCGAGGCCGGCGCGGGCCTTGCGGAAAATGTCTCGCGGGAATTGCAGGCACCGCGCTGAAGCCCGGTCCAGACGCGTTCGCGCGATCTGGGCCAACTGCCGCCGATCCAATTGTGCACAATTTTCTGATTTATTGTTTATCAGTCTGTCTACAGGTTGCTATAGTCCAGGCGTCCTGACCGATCGAACAGCTTTCGACGGACAGCGATAGAGGTGCCGTGAAGCCTCGCAAGCCCATGACCGTAAAACAACAAATGGCAGGCTTAACAATGACCGCAACCGAAAACAGGAGCGGCACCGCTCCGCAGGCGAACCAGGACCTCATCTATCAGCTCGATGATCGCCCCGGCCCGCTACCCGCGACCTTCGCCGCCTTGCAGCACGTGCTGGCCAGCTTCGTCGGTATCATCACCCCCACCCTGATCGTCGGCAGCGCGCTTGGCCTCGATCAATACGTCCCCTACCTCGTCAGCATGGCGCTGTTCGTCTCCGGTCTCGGTACCTTCGTCCAGGCCCGGCGCTTCGGTCCCATCGGCTCTGGACTGCTGTGCCTGCAGGGCACCAGCTTCGGCTTTCTCAGTGCCATCCTCAGCGCCGGCTTCATCGTCAAGGCGCGGGGGGGAACCCCGGAGGAGATCCTCGCCACGCTATTCGGCGTGAGTTTCTGCGCCGCGTTCGTCGAGATCGCCTTCAGCCAGTGCATCAACAAGCTGCGCCGGGTGATCACCCCGGTGGTCACCGGCACCATCATCTGCCTGATGGGCCTTTCGCTGATCAAGGTGGCGATGACCGATATCGCCGGCGGCTACGGCGCCGATGACCTCGGCGCCCTGCCCAACCTGGCGCTGGCCGGCCTGGTGATCGGCATCATCGTGGTGCTCAACCGCTTTCCCTGGGCGATCCTGCGGCTGTCGGCGGTGATCATCGCGCTGACCGCGGGCTATCTGGTGGCCTGGTCCATGGGCAAGGTGGACTTCGCCGAGCTGGGCGAACTGCCGCTGCTCAGCGTGCCGCAACCGTTCCGCTTCGGTTTCGCATTCGACTGGATGGCCTTCATCCCGATCGCGGTGATCTTCCTCATCACACCGCTGGAAACCGCCGGCGACCTCACCGCCAACTCGATGATCTCGCGTCAGCCGGTGCGCGGGCCGGTGTATCTGCGGCGGATCAAGTCGGGAATCCTCGCCGATGGCTGCAGCTCGGCGGTCGCCGCGGTGTTCAACAGCCTGCCGATGACCACCTTCAGCCAGAACAACGGCGTCATCCAACTCACCGGCGTCGCCAGCCGCTACGTCGGCTACTACATCGCCGCGGTCCTCGTACTGCTGGGTCTGGTCCCCTATGTCGGCGGTGTGCTGCAGCTGATGCCCAAGCCGGTGCTCGGCGGCGCCACGCTGATCATGTTCGGCACCGTGGCCATCGCCGGCATCAAGATCCTCGCCGAGGCCGGCCTGCATCGGCGCAACATGCTGATCGTGTCGATATCCCTCGGGTTGGGGCTGGGCGTCGCCGGAGTTCCGGAAGTATTGAGCGCGATGCCCGAGGTGCTGCGGAACATCTTCGGCTCGCCGATCACCATCGGCGCCTTCAGCGCCATCCTGCTCAACCTGTTCCTGCCACGCGAGGCGAGCGAGGTGGACGTGTTCGATCCGGAAGAGCTGATCGAGGATGCCGTCGGCACCAATACGCTGTCGGTGAATATTCCGGACTACAAGCCGCACGACCGCGACGTCATGCCACAGGCTGCCCGGGCCGATTCAACGGGCTGAACGACACACACACCGCTTCCCGCCGTCTCGGCCTTCGCCCAGAATACGCGCCCGGTCGCGACGGCCTAGCCTATAAAAAAACACACAGGAACCACTTCCATGCAACTGAAGACTGCCCCGCTCTGCCTCGCCCTTACCGGCACACTGCTTGCGACACCGGCGCTGGCTGGCGATCTGATGCATTGGCAAAACAACAGCCTGACCTATCTTTACGGCCAGGATTACAAGGTCGACCCCGACACCCAGCAGACCGTCACCTTCGAACATGCCAGCGGTTGGGCATGGGGCGACATGTTCTTCTTCGTCGACAACATCTGGTACAACGGCGTGAGCGGGAGCGACGGCCATACCTACTACGGCGAGTTCAGCCCACGCCTGTCGCTAAGCAAGATCAGCGGAAGCGACCTGTCTTTCGGTGTGGTCAAGGACGTTCTGGTTGCCGCCACCTATGAGCGTGGTGAAAGCCTCGCCGATGGCACGCCGAATCAGAACTACCTGCTCGGCCCGGCCGTGGACCTTGAGCTGCCTGGTTTTGACCGCTTCGCTCTGAACCTCTACTACCGCAAGCCCGATGGCAGCACCGGCAAACCTTCCGGGCAGTGGCAGGTCACCCCGACCTGGGCGATGACCTTCCCCGTTGGCAAGTCCGATATCCTTTTCGACGGCTTTATCGATTGGGTAGTCAACGATGCAGGCTCGAAGTCTCGTGGCGACTTTATCTCGAAGAACCTGCACATCGTCCCGCAGATCAAGTACGACCTGGGCAAGGCACTGGACTACACCCCGGGCAAGTTCTACGTCGGTATCGAGTACGACTATTGGTCGAACAAGTACGGCCTGGAAGACGGTTCGCTACCGTTCAAAACAGACCAGAGCACCTTCAGCGCCATCGTCAAAGCGCACTTCTGAGTGCTGTCGCGAAGGGGCTCCGGGCCCCTTCGCCTCTCCTCCGGCGCTTCGGTTGAGGGGCTCGCGGACAGGGTGCTAGCATGCGGGCGCTTGTTCGTATCGCCGGCAGCCAGCGAAAGGCCCCCATGTCCAGTATCCGTGAGCGCAACAAAGAGCTGATCCTCAAAGCCGCCAGCGAAGAATTCGCCGAAAAGGGCTTCGCCGCGACCAAGACCAGTGACATCGCCGCCCGCGCCGGGCTGCCCAAGCCCAACGTCTACTACTACTTTAAGTCCAAGGAAAATCTCTACCGCGAGGTGCTGGAGAGCATCGTCGAACCCTTGCTCGAAGCCTCGGCGCCGTTCAACCAGCCAGGCCATCCGGCCGAGGTCCTGCGCGCCTATATCCGCACCAAGATCAGGATTTCCCGCGACCACGCCTGCGCCTCGAAGGTGTTCGCCAACGAGATCATGCACGGCGCTCCGCACCTGTCCCCGGAACGCACTGCGCAACTCAACGCCCAGGCGGCACACAACATCGCCTGCATCCAGCGCTGGATCGACGATGGCCTTATGGCGAGGGTCGATGCCAATCACCTGCTGTTCAGCATCTGGGCAGCGACCCAGACCTACGCCGATTTCGACTGGCAGATCAGCACCGTCACCGGCAAGAACCGCCTCGACGACGCCGACTACGATGCGGCGGCCGACACCATCATTCGCCTGGTACTCAAGGGTTGCGAAATCGCCGAGCCGGCTCAGGTCGACTGACCGGCGGAAACGAAAAACGCCAGCATGCGCTGGCGTTCTTCAAATCCTGACCGGCTGGCGAAGCATCAGCTCCGGGCGCGAGCCGCGTCGCGTAAAGCCTTCACCTGATCATGGTTGCGTTGTACGCCCTGGTACTGACGTTCAACCACGATCCGCACTTCGGCTGGCAGGTCTTTTTCCAGCGCCTTGCGGTAGCTCTTAACCGCGACATCCTCACCACGCTCACACTCGTTGAGAATGGCCTCGTCGTCCTTGCCGGTGATCATCGACTTGAGGTCAACCCAGCGACGGTGCATGTCGGCAGCCATACTGGTGCTGGTCTCCGGATCGCCGCCCATGGAGCGAACCAGTTGCTGCAGCTCGGCGGCGGCCGTGGCGCAGTCGCGCGAACGCTGATTCATGATGCTCTTGAGTTGCGGATCGCGCAGGTCTTCGGCGCATTCGAGGAAGCCCTTTTCGCCATCCTTGCTGGTTTCAATCAGGTCGTTGAGCACTGAAATCGTGTCTTTCGTATCCATCTTGTACCTCCTGACAAGTCGACTCGGAAAGGGCCACATCGCTGCCGCCCGCGTTATAAAGTCGACTGCCCACGCACCACAAAGGTTCAGCGAAACCGCCCGAAGGCACCCTCCTGGCCCATCCCCCGGCAACGCCGGCTATGCCTGTCGGCTCATGGCGAGCCCGTGATGCAATGGCATCGGCCGACCGATCAGGTAGCCCTGCGCCTTATTCACTTCAAGCCGCCGCAACATGGCCAGTTCCTCCTGGGTCTCAACCCCTTCGGCGACGACCTTGCAGCCGGTTTCCTCGGCGAAGCGGATCAACGCGGCGGCCAGCGCGCGGCAGCCGGTGTCGCTGTCGACATTGCGGATCAGGCTGCTGTCGAGCTTAATCACATCCGGCTTGAGTTTGAGGATATGGCGGAAACTCGCGTAACCGGCGCCGGCATCGTCAACCGCCAGCCGTAGCCCCTTGCTGCGCAGTGGTTCGAGTGCCTCGGCCAGCTGCGAGTAGTCCTGTACCGATGCGTGTTCGGTCACCTCGAGCATCAGCCGCGCCAGCGGTTGATCGGCGAGCACCGTGTCAAGCGCGCCGGCGAGGATGGTTTCCGGCGAAACATTGAGCGACAGGTAGCTATCTGCCGGCAGCTGATCTAAGTCGTGCAGGGCCGCCTCGATCAGGGCGACCTCCAGCTCCTGCTGCAAGCCGACCAGCCCGGCCTCGGCGAACCACTTGTCCGGTGTTCGCTGCGGCTGCGCGCTGAATCGAGCCAGCGCCTCGTGGCCAACGATGCAGTTTTCCACCAGATGCACGATGGGCTGATACACCACCGAATACGCGCGTTGCTCGAGCACCGAGCGAATGCGCGTGAGCGTCTCGGCATAGCGAATCTCATTGAGCGCATGGCGTTCCAGCAATCTGCCGGCGAAGTCGGCGAACAGCCGCAGCGTATTCAGATCTCGCTCATTGAGGCTGTTGTCCGGTGTGGTACTGAAGCAACAGAAGGTGCCGTAGAGCCGACCATCGCTGAAGCGCAGCGGAACACTGAGGTGCGCACCTACCGGCAAGGCTTTGGTCACCGGCATGGCCAACGCCTCCGGTAGAGTCGCCGCGTTCTGAATCAGCTCGGGCAAGCGCCCGTCGAGCACGCGTTGACAGTAACTGTCGTCCAGAGGATCGCACGCCCCGACCTCGAGCTGCAGGGGTACGAAATTGCCGTCCAGGTAGCGAAAAATCCGGCTGCCGCCGCGAAACTCGCTGATGAACGCGACATCCATCCCCAGATGCGTGCGCACGGCATGCAGGGTTTCGACGAGCATCTCGCTCAATGAAAGGTTGGCGCTCTCCAGGCGACGCAGAATGGAGAGCGGATCATCGGCCATCCCGAGTTGATCGACCTGATCCTGCTGTATGTCATCAGACATGGAGTCCCTCCCCGTTTGCTGGCTGCCATTGCTGCCGTATGAATACCGTCGACAGCGAGCCGCTGGAGCCCGCGATGTCGTTTGCCGACCAGTTGCCCGGATACTAGTCGCGACCGTCGATCTGCCGATGTCTCAGCGTCGATTGGCACAAGGCCTTGCAGAACCGGCCGCGTCGCACGTTGCCGCATCGTTCGAGCCCCGCCTCGCACCGCCGGCCTCTAGCTGCTCGCCCCCGTCTTGCCACGCTTGCTCGACTTCGCCGGCTCGGCCGCCGCGCCCGCGCCACCTTTCAGGGTTATCCAGGTAGGCGCATGGTCACTGGCATGCTCCTGGTCGCGTACCCAGCGATCGACGCCGGCATCCTGCAGCCGCGGCCCAAGGTCCGGGCTGAGCAGCAGATGGTCGATGCGCAGCCCGGAGTTCTTCTGCCAGTGCTGGCGAAAGTAGTCCCAGAAGGTGTAGATGCGCTCGTCGGGGTACCTGGCGCGCAACGCGTCGGTCCAGCCCTGCGCCAGCAGGCGCTCGAAACATTCACGGCTTTCCGGCTGCAGCAGCGCGTCCTTCTTCCAGGAGCGCGGGTTGTAGATGTCCTCGTCGGTGGGTACCACGTTGTAGTCGCCGGCCAGCACCACCGGATGACCACTTGCCAGCAGGCCGGCAGCATGCTCGATCAGCCGCTCGAACCAGCTCAGCTTGTAATCGAATTTCGGCCCCGGCTGCGGGTTGCCGTTGGGCAGGTAGAGGCAGGCGACGATCACACCCTGCACGGCCGCTTCCAGATAGCGGCTGTGGCTGTCATCCGGATCGCCCGGCAGCCCGCGGCGGATCTCCAGCGGCTCGCAATCGCGGGCCAAAATCGCCACCCCGTTCCAGGACTTCTGCCCATGCCAGATGGCGCCATAGCCGGCCGCGCGGATGTCGTCGATGGGGAAATCGGCATCCTGCGCCTTGAGTTCCTGCAGGCAGACCACATCGGGCTGTTCGCGCGTCAGCCATTCGAGCAGATTGGCCCGACGTGCACGGATGCCATTGATGTTGTAGGTAGCGATTTTCAGACTATCCACAAGCGCGTCTCTCACAGGCGGTTATATCCACCTTAGCTGTGACAGCGCGGTGCGGCTTCCCGATCCGGTGCCAATGATCGGAATCAGGCCGGCGTTTCGGCGAAACGCAGGGTGAATTCGGTCACCCCGGCGTCGCTGCGAACACTCACCTCCCCGCCATGCAGCTGCATGATCGAGCGCACGATGGCCAACCCCAGGCCGCCGGTATCGCCCGGCTCGGCGCGCGATGGGTCGCAGCGGTAGAAGCGATCGAACAGCCGCGGCAGATGCTCGGGCGGGACCGGAGGTCCCAGATTGATCACGCTGACCGACCGCCAACCTACTCCTGAGCCACTGACGATACGCACCGTGCTGTCACTGGCGCCGTAGCGCAGCGCATTGACCAGCAGGTTCGCCAGCGCCCGGCGGATCATCTCAGGGTCACCGAAAAGCTCACCCTCGGTTTCATCGAACAGCTGAATGCCGCGCTCTTCGGCGACGCCTTCGAAGTAGTCGCACAGCTGCTCGACCAGTGCCGGCAATGCAAAGCGCTGCCGCTCGATGGCCGCAGCCGGCTGCTCGGCACGGGCGAGAAACAACATGCTGTCGATCATCCGCGCCAGGCGTTCATACTCCTCCTGATTGGACACCAGCAGCGCGTGATAGGCCTCGGCATCGCGATCCTTGTGCAACAGCTGCTGGGTCTGGCCCATGAGATTGCCGAGCGGCGTGCGCATTTCGTGGGCCAGGTCCTCGCTGAAGCGCGACAGCCGCGCGAAACCCTGTTCCAACCGGTTGAGCATCTGGTTCAGCGCGGCACGCAGCGGTTCCAGTTCGCTGGGCATCGTCGAGTCGTCGATGCGCAGGTGCAGATGCTGCACGTCGATCGCCAGCGCCTGCCGCGTGAGATGCCGTACGGGACGTAGCGCACGCCGGCTGATCAGCCAGCCAAGCACTGACGCCAGCAGCGCGCCGAGGCTCAGCGCCCACCACAGTTTTACGCGGTAGGCGGCGAGCATCTGTTCGCGCTCGACGAGCATGCGCCCGGCGACCAGCGTCAACCCCGCCTCGCCCGGCAGCCGCCGCCAGGCCAGCCGCGCTCCATCAGTATCGGTCAGCTCCGCAGCATCGCCGGCCGACAGTGGTGGTATCGCCAGCCGCGCCGGGTTGATTTCGATCAGCGCGCGTCCCTGAGCGTCGAGCAACCAGAGCAGGCTGTCGCGATTGCCCAGCATGTTTTCGTAAAGCTGGGGACGCTGCCGAAGCGCCTCGACGCTGGCGCTGTCCTCGAGCAGGGCCTGCATGCGCTCCAGCCGACCGAGCAGTGCCTGATCGTCACGCCAACTGATTTCCCGGTCCAGCGAGCGGTACAGATAGAGGCCGATGGCACCGAGCAGCACCACCGCCACCAGGGCGAAAGCGATGGCCAGGCGCAGGCTGAGCGAGCGCGGCAACAGCCTCACGATGCCGTCTCCAGCACGTAACCCATACCGCGCACGGTGTGGATGAGCTTGAGCGGATAGGGATCGTCGACCTTTGCGCGCAGGCGGCGGATCGCCACGTCGACCACGTTGGTGTCGCTGTCGAAATTCATCTGCCAGACCTGCGAAGCGATCAGCGCGCGGGACAGCACCTCGCCCTGGCGACTGAGCAACAGATGCAGCAAGGCGAACTCCTTGTTGGTCAGACTGATTCGCTCGCCCTGGCGAGTAACGCGGCGGCGCAGCAGGTCCAGCTCCAGATCGGCGACGTGGAAGCGTTCGACCTCGCGCGGCGGCCCGCGGCGCAGCAGGGTGCGTACCCGAGCCAGCAGCTCGGCGTAGGAGAACGGTTTGACCAGATAGTCGTCGGCGCCCAGCTCCAACCCGCGCACACGGTCTTCCACCGCATCGCGCGCCGTCAGGAAGAGCACCGGAGTATGCGTCGAACGCTTGCGCACCACCTGCACCAGCTGCCAGCCATCGAGCCCCGGCAGCATGACGTCGAGGATCACCAAGTCGAACGGCTCCTCCTCGATCAGGTGTTTGCCGTCGACGCCGTTGCGCGCGACCTCCACACGGTAGCCGGACTCCTCCAAACCACGCTTGAGGTAATCGGCCGTCTTGGCCTCGTCCTCCACCACCAGAATTCGCATCGGATCACCTCGCTGATATGCGCCGCAGGCCGTTGAAGAACGTCAGCGAGGCAGCCAGCGCAAGGCGAAAACAGGCGAAAAAGCGCAGTTTACAAGTGGTAAATGAGCATTTTGAGCCTGTTTCCAACGCAGCGATGGCAACGCAGGTAGTTCTTCAACTGCCTGCTAGGTTATGGCGCCGCCGCACTGCGAGCCATTACAAAAGCGTAATGCGCAGGCAACGGTTCTGACGGGCAGGCATCGGCACCATGCGCCCCGAAGCTCAGCCACCCAAGGAAACCGATATGCGTACCGCAGCCACACTGTCATTGCTGACGCTGGCATTACTTACCCCGGCCCTAAGCGCCAACGCCGCCACGCCAGCACCGATCACCCAACAGAACGTCTCGCTGGCCCTGGCCGATGGCCTGATCCAGGCCACGCTGGATCAGTGCCACGCCGAAAACCGCACGGCGGCGGTCGCGGTGGTAGATCGCGGCGGCAACCTCGTGGCCCTGCGCCGGGACGACAACGTCGGCCCGCACAACACTCTCGCAGCACAGCGCAAGGCCTACACCGCGCTGTCGAGCAAGACCCCGACCCGCCTGTTCGCCGAACGCGCCGCCGCTACGCCGGACGCCGCCAACCTCAACACGCTGGATGAATTGTTGCTTCTCGGCGGTGGCGTGCCGCTGAAGGTCGGCGACGAGGTGATTGGTGCCATCGGCGTGGCCGGTGCCGGCGGTGCCAAGAACGACGAGGCCTGCGCCATGGCCGCCATCGAAAAACTGCTGCCCTCCTCCCACTGAAGAAAAGGAAAAACCCATGAAAGCACTACGTTCAATCGCCGCCGGCTTGATGCTCAGCGGCCTGTCCGGTCTCACCCTCGCAGCTGGCAATCCGCTCAGCGTGCATGTGCTCAATCTGCAAGACGGCCTGCCTTCGCCAGACGTCCGTGTCACCCTCGAACAACGTCAGGGTGATGCCTGGAAATCACTCAACAGCGGCGAGACCAACGCCCAAGGGCGCATCACCGCGCTGTATCCCGAAGGCAAGGCGCTGGAAAAAGGCACCTACCGCGTCACCTTCAAGACCGGCGACTGGTTCGCCGCGCACAAGGCCAGCAGCTTTTTCCCCGAAGTCCCGGTGATCTTCGAAGCCGATGGCAGCGTCGAGCACTACCACATCCCGCTGCTGCTGAGCCCCTACGGCTTCTCCACCTACCGCGGCAACTGAGCCGCTCAGCGCACTTCCCAGTAGCCCGGTGCGTTGTAGATGTCCTTCAGGTAGTCGATGAAGAAACGCACCTTGGCCGGCAGGTAGCGCTGCTGCGGGTAAACGGCCTGGATGTCGTAGGCCGGCAATGCGTACTCGTCGAGTACCGTGACCAGCTCGCCGCGCTTGAGCTCGGCCTGGATCTCCCAGGTCGAGCGCCAGCCGATGCCCAGGCCCTGCTTGACCCAGTCGAACAGCAGCTCACCGTCATTGCAGTCCAGATTGCCGGCCACGCGGATGGCCACCTGCCGGCCGTCGCGCAGAAAGGTCCAGCCGCGCTGCTGACCGCCCTGCAGGTTGAAGGCCAGGCAGTTGTGCTCGGTCAGTTCCTCCAGCGTCGTCGGCGTACCATGGCGGGCGAAGTACTCGGGCGAGCCGCAGACCACCCGCCTGTTGGGGAACAGCCGCACCGCCACATAGTTGGGGTCGGTCACCTCGCCGATGCGAATGCCCATGTCGTAACCGTGGCGCACCAGGTCGACCACGCTGTCGGTGAAGTTGAACGACAGCTGCAGGTCCGGGTAGCGCGCCTGGAATGCCGGCGCGTGCGGGCCGATATGCCGGCGACCGAACGCTGCCGGCGCCGACACCACCAGATGCCCACGTACCGAGTTGCGATCATGGCTGATGCTGGCGTCCACCTCGTCGAAGTCCCTCAGTAACCCGCGTGCACGCTCCAGGTACTGCTCGCCCAGATCGGTCAGCGACAGGCCGCGCGTCGAGCGGTGCATCAGCTTGACGCCCAGATGCCGCTCCAGCGCATCCAGCCGCCGCCCCATCACCACCGGGGTGACGTTCTCCTTGTGCGCGGCGGCGGCGAAGCTGCCGCAGTCGGCCACCAGCACGAAGCTGCGCAGGGTCGTATAGCGATCCATTCGATACTCCTGATATCGACAGAACTGAAGTCTCGGCCAATTCCTCCACGGAATCCAGGGCGGCATGCTTGGGCCACGTATAAAAACTATCGAGTTACCCAGGAGGAACGATCCATGGCCCGAATGAGAGCAATCGATGCCGCCGTCGCGGTGTTGCGCAAGGAAGGCATCGACACCGCCTTCGGCATCCCCGGAGCCGCGATCAATCCGCTGTATTCCGCCCTGCGGGCCGATGGCGGCATCCGTCATATCCTCGCCCGCCACGTCGAGGGTGCCTCGCACATGGCCGAGGGCTATACCCGTGCCAAGCCAGGCAACATCGGCGTGTGCATCGGCACCTCCGGCCCGGCCGGCACCGACATGATCACCGGCCTGTACTCGGCATCCGCCGACTCCATTCCGATCCTCTGCATCACCGGGCAAGCACCGCGTGCCCGCCTGCACAAGGAAGATTTCCAGGCCGTGGACATCGAGTCCATCGCCAAGCCGGTCACCAAGTGGGCGGTCACCGTACTCGAGCCGGCACTGGTCCCGCGCGTGTTCCAGCAGGCCTTCCACGTGATGCGCTCCGGCCGCCCCGGCCCGGTGCTGATCGACCTGCCGTTCGACGTGCAGATGGCCGAGATCGAGTTCGACGTCGACACCTACGAGCCGCTGCCGGTCTATAAGCCAGCGGCAACCCGCAAGCAGATCGAGAAAGCCATCGACATGCTCTGCGCCGCCGAGCGCCCGCTGATCGTCGCCGGTGGCGGCATCTACAACGCCGCGGCCGAGGCCTTGCTGGTGGAATTCGCCGAGACCGTGGGCGTGCCGGTGATCCCGACGCTGATGGGCTGGGGCTCGATCCCCGACGACCATCCGCTGATGGCCGGGATGTGCGGGCTGCAGACCAGCCACCGCTACGGCAACGCGACCCTGCTCGAATCCGACTTCGTGCTCGGCATCGGCAACCGCTGGGCCAACCGTCACACCGGCTCCGTGGAGACCTATACCAAGGGCCGCACCTTCGTCCACGTCGACATCGAGCCGACCCAGATCGGACGGGTGTTCGCGCCGGACTACGGCATCGTCTCCGATGCCCGCGCCGCACTGGAGCTGTTCGTCGACGTGGCCAAGGCGCGCAAGGCCGAAGGGCGTCTGCCGGATCGCCGCGCCTGGGCCGCCGACTGCCTGGAACGCAAGCGCACGATGTTGCGCAAGACCAACTTCGACAGCGTGCCGATGAAGCCGCAGCGCGTGTACCAGTGCATGAACAACGCCTTCGGCAAGGACACCTGCTACGTCAGCACCATCGGCCTGTCGCAGATCGCCGCCGCGCAGTTCCTGCACGTCTACCAGCCGCGCCACTGGATCAACTGCGGCCAGGCCGGTCCGCTCGGCTGGACCATTCCGGCGGCGCTCGGTGTGGTTGCCGCGGATCCGGCGCGCAAGGTGGTGGCGCTGTCCGGCGACTACGACTTCCAGTTCATGATCGAGGAACTGGCCGTCGGTGCGCAGTTCAAGCTGCCCTACCTGCACATCCTGGTGAACAACGCCTACCTCGGGCTGATCCGCCAGGCGCAGCGCGGCTTCGACATGGATTACTGCGTGCAGCTGGGCTTCGAGAACATCAATGCCGACCAGAGCGGCATGGAAGGCTACGGCGTCGATCACGTCGCGGTGGTCGAGGGCCTGGGCTGCAAGGCGCTGCGCGTGTTCAAGCAGGAAGACCTGCGCCCGGCCATCGAGCAGGCCCAGGCCTGGATGGCCGAACACCGCGTGCCGGTGGTGATCGAGGTGATCCTCGAGCGGGTGACCAACATCGCCATGGGCACCGAGATCGACGCGATCAACGAGTTCGAGGCGCTGGCCGCAGGCCGGGAAGATGCCCCGACCGCGGTTGGATTGCTGGACTGATTCAACCGTAACCAGACGCGTGGAAGACGCTTCGCGGTCTTCCATCCTACGAACATTTCGGACCGTAGGGTGGCTATCGCGAAGCATATCCACCGCACACGCAACACCCAGGGTGGCCACCACACCACCGCAATGCGAAACCGAATGTGATCCCTACAGATCAGGAGAAAACCATGCCCCGCTTTGCCGCCAACCTGTCGATGCTGTTCACCGAGCAGGACTTCATGGACCGCTTCGCCGCTGCCGCCCAGGCCGGCTTTTCCGGTGTCGAGTACTTGTTCCCCTATGACTTCCCTGCCGAGCAGATCAAGGCTCAGCTGGATGCCAACAAGCTGACCCAGGTGCTGTTCAACCTGCCGGCCGGTGACTGGGCCGGCGGCGAACGTGGCATCGCCATCCTGCCGGAGCGGGTCGAGGAGTTCCGCGCCGGCGTGGACAAGGCCATCGCCTACGCCAAGGTGCTGGGCAACACCCAGGTCAACTGCCTGGCCGGCATCGCCCCGCGTGGTGCCGATCTCGGCCAACTGGAAATCACCTTTATCGAAAACCTGCGCTACGCCGCTCAGAAGCTCGAGGAGGCCGGCATCCGCCTGGTGATGGAGATGATCAACACCCGCGACATTCCGCGCTTCTTCCTCAACAACACCTCCCAGGCGCAGGAGATCCGCGGCAAGGTCGGTCACGCCAACCTGTTCCTGCAGTACGACATCTACCACATGCAGATCATGGAGGGAGACCTGGCGCGCACCATCGAAGCCAACCTGGATGCGATCAACCATATCCAGCTGGCCGACAACCCGGGCCGTAACGAACCGGGCACCGGCGAGATCAACTACCACTTCCTGTTCGAGCACCTGGACCGTATCGGCTACCAGGGCTGGGTCGGCTGCGAGTACAAGCCGGCCACCAGCACCGCCGAAGGCCTCGCCTGGCTGAAGACACACAACGCCATCTGACCCGAACAGCATTTGAGGAGAAACGACCATGGCTAAGATCGGATTTATCGGCACCGGAATCATGGGCAAGCCCATGGCAAGCAACCTGCAGAACGCAGGCCACCAGATATTTCTTTCCGAACATCATGACAAGGCACCCGCCGACCTGGTGCAGGCCGGCGCCATCGCCCTGGCCACGCCGCAGGAAGTTGCGCAGGAGGCCGAGTTCATCATCGTCATGGTGCCGGATACGCCGCAGGTCGAGGACGTGCTGTTCCGCGACCAGGGCATCGCCGCTGGCGTCGGCCCGGGCAAGGTGGTGATCGACATGAGCTCGATCTCCCCCAGCGCCACCAAGCAGTTCGCCGAGAAGATCAAGGCGAGCGGCGCCGAGTACCTCGACGCCCCGGTATCCGGCGGTGAGGTCGGCGCCAAGGCCGGCAGCCTGTCGATCATGGTCGGCGGCAGCGAAGCGGCCTTCGAGCGCGCCCTGCCGCTGTTCCAGGCAATGGGCAAGAACATCACCCGCGTCGGCGAGAACGGCGACGGCCAGACCGCCAAGGTGGCCAACCAGATCATCGTCGCGCTGAACATTCAGGCGGTCGCTGAGGCCCTGCTGTTCGCCGCGAAGAACGGCGCCGACCCGGCCAAGGTGCGCGAGGCGCTGATGGGTGGCTTTGCCGGCTCGAAGATTCTCGAGGTGCACGGCGAGCGCATGATCAAGGGCACCTTCGATCCGGGCTTCCGCATCAGCCTGCACCAGAAGGACCTCAGCCTCGCCCTGGCCGGAGCCCGCGAGCTGGGCCTCAACCTGCCTAACACCGCCAACGCCCAGCAGGTGTTCAGCACCTGCGCAGCCATCGGCGGCAGCGGCTGGGACCACTCGGCGCTGATCAAGGGCCTGGAGCACATGGCCAATTTCTCGATCCGCAAGGAGTAAAGCCTTCGAGCGCACTGAGTCGGGCCTGCGCCCCCACCTTCAGGGACAGACAGACCAGGTGGTGGGATCAGCGCAACGCTCGGCACCAGTGATGCTCAAAGGGTTGGTGTGCAGGTACGCGGGATCGGAATCATCGCGTCTCCCCCACGACCAGGGCCCCGCGCGCCTGCACAGCAACCGCCGTCTGCGGACGGCACCTTTTCGATTCGCCCGGCACAAGGAGTCACGGCCCGACTGCCGGGCGGGTCGATTTCAACCCTTAGCGCTTGCATTGGCGAGCCCTACGGTCTGCAATCGGCCTCTGCAAAAAGACCCAAGGAGCCAGAGATGCCCATCGATCCCCAAGCCCTGCTGCGCCAGCTGTTCGATAGCGCCATCGAGGCCGCCCATCCGCGCCATGTGCTCGCCGACCATCTGCCGGAAGACCGCAGCGGCCGAGCCATCGTCATCGGCGCCGGCAAGGCGGCTGCGGCCATGGCCGAAGCCATTGAGCAGGTCTGGGAAGGCGAGCTGTCCGGCCTGGTGGTGACCCGCTATGAACATCACGCCGACTGCCGCCGCATCGAGGTGGTGGAGGCCGCGCACCCGGTGCCGGACGATGCCGGCGAGCGCGTCGCCCGCCGCGTGCTGGAGCTGGTCAGCAACCTCGAGGAAAGCGACCGGGTGATCTTCCTGCTCTCCGGCGGCGGCTCCTCGCTGCTGGCGCTGCCGGCCGAAGGCATTTCGCTGGCCGACAAGCAGGCGATCAACAAGGCGCTGCTGCGCTCCGGCGCGCACATCGGCGAGATGAACTGCGTGCGCAAGCACCTCTCGGCGATCAAGGGCGGCCGCCTGGCCAGGGCCTGCTGGCCGGCCAGCGTATACACATATGCGATTTCCGACGTGCCCGGCGACGAAGCCACGGTGATCGCCTCCGGCCCGACCGTCGCCGATCCGACCACATCGGCACAGGCACTGGAGATCCTCGAGCGCTACCACATCGAGGTGCCGGCCAACGTGCGCGCCTGGCTCGAAGACCCACGCTCGGAAACCCTCAAGCCGGGCGATCTGATGCTCTCGCGCAGCCACTTCCAGCTGATCGCCACGCCGCAGCAGTCGCTCGACGCCGCTGCCGAGGTGGCCCGTGCCGCCGGTATCACCCCACTGATCCTCGGTGATCTGGAAGGCGAAGCGCGCGAGGTGGCCAAGGTGCATGCCGGCATCGCCCGGCAGGTGGTGCTGCACGGCCAGCCGATTGCCGCGCCCTGCGTGATCCTCTCCGGCGGCGAAACCACGGTGACCGTGCGCGGCAACGGCCGTGGCGGACGCAACGCCGAATTCCTGCTTGCCCTCACCGAAAGCCTGCAAGGCCTGCCCGGTGTATACGCCCTGGCCGGCGACACCGATGGCATCGACGGTTCCGAGGACAACGCCGGCGCACTGATGACCCCGGACAGCTTCGCCCACGCCGAAGCACAGGGCCTGCGTGCCGCCGATGCGCTGGCCAACAACGACGGCTATGGCTACTTCGCGGCGCTGGACAGCCTGATCGTTACCGGTCCGACGCGTACCAACGTCAACGATTTCCGCGCCATCCTGATTCTGCCGCCTTCGGCCTAGACCGAGGACGCTCACCTGCCAGCGAGCCCGCCATGAAACCCGACAAGAAGGTCAAGATACTTGCCACCCTCGGCCCCACCACCCGCAGCATCGATGATGTACGGGCGCTGGTCGCGGCAGGGGTCAACCTGTTCCGCCTGAACTTCAGCCATGGCGAGCACGCCGACCATGCCGAACGCTTCGCCTGGATTCGCGAGGTGGAACGTGAGCTGAACCGGCCGATCGGCATCCTCATGGACCTGCAAGGGCCCAAGCTCCGGGTCGGCCGCTTCGCCGAGGGCAAGGTGCGGCTGGATCGCGATCAGGCCTTCCGTCTGGATCTGGACCCGACGCCGGGCGACAACCGACGCGTGAACCTGCCGCACCCGGAGATCATCGCCGCGCTGGAGCCGGGCATGCAGCTGCTGATCGACGATGGCCGCCTGCGTCTGACGGTCACCGCGCGCCACAGCGATGCCATCGACACCCGCGTGGTCGCCGGCGGCGAGCTGTCCGACCGCAAGGGCGTCAACGTGCCGGAAGCAGTGCTGGAGCTTAGCCCGCTGACGGAGAAGGATCGCCGCGACCTGGCTTTCGGCCTTGAACTGGGCGTGGATTGGGTGGCCCTGTCCTTCGTCCAGCGCCCACAGGACATTCACGAAGCGCGCAAGCTGATCGGTGAGCACGCCTTCCTCATGGCCAAGATCGAGAAACCTTCGGCGGTGCAGCACCTGCGCGAGATCGCGCGGCTGTCCGACGCGATCATGGTCGCGCGTGGCGACCTCGGCGTGGAGGTGCCGCCGGAGAATGTGCCACGCATTCAGAAGAACATCGTGCGCATCTGCCGCCAGCTCGGCCGCCCGGTGGTGGTGGCCACGCAGATGCTCGAATCCATGCGCTTCGCCCCGGCGCCGACGCGCGCCGAGGTCACCGACGTGGCCAACGCGGTTGCCGAGGGTGCGGACGCGGTGATGCTGTCGGCGGAAACCGCTTCGGGCGACTACCCGCTGGAAGCGGTGAGCATGATGAGCAAGATCATCCGTCAGGTGGAAAGCGGCCCGGATTTCCAGGCCCAGCTCGATGTGCACCGACCGAATGCCGAGGCAACGCTGCCGGATGCCATCAGCTGCGCAATCCGCCGCATCAGTGGCATCCTGCCGATTGCGGTGCTGGTCAATTACACCGAATCAGGCCGCTCCAGCCTGCGCGCCTCGCGCGAGCGCCCGGCCACGCCGATCCTCAGCCTGACGCCGAGCACCGCCACCGCGCGCAAGCTCACGGTGGCCTGGGGCGTGTATTCGGTGGTGGATGCACCGATGCGCGATATGGAGCAGGTCAGCAGCCACGCCCTCGAGCTGGCGCGCGCCCAGGGCATGGCCGGCAGTGGTGACACGGTGCTGATCACCGCTGGCGTGCCGCTCGGCCAACCTGGCACCACCAACACGCTGCGCATCGAAGTCCTCGACTAGGTCGGCAACCCACCCAGCGCACAATGGCCAAGCGGTCAGCCCTTGGTCTCCAGCGGGTTCTGCTCCTGCGGGTAGCGATGCTCCTCCTCGATGCTGCCGTCGTCGCCGTGGACGTTCACCAGCGCAGTACGCAGCTTCATGTAGTCGCGCGTCTCATCGAGAATGTCCTGTCGATTCCCGGCTTCGAGCAACGCGCGCTGATCGCCTTCTTCGCGTAGCACCCAGCGGTCATCTTCGTGGGTGATGTGGTAGATCTCCATGGCCCTCTCTCCTGCTGTTGAATGAAATATCGCGGATCGCCCCTGGTAAGAAAGCTGTCAGCGGGCGAGGTTCGATCGTCACGGTCAAGGTAATTTCGACCCTATAAGGTCCATATCACCATGGAAAGCCAAGGTTCTTTTTACCTCGCACATCCTGCAAACCTTGATTCAAGTCAATTTTCGACCTGGAACGATTGTTGAAAGCCTCTATGGCAGAACGTTTCGTGTTCGCCCCGCGAATACAGGACGACTTTCCCATCAGAGGAGTTAGCAATGCTTTGCGCTGAACAGGCTGCCCTTATCAAAGCCACCGTGCCGCTGCTGGAAAGCGGCGGCGAGGCCTTGACCACCCATTTCTACAACCTGCTGCTCAGTGAGCATCCCGAAGTGCGCCCGCTGTTCAATCAGGCCCACCAGGCCAGCGGTGAACAGCCGCGTGCACTGGCCAACGGCGTGCTGATGTATGCCAAACACATCGACCGGCTCGACGCCCTCGGTCCGCTGGTCGCTCAGATCATCAATAAGCATGTCGCGCTGCAGGTGCTGCCCGAGCATTACCCGCTGGTTGGCTCCTGCCTGCTGCGGGCGATCCGCGAAGTGCTCGGCGACGAGATCGCTACCGACGCCGTGATCGACGCCTGGGGCGCCGCCTACCAGCAACTCGCCAACATCCTTATCGGTCAGGAGGAGAATCTCTACCAGATCAAGGCCGACGCGGATGGTGGCTGGCGGGGGGCGCGGCGTTTTCGCATTGCGCGCAAGACCGTCGAAAGCGCAGAGATCACCTCCTTTCACCTGCAGCCGGAAGATGGCGGCGCGTTGATGGACTTTCTGCCCGGCCAGTACAT
Organism: Pseudomonas sp.; assembly: GCA_032105665.1. GTDB lineage: Bacteria > Pseudomonadota > Gammaproteobacteria > Pseudomonadales > Pseudomonadaceae > Stutzerimonas. The sequence goes on along the minus strand of DAMCQE010000022.1, from coordinate 24,209 downwards.
CGGCCTGCGCCTGGAGGTCGACGGCCAGGAGGTGCGCCGCAACTACTCGCTGTCCGCCGCCAGCAATGGCAGCGAATACCGCATCAGCGTCAAGCGCGAGCCCGGCGGCGTCGCCTCGAACGCGCTGCATGCCATGCCCGAAGGTGCCGTGCTGGAGCTGTTCGCGCCGGCTGGCGAGTTCACCCTCGAACCGGGCGACAAGCCCCTGGTGCTGATCAGCGGCGGCGTCGGTATCACGCCTACCCTGGCGATGCTGGAACAGGCTCTGGCCAGCGCACGACCGGTGCACTTCATCCACTGCGCGCGCAATGCCGGCGTGCATGCGTTCCGCCGCAGCGTGGACGCGCTGGCCGAGCGTCACGCCCAGCTCAAGCGTTTCTACTGCTATGAGGAGCACGACGGCGCAGATGCCGCGCCGGATGCCGTTGGCCGCCTGACCGAGCAACAGCTTGGCAGGTGGCTACCGGAAGACCGCGACGTAGACGCCTATTTCCTCGGGCCGAAACCCTTCATGGCTGCCGTCCGCCGCCAGCTGAAGTCACTCGGTGTGCCGGAACAGCAAACCCGCTACGAGTTCTTCGGACCCGCTTCGGCACTCGATTGATCCATTCGGAGGCTCGCCCGGCGCGAGCCTCTCCCCGAAGGAGATTCAGTCATGCTTTATCACTCAGCTTCTCCACAACGCCTGATGGGCGCCGCAAATGCGCTGATGGTCGCAGGCATACTGCTCCTGCTGCTGGGCATCAGCGGCGCCTACCTGTTCGATCGACATCTGGCGATGGGCAGCATCATCGCGGCCCATGCGCTGGTCATCCTCGGCCCCACGGCGCTGAAGATCGGTTATGTGATGCGCCTTCTGGCCGAGCGGAAGGCCAAGCTCGAGGCCTGAGGTGTGGCTGGATAGGTTTGTTATCGGATATTAAACATTCGACCTGCAACTTTGCCGCTTCGCCTGTAATTTCAGTCCGCCATAGTCATACGCAACATGGGGAAAACCATTCGTCTACGCTTTTGAATTCATCGAAACTCTTTCCCTAAGCCTCCCTCTGACACAGTGAGGCTGATTGATCTCTCTCTTTCAGCCGTTTGTGAACGTGTCTATCCAATTGAGGAGAAATACACATGGCAAATAACAACCCTGGCAACTTCGCCAACGATCGAGAGAAAGCTTCCGATGCTGGCCGCAAGGGCGGCCACAACAGCGGCGGCAACTTCGCCAATGACCGCGAGAAGGCCTCCGAGGCCGGCCGCAAGGGCGGCCAGAACAGCCACGGCGGTGGCCGCAGCAGCTAAGTGCTGAGGAGATGAAGAAGGGCAGGCGCCGTATGGCCCTGCCCTTCTTCACTTGTTCATTCAACCTTTAAGCGAGCATCAAAAGGTAATTGCCAAGTAAGTGTTATCGCTGCCTGACTGATATATAGCCGTCAAAATTATATTAATAAAAACTTCAGCAAAGCGACAATTGGCAGAAGTCGGTATTTGCCGTTATTTGATTTAGCTAAGTTACAACGACGACCTGCATCCCGTGCCATTTGTCGATATCATCGACGGGTACTTCAAGCTGGAGCGGTCGATGAACAGCAGCGCCTTTTCCGAACGGATCGTCCAGAGCCTGCTGGATACCGATTTCTACAAGCTCACCATGATGCAGGCAGTGCTGCATCACTATCCGAACGCGGAAGTGGAGTGGGCATTCCGCAGTCGCTCCGGTGAAGACCTGACGCCCTACCTCGACGAAATCCGCCGGCAGATCGAAGCGCTTGCCGAGCTGCAGATGACGACCGAAGAGCTGGCCTACCTCGAGCGCATCCCCTATATGCAGCCCGACTTCATCCGCTTCCTCGGTTTGTTCCGTTTCGATTTGCGTTATCTGCAGGTGAACATCGAGGACGGCGAGCTGGTGATACATCTGCGCGGCCCCTGGCTCCACGTGATCCTGTTCGAAGTGCCGCTGCTGGCCATCGTCAGCGAGGTGCGCAACCGCGCGCGCTACCCCGCGGTGACGCTGGCCCAGGCGCGCGACCGGCTGGATGAGAAGCTGAACTGGCTACGTAGCCAGGCCAGCAGCGATGAACTGGCCAGCTTCACCCTGGCGGATTTCGGCACACGCCGTCGCTTCTCCTTCGCCGTACAAGAGATGGTAGTGGACCGACTGCAATGCGACTTTCCCGGCCGGTTCGCCGGCACCAGCAACGTGCATCTGGCACGCACGCGAAACGTGAAGCCGATGGGCACCATGGCCCACGAGTGGATCATGGCGCACCAGCAGCTCGGCCCGCGGCTCATCGACAGCCAGGTCGCGGCGCTGGACTGCTGGGTTCGCGAATATCGTGGAGCGCTGGGCATCGCACTGACTGACTGCATCACCATGGATGCCTTCCTGCGCGACTTCGATCTCTACTTCGCCAAGCTGTTCGACGGCCTGCGCCATGACTCTGGCGATCCGCTGGTCTGGGCGGAAAAAGCCATCGCGCATTACCAGCGCCTGGGTATCGATCCGAAAACCCGCCAGCTGATCTTCTCCGATGGCCTGGACCTGGCCAGAGCGCTGGAACTCCATCGCGCGCTGATCGGGCGCAGCAATCCGAGTTTCGGCATCGGCACCGGACTGACCTGCGACATCCCGAGCGTGGAGCCGACCAACATGGTCATCAAGATGACCGCCTGCAATGGCCAGCCGGTGGCGAAGATTTCCGACTCGCCGGGCAAGACCATGTGCCGCGACGAGGCATTCGTCAGCTACATGCGGCACGTCTTCGGCCTGGCCAATGGCTGACGGCTAGCCACCCACGGCAAATGCCTGCGGCGGCTGCACAGCCTCCGGTTCCATAGCGCAGAGGCGATTACGCCCGCTCGCCTTGGCGTAGTACATGCGCTTATCCGCCAGCTCCAGCAGATCCCGGTAATCCGCCACCTGATCGCAACGGCGCTCGGCCAACCCGATGCTCGCCGTCAGCGGCGCACCGTCCGGCCGCACGCCGAGGCCCTGGCCAACGATGCGCTCGAGCGCCATGTGCGCCTGCTGCATATCGGTCTCCGGCATGATCAGCAGGAACTCCTCGCCGCCCCAGCGCAGCAGGCTGTCGGAGCCTCGCAGCGTCGCCACCAGACGCCTGGCCGCCTCGCGCAGGACCTGATCGCCGGACTCATGGCCATGGTTGTCGTTGATCGACTTGAAGTGGTCGAGGTCGATGAAAGCCAGCGCCAGCGGACCATCCTTGCGCTGTGCGCTGTCCCACTGCAATCGAAGGATCTCCTCTCCGCTGCCGCGGGAGAAAACCCCGGTGAGCGGGTCGCGGATGGCCTGGCGCACCAGCGCGAACATGAACGCCAGCTGGCTCATGCTGGCCAGGCTGGCGACGCCGGCGATCAGGATCAACAGCCAGAAGGCACCGGCGAACGACGGCCAGTTCAGCGTCGCCCAGCTGAGATAGCCAGCCAGCGCCTGGGCCAGCAGCAACAGGCTGGAGAGCACCAGATTCTCCACCAGGGTCAGCGGGAAAATGGTCAGCCCGGCCATCAGCACGAATGGCAGAAAGGCATAGCCGGCGCCGACCACCGCGGAGAACTGCGCCAGTTGATAGCTGCCGAGCAAGGTGTGCGAGGCGATGTAGAAGATCGTCGGAATGGCGAACAGGATCGCGATCGCCCGATAGGCATCGAGCAGATTGCCGCTCGGACGGTAGAACAGCAGCAGGCAGGTGAACGCCAGGCACGCCATCATCCGAAAACCGGCCAGCGCTGCCCACAGCTTGGGCTCGAACACCATCAGATCGATCAGACTCCACAGCGGGGTGAGCACTGCGAACAGAAAGGCGAACAGGCGAACGCGGTTGACAATCAGGGTCGCGCGGCGCTGGCAGAGCAGCAGTGGATGGCGTCGCGGGCTCAGCAGATGGCGAAGCTCGCTGGGCTTGAGCTCGCTGGGCAGCAACGAGCTCAGGCGACTGCGCAGCAGGTCGAGAATCGATGGCATTTTTTATTGTGCTCCCAGGCAGGGAAGGTTTCTTTACAACCGGCGGTCCGGACGCCGCCGGCTGCTTTCATATCCGTCTCAAAGAAGATCACCGTTCGCCGGTGCATCGGACGTCCACAGAAGCGCAAGCGCGGCGAATGGTATCAGTTGGCCACCAACAACCCTTGAGCCAGGACAATGAAATCGAAGCTGCAAGTAACTCCTAAGAACGATCTACCGTTCGGAAAAATCGCCCTTTCGGGCGCTTATACCCGCTGGCGGCTCCCAATAGCGTGGCCGGATCGCCCGCGCATGTGCGAGCGATGCATCCAAACAAAAAGAACAATAAGGAGTTACCCGTGCAGAGCGCCCTCAAACCGCTTGCGGCAGCCGTTCTACTCACCTGCGCGACAGACGCGGCCATCGCCGATGACGGCCCGTTCAGTCAGTTCGTCGTGTTCGGCGACTCGCTGAGCGATGCTGGCAACTTTCCCGACCTGCAAAGCCCGACACTCGGGGGCAACCCTACAGGAGGTCTGCGCTTCACCAACCGCACCGGCCCTACCTACGGTGCCGGCGAATATATCGGCGAGGTCGGCACGCAACGCCTAGCGAGCATGCTGGGCCTTCAATCGTTACCCTCCACGCCGCTGTTACCGGCAGTCCTCACAGGCAATCCGGACGGCACCAACTATGCCGTCGGTGGTTATCGCACCGACCAGATTCTCGATTCGATCACACTCGACTCGACCGTTTCCGCGGGCGGCTCTACCCGGACCCGGCCTGGCTATCTGGTCGAGAACCCGCGCGTCGACAGCAATGCTCTCTACTACCTGAACGGCGGCGGTAACGACATCTTCCAGCTCGGCACCAACCCGGTCACGATGGCTGACGCCGCCGGTAATCTGGTGGCTGGCGTCGCTGCACTACAGGCCGCGGGCGCGCGCTACATCATCGTCTCCGATCTGCCGGACGTCGGCACCACGCCACTGGGCTTCATCACTGGCCAGGCCGCCACATTCAACTTTCTAAGCGACCAGTTCAACACCGAGCTGGCGAGCCAGCTGCAAGCCCAGGGTGGCAACTACGTGCTGGTGAACAACCGCCTGTTGCTGGCCGAGGTACGTGCTGACCTGGCCGCCTTCGGCTTCGACCCCAACGTGGCACAGACAGCCGTGTGTTTCGATGCGTCGGGCGGCACCTGCCTGCCGGACCCGACCTACAGCCTCGGCGGCACAGCACCTGATCCTAACCGCCTGCTGTTCAACGACGCCGTCCATCCAACCACCGCTGTTCATCAGATCAGCGCCGACTACCTGTACTCGATCATTTCCGCGCCGTGGGAAGTATCCCTGCTACCGGAAATGGGCCGCTCGGCACTGCGCGCTCACCTGCAGCAACTGGACAACGAACTGTCTGCGCGGCGCGGCGACTGGCAGGTGGTCGGCGCCTGGCGCACCTTCGTCCAGGGTGGTTACAACCGGCCTGAGTACGACGGTTACGGTGGCGGTGACGGTAGCGGTCTGAGCCTGTCGCTTGGTGTTACCCAGCGTTTGAGTGAGACGTGGCTGGCCGGCGTCAGCCTGGGCCTGGCGGAAAACTCGCTGGAACTGGGCAGAAACGACTCCGAGTACGACATGCGCAGCTACCTGGCCACGGCCTTCGCCCGTTACGAACACCAGCGTCTGTTCGCCGACTTCAGCCTCAGCGCCGGGTATCTGGACTACCACGACCTCAAGCGTACGTTCGCCCTTGGCATCAGCGAGCGCACGGAAAAGGGTGATACCGAAGGCACGCTATGGGGCGCGGCGGCGAAGGCTGGCTTCAACCTGATGCAGCCAGGCGATCAACTCCAGTTCGGCCCATTCGTCGGTGCCAGCTATCAGAAGGTCGAAGTCGACGGTTACAGCGAGCAGGGCGAGCGCTCCACTGCATTGAGCTATGACGATCAGGAACTGGATTCGCTGCGCCTCTCACTCGGCCTGTTCGGCGAATATGCGCTGAGCGAACGCACGCGGCTATTCGGCGAGGTGGCGCGGGAGGTGGAGCGCGAGGACGAGGATCGGCGTGACCTGCGCATGTCGCTGAACAGTGTGTCGGGCAACAGCTTCGAGCTGCCGGGCGCGGTACCGACCGGCGACCAGACGCGCTTCAGTGTGGGCCTGACGCACCGCCTGACGCCCGGTCTGGCGCTGCGCGCCAACTACCATCACCGCGGCAACGATAACCGCGACCACGGAGTGGGGCTGTCACTGGCCTGGGACCTGTAAGGTTCGTAGAGCGCAAAGGCCGCCGTCGCGAATACGCGCGGCGGCTCCTACGCGGTTAACGTCCGTCGAGCTGACCTTGCAGATTGGCGATCTGCCCCTGCATGGAATTGATGGTGCGGGTGACCTGGGCCCGGAAGGAGTCGAACTCGGCGGTGTTGATCGCGTTTGGCGCGGGCGCCGGCCGATTGTCCAGCTCACTGCGCAGCACCAGGATGTCCTGCTCGAGCCGGCTGATCGCCTGACTCTGGTTACCGCTCTGCTTCAGCGCCGCGACATCCTTGCTCAGACCGTCGAACCGCCCGGCCAGCTTCGCCTGTTCGTCCAGCGCCGACTTGAGCGAAGCCTGCTCGCTGCCCAGCGCTTTGACGCTCTCTGCCAGGGTTGCCGTACTGCGCTGCTGGGCCTGCAGATCGGTGCCGAGCTGTTCGAGGCGCGTGCCCTGCTCGTCCATGCGCCGATCCTGATTGCCCTGCCTGCCGGTCAGGCTCTGCTGCTCGGTGGCGAAGGCCTGCTGCTTGCGGTCAAGATCGATGGCCTGTTGCTCCAGCTGCTTGATGCGCAGTTTCACCGCCTCGCTTTCCGTAGTCACATTGGACTCGGTCGCAACGACTTTCCCGCTGATGTCCTGCAGTCGTCCCGCGGCATCCTCACTGATACGCGCGAAGCTTTCCTGGGTGGCGACCAGCTGCATTTCCAGCATGGCGATCTTCTGATAACTCCACCAGCCGAGCGCGCCAAGGCTGAGGAGCAAGGCCAGCACCATGACCCACAGCGGCGCCGTGCTCACCTTGCCAGCAGTGCTTGCAGGGCGACGTTTCTGGCGGGAGCGCCCGTCATCCACAGGCTCATCGGCGGTTCTGCGGATCGGCTCGAGATCCGGCGCCGGATAGGGCTCCACGCGGTCACGGCCTGCGGTCAGGCTGGGAATGTTGTCCAGTTCGTCGTGAGCATCGTTGCGCATGGGGTACCTTCAATGGCGCGGTGCGAAATACAGCGCGCAGTATAACGATTCAGGGCGTGCCCATCAGTGACGGCGCGCCGGTGGAGCAGATGCACCGTGGTAGAGCAGTGCGCCGCTTGTGATACGCATCACGGTGCATCGAATGGCGCACTCGGCAGCCCCGCGAACAGGCACCACAGCGGTGACCATCGCCTACGGGCAGTCTGCAGGCCTCGCCAGCCGGGCGCTTCGCCTGCCAGATGCAAAAACCGCGCAGCGACGCCGGAAATTGGTACGCCACTTGCTCTGTCTCTCTTGCCAGCGGATAGACACTTCCGACAGGGATGTTGGGCCTTAGGGCAATTCACGAGGAATACAGCATGGAGCTGAACAAGGCGGTTATCGACTGCATGCGCAGCCTGCGACGCAGACTTCGCGATGAGCAGCAACTCGACATCCATCTCGACCAACCGGATGCGGTTACGGCAATGCTTGCCGGGTGCATGAACTCCAACGATGAGCTGACCCGCGAACTCGGACGCCAGCTCGCCGCGTTCAGTGATCGGTTGCCGGCACCACCTCCGCCACGCGCGGCCAGCAGCGGCGCCACGATACGTATTTACCGAGGCCAGCGCGTACTCGCCTGAGCGCTCAATCAACCAGTAACCAGTCGCTGGCGCAACGCACCAGATGCCGGGTCAGCTCGTCGAGCAATTGCCCGCCATTACGCCAGTGATGCCAATACAAAGGCACGTCGATCGGCGGTCCGGACAGCACATCGACCAATTCCCCGCGCGCAAGTTCGCCGCGCACCTGTAACTCCGGCACCAGCCCCCAGCCAAGCCCGCTCTGCAGCAGGCGTACGAAACCTTCGGACGACGGGCAGAGGTGATGGACGAACGCCTCTCCCCCGCCGACTGCCGCCATGTAGCGGTGTTGCAGCTGGTCATCCGGGCCGAACACCACGGCAGGCACCCGAGCCAGATCCGCAGCGGCTGCCGGTCGCTGGAAATGCCGACTGACAAAGACCGGACTGGCCAGCGCGCGATAGCGCATCGCCCCAAGAAACTGACTGCGCGCGCCTGCCAGCGGCCGTTCCGCCGCGCACACGCAGGCTGCAACCTCGCCAGCCCGCATGCGCTTGAGCCCGACCGCCTGGTCTTCCACCACATGATCGAGCAGCACCCGATGCTCGGCGCAGAACGACGCCACCGCGCCGGCCCACCAGGTCGCCAGGCTGTCGGCATTCAGGGCAATACGCAATCGCTCGGGCAGGCGATTTTCGTCCAGCGCCGGGACCTGCCCTTGCAGGTCCCGCTCGAGCAAGCGCACCTGCTGCACATGGTTGAGCAATCGTTGACCCAGCTCGGTCGGCCGGGGCGGCGTATCGCGCAGCAGCACCGGCTGGCCGACGCGCGCCTCGAGTAATTTGATCCGCTGGGATATGGCCGATTGCGAAAGCCCCAACGCCTGCGCGGCTCGTTCGAAACCCGCCTGTTCGACAACTGCCGCAAGCGCCGCGAGTAATTTGTAATCGAACATCAGTATTCCTAATGCACCCTGAAAATAATTTGTTTCTCTTATAACGCCCCACTGCCCAGACTCGCCAGTAAATCGGACGAGGCGTGCGGCATGAATGCAATCTGGCAAAGCTATATCAACGGCCTTCTGGTCGCGGCGGGGCTGATCATGGCGATCGGCGCGCAGAATGCGTTCGTGCTCGCGCAAAGCCTGCGCCGGGAGCATCATCTGCCAGTGGCGGCGCTATGCATCCTCTGTGACGTACTGTTGGTCAGCGTCGGTGTATTCGGACTAGCAGCGGTGCTGGCGAACAACCCGCTACTGCTGGAGATCACGCGCTGGGGCGGCGTTGCGTTCCTGCTCTGGTACGGCACCCTGGCGCTGCGTCGCGCGTTCAAGCCACAGAGCCTGCGCAGCGCTGATGCGCAGCCGCGACCGCTGCGGACGGTGCTGTTGGCCGCGCTGGCGGTGACGTTGCTCAATCCGCACGTCTATCTCGATACAGTGGTACTGATCGGCTCACTCGGCGCACAACAGCCCGAGCCAGGCGCCTACACACTGGGCGCTGCCAGTGCATCGACACTGTGGTTCATGACCCTGGCGCTCGGTGGCGCCTGGCTTGCGCCCTGGCTGGCCCGCCCGCTGACCTGGCGCCTGATCGACCTCGGCGTCGCCGCCATGATGTTCGCGATTGCCGCACAGCTCGCATTCGCCAGCTGACGCCCTGGCGCACGACAACCGGCCGCGCGCCATTTTTGCAGGTCGCAAGGAACGCCCGGCCCGACGGCGCGGTCCACGCAAGGCGCAGCCAGTTGTTTGCATCCGCTGCTTCGCCTCGCCAACCCCTCTGGAACCTATATTCCATACAGTTGCCGCGTGGTTTTGCCGCAGGTCGGGTGCTATGATCGCTGGCTCGCAGACATGGAGCGGAAGGCTTCAGTCTGTCTGTTCGGCCGACCGTGAACGGCCAGAGATTGCGCAAGCATGTAGCGAGCGAAGGGAACGACAGAGGCAAGAGCAGGACGCGATGCATCGCCTGCTCACCGGCAACGCCGGCAAACCCCGCACGTCCCTCCGAGCTGGCCGCATCAATCCTCGACACCTGAGTAGGAGATACATCATGGCTTTCGAATTGCCGCCGCTGCCTTACGAAAAGAACGCCCTCGAGCCGCACATGTCCGCCGAGACGCTCGACTACCATCACGACAAGCACCACGCTGCCTACGTGACCAATCTGAACAACCTGATCCCGGGCACCGAGTTCGAAGGCAAGGATCTGGAATCCATCATCAAGACCTCTTCCGGTGGCATCTTCAACAACGCCGCCCAGGTCTGGAACCACACCTTCTTCTGGAACTGCCTCGCGCCGAACGCCGGTGGCCAGCCGACCGGCGCCCTGGCTGATGCCATCAACGCCTCCTTCGGCTCGTTCGACAAGTTCAAGGAAGAGTTCACCAAGACCGCCATCGGCACCTTCGGCTCCGGCTGGGCCTGGCTGGTCAAGAAGTCCGACGGCAGCCTGGGTCTGGCCAGCACCATCGGTGCCGGCAACCCGATGACCGCAGGCGACAAGCCGCTGCTGACCTGCGATGTCTGGGAGCACGCCTACTACATCGACTACCGCAACGCCCGTCCGAAGTTTGTCGAAGCGTTCTGGAACCTGGTGAACTGGGACTTCGTCGCGAAGAACTTCGCAGGCTAAGCCCAAGCCCCAGCAGTGAATCAAAATGCCCGCGCTCATGCGGGCATTTTCATTTAAGGCTCGGGCACGGCCTGCCGCTATAAAGATGCAGGGCAGGACGCCGTAGCGCTACTGCATGCGCGCCCGATGTGCAATGTTCCCTTCGGATGACGGGTCGCGCTTGCATCACGCAAGGCACTGCCTGCACAGTCGCCGCTGCTGACTTACCGGTGTAAATTGCCTCTTTGACGATTGCAGAATGACTATCAATACTTCCGCAACCGCGCGTCGGCACGGAAAAGGACCTTCATTTGAAGCTGGAAATGCGCAATAGCCTGTCACGGAAGCTCCTGCGTGTAGTCCTGCTATCGGCGCTGGCGGTAGGGCTGGTGCTCAGCTGCGCGCAGATCATCTTCGGCGCCTACAAGACGCGCCAGCTGATCGAGGCCGATGCCCAGCGCATCCTGCGCATGACGCGCGATCCTTCCACCCAGGCCATCTACAGCCTGGATCGGGAAATGGGTGCGCAGGTGATGGAAGGCCTGTTCCAGCACGAATCGATTCGCATGGCCTCGATCGGCCACCCGGACGAAGGCATGCTGGCACTGAAGATCCGCCCGCCCATCAGCCTGCCGACCCGCTGGCTGACCGACCCGATCCTTCACCAGGATCGCCAGTTCTCCATTCCGCTGATCGGCAAGCCGCCCTACAACGAGTATTACGGCGAACTGCGGATCACCCTGGACACGGCCAAGTACGGCCAGGAATTCGTCAACGATTCCATCGTCATCTTCATCGTCGGCATTCTGCGCGCCCTCACCCTGGGGCTGGTGCTCTTCCTGATCTACCAGTGGCTGCTGACCCGCCCGCTGACCAAGCTCATCGAGCACCTGGCACAGATCAATCCGGACCGCCCCGGCGAGCACAAACTGCCGATGATCCGAGGGCATGAGCGCAACGAGCTGGGCCTCTGGGTGGAAACCGCCAACGGCCTGCTGGCCTCCATCGAACACAACATGCACCTGCGCCAGGAAGCCGAGAGCAGCCTGCATCGCATGACCCAGTACGACTCCCTGACCGGCCTGCCCAACCGGCAGCAGCTGCAAAGCCAGCTGGACCATATCCTCGACGAGGCGCGCCGCCTGCAGCGACGGGTCGCCGTACTCTGCCTGGGGCTCGACGACTTCAAGGGCATCAACGAGCAGTACAGCTACCAGGCAGGCGACTGCCTGCTCAAGGGGTTGGCGGATCGCCTGCGCGAATCGGCGGGTCGCCTGGGTGCACTGGCGCGGCTGGGCGGTGACCAGTTCGTGCTGGTGCTCAGCGGCATCGAACAACCCTATGAGGCTGCCGAACTGGCCCAGGCCGTGCTCGACGACCTGGATAATCCGATCGACCTGGACGGTCACCCGATTCGTCTGCGCGCCACCATCGGCATCACGCTGTACCCCGAGGATGGCGACAATACCGAGAAGCTGCTGCAAAAGGCCGAGCAGACCATGACGCTGGCAAAGAGCCGCTCGCGCAACCGCTACCAGTTCTATGTCGCCAGCATCGACAGCGAGATGCGCGCCCGTCGGGAGCTGGAAAAGGACCTCAGCGAAGCGCTCAAGCGCAACGAGTTCCATCTGGTCTACCAGCCCCAGGTCGACTACCGCCAGAACCGCATCACCGGCGTCGAGGCACTGATCCGCTGGAAACACCCCCAGGGCAAGCTGGTCCCACCGGATCTGTTCATCCCGCTGGCGGAGCAGAATGGCAGCATCATCGAGATCGGCAAATGGGTGCTCGATCAGGCCTGCAGCCAGCTGCGGCAGTGGCATGCCGAGGGCTACACCGGTCTGCGCGTTGCGGTGAATCTTTCCACCGTACAACTGCGCCACCCGCAGCTACCGCAGATGATCGGCGAGCTGCTGCAGAAGCACCAGTTGCCGGCCGAAACCCTCGAACTGGAGGTGACCGAGACGGGGCTGATGGAAGACATCGACGCGGCAGCGCACAACCTGCACAGCCTGCGGCGCTCCGGCGCGCTGATCGCGATCGACGATTTCGGTACCGGTTACTCCTCGCTGAGTTATCTCAAGAGCCTGCCGCTGGACAAGATCAAGATCGACAAGAGCTTCGTCCAGGACATCGGCCAGGACGAGGGCGCGACCATCGTGCGCGCGGTCATCCAGCTGGGCAAAAGCCTCGGCATGACGGTGATCGCCGAGGGCGTCGAAACACCGGAGCAGGAAGCCTATCTGATCGCCGAAGGTTGCCAGGAAGGCCAGGGCTACTATTACAGCAAGCCGCTGCCCGCCCGCGATCTCGACCTGCTGCTGCGCCAGTCGACACCATTCGATCGGGCAGTCAATTCCGAGCTGCGCTAGCCCGACAGCGCGCCGCTGGCGCGCATCGCCGCCTCGAATCGCCACCCGCACTTGCCCCCTGGCGCTGGCCAGTCATGAGCACATGGGCCACACTTCCAGCCTTTTATCGCCCGCGCCTACAACGAGTCCCCGATGAAACGCTTCGTACTCCTGGATACCGCCGCCATTCCCACTGGCGGCGCCTTGTGCCTGTTCGAATATGGCGATGACTTCGTCATCAAGATCCAGGGCGGAAACGGCAATCAGCTGATGAACACCCGCACCCATGGCTCAGAGGACGCGCTGGCGGAGATTCCCTGCAAACGGATCGCCGCACGGTCGCAGGCCCGCGTGCTGATCGGTGGGCTGGGGATGGGCTTTACCCTCGCTTCTGCGTTGCGCCATCTCGGGCCGGACGCCGAGGTGCTGGTCGCCGAACTGGTGCCAGGGGTGATCGAGTGGAACCGCGGTGCACTCGGCGAGAAGTCCGGCAATCCGCTGCGCGATGCCCGCGCACGGGTGCTGAACCAGGACGTCGCCGAGTTACTGCGGGATCAAGCCCAGGGCTTCGATGCGATCATGCTGGACGTCGACAACGGTCCCGAGGGACTGACGCAGAAGAGCAACAGTTGGCTGTACTCGGCTGACGGCCTCAACGCCTGCGCCCGCGCGTTGCGCCCGTCCGGCATCCTCGCGGTCTGGTCGGCCAGCGCCGACCGCGCCTTTTCCGACAAGCTCGCCAAGGCCGGCTTCAAGGCCGAAGAAGTGCAGGTGTTCGCCCACGGCAACCGCGGCACCCGGCATACGATCTGGATCGCCGAAAAACGCAAGCGCTGAGCCGGCCGGTTTACCAGGCCGTCACACCCAGCTGCGACGCCAGCCAGACGGCGCCAGCCAGGCACATCAGTGCACCACCGGCGGCCTGCCAGTAGAAGCGCTGCGTGAGCACTTCCTCACCGTGGCTGGACAGTACGAAAGGCAGCGCCTCGCCTGGCTGCCCCAGCTGGTGCAATGCCGGCGCGGCGCTGCTCTCGCGATGCCGATCTTCCGCCTCGAGGCGCGCCGCCAGGCGTACGCGACTCCACTCCTGCTCGTCGAGCTGACCGTCGGCGTTGCTGTCGAAACGCTGCAGCAGGCCGGCGAAATCCCCCTTCCACTGACGGATCACGTCGCGCTTGGCAGATTGCAGGTCGAGGCCCTGTCGCCCGCCGCCGCTCGTGCGGAAATCACCGAGTGCGTAAAGCGGTTCACCCTCGTGCAGACGTTCCTCGGTGTAGCGATAACGCTTGCCGATGCTGAACACGCCGAGCCAGCCACTCGGAGCGACACCACGCGGGTGGCGCAGATCGCCGGTCCATACCTTGCGGAAGGCGGGGTGGACCTCCGCGCCACGCGGGTCGATCAGGCATTCGCCGGTGGCATCGGCCAGGCGCAGCCAGGCTTCACTGACGCCGCGTTCGACCACACTCCAGCTGCTGCGCTTGCCGTTGGAACGGTACTCTTCGATACGGTAGCGCCACCACAGGCAGCGCTCGCCGGTCAGCGGCGCCACTGGTTGCGGCACCATCAGCTCGCGTAGCACACCAACCAGCTCGACATACCCCTGGGCTGCCGAGCGAATGCGAGAAGTCGGGGTATCGAGCAAATGACGGGCACGCGACCAGCGGCCGATGCAGATCCACGCCCCACCGACGCAAAGCGCGGCGGCGAGAATGAGTGTGAAAACCTGGCCCGGATGCATTTCAGCCGAACAGCGCCTTGAGATCGACGTCGGCCTTCTCCACCTCGCTGAACTGCAGCAGGGCAGCCTCCTTGAAACCGAACGTCCGCGCCAGCAGTACATCGGGGAATTGCTCGATGCGCACGTTGTTCAGGTTGACCGCCTCGTTGTACAGCTCACGCCGATCGGCGATTCCGCTTTCCAGTCCGCTAATGCGCTGCTGCAGATGGCGGAAACTCTCGTTGGCCTTGAGCTCGGGGTAGTTCTCGGCGAGCGCGAACAGCCGCCCGAGGCCGGCACGCAGACCGGTTTCGGCTTGCCCCAGCGCACTCACATCGCCCTGCTCCCGCGCGCTGGACACGGCATTGCGCGCGCTGATCACCTGCTCCAGCGTATTGCGTTCATGCTGCATGTACTGCCGGCAGGTCTCCACCAGCTTGGGCAACTCTTCATGACGCTGCCGCAGCAGCACGTCGATATTGGCCCAGGCCTTGCCGACGCCATGCTTCAGACGCACCAGCCCGTTGTAGAGAATCACCGCGTAAGCGGCGACGAGAAACAGCACAACCAGCACAACCACCGCGCTCAGGCTCATAGCATCTCCAGGGACAAAGGCCGTCAGAACGCCAGCATTCTACCGGCTGCACCGAAACGGAAGAGAGAGCCTGTGCACGCATTGGCTTTGCACAAAATGAAAATCTTTCGCATTATTGACGGCTTCCGAGCAGCCCTCGGCTTCGTTCACTCGCACGCAAAGGAACCCGCACATGCTACGCACCCCCATCTGGGCAACCGCCAGCCTTCTCGCCGTGGCCATCTCCCTCGCCGGTTGCGGTGAAGACAAGACGCCCACGAACCAGACCGCGGCCCCGCAGAGCACAACCGAAAGCGTGCCGGCCGAGCAGGCGCAGAAGCCTGACGAGAAGGCCGCCAAGGCTGTGGTCAGCCACTATGCCGATCTGGCGCTGGCCGTGTTCAGCGATGCCCATGCCACCGCAGTGCAGCTCCAGCAGGCCATCGACGCCCTGCTCGCCAACCCCAGCGAAGAAACCCTGCAGGCCGCTCGCCAGGCCTGGCTGGCCGCCCGCGTACCCTACATGCAGACCGAGGTGTTCCGCTTCGGCAACCCGGTGGTGGACGAGTGGGAGGGCCAGCTCAACGCCTGGCCGCTGGACGAAGGCCTGATCGATTATGTCGAAGGCGACTACCAGCATGCGCTGGGCAACCCGGGCGCCAATGCCAACATCATCGCCAACACCGAGCTGCAGGTCGGCGAAGACGAGATCGACACCAGCGAGATCACCGCGGAGCTGCTGACCAGCCTCAACGAGCTGGCCGGCTCCGAGGCCAACGTTGCCACCGGCTACCACGCCATCGAGTTCCTTCTCTGGGGCCAGGACCTCAACGGCACCGGTCCCGGTGCGGGCGAGCGGCCGTACACCGACTATGTCGAAGGCGAAGGCTGCACCGGCGGCAACTGTGACCGTCGTCGTACCTATCTGAAGGTGGCCACCGACCTGCTGGTCAGCGATCTGCAGGAGATGGTCGAGCAGTGGCAGCCGGGCGCCGAGAACTATCGCGCCAGCCTGGAAGCCGAATCGGCGGAGAACGGCCTGCGCAAGATGCTGTTCGGCATGGGCAGCCTGTCGCTCGGCGAACTGGCCGGCGAGCGCATGAAGGTCGCCCTGGAGGCCAATTCCACCGAAGACGAGCACGACTGCTTCAGCGACAACACCCACAACTCGCACTTCTTCAATGCCCGTGGCGTTCGCAACGTCTATCTCGGCGAGTACAAGCGCGTCGACGGCACTACGTTGACCGGTCCAAGCCTGGCATCGCTGGTTCAGGGCGTCAGCCCAGAGGTGGACAGCACGCTGAAGACCGACCTGGAAACCACCGAAGCCAAGCTGCAAGTCCTGGTTGAAAGTGCGAAGAACGGAGAGGCCTTCGACCAGCTGATCGCTTCGGACAACACCGAAGGCCAGCAGAAAGTACGCGATGCCATCGGCGCACTGGTCAAGCAGACCGCCGCGATCGAGCAGGCCGCCGGTGCCCTCGGCATCAGCGACCTCAACCCTGACACCGCCGATCACGAGTTCTGATCGGCGCCGACACGGGCGCAGCTGTTGCGCCCGTGCCGGGCTTTTCGCTGTTCCCCTGCCTGGTTCCAGAGCGCGCGCCCCTCTCGCGCAAATGCAAATCCCTCTTATTCCATTACGATTAGCCTGCTAAGATTGCGCGGCTTAATTCACCGCCCTGCAGGTACTTCCGATGCGCCCGCTGTTTCGCCGCCTCTTCCCGCTGCTGGCTCTGGCCCTGGTCGCCTGCGATAACGTTGAAACACCGACTTTCTCCCAGCCCGAACCTGGTGAGGCGCTCTCCGGCGGCAGCACCACGGTGATGAAGTTCGACCAGAACGCCTACTCCATGCCTTCGGCCAATCTGGCACCGATGCGTCGACTCGACTTCAGCGTCGGCAACAGCTTCTTCCGAAATCCCTGGGTCATCGCCCCGGCATCCACCACCGCTCGCGATGGTCTTGGCCCGCTGCTGAATACCAACGCCTGCCAGAACTGCCATATCAAGGACGGCCGCGGCCATCCGCCGGCACCCGATGCGACCAGCGCCGTGTCGATGCTGGTACGGCTGTCCATTCCGGCCGGTCCCGAGCACGCCGAAGTCGTCCGAGAACGTGGCATCGCACCGGAGCCAAGCTACGGCGGCCAGCTGCAGGACATGGCGATTCCCGGCGTCGCCCCGGAAGGCAAGGTACGGCTGCGCTATTCGACCGAGCAGGTGCGCTTCGCCGATGGCACCGAAGTCGAGCTGCGCAGGCCGGAAATCGAACTGAACGACCTGGCCTATGGCGACATGCATCCGGAAACCCGGATGTCCCTACGCATCGCGCCACCGATGATCGGCCTGGGCCTGCTCGAAGCCATTCCCGAAGAGGCGCTGCTGGCCAATGCCGACCCCGATGACCGCAACGGCGACGGCATCTCCGGCCGCCCGAACCGGGTCTTCGACCAGACCAGCCGGCAAACCGTGATTGGCCGCTTCGGCTGGAAGGCCGGACAGCCGAGCCTCAACCAACAGAACGCCGATGCCTTCTTCAACGATATGGGCCTGTCCACCAGTCTGCTCAGTGGCAGCAGCTGCACCGACCGGCAGACCGAGTGTCGCGCGATGCCGGACGGTGGCGAGCCGGAAGTCAGCGACGACATCCTCGCCCAGGTGCTGTTCTACACCCGCAATCTCGGCGTACCTGCGCGACGGAACGTCGACGACCCACAGGTACTCGCCGGCAAGACGCTATTTCACCGCGCCGGCTGCCAGAGCTGCCACGTGCCACAGTTCACCACCGCTGCCGACGCCGCGGAACCGGAGTTGGCCAATCAGCTGATTCGCCCCTACACCGACCTGCTGCTGCATGACATGGGCGAAGGCCTCGCGGATGACCGCGCCGAGTTCGAGGCCAACGGCCGGGAATGGCGCACGCCACCGCTGTGGGGCATTGGCCTGACCCAGGCAGTCAGCGGGCATACCCAGTTCCTGCACGACGGCCGCGCCCGCAACCTGCTCGAAGCCATACTCTGGCACGGCGGCGAGGCCGAAAAGGCGCGCCAGATCGTGCTCGGCTACGACCAGAACGAACGTACCGCGCTGCTGAGCTTCCTCGAGTCGCTCTGAATGCCCATGCTATTCACCATGCTTTCCCGGCGCGAAAGCGCTGCAACCGGCCTTGCCGATGAGGACACCATGATCCGTTCGAACACCCTGCGCATCGCCAGCGGCGCTCTGCTCACCGCCTTGTTGCTGAGCGCCTGCACGCCCGCCGACCCGCAGGCCGAGACCAGCAAAGCCTTGGCCGATGGTGTATTGCTGCCGACCTACACTCAGTGGTCGGAAGCCGACCGCCGCCTGGCGGCCAGTGCGATCGCCTTCTGTGCCGACAACCAGACCCTGGACGAAGCGCATGCTGCCTTCGTGCATGCGCAAACCGCCTGGGCCGGCCTGCAGCCGCTGCTGATCGGCCCAATGGGCGAAGGCAATCTGGCCTGGCAGGTCCAGTTCTGGCCGGACAAGAAGAACCTCGTTGCACGCCAGGTCACGGCACTGCTCAAGACCAAGCCCGAGCTGACCCAGGCCGATCTGGATAACGCCAGCGTCGTGGTACAGGGCCTGAGCGCCTACGAGTACGTCCTTTTCGACAGCAGCATCGACCTCGCCGACCCCACCACCAGGACGCGCTACTGCCCCTTGCTGACGGCCATCGGCGAGCACCAGCAGCAGCTTGCAGCCAGCGTCCTGCAGCAATGGCAGGACAAGGACGGCATGGCCGATCAGTTGCGCAGCTTTCCCAACGAGCGTTATGCCGAACCGAGCGAAGCCATCGCCGAACTGCTGCGGGTTCAGGTCACGGCCCTCGACGGCCTGAAGAAGAAGCTCGGCGCGCCGCTCGGTCGCCAGACCAAGGGCCATCCGCAGCCGTACCAGGCCGACGGCTGGCGCAGCGACACGACCCTGAGCAATATCGCTGCCACCGTCAAAGGCGCCGAAAGCCTCTGGCTGGGTGCCGACCAGGACGGTCTGCGCGCGCTGCTCGGCGCTGAGCAGGCTGATCTGGCCAAGCGCATCGACGCCGGTTACGCCGATCTGCTGCAACAACTGAAAGCCATGCCCGAGCCGTTCGGCGAAATGCTCGCCAACGAGGAGAGTCGGGCGCAGCTCGATGCGCTGTACCAGCGGATAGACCAACTGCATCGCCTGCACCAGCTCGAGCTGGCACGCGCCCTCGGCGTACAGATCGGCTTCAACGCGCACGACGGGGACTGATCATGAAGCGCCGCACCCTGCTTGGCCTGGCCGGCGCCATGCTTGCCGCCAGCGGCATCGCTGGCTGGTCACTGACGCGTCACGACGGGCAACAGGTTTTGCTCTCCGCACGTGATGGCGCCGACGGGCAACACTACGCCGTCGGCTACCGCCTCGATGGCAGCCAGGTATTTGCCACACCAGTCGCCGAGCGCTGCCATGACGTCTACCCGCACCCGTGCCTGCCCTTGGCCGTGTTCGTCGGCCGTCGCCCGAGCCGCGAGAGCTACCTGATAGATGCGCGTGACGGGCGTCTGCTGCAGGTCATGGCCTCGCCGGCCGACCGCCACTTTTACGGGCACGGGGTGTTTCACAAGGACGGCGAGTGGTTCTACACCACCGAAAACGACACCGCCGATGCCGGCCGTGGCGTCCTCGGCGTCTATCGACTGGAAGGCCGACAGCTGGTGCGCGTCGGCGAGCACGCGACCCATGGCATCGGCCCGCACCAGCTGCTGTGGATGCCGGACAACGAAACCCTGGTCATCGCCAATGGTGGGATCCGCACCGAAGCCGACAGCCGCGAGATGATGAATCTCGATGCGATGGAGCCGAGCCTGGTGCTGCTACGCCGCGACGGTACGCTGGTCAGCAAGGAACAGCTGCCGGAGCAGATGAACAGCGTGCGTCACCTCGCCGTCGCCGCCGACGGCACCGTGGTCAGCGGCCAGCAGTACGAGGGCGATGCCATGGACCGTATCCCGTTGCTGGCGATCAAGCGGCCCGGGCAGGCCTTCCAGCACTTTCCACTGGGCGAGGCACAGCGGCAGATCATGAACCAGTACACCGCCAGCCTCGCCATCCACGACGAGCTGCGGCTGCTGGCCGTCACCGCGCCACGCGGCAACAAGGTGTTCATCTGGGACCTGGACACTGCCGCGCTGCGCCAGGAGGCTCACCTGCCCGATTGCGCCGGCGTCGCGGCAGTCGCCGAGGGCTTCGTGGTCAGCTCCGGACAGGGCCGCTGCCGCCTGTTCGACTGCCGCGGCGAGCGTTTCACCAGTACGCCGCTGCAGATGCCGGCAGGGCTCTGGGACAACCATCTGCGCATCGTCTAGCTCAAGAAAAACGTCACCCTGCCGATGATGCTGGGCAACGGGCAGGGATGCTCATTGACGTTTTCTCAACTAACGAGACTTGCCCATGCTCCAGAAATCCCTGCGCGCGCAGATCCTCGCGCTGATCGGCGGCAGCCTGCTGCTGACGCTGCTCATCGCCCTCGCCTGCATTCGCCTGCTCAGCAACAACATCGACCACTTCCAGGCGCTGCTCGACGGCCCGTTGGCCGCAGTGCAACTGATCGACGAGGCCAACCTCGAGTTCAAGGTGCAGGTCCAGGAATGGAAGAACGTGCTGCTGCGTGGCAAACAGCCGGACTCTCGCAACCGCTACTGGAGCCAGTTCGAGGCTCAGGAAGCGAAGGTGCAGAAGATTCTGGGCGATCTACTGGTACTGACCGCCGACGAACCGGAGCTGGCCAAGCAGATCGAGAGCCTGCGTAGCGAGCACCGCACTCTCGGCGGTGCCTATCGCAAGGGCCTGGATGCCTACATTGCCGCCGACAGCGACCCGCTCGCCGGGGACGCCGCGGTAGCCGGTATCGACCGGGCGACCAGCGCTCAGCTGAGCGAGCTGGTAGAACAGCTGGGCGACGCCGCCGCGCAGCGCTCGGAGACCATCCGTGCCGACGCTCAGAGCACCGCGTCCTTCGGCCCGATCATCATGATCCTCGCCAGTGTGGTGGTGGCGCTGTTCAGCCTGTGGCTGGTCAATCGCCGGATCATCGAACCGATTCGCAACCTGATCGAGCACATCGCCCGCCTCAGCCAGGGCAAGTTCGCCGACCGCGTGGATGCCAGCCGCAGCGACGAACTGGGCCGCCTTGCCGCTGCCGCCAACGTGCTGCGCGACTTCCTCGCCGACACCTTCACCCGCCTGCAGCAGAGCACCTCGAATCTGGACAGTGCCAGCGGCGAGTTGAACGCCATCGCCAGGCTGATGGCCGACGGCGCCCGCGAGCAGTTCTCGCGTACCGATCAGGTCGCCACGGCGATGCACGAGATGTCTGCGACCGCCCAGGAAGTCTCGCGGCATGCCGCCGAGGCCGCGCAGGCCGCCGACGCCGCCGACCATTCCGCCCAGCTGGGCGAAGCGGTGATGCGCGGCACCATCGCCACCATCACCGACATGAGCAACGAGATCGCCAGCACGGCAGACGTCATTCGCCGCCTGGAGGGTGATAGCGGGCGCATCGGCAAGGTCTTGGAGGTGATCCGCGGGATCGCCGACCAGACCAACCTGCTCGCGCTCAATGCCGCCATCGAGGCGGCCCGAGCGGGTGACGCCGGCCGTGGCTTTGCCGTGGTCGCCGACGAGGTGCGCACCCTGGCCCAGCGCACCGCCGAATCCACCGCCGAGATTCACCAGATCATCGATACCGTGCAGACCGGCGCGAGCAATGCCGTACGCGCCATCGAGAGCGGTCAGGCGCGCAGCGAACAGGGCGTCGGCCAGGTGACCGAGGCCGGTCAGATGCTGCAGCGCATCACCGAAGCGGTCGAGGCGATCCGCGACATGAACCGCCAGATCGCCACGGCCGCCGAGGAGCAGACCGCGGTGGCCGAAGACATTTCGCGCAACATCACCGAGATCACCTCCATCGCCACCATCAACCAGCAGAACGTCGAGCGCACCGAAACCGCCAGCCAGAACCTGCACGGGCTGTCGGCGCAACTTACCGAGGTCACCCAACGCCTTGCCGGCTGATGATCTGCGGGCGGGCCGACAGTCTGTCGCCCGCCCCGCACCTGCGCTGCTTTCCGCCCCGCTCCCCCTTTACTTGGCCTCGTTTCGGGGCTAAGTTCCTCGCTCTCCGGTCCTGCTGAGTCAGGTGCCAGCAGGTCACCGAAGCTGGCGACCGGACCATTCGAACGGCTGCCTCGATCACGGCAGTAGACAGCCGGCTCACATCTCCAAGGAAATCGGAAAATGTTGCGCCGCATGCTGTTCATGCTGGGCGCGGTGGTCGTCGTCGTTGCGATTCTTGCCGCGCTCAAATTCAACTCGATCTATCAGCAGATTCAACAGTTCCAGGCGCCCAAGCCTGCGATCAACGTCGAAACCGAGCTCGCCCGCCGCATGGACTGGCAAAGCCGCCTGCCAGCCATCGGCACGCTCAAGGCGTCGCAGGGCATCGACCTCAGCGTCGAGATCGCCGGCACCATCACCGACGTGCAGTTCCAGTCCGGCGAGAAGGTCAGCAAGGGCCAGGCCATCGTGCTGCTCGACAGCGAGATGGAGCAGGCCAGCCTGGCCAGCGCCGAAGCCGACCTCAACCTGTCCCGCCTGGAGTTCCAGCGCGCGCGTAGCCTGCTGGATCGCCAGGCCATTTCGCGCAGCGAGTACGACCGGCTCAATGCCGAATCGCAGAAGGCCGCGGCCAGCGTCGCGCAGCTGCGCGCCAGTCTGTCGAAGAAGCGCATCCTAGCGCCCTTCTCCGGCACCATCGGCATCCGTCAGGTGGATGTCGGCGACTACATCGCCGCCGGCACGCCGATCGCCACGCTTCAGGACCTGACCACGCTGTACGTCGACTTCTTCCTGGCCGAGCAGCATGTGCCGCTGCTGAAGCTCGGCCAGCGAGTGCAGCTACAGGTCGCCGCCTACCCCGGCGAACGCTTCGAAGGCGTGATCAGCGCGCTGAACCCGAAGGTGGAAACCACTACCCGCAACGTTCAGGTGCGCGCCGAACTGGGCAATCCGGACGGACGTCTGCTGCCCGGCATGTTTGCCGACCTGCAGGTGCTGCTGCCGACCGAGACCGCCCAGGTGGTGGTCCCGGAAACCGCCATCACCTACACCCTGTATGGCAACTCGGTGCTGCTGGTGACCGAGGGCACGCCGCCGGAAGGCGCCAGCAGCGACGAGCCCTACCTGGTGGTCGAGCGCCGCTTCGTCACCACCGGCGAGCGGCGCGACGGACTGACGGTCGTCCTCGACGGCCTGGAGGGCGGCGAACAGGTGATCACCGCCGGCCAGCTCAAGCTGGACAGCGGCACCCATGTCGCCATCGCCGAAAGCCGCACGCTCAAGCTGGAAGGCTCTCAGCAGCCGGCGACCGAATAGAAAAAGCCTGTTCCTCACGCGGCAGGCCCGACGCACAGCAGACTCAGACAAGGTTCCAGGGACTTCCCATGGCGTTCACCGACCCCTTCATCCGCCGCCCCGTGCTGGCGAGCGTCATCAGCCTGCTGATCGTGCTGCTCGGCATCCAGGCCTTCAACAGCCTGACCATCCGCCAGTACCCGCAGATGGAAAGCGCACTGATCACGGTGACCACCGCCTACCCCGGCGCCAACGCCGAAACCATTCAGGGCTATATCACCCAGCCGTTGCAGCAGAGCCTTGCCAGCGCCGAAGGGGTGGACTACATGACCTCGGTCAGCCAGCAGAACGCCTCGGTGATCTCGGTCTATGCGCGCATCGGCGCCGACACCGATCGCCTCTACACCGAGCTGCTCAGCCAGGCCAACTCGGTCAAGAACCAGCTGCCGCAGGACGCCGAGGACCCGGTGCTGAACAAGCAGGCGGCCGACTCCACCGCGCTGATGTACATCAGCTTCTACAGCGACCAGCTGAGCAACCCGCAGATCACCGACTACCTGTCGCGGGTCATCCAGCCCAAGCTGGCGACGCTGCCGGGCATGGCCGAAGCGGAAATCCTCGGCAACCAGGTGTTCGCCATGCGCCTCTGGCTGGACCCGGTGAAGCTCGCGGCCTATGGGGTTTCCGCCAGCGACGTGAACGAGGCGGTGCGCAAGTACAACTTCCTCTCGGCGGCTGGCGAAGTGAAAGGCCAGTACGTGGTCACCAGCATCAACGCCGACACCGAGCTGA
>DAMCQE010000021.1:0-57147 GCA_032105665.1 Pseudomonas sp. | reverse complement strand
ACTTCCTTGCCCTGCAATCGCAGCTCGAAGGCACCGAGAACCGCATCGCGGTGGCACGTCGCGACTTCATCGCCGCGGTCGAGCGCTACAACACCGAGATTCGAACCTTCCCCGGTCGTATCTGGCACACCCTGATGTACAGCGACATGCCGATTCGCGAGAACTTCGAGGCTACCGCCGAGAATGTCCAGCAAGCGCCACAAGTGCAGTTTCAATGACCTCCAGGTTTCCGCTACTGCTGATCCTGCTGCTCTGGGCCGGTAGCCTGGTCGCCCAGGAAGCCGAGGTCCCGGAGCTGACCGGGCGCGTGGTCGATCGTGCCGAGCTGCTCGACACCCAGGCCGAGGCGCGGCTGACCAGCATGCTGGCCGGCCACGAGCAGGCGACCGGTGAGCAGGTTGTCGTTGTCACGGTGCCGGACCTGGGCGGGCGCAGCATCGAGGAATTCGGTCTGGAGCTTGGCCGTACCTGGGGCATCGGCCAGAAGGGCGAGGACAACGGTGCGCTGCTGATCGTCGCTCGCGATGATCGCAAGATTCGCATCGAGGTCGGCTACGGTCTGGAAGGCCGGCTCACCGACGCGCAGTCCTCGGTCATCATCAACCGGATCATCGCGCCGGCATTCCAGCGCGGCGACTTCACAGCCGGGATCACCGAAGGTGCGGAGGCGATCGTCACCGTGCTCGGCGGCGACCCGCTGCCGGCCGAGCTGCGCCCGGTGATGCCGATGGTGCAGGAGCAACCCGGCGGCCTCGGGATTCTCGGTTTCTTCCTTATGCTGGTGGCAATCTTCGTTATCGGCGGGGGGCGCGGTGGCCGCGGTGGTGGTCGTCGTGCCTTGCTGCTGGGCGCCTTGCTTGGCGGTATGGGGCGGGGCGGTGGTGGTGGTTTCGGCGGCGGTGGCTTCGGTGGGGGCGGCGGCGGTTTCGGCGGCGGTGGCGCTTCCGGCGGCTGGTAAATCAATGATGGATGAACGATGACCTTACTGAGCGAAAGCGAACTGCAACAGGTAGCCGAAGCGATCGAGCGCGTCGAGCGCAGCACCGATGCCGAGCTGGTCACGGTGCTGGCCGCGCAGGCCGACGACTACCACTACATCCCGCTGCTGTGGGCCGGCCTGATCGCGCTGCTGCTACCCGGAGCGCTGCTGTTCTTCAGTGGCTGGCTTGGCGCATGGCAGCTGCTGCTGGTGCAGTGGGCAACCTTTATCGTGCTCGCGGCGCTGTTCCGCATGCCGGCGCTGACCAGCCATCTGATCCCCCGTTCGGTGCGCAACTGGCGTGCCTGCAATCTGGCGCGGCGTCAGTTCATCGAACTCAATCTGCATCACACCGAAGGCGACACCGGAGTGTTGATCTTCGTCTCCGAAGCAGAGCGCTATGTGGAGATTCTGGTCGACCGCGGCATTTCCAGCCGCATCGACAATGCCGCCTGGGAGTCGGTCGTCGCCTGCTTCACTGATCGGGTGAAGCAGGGGCAGGTGCTCGAAGGCTTTCTTGGCTGCATCGAAGCCAGTGGGGCGCTGCTGGCGCAGCATGTGCCGAAGACCCACGAACGCAACGAACTGCCGAACCGGCTGGTGGTGTTGCCTTAACTCTTCAGCAGCGATGGCGCCCGTAGGCGCCATCCTTTCACTGCATGCGCCGTTGTTCGGCAAGTAGCTGGCGCTCGCGCTGCAGGGCGCGCGCAAGGCGCTGCTGACCGCCGCGCTCGGCCGCGGCGATCAGTGTCTGGTCGACCAGGTCGCGCTGTGCATGGCTGCCACCGAAACGCTGCGCCTGATTGCGGATCGCCCGTAGCCGCTCCACGCATCGCCCGTGGTAGCCCTCGACGAACGCCATCACAGCCTCGACGCCCGGAGCGCCGATCTGGCTGGTGAAGCGTGCGTTGTCGTCGTCCCGCGTGCATGCCCGTCGCTGGGCTTCGCGCAGCAGGCCCAGCAGGTCATCGCGGCCGGCGCAGGCGAAGGCCATCGCAGCGTGAAAGTCGTTGAAGGCATAGTTGCCGTCCGCTGCCATCGCTGCCCAGCGCTCAGCCACGCCCGCCCAGCGTTCGCCGGCATCCACGCCACGCAGTTGCAGCCGCCAGAGCAGTGCGCTGGCGTCGATCAGCTCCAGCGCCAGGGTGCTCTGTCGGCCATTCACCGGGCCATCGAACAGGGCTAGCGCAGCATCGCAATCGTCCAGCTCGATGTGATGCAGCGCCAGGTGCCACCAGTTGTGCACCGCCAGCATGCTGTCCTGCTGCCAGGCCGGGTTGCCGCGCATCCAGGCGATGCCTTCCTCGCGCCGCCCCTGCATCTCCAGCACATGCGCGACGGCATGCTGCGCCCAGGCATCGTCGGGTTGAAGCGCGATCGCTTCACGGCCATAGCGTTCGGCGAGCCGATAGTCTCCGCATTCTTCCAGTCCGAACGCGTACAGGCCGAGCAGCGCATGGTAGCCAGGCACTTCCAGCGACCAGTCCGGCAGGACGCGGGCGATGCGGTCGCGCAGCATGCGTGCATCGCCGGTGAAAAAGTCGATCTGCTGTCCCGCCTGCAGCGCCAGCATGTCGTGGGGGTAGTCGATGCTGAGGTCTTCCAGCACGCGTCCCGCGGCGTGCCAGCGGCCATCCAGCAGTTGCCGCAGCGCCTGCAGGTGGCGGGCCTCGCGGTCATTGTGCGGCAGCTCCAGGGCGTGCTCGTACGAGGCGCGGGCCACCGGCAGGGCGGCCGCCTCGGTGCCGAGCAGGTAGAGCCAGGCGTGCAGGACATGGCCCATGACCAGTTCCGGCGAGGCCTGCAGTGTGGCTTCGGTGGTTGCCAGCGATTCGGCGTGCAGGCAGCGGAACTGCGCGAGCGCCTGATCGAGCAGGGCCTGCGCCTCGCTATTGCAGCCGGTCAGTTGGTACCCGTGTGCGTCTTTCATTGTTCTATGCTCCATGAGTCCGGTTCGTTGGCATCGGCCAACGCGCCCATACTCGGGGTTTGGCTTACGTTGGACCCCAGTCATCCTGGAAACAAACCGGCTATTTCCGCCATGGCCCGCTCAGAGATCGCCGAACGCCCGCCGCTGACCGTCGCCCTGCTGGCGACGCCGGACAGTACGGCCTCGACGCTGTTCGGCCTCTACGATCTGCTGCTGGGTGCCCGTCGCGACTGGCAGCAACTGCTGCACCGCGCCGACGTGGCTTCGCCCTTCCTGCCGCTGATCGTCAGCCGCGACGGACGCTCGCTGCGGGTCTACAACGATATCCCGGTCCACCCTCATGCCAGTCTGAACGACGCACCGCCTACCGATGTGGTGATCGTCAGCAACCTGGCGGTCAGTCCCTGGGAGCCGCTCGATGATCGCTATGCCCCTGAGGCGCAGTGGCTGTGCGAGCGCTATGCGGCCGGCGCGACGCTGGCGGCGGCCTGTTCAGGAGCCATGCTGCTGGCTCGTACCGGGCTCTTGGCCGGATGCGAAGGGACTTCGCACTGGGGCTACTGCGATTGCCTGCGCCGCGAGTACCCGGAGGTGCACTGGCATCCGGACAAGGCATTGGTCAGCACCGGCGTCGGCCAGCGCCTGGTGATGTCTGGCAGTGGCAGCAGCTGGCATGCACTGGGGCTGTTTCTCATCGCCCGTTTCGTCGGTGCGCGCGAGGCGATGGAGGTGGCGCGGCTGAACCTGTTCGACTGGGACGCGACCAGCCCGCTGGCCTACGCCGCGATGATGCGCACCGGCCAGCTGGCTGATCCGGTGATCGCGCGTTGTCAGGAATGGGCCGCGCAGCATTACGAGGAAGAGACGCCGGTGAGCGCCATGGTGCGCATCAGCGGGCTGCCGGAGCGGACCTTCCAGCGCCGCTTCGCCCTGGCCACGGGACTGACGCCGCTGGATTACATCCATACCCTGCGGCTGGAGGAAGCCAAGCAACTGCTGGAAAGCGGAGAGCTGTCGGTTGAAGCGATCGCCTGGGAGGTGGGCTATCAGGACGCCGGCTTCTTCGGTCGACTGTTCCGGCGCAAGGTCGGCCTCACGCCGACGCAATACCGGCGACGTTTCGGCGTTTTGTCGCGGCGCCTGGACGGCATCGCCACGCTGCAGCAGGTGGCGCCGGCCGTGCACTGATCCCAGCGGATGTGCCGTCCGCCGGTATCGTTACCCCCTCCGGCTCAGAGCCGGGTCGGGCCGTCGTCTTCCGGCTCGCTCGATACCACCGGCGACAGTTCGAAGCTGTCGGTGCTGTCCATGGCACTGGCCGCGACGCGGTCGATGCTGTTCAGCGCATGGCCGATGATCGAGCTGACACTGGCTTCGTGATGGTGCACGGGCAACCGTTCGATGGCCGCCAGCACCTCTTCTCCAGGCACGGTTTCCACCGCGAGCAGGCGTTCGGTGATGTGGTCGAGCGCCGGTTTCAACCGCTGCAGCAGGGCCAGGCATTCCTGATTGAGCCGTTGCAGCAGCTCATCGGCCGCTTCCAGCGCTTCGCGCGGATCGCTGTCCAGATGCGCGTCACGCACGGCCTGCAGGCTCAACAGCGAGCCGCGCGGGCCCATGCCGAGGGCGCCGACCATGGAAAGGGCGATCTTCGAGGCTTCCTGCAGATCCTGCCCGGCGCCGGACGACACCTCGTGGAAATACAGCTGCTCGGCGCCGCGCCCGGCTAGCAGCATCTGGATGCGATTGCGCAGTTCGGAATACATGTGCAGGCGCTTGTCTTCCACCGGCGTTACCAGGGTCACACCCAGCGCCTGACCCCGCGGCAGGATGGTGACCTTTTCCACCCGGCCGACCTTCAGCGCGGCTGCGACCAGCGCGTGGCCGGCTTCATGCACGGCGATGCGCTTGCGGTCGGTGGCGGACATCGGCGTCACGCCGGATGGCTGCTCGCCGATGCGGCAGGTTTCCACGGCATCGACGAAGTGGGCCATTTCGACCTGATTTGCCCCGCCGCGCGCTGCCAGCAGCGCGGCGTGGTTGACGATGTAGGCGATCGCGGCCGGCGTCAGGCCGACGGTATTGCGCGCCAGTTGCGGGAAATCCAGACCCGCCGCGGCAGTGATCTTGCCGGCGTACAGACGGAACAGCGCTTCGCGGTCATCGAGGCCGGGCAGGCCGACGGCGATCGAGCGGTCGAAGCGGCCTTCACGTACCAGCGCCGGGTCGAGCGAGTTGGGGAAGTTGGTGGCGCCCAACACCAGCACGCCGGCGGCGCCATCGAAGCCGTCCATCTCGGCGAGGAACTGGTTGATGATGCGGTTGCTTTCGGCATCGCTGGAACGTGTCTGCTCGGCGCGCTTGCCGATGCCGTCGATTTCGTCGATGAAGATGATGCACGGCGCCTGCTTGCGGGCTGTGCGGAACAGCGCCTTGACCTTCTGGATGCCAACGCCGAAATACATCGAGGAGAAGTCGCTGCCGGTGACCTGGATGAAGCTGGCATTCGACTCACTCGCCAGCGCCTTGGCCAGCTGGGTCTTGCCGGTGCCGGGCTCGCCGGTCAGCAGCACGCCCTTGGGCGGGCGGGCGCCAAGACGGGCGTAGGCGGCCGGGTCGCGCAGGTAGGCGGTGACGTCGCTGAGCGCCTGCTTGGCCTCGGCGGCGCCGATGACATCAGCGAAGGTCACACCGCTGCCCTTTCGCTGGACTTCAAAGCTACGGGTCTTCATGGCGAAGAACACCGCCGCGCCAATCAGCAGCAGGGCGATCGGTGAGTAGGGCAGAAGGATCTTGTACAACGGCTTTTCCGCGTCGGTCTGGAACATCGCCAACGGGAACAGCTCGCCGCTGCTCTGCGCGTACTGCTCGAGCAGCAGCCTCGCGACGCGTCCGGACTGGTCCGGCACCCAGTAGCGCAGGCCCTCGTGCAGGCTGACGTAGACCGCATCCTTACCCAATGCGGCACTGGCAATGCTGGCGCCACGCAGATCGTTCATCAGCACCGAGAGATCGCGGCGATTGGCCTGCCAGGGCTCGGTGGAGTCCTGCAAGGCTTCGAGCATGCTCGCCGCCGCGCCAGTGGCTGGTGTCGACGGGGCGCTGGGGCGCAACTGCCAATAGGCGACGCTGGCGGCGATCAGCAGGAGCAGGAAAATAAAAAGTACAGGGCCGCGGCGACCTTGTAGCAGACGGGGTGTTTTCATTTCACATCCAATCGGGAAACCCGACGTTTCGACAAACCACCGCCAGGAGGCGGACCACAGTTGTTCGCGGGAAACCCCGCGGCGCCATTTGCATGGCGCGCCACAGTTCGGATGTGTTGGATGCGATTTATATGCCCGACTGTGTCTCGGCTCGGCAGACTCCGATAGCCGGCGAGAATACGGCAAGTGCCACCATGGGGGCGGCTACGCGACGAACGGAGAGCAGGTTTTCGACGAATGACCGGCTGTGCGGGGAACGAAAGTTTGCGTCGGATGACGTGCCGCGACGCCCGGCGGGACTGGCGGAGCACGGCATCTCACGTAAGTGATCCGGCGCAGAGATTGTCCCGCAAGGCCCTGTTAGGGTTCATCGCCGCGCGGTCGCTTGTCCCGAACCGGGCGCAATAAGAACCTGCCGACAGCCGCCCGGAACCGATGCCGGTGCGGAAAAACAACGTCCGATCGACCCGAGACTTCAACATGCCGACCAACAAGAAGTATCTTCGCTGCGCTTTTCTGGGCGCGCTGATTAGCCTCCTGCCAATCGCCTCGGCCAGCGCCGACGGGGAAACCATCAACCTGCTCACGCAGAATTTCCCGCCGTTCAGCATGGCCGACGATGGCAAGAATTTCGCCAAGGAGGGTGCGATCAGCGGCATTGATGCCGAGGTGGTGGCCGCTCTGTTCAAGCGCGCGGGCGTGCCCTATGCGATGACGCTGCGTTTCCCGTGGAGCCGCCTGCAGCAGTTGGCCGAGAAGACCCCGGGCTTCGCTGTGTTCTCCCTCAGCCGTACCCCCGAGCGCGAGCCCAAGTACAAGTGGGTCGGTCCGCTCAGCGAGATCCAGATCGTGCTGCTCAAGACTCCGGAGAGCCAGATTCAGGTCTCCAGCCTGGATGCTGCCAAGCAGTATCGAATCGGCTCGAAGGATGGCAGCGTGGGCAGTCAGTACCTGATCAACCGTGGCATCGAGGTGCAGAGTTCGCTGATAGACACCCCGGCCAAGCTGAAGGCCGGCCAGTTCGATCTGTGGGCGACCACCAACCCCTCCGGCGAATACGAGGCGAAGCAGGCCGGCGTCGGCCCGCTGGCCGTGGCGCTGACCCTGAGTCGTGTCGACCTCTATCTGGCGCTGAACAAGGAAACGCCGGATGCAGTCGTCGAGAAACTGCAGCGCACCCTCGACCAGATGAAGCAGGAAGGGCTGCTGCAACAGGCGGCGCGGCGTTACGTGAACTGAAGGCGTTTCACGCTACCGGGGAACGGGTGATCGACCCCTTCGGCAAGTTCTACCTGCAATCGGATCGCATCACTACCAAGCATGAATGAGGCGTGCCGGTGAGGCATCTGGCTAACGCAGGCTGCCGCCGTGGGGCCTGCCCACACTGCCTCTTAGATTTCGTCTGGCGGATTCTGATAAACGCCTGTTGGCCGAGCTCATCGACCTTGGGGTAGTCGCGTGGCACCGGTCCGATCAACAAGTCGCCGGAAAATGAAGCGGCAGGGGATTTTTTGCCGGTTTGGGCTGCCTTAGTCCAGTGGAGCGGTATCGCTCCAACCGCACTCCTGGCGATTCGAGAATTCGATGACTTGCTTCAATAACTACACGCTGCGTGCCTTCTGCATGGCCGCCGCCGTCTGGATTGCGCCTACCAACGCCGAGAACCTACCCGAACCGGTAGGCCATGTGGCGCGGGTGGAGGGCGCTGCGTACATCAGCAGCCGCGGCTATACCAACGCCGCCAAGGTCGGCCAGGCAATCGTGCCGGGTGTGGCTTTGAGCACCGGCGCCGAAGGTGCGCTGGGGGTGATCCTAGGCGACGGCAGTGTTTTGGCGTTCGGCCCGCACAGCGAGCTGACCCTCGACGACTATCGCTTCGCCCCGGCATTGGATGAGCTGCGCCTGCGCGCGACGCTCAATCGCGGCACGCTCAACCTGATTGCGGGCGACATGGCCCGCCTCGATCCACAGGCCATCGCTGTCGACACGCCGGACGGCCGCATCGGTGTGCGCGGTGGTCAGGTGTTGATGAAGGTGAGCCCGTGAAGCCGATTACGCTGATGCAAACGATGGTGCTGCTGGCGATGACGGCAGTGGCGGGCTGCGCGCAGCATTCCTACGTGATGCTGGCGGACGACAGTGGTGGGCGCGGTGGTGTGATGCTTGGAGAGGAAGGGGAGCGTCGGCTGGACGCGTCTGGCCAGGGCATGGCAATTGCCGGTACCGGTCAGGCCTATGTCGTACCGGACATGCGCCGCAAGGCGGACTTCGACAAGGCGCTGGCTGCCCAGCCGGCATTGCCCGAGCGTTTTAGCCTTCATATCGCGCCATCCGGCGCGCTGGACAGCACGGCTGAACAACTGCTGGACAGCGTTCTGCTGGCAGCCCAGCGTCGGGACTACCCGGTGGTAACAGTCACCGGCCATACCGATACGCTGGGTCATCGTGCGGCCAACGAGCAGGTCGGTTTGCGTCGCGCCCAGGCGGTCGCCGAGCTGTTGCGGACCAAGGGGCTGGAAGCGATGGAGTTGCGGGTGGAGTCCCACGGCGAGCGCAATCTGCTGATAGCGACGCCGGATGCCACGGCCGAGCCGCGCAATCGGCGAGTCGAAATTCTGGTGCGTTGAGGTCGATGACGCGGCGACTGGCGCCGCGCCGACAGACGATCCGATCAGTCGATGACCAGAACGGCGTCCATTTCAACCTGCGCACCCTTGGGCAGCGCGGAGACACCGATGGCGGCACGCGCCGGGTACGGCTGCTGGCAGTAGCGGCTCATCACCTCGTTGACGGTGGCGAAGTTGCCGAGGTCGGTAAGGAAGATGTTGAGCTTGACGATGTCCTTCAGCGAGCCGCCAGCCGCTTCTGCCACCGCCTTGAGATTCTCGAAAACCTGCACCGCCTGCGCTTCGAAACCTTCCACCAGCTCCATGCTCTTGGGATCCAGCGGGATCTGCCCGGACAGGTAGACGGTGTTGCCGGCCTTGATGGCCTGGGAGTAGGTGCCGATGGCGGCCGGGGCCTTGTCGGTGTTGATCACGGTCTTGCTCATGGAAACTCCTCTGGGAATTGGGCAACGGGCAGCCAGCATAATGGCTGATGCCGGCAGCGGCCACCCGCGCCAGCCGTCTGGGTGGACAAGTATCAGGGCAGGCGGGCGCGGCGGGGCGACAGCACCGCCGCCGTGAGTGGGGTAGGCGATCAGGCCTTGACGCGGGTGATGCGGGTGACGCCCTTGATGGTGCGCAGCTTCTTGATCACGCGGGCCAGATGCACGCGGTCATGCACACTGACCACCAGCTGGACCACGCTGATGCGGCCGTCGCGCTCGTCCATGCCGATCTTCTCGATATTGCCGTCGGCGGCATTGACGCTGCCGGCGAGCAGGGCGATCAGGCCGCGCTGGTGCTCCAGTTCGACGCGCAGTTCGACGTTGAACTCGCCGGTGACGTCCTTGGACCAGGACAGCTGGATGCACTTGTCCGGATTGTGGCGGACGTCGGCGATGTTCCGGCAGGTTTCCAAGTGCACCACCATGCCCTTGCCGGCCGACAGGTGCCCGACGATGGGGTCGCCGGGGATCGGTGTGCAGCACTTGGCGTAGTTGAGTACCAACCCTTCGGTGCCGCGGATAGCCAGCGGCCCTTCGAGCGCTGGTGCCTGTTCGTCGTCCCGGGCAATCAGACGCCGGGCGATGACATAGGCCATGCGGTTGCCCAGGCCAATGTCTTCCAGCAGGTCCTCGACGTATTCCATGTGGTATTCGGCAAGCACCTGCTGGATGCGCTCGGGGCTGATCTTGTCCAGGCTCGTCTCGAAACCGCTGAGGGCCTTGCTCAGCAGCCGCTCGCCGAGATTGATGGACTCCGAGCGGCGCTGCAGCTTGAGCGCATGGCGAATGTGCGTGCGCGCCTTGCCGGTGACGACGAAATTCAGCCACGCCGGGTTCGGCCGAGCCCCCGGTGCGGTGACGATCTCCACCGTCGAGCCGCTTTCCAGCGGTTGCGACAGCGGCGCCAGGCGACGGTTGACGCGGCAGGCGATGCAGGTGTTGCCGACATCGGTGTGTACCGCGTAGGCGAAGTCGACCGCGGTGGAACCCTTGGGCAGTTCCATGATGCGGCCCTTGGGCGTGAAGACGTAGACCTCGTCCGGGAACAGGTCGATCTTGACGCTCTCGATGAATTCCAGCGAGTTGCCGGCGCGCTGCTGCAGCTCCAGCACGCCCTTGACCCATTGCCGTGCGCGGGCGTGGGTGCCCTTGGGCACTTCATCCTCGTTGGACTTGTACAGCCAGTGCGCAGCGATGCCGTTGTTGGCCATCTCTTCCATTTCGCGGGTGCGGATCTGGATCTCGATGGGCACGCCGTGCATGCCGAACAGGGTGGTGTGCAGCGACTGGTAACCGTTGGCCTTGGGGATCGCGATGTAGTCCTTGAATCGCCCTGGCAACGGCTTGTACAGGCTGTGCACTGCGCCGAGCACGCGGTAGCAGGTATCGACCTTGTCCACCACGATGCGGAAGGCATAGACGTCCATGATCTCGTGGAACGCCTTGCGCTTGCCGCGCATCTTCTTGTAGATGCTGTACAGGTGCTTCTCGCGACCCAGCACCTCGCCTTCCAGACCATCGCGCTCGAGGCAGTGAATCAGCGACTGCTCGATCTTCTCGACGATCTCGTTGCGGTTGCCGCGAGCGCGGCGCACCGCGGCGCGGATACGCTCGGAGCGCATCGGGTGCATGGCTTTGAAGCCGAGGTCCTCGAACTCCACGCGCATCGTGTGCATACCGAGGCGATTGGCGATCGGTGCGTAGATTTCCAGGGTTTCCTTGGCAATGCGCCGGCGTTTCTCGCCGGCCAGCACCTCCAGGGTGCGCATG
The DNA here is from genome assembly GCA_032105665.1 of Pseudomonas sp. Classification (GTDB taxonomy): domain Bacteria; phylum Pseudomonadota; class Gammaproteobacteria; order Pseudomonadales; family Pseudomonadaceae; genus Stutzerimonas. The sequence goes on along the minus strand of DAMCQE010000021.1, from coordinate 46,150 downwards.
TTGTGCAGGCGGTCGGCGAGCTTGACCAGGATCACGCGGATGTCGCGGGCCATCGCCATGGCCATCTTCTGGAAGTTTTCGGCCTGCGCTTCGGCCTTGGTCTCGAAGTTCATCTGGGTCAGCTTGCTGACCCCGTCGACCAGTTCTGCAACGGTTTCGCCGAACTGCGCGACCAGTGCGTCCTTGGGAATACCGGTGTCCTCGATGACGTCATGCAGCATCGCGGCCATCAGGCTCTGATGGTCCATGTGCATGTCGGCGAGGATGTTGGCTACCGCGAGAGGATGGGTGACGTAGGCTTCACCGCTGCGCCGGCGTTGACCGTCGTGGGCCTGCTCGGCGTAGAAATATGCACGACGGACCAGATTGACCTGATCCGGGCCGAGGTAGGTCGATAGGCGATCCGCAAGCGCGTCTATGGCTGGCAAGACAGTGCTCCTTGCCAGCGGGCTTCGATGTTATCGGTTCGACTTCGACCTGGCATTTATTCAGATGGCCTCGTTCGGCTCTTCCTCGTACTGGGTGAAGAGAGGCTCGTCGTCAACGATCTCGTCTTGTGCAATGACATCGTAGTCGACCAGGCCGGAAGCGATCTCGCGCAGGGCGACGACGGTCGGTTTGTCATTTTCCCATGCGACCTTGGGCTCCTTGCCACCGGTGGCCAGCTGGCGCGAGCGCTTGGTAGCGAGCATGACCAGCTCGAAGCGGTTATCGACGTTGTCCAGGCAATCTTCAACGGTAACGCGGGCCATGGTGTTCCTCATCAATAGCGGTAGAGCGTGCCCAAATGGGCGAGCGGACGGAGTAGTCTAAAAAATCACCAGCCTTAATGGAAGCGCTGTTTCTGCGGGCTGTGCGTCAACCGACCTGCGCGAGCAATTCGCCAAGCAGGCGGGCGTGGCGCTGTTGCTGGGTCTTCTGTATCAGTTGGTTGGCGCGGAAGATCGACTGCAGGTCGATCAGGGCGTGGGCGAAGTCGTCGTTGATCACCAGGTAGTCGTATTCGACGTAGTGGCTCATTTCGCTGACCGCTTCGCGCATGCGCTTGTCGATGATCTCGTCACTGTCCTGGCCGCGGTTGTTGAGGCGTTGGCGCAGTGCTTCCTGGGTCGGCGGCAGGATGAAGATCGATTTGGCCTGGGGCATCAGGCGGCGCACCTGCTGCGCGCCCTGCCAGTCGATCTCCAGGATCAGGTCGAAGCCTTCGGCCAGGGTGTCTTCCAACCAGCGCTGGGAGGTGCCGTACAGGTTGCCGAACACTTCGGCATGCTCGAGAAACTCGTTGCGCTCCAGTCGCGCGAGAAAATCCTCGCGGCTGACGAAGTGATAGTTGACGCCGTCGACCTCGCCCGGCCGCATGGCCCGGGTGGTATGGGAAACCGACACCCGCACCTGCGGTTGTGCATCGACCAGCGCCTTGACCAGGCTGGTCTTGCCGGCCCCGGAAGGCGCGGAAACGATATAAAGCGTACCGGTGGTGGCGGACATGACGGGTTCCTGAAAAGCGCTGTTAATACTGTGGGACAAAAATAGACCAGCCGTTGTGGTGGCTGATGGTTATTCGAGGTTTTGCACCTGCTCGCGCATCTGCTCGATCAATACCTTGAGATTGACCGCGGCCTGAGTGCTGCGCGGGTCGAATGCTTTCGAGCCGAGGGTGTTGGCTTCGCGATTGAGTTCCTGCATGAGGAAGTCGAGCCGGCGTCCGGCCGCGCCGCCGGTCTTGAGTACGCGTCGCACTTCGGTCACATGGGTGTTCAGGCGGTCCAGTTCTTCGGCAACGTCACTCTTCTGTGCCAGCAGGACCATTTCCTGTTCGAGGCGCTGTGGGTCGAGCTCTGCCTGCATTTCGCTGAAGCGGTCGAGCACCTTCTGGCGCTGGGCTGCGAGCATCTGCGGCACCTGTTCGCGCAGCGTGGCAACTTCTTCGAGGATGCTGTCCAGACGCTCGTTGAGCAGCTTGGCCAGTTCGTCGCCCTCACGCCGACGGCCTTCCTTGAGCTGCTCGAGCGCACCGTGGAAGAGCTGCAGGGCGCTCTGGTTGAGTGTCTGTGGGTCGACTGCGTCGCCGACCAGTACGCCCGGCCAGCCAAGTACCTGCAGCGGGTCAATCGGTGCGGGTTGGCTGATCAGTGCGGCAACGCTTTCGGCGGCGGCGATCAACTGGCTGGCGCGCTCGCGGTCGACCTGCAGGGCGGTGCGGTTGTTTTCCTCGGCGAAGCGCAAAGTGCACTCCACCTTGCCGCGCGAGATGCCTTTGCGCAGGGCATCGCGAACCGCGCCTTCGAGGTCGCGGAAGGCGTCCGGCAGGCGCAGGTGCGGCTCGAGATAGCGATGATTGACCGAGCGGATTTCCCAGCTGAGGGTGCCATGGGTGCCGGCCTGCTCGCTGCGGGCAAAGGCCGTCATGCTGTGGACCATCGGGGATACCTCTCGATTGCGGGCTGCGAAAGGCGAAGGATTGTAAAGGAAAACAGGGTGTCGCGGCAGCGATGGCCGGACGGTCGCGACCCTTTTCCACGCCAATGGGCTCTATAATGCCGGTCAATTTCCTATCTAGCAGGACCTATACATGAAGCGACCCAGTGGCCGTGCCGCCGATCAGCTGCGCTCGATCCGCATCACCCGCAACTACACCAAGCATGCCGAGGGCTCGGTGCTGGTGGAGTTCGGCGACACCAAGGTGATCTGCACGGTCAGCATCGAGTCCGGCGTCCCGCGTTTCCTGAAAGGGCAGGGGCAGGGTTGGCTGACCGCCGAGTACGGCATGCTGCCGCGCGCTACGGGTGAGCGTAACCAGCGTGAAGCCTCGCGCGGCAAGCAGGGTGGACGCACTCTGGAAATCCAGCGCCTGATCGGTCGTTCGTTGCGTGCGGCGCTCGACATGAGCAAGCTCGGTGAGAACACGCTGTTCATCGACTGCGATGTGATCCAGGCCGACGGCGGTACGCGCACGGCGTCGATCACCGGTGCCATGGTGGCGGTGATCGATGCGCTCAAGGTGCTAAAGAAACGTGGCGGTCTGAAGGCGGGCGACCCGATCAAGCAGATGATCGCGGCGGTTTCGGTTGGTATCTATCAGGGCGAGCCGGTGCTGGATCTGGATTATCTGGAAGATTCGGCGGCCGAAACCGATCTGAACGTCGTGATGACCGACGCGGGCGGCTTTATCGAGGTGCAGGGCACGGCCGAGGGGGCACCGTTCCATCGTGAGGAACTCAATGCGATGCTGGCTCTGGCCCATGATGGCGTGCGCCAGCTGTTCGAGCTACAGCGCGCGGCGCTGGCGGACTGAGCAAGAGGTAGCGCGAAATGACCGATCAGGATCTTGTGCCGTTACCCAGTCGCGAAGCGCGCCAGTGGGCGATGTTCTGCCACTACTCGGCGTTCTTCTGGTTTCTGGCGCCGATGATCGGCAACGTGATTGGTCCGCTGATCGTCTGGCAGCTGAAGAAGGACATGGATCCCTTCGTCGATCAGCAGGGCAAGGAAGCGCTGAATTTCCAGCTTACCTTCAGCATCGTGATGATGATCTGCGGCTTGCTGGCCTGGATCCTCATCGGCTTTCCGCTGATGGTGCTGGTGAGCGTAGTGGCGCTGGTGCTGGTGGTGATCGCCGGCATCCGTGCCAATGAGGGCAAGCCCTACCGCTATCCGTTCTGCTGGCGGCTGGTCAAGTAGGGCAAACCGCTGAGCCTCAGAGGCTCAGCGTCCAGTCGTAGTCAACGATCAGCGGCGCGTGCTGGGAGAAGCGAGGCTGCCGTGGCAGGCGAGCAGTGCGCACGAAGCGGCGTAGACCGGATGTCAGGATCTGGTAGTCGAAACGCCAGCCGAGGTTGAGCATTTCGGCCTGCTCGGTGTCCGGCCACCAGCTGAACAGATCGCCTTCGCGATTGACTTCGCGCAGGGCGTCGATATAGCCCATATTGCCGAAAATCTCGTCCAGCCAGGCGCGCTCGGGCGCCAGAAACCCTGGGTCCTGCTGACAATCGCGCCAGTTCTTCACGTCCAGCTTCTGGTGGGCGACATATAGTGAACCACAATAGATGTACTCGCGGCGCTTGCGGCGCTGCTTGTCCAGGTAGTGGGCGAAGTCGTCCATGAACTTAAGTTTGTGGTTCAGGTTGGCATCGCCGCCGTGGCCGGACGGCACCAACAGGCTGGCGATGCTGACCTTGTCGAAATCCGCCTGCAGGTAACGCCCGTAGCGATCCGCCGTCTCGAAGCCTAGTCCGGTGATGACGGCCTTCGGCTGCAGCCTGGAATAGAGCGCCACGCCTCCCTGCTCCGGAATCTCGGCATCGCAGGCGTAGAGGAAGTAGCCATCCAGTTGGTAGGCGGGGTCGTCGAGTTCCAAGGCGGAGGCGCGGGTATCCTGCAGGCAGATGACATCGGCATTCTGCGCTTGCAGCCAGCTGAGCAATCCCCGCTGTGCCGCCGCTTGAATGCCATTCACGTTGACGCTGATGATCCGCATAAATGGCCCCTAAAAACACGTGCGTGTATGATAACCCAAGCTCTTCGCAATTAGCTAAAACAGTGGTTTTCCGGGAAATTTCTTCATGCAGGCGTACCAGCGCGAGTTCATCCGCTTCGCCATCGAGCGCGGCGTTCTGCGTTTCGGTGAGTTCACCCTCAAGTCGGGGCGTACCAGTCCCTATTTCTTCAATGCCGGCCTGTTCAACAGCGGCAGCGCGCTGGCACAGCTCGGGCGGTTCTACGCCTCGGCGGTGATCGAGAGCGGCCTGGATTTCGACGTCATCTTCGGCCCGGCCTACAAGGGCATCCCGCTTGGCGCAGCCACCGCCATCGCGCTGGCCGAACAGCATCAGCGCGACCTGCCTTGGTGCTTCAACCGCAAGGAAGCCAAGGATCATGGTGAGGGTGGCACGCTGGTCGGTGCACCGCTGGCGGGGCGTGTGCTGATCGTCGATGACGTGATCACCGCCGGCACCGCGATCCGCGAAGTGATGCAGATCATCCAGGCGCAGAAAGCCGAGGCCGCCGGCGTACTCATCGCCTTGAATCGACAGGAAAGAGGGCAGGGCGAGTTGTCGGCGATTCAAGAAGTTGAACGTGATTATCGAATGCCGGTAATCAGTATTGTGTCCCTGGAGCAAGTGCTGGAATATCTCGCCGACGACGCTCAGCTGAAACAGCACCTGCCCGCGGTACAGGCTTATCGCGAGCAGTACGGAATCTGACCCAGGGTAGGTAATGCGCCATGCGTAAATCGGTAGCCGCTCGTACGTTGCTCCTGCTGGGAGTCATATGTCCGGTATTGGCCTCGGCTGCCGAGCTGTATCGCTATGTGGACGACCGCGGCGTGGTCGTACTCGATCGCCATGGCGTGCCGCCGCAACACATTTCGCGTGGATATCAGGTGCTCAACGAGCAAGGGCGAGTGGTCCGCGAGGTGCCGCCGGCACCGACCGCGGAGGAATTTGCCCGGTTGCAGGCACAGAAGGCCCGCGCTGCATCGGATGCGCAGCTGCTGCGTCTGTATGCCAGTGTCGAGGATGTGGAGCGGGCCGAAACGCGCAAGCTTTCCGAGCTCGATAGCGTGATGGGCTTGGCCCGCGGCAACCTGCAGTCGATACGCAACCAGCATGCGAGCTTGCGCAAGCAGGCGGCGAACCATGAGCGCGCCGGCCGCAAGGTTCCGGGCAACCTGTTGGCGCAGATCGAGAACCTTGAAAAAGAAGAGCAGAGTCTGCAGCGCGACCTCAAGCGTTTCGAAAAGGCGCGCGCTGATGCGGAAGTCAGCTTTGCCAGTGATCGTCAGCGGATTGCCGAACTGCTAGGGCAAAAGCAGTAAAGCGCTGATAGCCGTTCCCTTGTTTCAAAATACTTGGCGTGGCTATTTGCTATGCCAATAGCTCGATGAATAGCTTGCTTGCTATCACAAAAGACCGCTCTAGCTCAATAGTTTCAAGGTCGTGATGAGTTGCTTGGGGTCAGTCTGTACCGTGGCGCAAATTTTTCGGTATGGCTGACTAGCATGAATGGTAGGGACCTACGCAGTTATCGGGAGCTTCACAAGCCGAAGGGAAATTTCGCGACTCGCTCTGAATACCTCGAGCACGAACTGGAGATCATGGCGCCGAAGCGCTGGGGGATAAACCTGCCGTTTCGTGACTACCGTTTCGAGTACGAAGATTGGGTGCCGGCCATGGCGGCGACCATCGGCAAGATCGTCATGGTGGCGGCTGTTGTTGCGGCTTTCGCCGGCCCGATGGGGCTTTCCAACGAGTTCGTGATCGAGAACGCGCGCTACGAGATGCTGATCGCAGCCCTGCTGTTTGTCGTGGTGTTCTCCGGTTTCCTCAATCCCACGGCCAACCTGGCCGGGACCCATGGGCCGCTGATTCCGTTGATTCCCCTGATCGTCGCATCGGGCGGGCATCCAATGGCACTGGGGATCATGGTGGGTGTGCTCGGTTTCACTCTGGGAGTCTTCAAGGGCGGCAGTCTGTTGGCGCGTCTGACTAGTGATGGCGTTTGTGGCGGATTGCTGCTGTATCTGGGTTTCATCGGCATTACCTCGCAGATCAAGAAGCTGTTCGGTTGGGCCGACAGCTTCGACATGGGCTACATCGCGTTTATCGTGGTGTTCGCCACCATCGTGATGTACGCCTATCTAGAACATATCCGCATGCGCTGGCTGGCGATTCCGCTGGGTTCGGCGCTGGCGGCCGTGATCGCATTTGCATTGGGCGCTCCGTTCGAGTTCACCACCGAGCCGGGTGTGCCCAACCTGAATCCGATGTACTGGTGGGGCGAGACTACCGGCTGGCAGATCGGTCTGCCCGAGCTGCATCACTTCATTGCTGTCGCGCCATTTGCCGTGCTGGCGGTAGCCATGTGGTCGCCGGACTTCCTTGGACATCGTGTGTTCCAGCAGCTGAACTATCCGCCGAAGGCGAAGAAGGTGCTGATGAACATCGATGACACCATGTGCGTTGCGGCGGCACGGCAGATCGTCGGCACGTCGCTGGGTGGCGGTAACCTGGCCTCATCCTGGGGCACCTTCATGGTGCCGGCCGCCATCGCCAAGCGCCCGATTCCCGCCGGTGCATTGCTCACCGGCCTGCTCTGTGTGGTTGCGGCGCTTTGGGGTTACCCGATGGATCTGGCGATCTGGCCGCCGGTGCTGAGCGTGGCGCTGATGGTCGGCGTGTTCCTGCCGCTGCTGGAAGCCGGCATGCAGATGACCCGCGAGGGCAAGACCTCGCAGTCGGCAGCCATCGTGATTTTCTCTTCGGCGCTGGTCAATCCGGTGTTCGGTTGGTCACTCACCGTGCTGCTGGACAACCTCGGACTGATCGGTGACAAGGAGCGCGGTCAGTCGCTGAGCCATCTGCACCGCTGGGTGATTCCGACGATTGTGTTCATCGTGCTGTGCGCGGTGATGCTGGGCATCGGCATGTTCCCAGGCATTCCGGCGATGCTCGAATCGTTCCGCATCGATCTCTGAGGTTCTAGCGCACACGAAAAAGGGGAGCCTGGGCTCCCCTTTTTCATGTACAGGTATCAGCGCTGACTGTTGGTGATCAGCGTGCCGACCCCAACGTCAGTAAAAATCTCCAGCAACACCGCATTGGGCACGCGGCCGTCGATGATATGCGCGCTGTTGACGCCGCCCTGCACGGCTTCCAGTGCACAGCGGATCTTCGGCAGCATACCTCCATAGATGGTGCCATCGGCAATCAGCGCATCGACCTGAGCGGTGGACAGCCCGGTCAGCACGTTGCCCTGCTTGTCCATCAGGCCGGCGATGTTGGTCAGCAGCATGAGCTTTTCGGCCTTCAACGCCTCTGCCACCTTGCCGGCGACCAGATCGGCGTTGATGTTGTACGACTCGCCGTTCTCGCCCACGCCGATCGGCGCGATTACCGGGATGAAGTTGCCCTGCACCAGCATTTCCAGCAGCTCGGCGTTGACGCCGGTGACCTCGCCCACATGGCCGATGTCGATGATTTCCGGCTTGGTCATCTCCGGCGTTTGACGGGTCGCCTTGAGCTTCCTGGCGCGGATCAGGCCGGCATCCTTGCCGGTCAGACCAATGGCGCTGCCGCCATGCTGGTTGATCAGGCTGACGATGCTCTTGTTGACCTGGCCGCCGAGGACCATCTCCACCACATCCATGGTCTGGCTGTCGGTGACCCGCATGCCGTCGATGAAGTGGCTTTCGATGTTCAGGCGCTTGAGCAGATCGCCGATCTGCGGGCCGCCGCCGTGCACCACCACCGGGTTGATGCCCACCGCCTTCATCAGCACGATGTCGCGGGCGAAGCCGGTCTTCAGCTCCTCGCTCTCCATCGCGTTGCCGCCGTACTTGATGACCAGCGTCTTGCCGACGAATCGGCGGATGTAGGGCAGCGCTTCGGACAGGACCTTGGCGAATTGGGTGGCAGCTTCACGGCTGAGGGTCATGCAGGACTCCGCAAAATCAGAACGGCAGTTTGAGGTCGGGTGCAACGCTGAGCAGCTGGCCGCGGAAGACGTCCTGGATGCGGCTGAGCTCTTCTTCGCTGTCGGCCTCGAAGCGCAGTACCAGCACCGGGGTGGTGTTGGAGGCGCGGATCAGGCCCCAGCCCTTGGGATAGTCGACCCGCACACCGTCGAGGGTGATCAGGTTGGCTTCGCCCCATTTGGCGTCGCGTTGCAGGGCGTCCATGATGGTGAATTTGCTTTCCTCTGTCACCGTGATGTTGATCTCCGGCGTCGAGATATCGCAGGGGAAGGCGGCAAACACCTGTTCGGCGTCACGCTTGTCCTGACTGAGGATCTCCAGCAGGCGTGCAGCACTGTAGATGCCGTCGTCGAAGCCGAACCAGCGTTCCTTGAAGAAGATGTGGCCGCTCATCTCGCCGGCCAGCAGCGCGCCGGATTCCTTCATCTTCTTCTTGATCAGCGAATGGCCGGTCTTCCACATCACCGGGCGGCCGCCATAGCCGCTGATCAGCGGGGTCAGGCGGCGGGTGCATTTGACGTCGAAGATGATGTCGGCGCCTGGATTGCGCGAAACCACGTCCTTGGCGAACAGCATCAGCAGGCGGTCCGGGTAGATCATGGTGCCGGCGTTGGTTACCACGCCGACGCGATCGCCGTCGCCGTCGAAGGCCAGGCCAAGATCAGCCTTCTCGGATTTCACCTTGGCGATCAGGTCGACCAGGTTTTCCGGCTTGCCGGGATCGGGGTGGTGATTGGGGAAGTTGCCGTCGACCTCGCAGTACAGCGGGATCACCGTGCATCCCAGGGCCTCGATCAGCTTGGGCGCGATGACGCCGGCCACACCGTTGCCGCAGTCGACCACCACCTTCATCGGCTTGGCCATGGCGATGTCGCTGCGGATCTGCTCGAAGTAACGCTCCAGTACATCGACCTGTTCGACCTTGCCGACACCGCTGGACAGGTCGTTGGTCTCGATCCGCTTGCGCAGCACCTGGATCTGCTCGTTGGCCAGGGTGTCTCCGGCGATGACGATCTTGAAGCCGTTGTAGTCCGGCGGGTTGTGGCTACCGGTGAGCATCACCCCGGACTTGCCGGCGAGGATGTTGGCCGAGTAGTAGAGCACCGGCGTCGGCACCATGCCGATGTCGCTGACGTCGCAGCCGCTGTCGAGCAGGCCCTGGATCAGGTGCTGGACCAGCTCCGGGCCGGACAGGCGACCGTCGCGGCCGACGGAAACGTTGGGTTCACCCTTGGCGAGGCTCTCGGACCCGATGGCGCGGCCGACCCAGTACGCGGTTTCGGTGGTCAGGCTGTCGCCGACAACGCCACGGATGTCGTAGGCGCGGAAGATACTGGCGGGCAAGTTCGGGGCTTTGGCGCTGCTCATTGCGGTTTCTCGCTCCTTGGTGTCGAGGCCGAAGATGTCCTGGTCCTCGTCGAGAATGTCGATGTCGAGAATATCGGTCTCCGGCAGGGGCGGAGCGACGTACTCGGTAGGTTTGGCGGGCCGTACGGCGGGGGCCGCGGCAGGTGCCTGAGTCGGAGCCGATCCGGCGGGGCGGACGGGCAGTCGGACCATGTTCCTGGCCAGTGCGTCGAGGACCGGCAGGCTCAAGGCCGGTATTTGGATGGTCTTGCCCGTGGAGAGTTCCTGCAGCAGGCGACTGATCCGCAGGACGTCTTCGCGCAGCTTGCGTTGCTGGCTGCCGAGCACCAGTTGCAGGCCGATCAGTACGCCGGCCAGTGCCAGCAGCGCCGCGGCGATCAGGTGCAGGGGCGTCAGCATGGCCGGCGCGGCTTCGCTGCCCGGAACGTAGCTCAGCCTCCAGTTGGAATTGCCGCTGGGCAGTGTCAGGGCTGTGTCATTGCCCGGGGTGCCGCGCTGCAGCAGCACTTGCTCCGGTGCGCCGGCGAACTGCTGGCTCAACCGCAGTTGCCCGGCGCCGGCGGGCAGCGTCGGGAGGCCGGCGAGGAGGCGTTCGAGGTCAGTCACCAGCAGCAGCGTGCCGCGAATCGCCTGCTGACCTTCGCCGCGCAGGGCGACGGCGCTGTACAGCAGCCAGCGGTTGTCGACCTTGTACGCTTCGGGGGCGGGCGCCTGGCCGGCTTCCGCACGCTGCAGCAGATCGAGCGCGGCGAAGTTCAGCGGTCCCGGGCGGCTGGTGTCGGGTACGGCGCGGCCGCGGACATTCAGATGCGCGTCGACCACGCCGGGCAGGTCCAGCAGGCGCTGCTCGGCATCGCGTCGACGCTCACCGTCGCCACGCAGCGCTTCGACCAGCATCAGTCGCTCCGTCACCGCCTGGGTATCGCCCTGCAGCTGACGCAGCGCTTGCTGCAGCGCGCTGGCCTGGCTCTGGCCCCAGGCGCTGGCCAGCTGCGTCCGTTGCTCCTGCTCGGCATTCTGCAGGCCCAGCCAGAGCAGCGCTGCCGCTGCGCCGAGGCCGATCAGGCTGCTCGCCAGGCCGCCGAGCAAGGGTTTGATGTTGATGCCGCTGCGCTTGCTGCGGGTCTCGGCCGGGTTCAGTACGCCTGAATCCTTGGCGGTGCGCTTGAAGAGTGCCATGAAGCTCCTCGGATCATCCTGAAAGAAGTAGCGGGGGTATCGCTCAGTGGCTGCCGGAGTGACCGAATCCGCCGGCGCCGCGATCACTGCTGTCGAAGCTGTCGACCAGTTCGAAACGCGCCTGCACCACCGGCACCAGCATCAGCTGCGCGATGCGCTCGCCGACGGCGATGGTGAATGCGCTCTGGCCGCGGTTCCAGCAGGACACCATCAGCTCACCCTGGTAGTCCGAGTCGATCAGCCCGACCAGGTTGCCGAGCACGATGCCGTGCTTGTGGCCGAGGCCCGAACGCGGCAGGACCAGCGCGGCCAGGGTCGGGTCGGCGATGTGGATGGCCAGGCCGGTGGGGATCAGCAGGGTCTGGCCGGGTTCCAGGACGGTGTCCTGCTGCAGCATGGCGCGCAGGTCGAGACCGGCCGAGCCGGGTGTGGCGTATTCGGGCAGTGGGAAGTCCCGACCGAGGCGCGGGTCGAGGATCTTGGCTTGGAGTGCGTGCATGTCAGGACTCTTTGTAGCGCTCGGCGATGAAGGCCACCAGCGCACGGGCAATATGCCCCTTGCTGGCTTGGCCGAAGCGGGTTTCGTGCTGTTGGCGGTCGATCACGCTGACCGCGTTGTCTTCGCTGTTGAAGCCGATGCTGGGGTTGGCTACGTCGTTGGCGACGATCAGGTCGAGGTTCTTGTCGCGCAGCTTGCGGGTGGCATATTCGAGAAGATTCTCGGTCTCCGCGGCGAAGCCGACGCAGAACGGGCGATCCGCACGGCCTGCGAGGGTGGCGAGGATGTCCGGGTTGCGCACCATCTGCAGCAGCAGGCCATCGCCAGTGCTGGGGTCTTTCTTCAGTTTATGGGGTGCCACCACTTCCGGACGGTAATCGGCGACGGCTGCCGCGGCGATGAGGATGTCGCAGGGCATCGCCGCTTCGCAGGCCGCGAGCATGTCACGGGCACTGACGACGTCGATGCGCTGCACACGATCGGGAGTGGGCAGGAACACCGGGCCGGTCACCAGGGTGACCCGCGCGCCGGCTTCGGCAGCGGCCTCGGCGAGGGCGAAACCCATCTTTCCCGAGCTGTGGTTGGTGATGTAGCGCACCGGGTCGATGTTTTCCTGGGTGGGGCCGGCGGTGATCAGCAGATGCTTGCCGGTCAGCATGCCGGTCTCGAAGCAGTCGGCGGCGGCGCGCGCCAGCTCCTCGGCTTCGAGCATGCGCCCCATGCCGATGTCCCCGCAGGCCTGGCTGCCGGAGCCGGGTCCGAAGAGGCGAATGCCACGTGCCAGCAACTGCTCACGATTGGCCTGGGTAGCGGGGTCGGCCCACATGGCCTGGTTCATGGCCGGTGCCAGCGCGACCGGGGCGTTGGTCGCCAGCACCACGGTGGTCAGCAGATCATTGGCGACGCCCTGAGCAAGGCGGGCCATGAGGTCGGCGGTGGCCGGCGCGATCAGCACGAGGTCTGCCCAGCGAGCCAGTTCGATGTGTCCCATGGCCGCTTCCGCCGCGGGGTCGAGCAGGTCCAGGTGGACGGGATGGCCGGAGAGCGCCTGCAGGGTGAGGGGGGTGATGAACTCGCGCCCGCCCTGGGTCATCACCACCCGGACTTCGGCGCCATGGTCGCGCAGGCGGCGGACCAGTTCGGCGCTCTTGTAGGCGGCGATGCCGCCGCCGACGCCCAGGACGATGCGTTTACGATACAGCCGCTGCATAGGCCTGCCTTGTAATCTCGTAGGGACTCTCCGGAGTGAGAACCAGGTCAGAACACGCCCGATACCCCGGAAAAATGACGGGCTAAGATAGCACAGCGCCCACAGCGGAAAAGTGGGCTTGCTCGACAGGGAGAGGACATGAGCATACGTGACTGGCCGGCGGCGGAGCGGCCGCGGGAAAAGCTACTCGAACAGGGCGCTGCCGCGCTTTCCGATGCCGAATTGCTGGCGATATTCCTGCGCACCGGGGTTGCCGGCAAAAGCGCGGTGGATCTGGCGCGGCAACTGCTCGCCGAGTTCGGCAGCCTGCGCGCGCTGCTGGAGGCGGAGCTCGATCAGTTCAGCGCGCATCTGGGCCTGGGGCCGGCGAAATTTGCCCAGCTGCAGGCGGTGCTGGAGATGGGCCGCCGGCATCTGGCCGAGCGGCTGCGCCGCGATTCGGCACTGGAGTCGCCGCAGGCGGTACGCGACTACCTCAAGGCGCGGCTGCGGCATGAGCCGCACGAACTGTTCGGCTGCCTGTTTCTCGACTCCAAGCATCGCGTGCTGGCCTTCGAGGTGTTGTTCCACGGCACCATCGATGGCGCCAGCGTCTACCCGCGGCAAGTGGTTAAACGTGCCCTTGCGCAGAATGCGGCGGCGGTCATCCTCACGCACAACCATCCATCGGGCGTGGCCGAGCCGAGCCAGGCGGATCGTCAGCTGACCCTGAGGCTGAAAGAGGCGTTGGCGCTGATCGATGTGCGGGTGCTCGATCACTTCATCGTCGGTGACGGCGAGCCCCTGTCGATGGCCGAATACGGCTGGATGTGAGCGCTACGCCAGCAGCGGCACCAGCAGCAGTGGGCCGAGCACCAACAGCACGAAACGGCCGTTCCAGCCGAAGGCGATGCGCCACGGCGATAATTGCGCGTGGCGCGCCAGCATCAGTGCCGAGGGGCCATAGGGCGACAGCAGCATGGCCAGCGAAAAGCCGATCAGCAGCGCCACCGCCGGCTGCATGATCGCCACGCCGTGTTCGGCCAGCTGCGCGAGCAGTGCGGCGCACAGGCTCAGGGAGATGATTGGCGCGACACCGAGCAGGGCCAGGGCGATGATCGCCAGCATGCCGGCACTGCCAAGACCGAACAGCGCCAGCGGCGTGCTGCTGAAGTGGCTGGCGAGTCGTTCGACCGGGATCAGCACGGCCGTAAGTCCGCCAAGCAGTGCCGAGCAGGCGAAGATGAAGGTTTCGTTGCGCATGCCGGCCAGGGTGTCGCGTACTTCGGCATAGGCGGTTGTCGGCGATCCACCCTGATACAGCAGCAGCCCGACCACTGCGAGCGGAACCAGCAGCATGGCGGCCTGGGTCGCCGACAGTGGGGTCAGGCTGGCCAGCAGCGCGATCAGCAGGATGCCGAGCAAGCTGCCGTATAGCAGGTTGCGCAGCCCCTTTGCCGACCCGGTAGCGCTCGAGCCACTTGCCGGGGCAGTGGTCTCCCGCAACTGCCGCAGACGATGGTTTTCCATCTGCCAGCCCACCAAAAGCAGGATTGCCCCGCAGACCAAGCCGAATGGCAGCAGGGCGCTCCAGCTCAGTCCCGGCAACTCGCGGGTGAGGATCGCCACCGCCACGCTGGTCGGTGCCAGCAAGGGCACCAGAGCGAAGCCGCGCAGGGCTGTCACCATCACGCCCCTGGCGCCCTCGCGGCGCTGGCTCGGGCTATGCGACTGCCGATCCAGATAACGTTCCAGTGAACCGCAGACCAGATTGAGCATGCCGAAACTCAGCACCGAGCTGATCGCAAAGGTGCTGAACAGGTAGCTTGGATAGAGGCTGGTACGGGGTAGCCGCAGTAAGAGCCGATGCAGCTCGCCGAGCTGCGGCATCCGCTTGACCGCGCAATGGGCAAGCCCGAGCGCGCCTATGAACGCGCCGTAGTACGCCGCGGCGCCGAGCATCCGCTGGGTCTGCTGCCAGTCGGGGTCACGGAGCAGTGCCCAGTAGGCGAACAGCCCCAGCGTGACCAGCCCGAGCCGGCGCGGATAGGGCATCAGCGAGCGCCAGTGCCAGGCGAAGAAAAGCACCAGCAGCGCACCACTGATCACGCTCGGCAACTGCAGGCGCGTTACCAGCGCGAATAGCTCGCAGACGAGCGCCAGCGGGAGCAGGGCAAGCATCGCTCAGGGCAGCTCGCTGCGCAGCTTGCCGCGCTTGTATACGCCTTCGCCGAAGGCCAGCAAGTGGTCCTTTTCGTCCAGCAGGTCGCAGCTGGCCATGAACACCTTGTGCCCCGCGGAGCGGCAGACAGCGACAGCACGGATGCGGCTGCCGACTGGAGCCGGTGCGCTGAAGTTGACGTTCATCGACAGCGTGGTCGCCACGCGGCGCTGTTCCGGCTGTTCCACCCAGGTCCCGCAGAGGCCCATCGCCACGTCCAGCAGGGTCGCCGTGACGCCGCCGTGCAGGTTGCTGGCGTTGTTCAGGTGGCGCGGCAACAGCAGCAGTTCGACCACCGCGCGCTCCGGGCCGTACTCCTTGAGCTGGCAACCGAGGTCCTGGAAGAAGCCGGTCAACGAGCTTTCGACCTGTTGCAGTGTGGCGGCTGGATAGGGCTGATCGGACATGAGCGAGCGGGTTCGGCGGCTGACTTGCGCTGGAGATTGGCAGTCTTTACGCTCATGGTCAATTCGATGGAATCTTGTTCCGCACTGCGGAATATCGCATTGCTCGTTAGGAGGTTTGCATGTTTGAGCGTATCGGCATCGTCGGCGCGGGCGCCATGGGCCGCGGGATCGCGCAGTTGTTCGCCAGCGCCGGCAAGCAGGTCTGGTTGCACGATGCACGCAGCGCGTCGATCAGCGAGGCGCTGCGCTTCAATCGCGAGCTGCTAGAACGCGGCGTGGCCAAGGGGCGGCTGAGCGTCGCCGAACTGGACGCCACGCTGGCCCGAATGCAGGCGGCGCCTGCGCTGGCCGATCTGTCCGGCTGCGATCTGGTGATCGAGGCGATTGTCGAGAATCTCGAGGCCAAGCAGGCGTTGTTCATCGAGCTGGAGTCCTTGCTCGCCGAGGACACGGTGCTGGCGACCAACACCTCATCGCTTTCCGTCACACGCATCGCTGCTGCCTGCCAGCATCCAGAGCGGGTGGCGGGTTTTCACTTCTTCAACCCGGTGCCGTTGATGAAGCTGGTGGAAGTGGTGCGCGGTGAGCGCAGCGATCCGCAGGTCATCGAGCGGCTGGTCAAACTGGCCGAAGAGGCTGGGCATTTTCCGGCAATCACGCCGGATACTCCCGGCTTTCTGGTCAACCACGCCGGTCGCGCCTACAGCACCGAGGCGCAGCGCATCCTTGCCGAGGGTATCGCCGATGCCGCGCAGATCGACCGCATCCTGCGCGACGGCCCGGGCTTTCGCATGGGGCCGTTCGAGCTGTTCGATCTCACCGGGCTGGATATTTCCCATGCGGTGATGGAGTCGGTGTATCAGCAGTTCTATCAGGACCCGCGCTATACACCGTCCTACCAGGCGGCGCAGCGGGTCGCCGCGGGGTTGCTCGGACGCAAGACCGGACAGGGTTACTACCGCTACGAGAACGGCCAGCAGATCCGCACGCCGGAGCCGCAATGGCGGCCGATAGTCGTCGAGCGCCCGTTCTGGCTGGACAGTCAGGATGCCGAATTGCGTGGCCGGCTGGCGGCGTTGTTACGCGAGGCCGGTACCCAGCTGGAAACCGGTGAGGCGCCGTCTGAGCGCGCCATCTGCCT
Organism: Pseudomonas sp.; assembly: GCA_032105665.1. Lineage (GTDB taxonomy): Bacteria > Pseudomonadota > Gammaproteobacteria > Pseudomonadales > Pseudomonadaceae > Stutzerimonas. The sequence goes on along the minus strand of DAMCQE010000021.1, from coordinate 29,670 downwards.
GATCACCCCGCTGGGCGAGGATGCCAGCACGATGATCGCCAGGCTTGATCTGCCCGCCACCCGCAGTATCGCCTTCGACCTGTTCGCTGACTTCGATCGGCGCCGGGTACTGATGCGCCAACCGGCGCTCGACCCCGCGCTCGAAGCACAGGCGCAACAGGCCCTGAGTCACGATGGCGTGCCGGTGGAGGTGATCAACGACTCGCCCGGTTTCGTCAGTCAGCGGGTGGTGGCGAGCATCGTCAATCTCGGTTGCGAGATCGCGCAGAAGGGCATTGCCGACCCGCAGATACTCGACCGCGCAATCACCCTGGCGCTGGGCTATCCGAAAGGGCCGCTGGGCTTTGCCGAGCATTACGGTGCGGGGCGAATTCTCGCCATCCTTGAGGCGATGCAGGGTTGCTATGGCGGCGAGGCACGTTATCGCCCCAGTCCCTGGTTGCGCCGGCGCGTGCGGTTGTGCCTGCCGCTGACCGCGCCTGATCGTCCGGTCGCCGGCTGACGACCGACGGTGACTCGAGATGGAGGTGGATCGCTTCAGTTTGTGCGGCGGCGGCCGTTAAGACTGGGGTGAGCCTCCGATGACGGCACGTTGCTACTAAGGCACTACTGTTCTTTATTGGAGGGTATGCGTACAACGTCGGATCGATCCGACAAGAACAAGAGGCCGACCATGAGCCCCGCCAACCGCCACCCCAAGGCCGCAGTGTTCCATGCCGTGCTGATCATCGGTCTGCTGCTTGTGCATTACTGGCTGGCACCGCCCCTGCTTGTGACCGGTGCGCTGCTGATGGTGGCGGCGCTTTGGCCCTGGTTCCCCTCGGGGGGTGTGGTGGCCGGCGGCCCCCCGCCTGCCGACGGGGCGCCGCAGAGCTTCGCCGAGCTGACCAAGAATCTCTCGCGCAGTACCTGCCACAACGCCCTGTCTGCTGCCCAGGTCGCCTTCAGCGCCGAGCAGCTGGCGATCCGCCTGAAGTCGCAGCTGCAGGCTGTCAGCGAAATTGCCAACGGTGCCCAGGCTATCGCCGCCACCGAGCAGGACAGCGCCGAGCGGGCCCGCCACACACTGGATGCCGCGCAAGCGGTGCGCGAGCGCAGCGATACCGGACAAGCCGAACTGCAGCGCGCCATCGAACGCATGCAACAGCTGAGTGCTCAGACCCACGCCAGCCGCGAGCTGATTGACGGGCTTTCGGCGCGGACGGAGGAAATCCGCCGCATTACCGACGTGATCCAGTCCATCGCCAGCCAGACCAACCTGCTAGCTCTCAACGCAGCCATCGAGGCCGCCCGTGCCGGTGAGGCCGGCCGCGGCTTTGCCGTGGTCGCCGACGAAGTACGCAGTCTGGCGGCGCGCACCTCCAGCGCTACCGAGGAGGTCGGTCGCATGGTGGCCGACATCCGCGAGCAAAGCGAAGCAGTGGTCAGCTATATCCAGCGCCAGGGCAACGAGCTGGACGCCGCGGCCGAGCAGATCGCCACCACGGGTGAGCAGCTCAGCGGCATCGCCGAACTGGCCGGCAGCGTTGAAAGCCAGGTCGAGCAGATCACCACCGGCACCGCCGACAACCATCAGCGCCTGACCGGACAATTCGTCGCCCTCGATCAGCTGCGTACTGATGCCCTGGACAGCGAGGAGCAGACCCGCCAGCTCGAGCTGGCGGCGGAACGCCTGGTGGCCCAGGCCGAAAGCGCCAGCGAGCAACTGGCCGAGGTCCAGCTCGACGATTATCACCAGACCATGTTCGACCTGGCGCGTCAGGGGGCTGCGGCCATCAGCGCGCGTTTCGAGGCCGATATCCAGGCCGGGCGCGTCAGTCTCGATGACCTGTTCGACCGCAATTACCGGGCGCAGGCCAATACCGATCCGGTGAAGTATCAGACCCGCTTCGACCGCTATGCCGACGAGGTCTTGCCGGCGATTCAGGAGCCGGTGCTGCAGAAGCATGCTGCATTGGTCTACGCCATCGCCACGACGCCGGAGGGCTACGTGCCGACCCACAACCGCGCGTTCAGCCAGCCGCCGGTGGGCAACCCGGAGATCGATCGGGTCAAGAGCCGTAGCAAGCGCCTGTTCAACGACCGCACCGGCGGGCGCTGCGGCAGTCATCAGCGCCGCCTGCTGTTGCAGACCTACAGTCGCGATACCGGGGAGCTGATGCACGACCTGTCCGTGCCGATCATGGTCGGTGGGCGTCACTGGGGTGGTCTGCGCCTGGGCTATCGCCCCGAGCAATAGCCCGGCAACCACCGATGTTGGCGCGATCGCCCTGTGTCCGGCGGCGCTCCGGTCGCTGCGACCGACTAAGCTTGGTGAGACGCGACTTCCGGAGATGCCGCCAATGAAGACCCTCACCGATCATTTGGCACAGTACGCAGCCTATCATCGCGATCCACGCAACCTCCTGACCCATTTCATCGGCATTCCGCTGATCGTGCTGGCGGTGGCGATCCTCCTGTCGCGGCCGGGCATCGAATGGGCCGGGTTGTGGCTAAGCCCGGCGGTACTGGTGTCGCTCGCCGCTGCGGTTTTCTACCTTCGTCTGGATCTGCGTTACGGCTTGCTGATGAGCGCCGTGCTGCTGCTCTGCGTATGGCTGGGCGCAGTTCTGGCCGGCACAACGATGGCGCTGTGGCTGGGCGTTGGCGCGGGATTGTTCGTGCTCGGCTGGATCATCCAGTTCATCGGGCACTACTTCGAGGGTCGCAAGCCGGCGTTCGTCGACGATCTCACCGGGCTGATCATCGGGCCTTTGTTCGTCGCTGCCGAGCTTGGTTTCATGCTCGGTCTGCGCGAGCCGCTGCGCCTCGCCATCGAGGCGCGGGTCGGTCCTGTGCGTCTGCGCGACTCAGCCGCCCACGGCTGAGTTAGGGCTTGGCCGCCATCCACTGATCGCTGAGGCTGCGCGCATGGCGGTCAACCATGATTGGCGCGAAGGGCCGGCCTGAGGCGGTGGTGAAGTTGTTGCTGCCGCTGTTCATGTCTTCCAGCGCCACCTTGAGGAAATCCCAGCGGGTCTTGAGTTTGGCCAGCGCGGGATCGCGCTTGCCATCCAGTTCGGCCAGCTGAGCGTCGATCGCCGGCACCAGGTGGCGCTCGTCCTGCCCGAGATAGGTGTCCGGCTGTTCGCGGGCGATCTCGAACGAGCCGATGTAGGCACGGCTGAGGTATTGAACGGCCAGGTATTCAACCTTGGCTGGCAGTTCGGCCTGAGCGTCCGCCCCTTGCTGCGCGCGAACGGCGGTGAGGAAGTCGCGCAGGGCCTTGCTCATCTCCAGCGGCCAGCCCCAGGGCATGTCGTCCTCTTCGTAGCCGAAGCCGGCGCCTTCGCGCAGCCGAGCCTGAAGCGCCTGGTGACTTTCGCGCAGGGCGCTGGTGGGATTGGCGACATTGAGTAGGGCTGCGTTCAGTGCGCGGATGTCGTCTTCCAGACGCAACAGGTGCGCCTTCTGAAAGCCTTCGCCGCGGTAGAGCAGCAGGCTGCTGGTCGCGCGATTGGCGTGGATCTGCAAGTTCTGCAGCGCAGAGATGGTTTCGGGCGGGGCCGCCTCGGTAAAGCCGGGCAGCATTACGAGTATCAGCAATAGCCAGAAGCGAGTTAAACGGTCCATTGTCGTGCTCCTTTTTATTTTTATAGAAGCTATGCGTGCATGGCAGCAGCACGCTGGAGCCTAACGGACTGCTGGCCGAGTGGTATCACCCCAAAGAATGATTTGTGACGGCTTGTAGCCAAACGGACGACATCGTGCGGCAGCTTGTTGCGAACCTAGTGGCCTGTGCGGTGAGTTGGTTGAGGCAAGTTCGGCTGAACATCGCTCCGGGGCAAGGCGCTGCGACGAGTCATAGCGGGCCTGTGGCAAGGAGCAGCAACGCGGTATCGGGCCATGGGCGCCGAGCTTACCAAACAGGCCGCTAAAGCATCTTCTCCAGGCCGATGACGTCGGCGAACCAGGCGTTAAAGCGTCGCCACAGCCCGCCTGGCTCCTTTTCGATAGTGCGCAGACGGCCGCCATCCTCTGCGATCCACGTGAGCTGCTTGCGGCCGTCGCGCTCCACCAGGCGAACTTCGTAGCTCAGTGCCGGCGACATACCCTCCAGCGTGAGGCGGTGGACCTCGCGGGCCAGTTCGTGGCTTTCCACCAGAATCCCCACCTCGGTGTTCCACAGCACCGAGCGCGGATCGAGATTCAGCGAGCCGATGAACACCTTCTGCTGGTCGAATACCGCCGCCTTGCTATGCAGGCTGGATTCCGACTCCCCGAGAAAGCTGTAGGAAGCCTCCTGCTCCGGCTGCCGGCGCAGTTCGAACAGGCGCACGCCGAGCTCCAGCATGGCCTCGCGGTAGGGTGCATAGCCGCCATGCACGGCCGGCACGTCGGTGGCCTCCAGAGAGTTGGTAAGAATGCGCACCGTCACGCCCACGCTGGTGCGATCGGCCAGGTACTCCACGCCGCTGTCGGTCGGCACGAAGTAGGCCGAAACCAGTGTCAGCTCGCTGCTCACGGCCTGCATGGTCGGTGCAAGTTGCGTGGTCAGCAGCAGCGATGCCGCCGGTACGCCTTCGGCAAGCAGTTTTTCCGGCGCGTCCCACATCGCCCGGCCCGGTGCCCAGATCAGTTCGTCCAGCCACTGCTGCAATTGCGGGCGCTGCTTGTACTGCATCAGGCGCTGGTACTGCTCGCTGTTTTCCTGTTTGGCCTGCTGCAGATAGTCGCTCAGCTGCTGGCGCGCCGTGTCCAGCTGACGCGGTTTCGGTTGCCACCAGAGAAAATGCTGGATAGGCACGCTCAGCTGGTTGTTCCAGTAGCGGTCGAAACTCTTGCCCAGCTGCTCGGCGACCGGACCGGCGCCAAGCAGATCAATGTCGGTGAAGTTCATCGCCTGGTCGGCCTCGAAGTACTCGTCGCCGAGGTTGCGTCCGCCGACGACGGCCAGGCTGCCATCGACCAGCATCAGCTTGTTGTGCATGCGCCGATGCTGCAGCGAAAGGTGCAATAGGCGTCCCATGGATCGGGTGATGGCGTTGCTGCGGCCGAGGTGAAGCGGGTTGAAGACGCGGATCTGAATGTTGGGGTGCGCGGCCAGAGTGCCGATGCGGTAGTCCTCGCCATGGCTGGTGGTGTCATCCAGCAGCAGCCGCACGCGGACGCCGCGGTCGGCGGCTTGCAGCACTTCGTCGATCAGCGCACGTGTGGTGAGACCGTCATGGACAATGTAGTACTGGATATCGAGGCTGACCTGCGCCGCGCGGATCATCTCGGTGCGTGCGGCGAAGGCTTCGGTGCTCTCCGGTAGCAGGCGAAAACCCGAGTGGCCGTACGCGTGCTCGGTGGCGAGCTGCTGGATGCGCCGGCCAAGCGGCGACGCGTCCGGAGCCACGGAATAGGACTCGGTTGGCGTGGGGTGGCTGGCACAACCGGCCAGCAGCAGTAGCAGCAGGAGCGTCAGGTAAGTGCGCAAGGTTTCTCCGGGCATGCATCCTTTCATTCATGCTTGGACGTTGCGCTTCGTCCGAAAATTCAGAATCGGTCCTTCAGTCGATACCAGAGCATGCCCAACGCCAGCAGTGGCGAGCGCAGTGCCGGTCCGCCGGGGAAGGTCGGATGCGGCACTTTGGCGAACAGATCGAAGCCGCTGCTTTGCTGGCCGGCAATGGCCTCGGCAAGCAGGCGACCGGCCAGGTGCGTGGCATTCAGCCCGTGGCCGGAATAGGCCTGGGCGTAGAACACGTTGGGATGTTCGGCCAGGCGACCGATCTGCGGCAGCCGGTTGGCGCCGATGCCGATCATCCCACCCCACTGATAGTCGATGCCGATGCCGACCAGCTGCGGAAATACCTCGAGCATCTTCGGCTGCATGTAGGCGGCGATGTCCTGTGGGTCACGGCCGGAATAGTGACAGGCGCCGCCGAACAGCAGACGGCCATCGGCGCTGAGACGGAAGTAGTCGAGCGCCACGCGCTGATCGCAGACTGCCATGTTCTGCGGCAACAGCTCGCGGCAGAGCGGCTCGGGCAGCCGCTCGGTGGCGATGATGTAGCTGCCGGCCGGCAGCACCTTGCCGGCGAGCTTCGGTTGCAGGCCGTTGAGGTAGGCGTTGCAGGCCAGCACCAGGTTGTCCGCGTGCACCACGCCCTGAGCCGTATGCACCTTGACCTGCGGGCCATACTCGATGCGCTCGACCGCCGACTGCTCGAACAGCCGCACGCCCAGCGACTGCGCCGCCGCCGCCTCGCCGAGTGCCAGATTCAGCGGGTGCAGGTGGCCCGAGCCCATGTCCAGCAGGCCGCCGAGGTAACGCTGCGAGCCCACCACCGTGACCAGGTTGGGACGCGACACGCGCTGCAAAGGATGCGGATAGCCGAGGCGCAGCAGGTCGGAGTACTCGTCGTCGAAGCCTTTCAGATGCCGTGGCTTGGTCGCCAGGTCGCAATAGCCCCAGGTCAGGTCGCAGTCGATGGCGTAGCGCTCGATGCGCTGGCGGACGATGTCGACGGCTTCGAAGCCCATGCGCTTGAGTTCATCGACGCCTTCTTCGCCGATGATCTTGCTGAACTGCTCGACGTCATGGCCGACGCCGCGGATCAGTTGCCCGCCGTTGCGCCCGCTGGCGCCCCAGCCGATTCGGTGCGCTTCCAGCAGGATGACGCTGAGGCCCCGCTCGGCCAGTTCGATGGCCGTGTTGAGGCCGGAGAACCCACCGCCGACGACGCATACGTCGGCCCGCTGCTCGCCCTGCAACGGCCCGAAGGCCAGTTCGCGATTGACGCTCGCGGCATAGTAGGAGGGTGCATGTACGGCGCCGTTCGGCGCGGATGCGCGGTGATTCATCAAGGTGTCATGAGAGGTCTGCATGCGCCTAGGGTAGACCGGAGCGAGGCCGCGGAGCAAAGCCGGGCATGACCAGCGGTGCCTCGCAGGCTGCCCGACGAGGCCGCAGAAATGGCCGTCATCGGCTCTAGTCCGGGACCGGTAGGTCGAGGGATTCCTTGATCTCTTCCATCACGATATAGCTCTTCGATTCGCGAACGTGCGGCAGCTTCAGCAGGATGTCGCCGAGCAACTTTCGGTAGGAGGCCATCTCCGAAATCCGCGCCTTGACCAGGTAGTCGAAGTCACCGGACACCAGGTGGCATTCGAGCACGTGGGGCAGCTTGAGCACGGCGCGGCGGAATTCCTCGAAGATGTCGCCGGACTTGTACGCCAGGCTGATCTCGACGAACACCAGCAGCCCCGCCTTCAGATGCTGCGGGTTCAGACGTGCCGAGTAGCCCATGATGATGCCTTCGCGCTCCAGGCGCCGGACGCGCTCGGTGCAGGGCGTGGTCGACAGGCCGACGCGCTCGCCCAGCTCGGTGAAGGGCAGGCGCCCTTCGGCTTGGAGGATGCGCAGGATGTGGCGGTCGATCTTGTCCAGTTCGCGGCGCGTCTGATGCCGGGTTCTCAAGGGATATGCCCTCCAAATAAAGCGTCGATGGCGTGAATAACGGCCAAAGATAGCTTTTTATATGGTGAATAACACTGCTTGAGCATTTCTATACTCCGTTTCAATAGTGATCCGGAAAAGCCCGTTCGAGCGGGTGGGAGGCTGCAATGCGTGTACTGGTATTGGGTAGCGGCGTGGTCGGTACTGCCAGCGCCTATTATCTGGCGCGGGCCGGTTTCGAAGTGGTAGTGGTCGACCGGCAGCCAGCGGTGGCGATGGAGACCAGCTTCGCCAATGCCGGGCAGGTCTCGCCCGGCTATGCCTCGCCGTGGGCGGCACCTGGCGTCCCGCTGAAGGCGATGAAGTGGCTGTTGCAGCGCCATGCGCCGCTGGCGATCAAGCTTACCGGTGACGTCGACCAGTACCTGTGGATGGCGCAGATGCTGCGCAACTGCACGGCGGCCCGCTACGCGGTAAACAAGGAGCGCATGGTGCGCCTGTCCGAGTACAGCCGTGACTGCCTCGATGAGCTGCGCGCGGAAACCGGGATCGCCTATGAAGGTCGTCAGCTCGGCACCACGCAGCTGTTCCGCACCCAGGCGCAGCTTGATGCCGCCGCCAAGGACATCGCTGTGCTGCAGCGCTCCGGGGTGCCCTACGAGCTGCTCGATCGCGCCGGCATTGCTCGGGTCGAACCGGCTCTGGGGAAGGTTTCGCACAAGCTCAGCGGTGCGCTGCGGCTGCCCAATGACCAGACCGGCGACTGCCAGATGTTCACCTCGCGCCTGGCGGAAATGGCCGTGGCGCTCGGTGTCGAGTTCCGTTTCGAACAGAATATTCAACGCCTCGACTACGCCGGCGACCGGCTGGCCGGTGTGTGGATCGACGGCAAACTGGAGACGGCTGATCGCTACGTGCTGGCGCTCGGCAGCTACAGCCCGCAGATGCTCAAGCCACTGGGCATTCGTGCACCGGTGTACCCGCTCAAGGGCTATTCGCTGACCGTACCGATAAGCGATCCGGCGATGGCACCGCAGTCGACCGTACTCGATGAAACCTACAAGGTCGCCATCACCCGCTTCGATCAGCGCATCCGTGTCGGTGGCATGGCGGAGATCGCCGGGCACGATCTGTCGCTCAACCCGCGCCGGCGGGAAACCCTGGAAATGGTGGTCGGCGACCTCTATCCGCAGGGCGGCGATCCGTCTGACGCGGTATTCTGGACCGGCCTGCGACCGGCCACGCCAGATGGCACACCGATCATCGGCGCGACACCCTATCGCAACCTGTTCCTCAATACTGGCCATGGCACCCTTGGTTGGACCATGGCGTGCGGCTCCGGCCGTGTGCTCGCTGACCTGCTGGCGTCCAAGCGTCCGCAGATCAGCACCGAGGGGCTGGATATCTTCCGTTACGGCAAGCACAAGGAGACCCGTAAACATGCCCATCCGGCGGCTGCACACTGAAACCCGCTATAGCGAAGCGGTGATCCACAACGGCGCGGTGTATCTCTCCGGGCAACTGGCCGATGACCTGACCGGTGATATCCGCGAGCAGACCCGCGAAACGCTGTCGAGCATCGAGCGCTTGCTGGACGAGGCGGGTACCAGCAAGACGCGCCTGCTTTCGGCAACCATTCACCTGAAGGATATCGCCGCCGATTACGCCGGTATGAACGAGGTGTGGGATGCATGGATCACACCGGGCACGGCGCCGGCACGGACCACTGTTCAGGCCCTGATGTATTCGCCGGATGTGCGGGTCGAGATCACCGTCGTCGCTGCCATGCCGGATCTCGCCGGCCCGGTCCTCTGACCCTTGGGAGAGCCGCGCGTGTCGGGCGACGGCTCGTCCGGAGCCAGTGTTGTAAATTCTGAACGCCATTGCCATGATAGCCCCCTCTTCGCTTCGCTCTTGAAAGGGGGCTCCCGTATTGGACGTTGGCGTTCGACTGCAAACCATCCGCAAGCTCAAGGGTCTGTCCCAGCGTGAACTCGCCAAGCGTGCCGGCGTTACCAACAGCACCATTTCCATGATCGAAAAGAACAGCGTCAGCCCCTCGATCAGTTCGCTGAAGAAGGTGCTGAGTGGGATTCCCATGTCGCTGGTGGAGTTCTTTTCCCCCGACTTCGAGCAGGACAGCGACACCCAGGTGGTCTACAAGGCCGGCGAGTTGATCGATATATCCGACGGCGCAGTGAGCATGAAACTGGTGGGCAAGGCGCATCCGGGACGAGCCATCGCCTTTCTCGACGAGACCTATCCGCCGGGCTCCGACACCGGAATGGACATGCTCTCGCACCAGGGCGAGGAGGCGGGGATGCTGGTCGAAGGCCGTCTGGAGCTGACCGTGAACGGTCAGGTGTACGTGCTGGAGAGCGGCGATAGCTACTACTTCGAGAGCAGCAAGCCGCATCGTTTCCGCAATCCTTACGACGCGCCGGCACGGTTGATCAGCGCGACGACGCCGGCGAACTTTTAACCGCATCGGCCTTGATTCATCCGAAAGTTGCGCTGCGACAAAGCGTCGCGGAGAAACGCCGGGCCTTTCGTATTGTTTCGGCTGGCATGGCTTGCCGTTATACTGACCGCCGCTCGCGATACCGTGGCCGCGGGCGTGTCTAGCCATAATGAGGGTGTAAGGTGAACCTGATTAAGAAGATCCTGGTAGCACAGACTGCCGTATTGGCCCTGTGGGCAATGAGCGCTCAGGCTGCGACCGACGAAGCAATCGCCGAGCGCCTCAAGCCGGTGGGCGAAGTATGTATCCAAGGTGAAGAGTGCGCAGCCGCTGGTGCCGGTGCTGCCGCAGCCGCCGGTGGTGCAGCTCGCAGCGGTTCCGACGTGTATGGCAAGTTCTGCACTGCCTGCCACGGCTCCGGTCTGTTGAACGCACCGAAGACCGGTGACAGCGCCGCCTGGTCCGCCCGTGCCGACGCTGCCGGTGGTCTGGACGGCCTGCTCAAGCACGCCATCAGCGGCATCAACGCCATGCCGCCGAAGGGCACCTGTGGCGACTGCTCCGATGACGAGCTGAAGGCCGCCATCCAGCACATGTCCGGCCTCTGATCGAGCGCCGCGTCATCAGCAAAGCCGCCTCCGGGCGGCTTTGTCGTTTGGAGGGAGCAAAGCGCGGCTGCCTCGAGTCGAAACCGATAGGCCGATCGGCCTGTCATCGACCCGAGCAGGAGGCCCCGCATGCCCAGTACCGCGCCGCATCCCGAACAGCTGCAGCTCTGCAGTGACGGGCGCACGCCCAACAGCCCGCACCCGGTGCTGATCTATCGCCAGCTACCCTTGGCGGGGCCGAGCCCGGCCGAGGCGTTCGAGCGATTGTTCGACAGCCATCTGTGGCCCTCCGCCTGGCGCGGAACGGTTTACGACTACCACCATTACCATTCCACCGCCCACGAAGTGCTCGGCGTGGCCAGCGGCTGGGCGCGGCTGATGCTCGGCGGGGAGAAAGGCGAGGAAGTCGAGCTGCGTGCCGGCGATGCGCTGGTATTGCCTGCCGGCACTGGCCATTGCGCACTGGAGGCCAGCGAGGATTTTCAGGTGGTAGCCGGTTATCCGCTGGATCAGCAGTACGACATGCAGCGCCCCGATGCGGCCAGCCATGATGCCTCGCGGGCACGCATCGCCCGCGTCGGCGTGCCCGTCAGCGATCCGCTGGCCGGCACGCAGGGCGCACTGGTGACGCTCTGGCGCGGGGAGGCCGCGCCGGTCAGCCGATGAGTCGGCGCCGGTCGCGCTCAGTCGATGAACTGCACCGCGCCGTCGGCCAGCGAGGCGACCCGGGCGAGTGACTCGACGCGGTAGCCAGCCTCTTCCAGTTCCTTGCGACCGGTCTGGAAGGATTTCTCGATGACGATGCCGAGACCGGCGATGCTGGCACCGGCCTGGTTGATGATCGAGATCAGACCCTTGGCGGCTTTGCCGTTGGCCAGGAAGTCGTCGATGATCAGCACGCGATCGTTGGCAGACAGGTGCTGCGTCGATACAGCGATGGTGCTTTCCACCTGCTTGGTGAACGAATAGACGGTCGCGGTGAGCAGGTTGTCATGCAGGGTCAGCGACTGATGCTTGCGGGCGAAGATCACCGGTACGCCCAGCTCCAGGCCGGCCATCACGGCCGGTGCGATGCCCGAGGCCTCGATGGTGACGATCTTGGTGATCCCGTCATCGCGGAAGCGACGAGCGAATTCTCGGCCGATGGCCTGCATCAGCACCGGGTCGATCTGGTGATTGAGGAACGCGTCGACCTTGAGAACCCGGTCGGAAAGCACGATGCCATGACTGCGAATCTTATCTTTCAGCTGTTCCACGAACGCTACCTCAAGCGTGGGCGGCCGCGGCTTGCCTGACGCTCGGCGCGGTGGCGCTTCTGCCGTCACTGCGTTTCGCAGCCTGGAAAAGCCGCGCATTCTCGCTCAATTCGGCGTGCCGATCCAAGGCCGACGTTCAGCCCAGCGCTTCGATCGACAGGCGGCGAAAGCGCACCGCCTCGCCGTGGTGCTGCAGGACGATATGCCCGGCTGGCGCCTTGGCGAACAGCGGCTTGTCGGCGAATTTGCTGGACTCGATCAGCGTGTGCAGGGCCGGGTCGTCCAGGCGATAACTCAGCACCATACGATTGCCCAGCCAGTGCTCGACCGTACCCTGGCGCACGACAAGCGCTGCGTGCATGAAGCTACCGGGTTCGATCCGGGTTTCCTGTTCGGGCGCGAGCAGGCCATACAGGGCACCGTTGCGGGTGGTTGGTTCTTCGCCGTCGGGGTGAACGGCATCATCCAGCAGCTGCATTTCCGGCCCGCTGTGCCAGGCGAGGCCGGCGCTTTCTTCGACGCGGTAGAAGACCCCGGAATTGCCGCCCACCGGTAGGGCGAACTCGAACTGCAGGATGAAATCGCCATAGCGCTCGCGCGAGACCAGGTCGACCCGCGGGGCGCCGACAATGGCACACAGCTGTTCATCGTCGTCGCGGTACCAGCTTTCGTCGGGAAAGGTTGCGCCGTGCCAGGCGTGCCATTGTGCTGCGTCGAGATTCATCAGCCGCTCCTCATCCGAACAGTTGCTGCTTGCGCCGCAGCCAGCGATAGCCGTAGGGCCCGAGGCGAATCTTCAGCGGTGAGCCTTCCGGCTGCCCGTAGTCGCAGTCGGCGAGCACATCGACCATGTCCTGAAGGTCGTCTTCGGTGATCTCGACGGTGGTTTCCTTGTCGGCAAGATTGACCAGCATCAGCACCGTCGAGCCGTTGTCGTGGCGGATAGCAAAGACGGCGGGGTCGTTCACCTCGACCGTTGTGCGCTTGCCGATGCCGATCTCGCGCAGGCCGATGCGCGTGCGGATCATGTTGCCGGTGCGCGCCATCAGCGAATCGCTGCGCAGGGTCTGGGCGAACACGTTGATCTTCTCGTACGAGAAGGGCCCTTCGTCGATCACCGGTGCGGCCAGCTCACCTTTGGTACAGGAGAACCCGGCGTTGGGTTCGTTGGACCACTGCATGGGCGTGCGTACGGCCAGTCGCTCGGGGCGGTCGAGGTCATCGCCCATGCCGATTTCCTCGCCGTAGCGGATGATCGGCGTGCCGGGCAGCGAGAACAGCAACGCATGAGTGGCCGCGATGCGTCGCTCGTCGCCGTCGAGCATCGGCGCAAGCCGCCGGCGAATGCCGCGATCGTAGGCGCGCATGTTCTCGTCGGGGGCGAAGGTGTCCATCACCTCTTTGCGCTCATCCTCTTCCAGCCGATCGAGGCTCAGCTCGTCGTGGTTGCGAATCCACAGCGCGTACTGCGAATGGCTCGGTGGCAGCGGTTGGCTGTTCAGGGCGCGAACCAAAGGCTCGGCCTGCTGGCGCGCCAGTGCGAGGAACAGGTGGTTGTTGGTCCAGAAGTCCAGCAGCAGGGTGACGCGATCGGCCTCGTCGCCGAAGTATTCGACGTACTTTTCCGGGTCGGTGTCGATCTCGCCGAGCAGCACGGTCTCAGGCCGGCGCATGGTCACGAAATCGCGCATGTGCTCGAGCAGCCAGTAGCCCTTTTCCAGTTCGCCGCCGCCTGCCTGACGCACCATGTGTACCGCGGCGTCGATGCGGAAACCGGAGACACCCAGCCGCAGCCAGAACGACATGATCCGCTCGATCTCGTGGATGACCTTCGGGCTGGTCAGGTCAAGATCCGGCTCGTGCTTGTAGAACAGATGGCGGTAGTACTGGCCGGCTTCCTCGTCCCAAGTCCAGATGCTGTCCTCGACCGTCGGGAAAATAGGCTCCATGAAGTCGTCGGGCTCGTCGGCCCATATGTAGTAGTCACGGTAGGGCGACTCGCGGTCACGGCGCGCCTCCTGAAACCACTTGTGCTGGATGGACGTGTGCTGCACTACCAGCTCGATGATGACGTGCAGGCCCAGCTCTTCGGCTTTCTCCAACAGAGCGACGATGTCGGCCAGATCGCCGAAGCGTTTGTCCACCTGCAGATGGTCAGTGATGTCGTAACCAGCGTCGTCGAATGGCGATTGATAGAACGGCATCAGCCATACGGCAGTGCAGCCGAGGCCGCGAATGTAGTCGAGGCGCTCGGTGATGCCGCGCAGATCGCCGCAGCCATCGCCGTTGCTGTCACGGAACAGCGAGGGGTCGATCTGATAGATCACCGCGTTGCGGTACCAGAGTGGGCGCATGGTCAGGCCTCCGTGGGGCGCAGTACGAGTGCCTGGCCCGGGTTCAGGGTGCCGGCATAGGGCTCGCCTTCGCCGAGGCCGTCGCTGGCGATTTCCACCGTCCAGTCGCCACTCTGCGGGCAGGCATGCGCCGCTTCGGCGAAATTGATGCAGACCAGCCGCAGGTCATCGCCCAGCTGCCGGCGGTAGGCGAGCACCTCGGGGTGCGAGGGCAGTTCCTCGAAGTCGCCGTGCAGCAGCGCCGGGCTGGCCTTGCGCGCTGCGAGCAGGCGCTGATAGAGGGCGAACATCGAGTTCGCCGCGCCGACCTGCCGTTCCGCGGCCAGCTCGTCGGCATCGGGCGGAAAGGGCAGCCAGGGTGACGCGCCATTCCAGTCATGGGGCGGTTCGGCCAGCCAGGGAATGGGAGCACGACAGCCGTCGCGGCCGCCCGGGTCGATGCGCGCCTCGTCGGCGATGTGTGCGTCTTCCAGGCCCAGTTCCTCGCCCTGGTAGATGAACGGTGTGCCGCGCAGCGTCAGCAGCAGTACCGCGGCAGCGCGGGCGGCGCGCTCGGAGCCGTGGTAGCGGCTGCGCTGACGCACATTGTCGTGGTTGGACAGCACCCAGGTCGGCCAGGCGCCGGCCGGCTGCAGCCAGTGCTCTACCTCACGGATGCAGGTGCGAAACAGCACCGGGTCCCAGGGCGCATCGAGCGGATTGAAGTTGAAGGCCAGGTGCAGCTCATCGCCGGCGCCGTAGTACTGCAGCACGCGCTCGGTGGAGCGGATGTTCACCTCGCCGACCAGCATGCGATCACCGGGATAACTGTCGACCAGCTTGCGCAGGCCGCGCAGCACCTCGTGGCTGTAGGGCTGGTCGTTGAAGTCCGACAGCGGCTGACCGGCCTGGCAGCGCGGATCGTCGGCGAAGCTCGGATCCTTGCCGGTGCAGTGAATGACGTCGATGCGAAAGCCATCGATGCCGCGATCGAGCCAGAAGCGCAGCACGTCGTGCATTGCCGCGACCACTTCGGGGTTGCGCCAGTTCAGGTCCGGCTGCTTGGCCAGGAACAGGTGCAGGTAGTACTGCTGGGTGTGCTCGTCCCAGGTCCAGGCGCTGCCGGCACCCAGCGCAGCGCGCCAGTTGTTCGGCTGGTCCCGCCAGATGTACCAGTCGCGCTTGGGGTTGTCCCGCGAGCTGCGCGACTCGACGAACCAGGGATGCTCGTCCGAGGTGTGATTGGGCACGAAGTCCAGCAGCACGCGAATATCGCGGGCATGGGCCTCTGCGATCAGCCGGTCGATGTCGGCCAGCGAGCCGAACAGCGGGTCGATGTCGCAGTAGTCGCTGATGTCGTAGCCGGCATCGGCCATCGGCGAGCGGAAGATCGGCGATAGCCACAGAGCATCGACCCCCAGCCGCTTGAGGTAGTCGAGGTGCCGCAGTACGCCCTGGAGGTCGCCGATGCCGTCGCCGTTGCTGTCAGCGAAGGATCGAGGGTAGATCTGATAAACGGTCGCACCCATCCACCACGGCGTTCGCCTTGTCTCGCTCATGCAGCGTACCCCCTGATTCGTCTGAGGTCGCGGCGGCTCGGCAACGCCGCCTTGTCAGCCATACGACTGGCAAGCGGGACACGGGTTCGCCACTTCCCTTGATCCCGGTCGGCTCATGGAGAACGCAAGGGTGGATACTGCGCCTAAGCTAACGACTGACTTTCAACCCCTCCGAGGAGATTTGCCATGCTGCGTATTGCCATCAATGGGTATGGGCGTATCGGTCGCGCCGTGGTGCGCGCGCTGTTCGAGCGCGGACTGCAGAATCAGGTGCAGGTGGTCGCCATCAACGACCTCAGCGAACACAACACGCTGGTGCACCTGACCCGTTTCGACTCGACCTTCGGTCGTTTTCCCGAGCCGGTGACGCTCGAGGGCGACTCGATGGTGGTGCGCGGTCAGTCCATCCGCCTGCTGGCCGAACGCGACGCCACCCAACTGCCGTGGAAGGAGCTGGGCGTCGATGTGGTGCTCGAGTGCACCGGCAAGTTCAAGCAGCGCGCGGCCATCGAGCAGCACCTGCAGGCCGGTGCCGGCCGGGTGTTCGCCTCGCATCCGCTGGATGGCGGCGACCTGACCGTGGTCTACGGCGTGAACCATCAGCTGCTGGCCGACCAGCGGGTGATCTCCAATGCCTCGTGCACCACCAATTGCCTGGCACCACTGGCCAAGGTGCTGCACGAGGCGGTCGGCATCCGCCAGGGGCTGCTCAACACCGTGCACTCCTATACCAATGACCAGAACCTGTTGGACAAGGCCCACAAGGACCTCTATCGAGCCCGCGCCGCCGGGCTGTCGATGATTCCGTCCACCACCGGTGCGGCCAAGGCCATCGGCCTGGTGCTTCCGGAACTGGCCGGGCGGCTGGACGGGCTGTCGGTGCGTGTGCCGACGCCGAACGTCTCGCTGGTGGACCTGACCTTCATCGCCGAGAACGCGCCGGCAAGCGTCGAGGCGATCAACCATATCCTGCGCGACGGTGCGCAGAAGCTGCCGGCCGGTGTGATGGAGTGCAACGACGAGGCGCTGGTGTCCTGCGACTTCAACGGCTATCCCGCCTCCTGCGTCGCCGACCTCAGCCAGACCCGCGTGCAGGGTGAGCTGGTCAAGGTGATGGCCTGGTACGACAACGAGTGGGGCTTCTCCAACCGCATGCTCGATGTGCTGCTGCACTGGCAAGGCGCCAACGCGGGATGACCGACGCCGACCGACCTGGTGTGGGGCAGGGGCTCTGGCAACTGCCCCTGGCGCAGTTTCGCAATGCCGTGGCCGAGCGCGCCCTGCCCGGCTGCGGCGCGGTCGCGGCGGTGACCGCGGACCTCGCCGTAGCGCTGATCGTCAAGGCGCTGCGGGTCACGGCCGGGCAGCGCGACGATGACCGCTGTTGCGCGTTGCTCGACGAGGCGCGGGCACTGCTCGGCCGTCCTGGTGCCTTTGCCGACGACGATGTGGCGGTGTTCCGCGAGGTGCTCAAGGATCAGCACGAGGAGCGCTTGGCGTCCTCGGCGGCGCGCCAGGCCTGTGCCGTACCGCTGGCCACCGCCCATGCCTGTATCGAGGCGCTGGGCATAGCCGAGCGTGCCGTGCCGCTGGTCGACCCCGCGCTACGGTGCGACGTCGAGGCTGCCGTCCTGTTGCTGGTCGCCTGTGTCGATGCCGTGCTGCTCAATGTCGACGCCGATCTGCAAGGGCTGGACGACGCGCAGGCGCGCGAGCGAGTGCAGGTGCGGGCCGAGCGGCTGGCCATGGCAGTGGAGCGGCATCGGCAACGTTCGGTTTGATCAGCACGCGCACTGCGCAGCGAATAAAACGAGACCATCGGTCTCGTTTTTTATTGACGTCTACCCATTCGCTTTCTACTCTCCAGGCTCTATAGTGAGACATAAAGTCTCAGAATAAGAAGTCGCCATGCATCAGGCGGCCCACCTCGGAGAATGCTCATGAGCCACCGCATCGTCCTGCCGCGCCTGATGGAAGTCGGCGCTGGCGCCAGCGGGCAACTCGCCCGCGTGTTGCAGGAACTGGGCTGCAGTCGCCCGCTGATCGTCACCGACCGCATGATGGTCGAGCTCGGCTATGTCGCGCGCATCGCCGGTCAGCTGGAAGAGGCCGGCATCGCCAGCCAGTGCTTCGCTGATACCCTGCCCGAACCGACCGCTGCCTCCATTCGCGCCGGAGTAGAAATGGTCCGCCAGGGCGATTTCGATTCCATCGTCGCCCTCGGCGGCGGCAGCCCGATCGATTCGGCCAAGGCCATCGGCATCCTCGGCAAGTTCGGCGGCGAGATGCGCGACTACCG
The DNA here is from genome assembly GCA_032105665.1 of Pseudomonas sp. Lineage (GTDB taxonomy): Bacteria > Pseudomonadota > Gammaproteobacteria > Pseudomonadales > Pseudomonadaceae > Stutzerimonas. The sequence goes on along the minus strand of DAMCQE010000021.1, from coordinate 11,728 downwards.
CTTCCCGCGCGATGTCAGCGAAGCCGGCCTGCCGTTGATCGCCATCCCCACCACCGCCGGCACCGGCTCGGAGGCGACGCGTTTCACCATCATCACCGACGAGACCAGCGACGAGAAAATGCTCTGCGCGGGCCTCGGCTTCATGCCCATCGCCGCGCTGATCGACTACGAGCTGACCCTCTCGCTGCCGCCGCGGGTCACCGCCGACACCGGCATCGACGCGCTGACCCACGCCATCGAAGCCTATGTCAGCCGCAAGGCCAGCCTCTACAGCGACTCTCAGGCGCTGGAAGCCATGCGCCTCTTGGCGCCGAACCTGCGCACAGCGTTCCACCAGCCGGACGACCGCGCCGCGCGTGAAGCGATGATGCTCGGCGCGACACTGGCCGGAATCGCCTTCTCCAACGCATCGGTGGCGCTGGTGCACGGCATGAGCCGGCCGATCGGTGCCTTCTTCCACGTGCCGCACGGGCTGTCCAACGCCATGCTGCTGCCGGCGATCACCGCTTTCTCGATTCCCGCGGCGCCCGAGCGCTACGCCGACTGTGCGCGGGCCATGGGCGTCGCCGCACAGACCGACGGCGTCGAGGTGGCGAACGACAAGCTGCTCGCCGAGCTGCGGGCGATCAATCAGGAGCTGAAAGTGCCGAGCCCGGAACAATTCGGCATCGCCCGCGAACGCTTCTTCGAGCTGCGCGCGACCATGGCGCGTCAGGCGCTGGCCTCCGGCTCGCCGGGCAACAACCCGCGCGTGCCCACGGAAGCGGAAATCATCGACCTCTACGAAACCGTCTGGAACCAGGAGTGAAGCCATGCAGACCCTCGGCAACCTGATCAACAACGAGGCCGTCGCCGGCCGCTCCGAGCGCCATGCCACCGTCTACAACCCGGCCACCGGCGAGCCGCGCCTGTATGTCTCGCTGTCCTCGGCGGACGAAACCCGCGAAGCGATTGCCGCTGCCCAGGCCGCCTTCGATGGCTGGTCGAAGACGCCGCCGCTGGTGCGCGCGCGGGTCATGTTCCGTTTCAAGGAACTGCTCGAAAAACGTCGCGACGACGTCGCCCGGCTGATCACCAGCGAGCATGGCAAGGTGTTTTCCGACGCCCAGGGCGAAGTGACCCGCGGGCTGGAAGTGGTGGAGTTCGCCTGCGGCATCCCGCATCTGCTCAAGGGCGAGTTTTCTTCCAACGTCGGCCGCGACATCGATTCGAATTCGCTGATGCAGCCGCTCGGTGTCTGCGCCGGGATCACCCCGTTCAACTTCCCGGCCATGGTGCCGCTGTGGATGCTGCCGGTGGCCATCGCCTGCGGTAACACCTTCGTCTTGAAGCCCTCGGAAAAGGACCCCAGCGCGACGATGCTGATCGGCGAACTGCTGGCCGAGGCGGGGCTGCCGGCTGGTGTGCTGAACATCGTCAACGGCGACAAGGAGGCGGTGGACGTGCTGCTCACCGATGAGCGGGTGCAATCGGTCAGCTTCGTCGGCTCGACGCCCATCGCCGAATACATCTATGCCACCGCCTCGGCCCACGGCAAGCGCTGCCAGGCGCTGGGCGGGGCGAAGAACCACATGGTGGTGATGCCCGACGCCGATCCGCAGCAGGTGGTCAGCTCGCTGATGGGCGCGGCCTACGGCTCTGCCGGCGAGCGCTGCATGGCGATTTCCGTCGCGGTGTGCGTCGGCGACGAGGTGGCTGACAAGCTGGTCGAAATGCTCAAAGGCGAAATCAGCCAGATGCGCACCGGCCCGGGCCTGGGCGTCGAGCCCGAGCCGCACATGGGCCCGCTGGTGACCCGCGAGCACCAGCAGAAGGTCAGCGGCTACATCGATCTGGGCGTGGAGGAAGGTGCAACGCTGGTCTGCGACGGCCGCGGCATCAAGGTCGAGGGCCACGAGAACGGCTTCTATGTCGGCCCGACGCTGTTCGACCGGGTCACGCCGAGCATGCGCATCTACCGCGAGGAGATCTTCGGCCCGGTGCTGGCCGTGGTGCGGGTTGCGTCGTTCGACGAGGCGCTGCAGCTGATCAACGACCACGAGTTCGGCAACGGCACTTCGATCTTCACCCGTGACGGCGATACCGCGCGGCAGTTCGAGGAGAACGTCAAGGTCGGCATGGTTGGCGTCAACGTGCCGATTCCGGTGCCGATGGCCTTCCATTGCTTCGGCGGCTGGAAGCGCTCGGTGTTCGGCCCGCTGAACATGCACGGCCCGGATGGGGTGCGTTTCTTCACCCGGATGAAGACCGTGACCCGGCGCTGGCCCACCGGTATCCGTGCCGGCGCCGAGTTCGCCATGCCGACCATGAAGTAACCCGCGCGGTACCGTTGCACTGGCGGTGCCGGTCGCTACACTCCCGGGCGCCCTGTGGGGCGTCCATCTTCATCGAACGACAAGGCAGACGATGCGCAGCACTCCCCGCGAGAAAGGCTCTTCCATCACCCGCGTGCTGGAAATCATCGAGGCGGTGGCGGCGGCGAAGGAGCCGCTCAGCCCGACCGCGCTGGCCGAGCGCCTGGACATCCCCAAGGCCAGCGCGCACCGGCTGGTGCAGACCCTGGAGAAGGAAGGCTTCCTGCAATTCGGCCTGCGCGGCGGGCTGCTGCCGGGCGAGCGCCTGCATGTCGCGGCGCTGAACATCCTGCGCAGCAGCCGGCACAAGGCGCTGCGCCAGGCGATCCTGCGCCAGCTCTCCGAAGCCATCGGCGAGACATGCGGGCTGGCGATTCCGGACGGGCTGGACATGCTCTATTTCGATCGGGTGCAGACCAACTGGCCGCTGCAGATCAACCTGCCGATCGGCAGCCACACGCCGCTCTGGTGCACCGCCAGCGGCAAGCTCTATCTGGCCTCGCTGCCGCCGGAGCAATTGGAACGGGTGCTGCCGCACCTGCCGCTGCAACGGATGGCGCGCAACACCCTTACCGATCTCAGCGCGCTGCGCGATGACCTGGCCCGCGTACGCGAGGAACAGCTGGGTACCGACTGCGAGGAGTTCATCGACGGCATGGTCGCCTGTGCGGTGCCGGTACGTGCCTCCGACGGCGAACTGCTGGCCTGCCTGTTCAGCCACGCGCCGGTGATCCGCTGTTCGATGGCGCAGCTGCTGGCGTTCGTGCCACGAATGCGTGCCGCTGCACGCGAACTGGAGGCGGTGCTCGGCAGCGCGGCGGCGCTGGAGGCCGATCAGAGCACGTAGAACAGAATGGCGATGAAGTGCAGCAGGCTGCCGACCATCACGAAGATGTGCCAGATGCCGTGCCAGTGCCGGAAGCGGTCGTCGAAGACGAAAAAGACGATGCCCACCGTGTAGCAGATGCCGCCGGCCAGCAACCAGCTGAAACCGGCGCCACCCAGGGCGGCGAACAGCGGCTTGACCGCCACCAGCACGATCCAGCCCATCACCGCGTAGATCACCAGTGACAGCACCCGTGCTTCGGAGCGCGGCTTGATCTCCTGCAGCATGCCGATCACCGCGAGGCCCCAGACGATGCCGAACAGCGTCCAGCCCCAGCTGCCGGCCAGGGTGACCAGACAGAACGGCGTGTAGCTGCCGGCGATCAAGAGGTAGATCGACAGGTGATCGAGCTTGCGCATGACCACCTTCGCCCGCCCGCGCAGGCTGTGATAGAGCGTCGAGATGCTATACAGCAGGATCAGGCTCAGACCGTAGATCGCCACGCTGACGATCTTTACCGGCGAGCCGTCGAGCGCGGCGAGGACCAGCAGCCAGATCGCGCCGAGACACGCCAGCGCAGCACCGACCAGGTGCGTCCAGGCATTGAAGCGTTCGCCGTGATACATCCCAACCCTCCCGAAAGCCACGATGCCAGCAGCATGCCGCGCCAGCGTTACGGGATTCAAACCGGCCGCGAAAAAAAAGATCGGCGCGGCGAGCCGTCAGCGCTTGAGCATCGCCCGCATCGCTGCCAGGGCGTCGTTGCCGCGCGCGGCCTTGACCTCCACCGGCGCTTCTTCCATGCCTTCCCAGACCAGATCCTCGGGCGGCAGCTCGTCGAGGAAACGGCTCGGCGTACAGTCGATCACCTCGCCATACTGCTTGCGCTTGGCGGCGAAGGTCAGCGCCAGGTTGCGCTTGGCGCGGGTGATGCCGACGTAGGCCAGGCGCCGCTCTTCCTCGATGGTGTCGGCCTCGATGCTGGAACGGTGCGGAAGGATTTCCTCCTCGAAACCGATGATGTACACCGAAGGGAATTCCAGGCCCTTGGAGGCGTGCATGGTCATCATCTGTACGCCCTCGGCACCTTCTTCCTCTTCCTGCTGGCGCTCGAGCATGTCGCGCAGCACCAGCTTGCCGATGGCATCCTCGATGGTCATGTCGCCGTCTTCGTCTTTTTCCAGGGTGTTCTTCAGCGCATCGACGAGAAACCAGACGTTGCCCATGCGCGCGTCGGCCACCTTGTCGCTGGAGGCGTTCTGCCTGAGCCAGTTCTCGTAGTCGATGTCCATCACCATGCTGCGGATGGCGGCGATCGGGTCGTTCTGCGCGCACTGCTGGCGCACGTTGTCCATCCAGTGCTTGAAGCGCGCCAGGCGCTCGGCATAGCGGCTGTCCAGATGCGCGCCGAGGCCGATTTCGTCGGCGGCGGCGTACATGCTGATGCCGCGCTCGCTGGCGTAGTTGCCAAGCTTTTCCAGGGTGGTGGAGCCGATCTCCCGTCGCGGCACGTTGATCACCCGCAGGAAGGCGTTGTCGTCGTCCGGGTTGACCAGCAGGCGGAAGTAGCTCATCAGGTCCTTCACCTCCTGGCGGGCGAAGAAGCTGGTGCCGCCGGACAGGCGATAGGGAATCTGGTGGTGCTGCAGCTTCAGCTCCATCAGCTTGGCCTGGTAGTTGCCGCGGTAGAGGATGGCGAAGTCGCTGTAGGGGCGCTGGGTGCGCAGGTGCTCGGTGAGGATTTCCAGTGCCACCCGCTCGCACTCGGCCTCTTCGTTGCGCGTGCGGATCACGCGGATCTCGTCGCCATGGCCCATTTCCGACCACAGTTGCTTCTCGAACACGTGGGGGTTGTTGGCGATGAGGATGTTGGCGCACTTGAGGATGCGGCTGGTGGAGCGGTAGTTCTGCTCCAGCATTACCACCTTCAGGGACGGGTAGTCCTCCTTCAGCAGCATCAGGTTTTCCGGACGCGCGCCGCGCCAGGCGTAGATCGACTGGTCGTCGTCGCCGACCACGGTGAACTGGTTGCGCATGCCCACCAGCATCTTCACCAGCAGGTACTGGCTGGCGTTGGTGTCCTGGTATTCGTCCACCAGCAGGTAGCGGATGCGGTTCTGCCACTTCTCGAGGATGTCGGCGTGTTCTTGGAAGAGCTTGACCGGCAGCAGGATCAGGTCGTTGAAGTCCACCGCGTTGTACGCCTTGAGCGTGCGCTGGTAGTGCAGGTAGACGATGGCGGCGGTCTGCTCCTTGGGGCCGCGCGCCTTGGCCAGGGCCTCGTCGGGCAGGATCAGGTCGTTCTTCCAGCTGTCGATGAGGTTCTTGATCTCGTCGGCGCCGTCATCGCCGGCGTATTCCTTCTGCATGATGTCGGTGAGCAGCGCCTTGATGTCGCCGTCATCGAAGATCGAGAAGCCGGGCTTGTAGCCCAGGCGCGCGTATTCCTTGCGGATGATGTTCATGCCCAGGTTGTGGAAAGTGGACACGGTCAGGCCGCGCGCCTCGGCGCCCTTGAGCAGGCTGCCGACGCGCTCTTTCATCTCGCGCGCGGCCTTGTTGGTGAAGGTCATGGCGACGATGTGGCGGGCCTGGATGCCGCAATGCTGTACCAGATAGGCAATCTTGCGGGTGATCACGCTGGTCTTGCCGGAGCCGGCACCGGCGAGCACCAGAAGTGGGCCGCCGACGTAGTTCACGGCTTCCTGCTGCCGAGGGTTGAGTCGGGACATGGTGTTCAGGTCATTCGAAGCGGGGGCGGGAGTTTAACAGGCTGCCGCGCCGATGCTGGCCCGTTGCAGGTTCAATAAATCACCGATCGTCGCAGTTGGGGCTTGGCTGATCGAAATAATGGATTAGTCTTGTGCGCGCTGCAGGAGGCAGGGCGTTTGCATAGGGCTGTGCGGGAAATCGGGCGTGTAGCGCCCGTCTTTCAAATCACCGAGTCCGGAGGCCGCTTGCCAGCGCCCGCTCAATCCATGCCGCTGTTGCTGTTGGCTGATCGACCCGAATGGGCCGAGCGGCTGCGCGCCTGCCTGCAGGGCTCGCATAGCAAGGAACGGCTGATCATTGCGGCGGATTGGGACACGGCCAGTGCGTATCTGGAAACGCCCTGCCTGCTGCTGGCGACACCGGAATGCCAGGCGCTCGCCGAACGCTTCCCGTGGCCGCTGATCCTGCTGCTCGACGACGAACCGACGCAGATGCCGGAAGGCGCGGTCGACTGGCTGGTGGGCGACCAGCTCAGTGCCGAGGTGTTGCGCCGCTGCCTGCGCTATGTGCGCGAGCGCTGCAACCTGCAGGGAACCTTGCAAAGGCTGGCCGAGCAGGACCCGCATACCGGCATCGTCAACCGCCAGGGCTTCCAGGCGCTGCTGTTCGATGCCCTGGCCGAACATCAGGAACAGGACCTGGTGCTTGGCTATCTCGATCTCGACAACTTCCGCCACGTCAACGATGCCCTCGGCCACCAGGCCGGGGATCGCCTGATTCTGCAGGTGGTGGCGCGGCTCAAGGCGCAGCTGGAGGTCGGCGACATGCTGGCGCGGCTGGGCGGCGACGAGTTCGCCCTGCTGCTCGATACCCGCAACGATCCGGAGCGCGCTGTGGCGGTCGCCGATCGCATCGTCGAAGCACTGGCGGAGCCTTACTGGGTGGAGGGCGAGAGCCTGATGCTGGGCTGCAGCGTCGGGCTGGCGCGTGCCAGCGAGGGGATCGACGCCGATCCGCTGCTCTGGCACGCGCAGATCGCCATGCGCCAGGCCAAGGCGGCCCAGGGCTGCACCTGGTGTTTCTACGATGAACAGGTCAGCCGCAGCGCGCGCAGCCTCGCCGATCAGGAAGGCGAGCTGCGCCGTGCGTTGCGTCGCGGTGAGCTGGAGCTGCACTACCAGCCGCGGCTGTGCCTGGAAAGCGGGCGCATCGTCGGACTGGAGGCACTGGTGCGCTGGCTGCACCCGGAAAGAGGGCTGCTGGGGCCGGATGCCTTCATTCCCATGGCTGAGGAGAGCGGCCTGATCGTGCCGCTCGGCTACTGGGTGATCGCCCGCGCGCTGCGCGATTTGCAAAGCCTGCATGAGGGCGGCGCGGATTCACTGCACATGGCGATCAACCTGTCGTTCCGCCAGTTTCAGGACAGTCAGTTGCTGCCGACCCTCAACCGGCTGATCGACGAGCGCGGCATCGACCCGCACTGGCTGGAATTCGAACTCACCGAAACCGCGGTGATGCGCCGCAGCGAGCAGGTGCAGAGCGCCATGCATGCGCTGGGCGAGCTTGGCGTGCGCTTTTCGCTGGACGATTTCGGCACCGGCTTCTCGTCGTTCGTGCACCTGTCCAGCCTGCCGATCACCCTGCTGAAGATAGACAAGAGCTTCGTCGCCGGCATGGTCGTGCGGCCCGAGAAGTCGCAGCTGGTGCAGGCGATGGTCGGCCTGGCGCACAACCTCGATCTGGATGTGGTGGCCGAGGGCGTCGAGACCACCGAGCAGCTCGAGCTGCTGCGCCAGTTCGGCGCCCAGCAGGTGCAGGGCTATCTGGTCAGCCAGCCGTTGCCGCTGGCCGAGCTGCTGCATTTCATGAGCGCCGAGCGACTGGCAGCCGGCCTGGCGCATTGATCGACCGCGTCCTGGCCGGCGCCAGGACGCAGCTCGGCTTCAGCGAACCATGTGCAGGAAGTGCATGTGCTTCTCGTACTGGCCGAGGATGTCACTGATGACGTCCTCGCGGCTCCAGCCCATCACGTCATAATCCTGGCCGCCTTCCTTGAGATGCACCTCGGCGCGGAAGTACTTGCGCTCCTCGCGCTCGTCGTCCTCGCTGGTCACCACGAAGCTGGGCATGGCGTAGGCGCGCGGGCGTACCTCGTAGATGAAGTCCGGCTCGCCTTCGTGGGTGATCTCGAAGCGCAGGCGGCGGTCTTCGCCTTCGCTGATCTCCACCTCGTAGCCCTGCTTGCGCATTTCTTCGGCGATGGCCTCGTAGGCCGGACGCACCACCTCGGCGATGAAGCGCACCACATGGGCGCGCCGCGGGAACAGCATCAACGTGCGCAGGCGCCGTTGCCAGCCTCCGGCCGTTGGCGTTGCGCTCGGCGAGATGCTCAGCGCCTGATAACGCAGACCCTGCTTGGTGGCGTCAAGGCGTAGGGCCTTGAGCAGACCCCACATGGAGCAGAGCAGGGCGATGGTGAAGGGCAGGGCGCTGGCGATGGTCGCTGTCTGCAGCGCGGTCAGGCCATCGGCCAGCAGCAGCGCGATGGCCACCCCGCCCATGGACACCGCCCAGAAGATGCGCTGCCAGATCGGCGTGCCCTGCTTGCCGCCGGAGGCGAGCATGTCCACCACCAGCGCGCCGGAGTCGGCGGAGGTGACGAAGAACACCACCACCATGATGATCGCCACGAGGGAGATCAGTGCCGAGAACGGAAAATGTTCGAAGAAGGCGAACAGTGCCAGTGAGCTGTCCTGTTCGATGGCCTCGCCGAGGCTGCTCACGTGCTCCCAGAGGATCATGTGGATGGCGGTATCGCCGAACACGGTCATCCACAACAGGGTGAAGGCGGTGGGTACCAGCAGCACACCTGCAACGAATTCGCGGATGGTCCGCCCGCGGGAAATGCGCGCGATGAACAGGCCGACGAAGGGCGACCAGGCCAGCCACCAGCCCCAGTAGAACAGCGTCCAGCCGCCGATCCAGTCGTTCGGCTCGTAGGCGTAGAGGTTGAAGGTCTTGTTGACGATGTCCGACAGGTAGCTGCCGATGTTCTGCACGAAGGTCTGCAGGATGAACACCGTCGGCCCCGCGATCAGCACCATCAGCATCAGCAGGCCGGCCAGTGACAGATTCAGCTCGGACAGCCGCCGCACGCCCTTGTCCAGCCCGGTCACCACCGAAATGGTGGCGAGCAGGGTGGTGGCGACGATCAGGCCGATCTGCACCGGAATGGTCACCGGCAGGCCGTAGAGGTGGTTCAGCCCGGTGTTGATCTGGGTGACACCCAGGCCCAGCGAGGTAGCGACGCCGAGCACCGTGCCGATGATGGCGAAGATGTCCACCGCGTGCCCGATGGGACCGTAGATGCGCTCGCCGATCAGCGGGTAGAGCGCCGAGCGCAGTGTCAGCGGCAGGCCGTGACGGTAGGCGAAGTAGGCGAGGATCATCGCCACGATGGCGTAGATCGACCAGGCGTGCAGGCCCCAGTGAAAGAAGGTGATCTTCATTGCTTCGCGGGCGGCGAGCGTCGTGCCGCCTTCGCCCACCGGCGGCGAGAGGAAATGCATGACCGGCTCGGCTACGCCGAAGAACATCAGGCCGATGCCCATGCCGGCGGAAAAGAGCATGGCGAACCAGGTCAGGGCGCTGTAGTCCGGTTCGCTGTGGTCCGGGCCGAGCTTGATGTCGCCGTAGCGACTGAAGGCCAGCAGCACCACCATCAGCAGGATGAGTGCGACGGCGAGAATGTACAGCCAGCTGACGTTGGCGATGATCCAGGCCTGGGTGTCGCCGAACAGCGTTTGCGCGTGGCTCTGGAAGGCGACGCTGTAGATCACCAGCGCCAGGATGATGACCGCCGAGCCGTAGAAGACCGGGGCGTTGAGGTGGGACGACGAGGGCTGTTTTGCCTCCATGCTGCGCTCCTTCGGGTTGTTTCTGGGGAGTGGCCGCCTGTGGCGAAAGCCATCCAACTTAACACAGACCGCAAAGGATGCCCGTTGTCCGCCGCTGATCGATGCGCACCGAAGCCCGTGCTAGAGCAGGCTCAGCCTTGACTACCGGGCCGGTACTGCAGGGCTTCGGCGAGGTGCTGGCGGCTGATTCGCCCGGCCTGTTCCAGATCGGCGAGGGTGCGCGCCACCTTGAGCAGGCGGTGCGCGGCGCGCAGCGACAGCGCCAGGCGTTCGCAGGCGCGCTCCAGCCAGGCCTGATCCTCGGTGCCGAGCTGGCAATGGCTGCGCAATCCGGCGAGGTCGAGAAAGGCATTGGCGCAGCCCTGACGGGCGAGTTGCAGCTGCCGCGCCTGGGCTACCTGGGCGGCGAGCACGGCACTGCTCTGGCCCGTCTGCAGCGGCGCGTTGAGGGCCGTCGCCTCGCGCGCCACGGTCAAATGCAGGTCGATGCGGTCGAGCAGCGGGCCGGAGAGCTTGTTGCGATAGCGCTGGATCTGGTCCGGCGTGCAGCGGCAGCGCCCGTTGGGATCACCGAGGTAGCCACAGGGGCAGGGATTCATCGCCGCCACCAGCTGGAAACGCGCCGGAAAACGCACCTTGTCGCGGGCCCGAGCGATGACGATATGCCCCGACTCCAGTGGCTCACGCAAGACCTCGAGCACCTTGCGGTCGAATTCCGGCAGCTCGTCGAGAAACAGCACGCCCTGATGCGCCAGGGTGATCTCCCCCGGCTGCGGGCGACTGCCGCCACCGACCAGCGCCGGGCCGGATGCACTGTGATGGGGCTGCCGAAAGGGCCGTTGTGGCCAATGCTCAAGGGGGCTGTGACTGGCCACCGAATGGATGGCGGCGACTTCCAGGGCTTCCTGTTCGTCCAGCGGCGGCAAGAGACCGGGCAGGCGGCTGGCCAGCAGCGTCTTGCCGGTGCCCGGCGGGCCGGAAAACAGCAGGTTGTGCGCGCCCGCCGCGGCGATCAGCAACCCGCGCTTGGCGGCCTGCTGGCCTTGCACGTCGGCTAGGTCGGGGTAAGGCTGAATCTGTCGTAGCAGGCCCTGGGCCGCATAGGGTTCGAGCGGCGTGATGCCGTTGAAGTGCGCAGCGACCTCGAGCAAGTGCTCGGCGGCATAGACGGTGAGCCCCGAGGCCAGGCTGGCTTCCTCGGCGTTGGCCCGTGGCACCAGCAGCGCGCGCCCTGCCGCTCGAGCGGCGAGGGCAGCCGGCAGGACTCCCTGGACCGGGCGCAAGGCGCCGGACAGTGCCAGTTCGCCGAGGCATTCCAGGTTGTCGAGCCGCTCGGCCGGCAGCTGACCGCTGGCGGCGAGGATGCCCAGGGCAATGGACAGGTCGAAGCGGCCGCCGTCCTTTGGCAGGTCGGCGGGGGCGAGGTTGAGGGTGATGCGTCGAGCGGGAAAATCGAAGCCGGAGGTGAGAATGGCGCTGCGCACGCGATCCTTGCTTTCCTTGACCGCTGTTTCCGGCAGGCCGACCAGGGTCAGTGCCGGCAGGCCGTTGGCTAGATGTGCTTCGACGGTCACTGACGGCGCTTCGACGCCAATCTGCGCGCGGCTATGAACTATGGCCAGGGACATCCGATCACTCCTTTGATCGTTTCGCCGGCCCGGTCTGTCAGGACGCGGGCGGCGTGAGCTTTTCTTCCAGTTCGGAAACCTTGGCTTCGAGCGCCTCCAGGCGCGCGCGGGTGCGGGCGAGCACCACCATCTGGCTGTCGAATTCGTCGCGGCTGACCACGTCGAGCTTGTTCAGTGCGCCCTGGACCACACCCTTGAGCTGGGCTTCGAACTCGCCACGCGGCAGCGGCGTCTCGCCGTTGAACAGGCGCGAGGCCTGGGAGCCGATGGCATCTAGGAAAGCTTTTGGCG
>DAMCQE010000020.1:0-57420 GCA_032105665.1 Pseudomonas sp. | reverse complement strand
CGACCTCCGAGGTAGCTCCCTTGTTTGACCAATTCGCCCTGCACGAACGCCTGCTAAAGGCTGTCGCCGAACTCAAATTCGTCGAGCCGACTCCAGTGCAGGTGGCGGCCATTCCGCCGGCGCTGGAAGGGCGTGACCTGCGGGTGACGGCACAGACTGGCAGCGGCAAGACCGCCGCCTTCGTACTGCCGATGCTCAATCGGCTGATTGGCGATGCCGTGGTGCGCACCGATGTTCGGGCGCTGATTCTGTTGCCGACCCGAGAGCTGGCGCAGCAGACGCTGAAGGAGGTCGAGCGTTTCTCGCAATTCACCTTCATCAAGTCGGCGATGATTACCGGTGGCGAGGACTTCAAGGTCCAGGCCGCAGTCATGCGCAAGGTGCCGGACATTCTCATCGGCACGCCTGGGCGCATGATCGAGCACCTGAATGCCGGCACGCTGGTCCTCAAGGATGTCGAGATGCTGATCCTCGACGAAGCCGACCGCATGCTCGACATGGGCTTTGCCGAGGACGTGCAGCGTCTGGTCGGCGAGTGCGCCAAACGCCAGCAGACGCTGCTGTTTTCCGCGACCAGTGGCGGCGCCGCGCTGCGCGAGATGACCGCCAGCGTGCTGCGCGATCCGCTGCACCTGCAGCTCAACCGCGTCAGCGAACTCAACGAAGGCACGCGCCAGCAGATCATCACTGCCGAAAACACCGAACATAAGGAAAAGTTGGTGCACTGGCTGCTCGCCAACGAGACGTACAAGAAGGCAGTGATCTTCACCAACACCCGCGTACAGGCCGACCGCCTCTACGGCCGGCTCGTTGCCGAGGGCGTGAAGGCGTTCGTGCTGCATGGCGACAAGGACCAGAAAGACCGCAAGCTGGCGATCGACCGGGTCAAGGAAGGCGGCGTCAAGGTGCTGGTCGCGACCGACGTGGCGGCGCGCGGGCTGGACATCGAGGGTCTGGATCTGGTGATCAACTTCGACATGCCGCGCTCGGGTGACGAATACGTGCACCGTATCGGTCGTACGGGGCGCGCCGGTGGCGAAGGGCTGGCGATCTCGCTGATCTGTCACAACGACTGGAACCTGATGTCCAGCATCGAGCGTTATCTCAAGCAGCGTTTCGAGCGGCGGGTGATCAAGGGGCTGAAAGGCAGCTACATGGGCCCGAAGAACCTTAAAGCATCGGGCAAGGCAGCTGGCACCAAGAAGAAAAAGATCGAAAAGAAGAAAGGCACCGAGAAGAAATCCAAACCTGCCGGCAAGCGCCCGAATGGCGCCAAGCGCGAGTCACCGTCGCCGGTGGTGAGCCAGGATGGCATGGCGCCGCTCAAGCGCAAGAAGCCGACGGCCGAGTAACCGTCGGCCTTCAGCCTCAGCGCTGCGCGTCGGCCGGTGGGATGTCGGCCTCGCGCTCCGCTTCCTCGATCTGCTTCAGGCGCTTGTCATAGGCCTCGCACTCGTCGCCCAACTGGTCGGCGGTGCGCTTGGCTTCCATCTGGCGAATCTCCTCATTTATCTCCTTGGCGCGCTCCGGATTGCTCTCGGTCAGCTGGTTGACGCGCTCAGCCAGCTGTTCGGCCTTGGCATTCACTTCGTCCGGGGTGCACGCGGCGTGCGCAGTCGGGCTGGCCAGCGCGGCGGCGGTCAGGGCAATCATCAGCAGTTTCATGGCTCGCTCCTCGTTCAATCGGTCTGAACGGTGGATCGCAGCGCAGCCGCTTTAGTTCATACAACGAACCGGTCGCCATGGTGAACGGTCCCAATCAGTAGGCGCCTCATTCGCGAGGCGAACATCTGCTGAGGGAGAACGACCATGAGCTATAACTGGGGCCTTATCCAGCGCCTGTTGCATGAAGTTCAACGCGGCGCCAATGACAGTTTCAAGCCACGCCACTACGCCGAAGAACATGCGACGCAGATGGAAAGTGAAGGTCAGCCGATGCCGAATCTGGACAGCCTGCGTGCCGAAGCGGCCGACTACGAAAGTCTGCTATTCGAAGGTGGCTTCATCGTTTCGCGGCCCGAGGAAGAGGGCGGCAATGGCGAGAACTTCGTACTGACCGAGCGCGGCTCGCGCTTGCTGGCGATCCTCGATGATCCGCAGCAGACGCAGCGCCAGCACCTGGCGGACAAGGGCGATGCGGCGCTGGTGCCGGAAGTGTTCGACGAGATGGCGGCCGGTCGCCCATGACCGGCGTTCTCGTTACAGGCGAAAGCCATCGGCGATGTAGCCGGCGAGCGTTTCGCTGACCGGCGACTGCTGCTGCGGGTTGCGCAGCAGCACGATGCTGGTCTGAGGCAGGCGCGGCAGGCCCTCCTTTTCACCGAGTATCTGCAGATCGGCAGGAATCAGGCTCTGCAGCTGTGCGGTCAGCGCCAATCCTGCGCCCACGATCGCCATGATCGCCGACAGGCTCGGGCTGCTATAGGCGATCCGGTACTCGATTTCCCGCGCATCCAGCGCGTTGCATACCCAGGCGCGACAGAAGCAATCGGTATTGAACGTTGCCAGCGGCAGGGGGCGATGCTCATGCAGGTCGAAGCCCGGGGCGGCGGCCCAGACGACGTGCTCCTGGCGCAGCAACTGGCCAATCTCGGTGCCCGGTTCGCGGGTGACGATGCTCAGGTCCAGATCCCGTCGCTGCAACAACTGGGTCGATGGTTCGCAATGCACCTCGACCTGCACCAGCGGATACGCCTGGGCGAAGCGCGAAAGAATGCCGGGTAGAAAACGCATGACGTAATCGTCCGGCGTGCCGATGCGCACCGCGCCGACCATGTGTGGCTGGCGCAGGGTGGTCATGACTTCGCCGTGCAGTTTGAGAATGCGCCGCGCGTAGCCCAGCAGTATCTGGCCCTCGGCAGTAAACCTGACCTGCCGACCGTTGCGCTCGAATAGCGGACGCTGCAACACATCCTCTTCCAGGCGTTTCATCTGCATGCTCACCGCCGACTGGGTGCGGTTCACCGCGGCTGCGGCACGGGTGAAACCGCCGTGGTCAGCGATGGCCACGAAGCTGCGCAGCAGCTCGGTGTCGATATTCGGGTAGTTGGCCATTCATCAATCCTCGAGATGCAAGGCATCAGGAACATTCGTTGGATTGATCTTAATCCGGGCGCGAGACTGACGCCAACCCAACTGGAGGGCGTCGTGATGAACATGCACAAAGTCGCTTTGCAATCTTTCCCCCTGCCGAAGGCACTTCGGGCACCCGCGCCGGGATTGCTGCTGCAGGCCTGGTACAAGCTGCAGCGCTGGAGCGAACTGGCACGCCAACGGCGCCAGCTGGCCGCGCTCGGTGACGACATGCTCAAGGACATCGGCCGCAGCCGTGCCGACATCGAATGGGAAGTGAACCGGCCGTTCTGGGACGACCCTGATCGTCAGTGACCCAGCACCAGCTTTTGAATCCCCAGCGACAGGCTGACGGTGACCAACATGAGCGCGAACAGGCGCTGCAGCAGACTGCTGTTGAGGTATTGCGCCAGGCGGTTACCGGCCAGCACGCCGAAGGCACCGCCCAGCGCCAGGCCGCCGAGCAGCGGTAGTGGTGGCTCGGCATCGGTAAGGTAGAGCAGGAAGCCACCGCCGCTGACGACGGCGATCACCGCCATCGATGTGGCCATGGCGCTGAGCAGCGATAGCGAAGTAAACCAGAGCAACGCCGGGACGATGAGAAAGCCGCCGCCGACACCCATCAGCCCGGAGAGCAGTCCAACGCCAACGCCGATGCCCAGCAGCGCCAGCTGTCGGTCCTCGACGTTCTCCTTGGTCGGCAGGTTGGCGCCGCGCCACATGCGCCAAGCGGACCACAGCACCAACAGGCAGAAACCGATGATCAGTGCGCGCTCCGGTATGAACTGCCCGAGCCATTGACCGGCAGCGTTGCCCGGCAAGCCGCAGACAGCCAGCAGCATGACCGGGCGCCAGGCGACCTGGCCGAGCCGCGCCCGCGGAATCGCGCCGATGAGTGCGGACATGGCCACCGCACCGAGGCTGACGCCGATGGCATCGCGCAATGGCAGGTGCAGGCTGAGTAGCAGGGGCAGGGCGACCAACGAGCCACCGGCGCCGGTGAGGCCAAGCAAGAGGCCGAGAATGAGGCCGATGCCCAGTGCTTCCAGCAGTAGAACGTCCATCAGGCAAAGCTGCCGGATGCCAGGGGAATGGTAGGGACCGTATCGGTTTGCATGCGTGCTCCGTCGTCAGCGTTCCATCGTCCATCGTTGGTACGCTCGCGCTGGCGAGCGTTCCTTGGATGAACGGCGGGTCGCAGCGGTGCCACGCACCCGCCGACGGAGTGTAAGGCCTATCAGCGTGGCAGGGCACGGCTGAGGGTGAAGGCGCCGCGCAGATCGCCCTCGCGAAACCCGCGGGCCTGATCCTGCGGGTAGTGCCGGTCGATCAGCTCCACCAGCTCCGGCTTGATCTTTTCGCCGTGACAACCCAGGCAGGCCTCAGCGGTGCCAATCGCCTGCATGTAGCGGTACTCGCCTGCCACTATCTCACCATGCTTGAGCTGTTCGATCGGTTCACCTGCAGCCGAACGCTTGGCGAACTGCTCCAGCACCGAGCGCTCCCAGGTGTCTGGTGCGTTGTCCGGATTGCGCAGCTTCAGCGCGGTGCGGCCTACCTTCCAGGGCGCCTGGCTATGCTGGCTGGCGATTTCCGGCGCGAGAAGACGGCATGCCTTGACGGCTTCCGCCGGGCCACCGTCTGCCATCGCCTGCTTGACCGTGCCAAGCAACTGCTGCTGGAACGGTGGAATCAGGCTGGCAGCCTCGCCGCGCAGCTGCTCGGTATCGACGTCAGGCGCGGCGTGGGCCTGCAATGCAAACCAGCCGAGCGTCAGCAAAGACAGTGATTTCATGATGCCTCCCAGGATGTGAAATATAGTGGGGGGAGTATCCGTGCGGGCGACGCACGATGCAAGTCACAGCCTGCGGTAGGCAGCGGCTCGGGCATCGGAGCGTCTCAGGTGCCGCGAATCAGCTTGCGTAGCAGGAAACGATTGGGGTGGCAGGCTTCGGCGACGTCCCGAGGCAGCGGCAACGGTTCGTCGTCCAGCCAGGCGGCCAGCAGCTCGCCGGACAGCGGGGCGCTGATCATTCCGCGCGAGCCATGTGCAGTATTGACGTAGAGCCCGTCGAGCCACGGGCAGGGCGCGTGCAGCGACTGACGGGCGTTCTTGCCCAACGCCGCATAGGTTTCGGCGAAGGCCTCGGGCTCGGCCAGTGGCCCGATCAGCGGCAGATAGTCCGGGCTGGTACAGCGAAATGCCACGCGCCCGTCCAGCTCCTCGGTACGTTGCGGGTCCGCCTGCAGACGCTGGTACAGATCCGCTGAAATCTGCTCGAGCATTTCCAGATTCGCCTGGTGTTCGGCGACGCTGGGGGTATCGTCGGTCTGCTGGAAGTTGAAGCTGGCACCCAGCGTGTGCGTGCCATCTCGGGGTGGCGCGACGTAGCCCTTGGCGCACAGCACGGTGCGCAGCTGGCCGCTCTGGGTGTTTGCCGGCAGGCAGGAAATCTGCCCGCGAATACGCTTGAGCGGCAGCCAGGCGCTCTGGCTGAAACGCGCGGCGTCCGCCGCGCCGGTCAGGATCACCACGGGCGCTTCGGCCAACAATGCTTGGCCGCCCAGCACCTGCCAGGATTGCCCGTTGCGGCGCAATTCGAGCGCTTCATGATGCCTGTGCAGCTCGATTCCCGGTCGCCGCAGCAGCCATTGGCATAGCGCCGGTGGGTTGGCCCAGCCGGCTTCGGGGTAGAACAATCCGCCCTCGGGCAGGGCCACTCCGGCCAGCGCCTCAGCGGCTTCGCGCGAAAGCGGATGGACCAGCGAGGCCGGGAAGGCTGCCGCCAGCTCGGCCTGGCGTTCGCGCTCCTTTTCGTCGTAGATCAGTTGCAGTACGCCGCATGCCTGCCAGTCCTGGCCTGCTTGCAGATTGCTCAGCAACCGGCGCGTGTAGCTGAAGCCGCTGACCACCAGCCGCGACAGTGCGGTGCCGTGGGCAGAAAGCTTGAGGTAGAGCACGCCTTGCGGGTTGCCCGAGCCTTCCAGTGCCGCCTCGGCGTGGCGCTCGAGCACGGTCACCTTCCAGCCGCGGGCGGCCAGCGATGCAGCCGTCGCGCAGCCGGCCAGGCCGGCGCCGACAATTACCGCGTGGCGTTCGGCCGTCGTATAGCCCGGGCGAGCGAACCAGGGTTTGTCCGAAATGCTGACGTTGGCGGCTCGCAGGCGCCCGCGCAGAATCTCGCGTTTGTGGCCGTAGCCGGGCACCCGCTGCATGTCGAAGCCGGCCTCGATCAGGCCGCGCCGCACAAAGCCGGCGCTGGTGAACGTGCCCAGCGTTGCGTCGGGCGCGCAAAGCCTGGCCAGCTCGGCGAACAGCATCGGTTGCCACATCTGCGGATTCTTCGCCGGGGCAAAGCCGTCGAGGAACCAGGCATCGACCTGCGCATCCAGGCTCGGCAGGCATTCGAGCACGTCGCCGATCAGCAGGGTCAGCACAACGCGGCCGCCAGCGAAGACGAAACGCTGATAGCCCGGATTCAGCGCCACGTACTGTTGCAGCAGTTGCCCGGACTGCGCTTGCAGCTCCGGCCACAGCGCCAGTGCGCGCTGCAGGTCCTCGCGGGTCAGCGGGTGTTTTTCGACGCTGATGAAGTGCAGCCGCGCCTGCGGGTGGGCTACGCGCTCGAACAGATGCCACGCACAAAGAAAGTTCAGCCCGGTACCGAAGCCGGTCTCACCAATCACCAGGCGCTGGTTGTCCTGTAGCGCGGCGAAGCGTTGGGGCAGATCGTTCTGCGTGAGGAACACATGTCCGGTCTCGGCCATGCCGCTGGCGCGGGAGAAGTACACGTCGCCGTACTGGCGGGACTGCGGCAGGCCGTTCTCGTCCCAGTCGAGTTCGGCATGCTGGAAGGCGTCGGAAGCGGGGTGGTCGTTCATGCTGGTTCCTGAAAGAACGGTGCAACGCGATGGGCGTCGCCGGGCGCAGATGAAGCACCCGGCACGGTCGATCAGCTGTCGACCTGGATTTCCTGCTCCAGGCGGCTGATGGCGGCGTCCAGCTCGTCGAGCGCGGCCTCGCTGTCCGGGTGGTTCTGCTTGAGCAGGGTCTCGCTCTGCTGACAGGCGTTGCGCAACTGCGGCACGCCGCAATAACGGGTGGCGCCATGCAGGCGGTGTACGCGCTCGATCAACGCCTGGCGATCTCCTGCCTGGCGGGCTTCGCGAATGGTTCGGCGGTCGCCTTCCAGTGACTGCAGCAGCATGCCGAGCATGTCATCGGCGAGATCGGCCTTGCCTGCCGCCAGGCGCAAGCCTTCTTCCTCATCCAGCACTTTCAGGCTCGGTTCAGCCTGCTGCGGCGGCTCCGCTGCACGCTGCGGCTGGCTGCGCAGGGCCAGGCCGGTCCACTTCAGCACCACCTGGGCGAGCTGCCGGTCGCTGATGGGTTTGGTCAGGTAGTCGTCCATGCCGCTCTGCAGCAGCGAGCGTTTCTCGTTCGCCAGTGCATGAGCCGTGAGCGCGATGATCGGTAACGGCGCGCTGTTGTTGGTGTGCTCCCAGTGGCGAATGGCTTCGGTGGCCTGTCGGCCGTCCATGCCGGGCATTTGCACGTCCATAAGGATCAGGTCGAACGCATGCTGCTTGACCGCTTCCAGCGCGGCGGGGCCGTTATCCACCGCAACGACTTCGGCGCCCATATCGCCGAGCAGCGTTTTTACCAGCAGCAGGTTGGCCGGATTGTCATCCACGCAAAGCACACGCGCCGGCCGATCGGGCGCCGCCGCGGTGGGTTCCGGATAGCTTTGGTTGGGGCGTACCAGCGCCACCAGTACGCGTTGCAGCTTGCGCGTGCAGGCGGGTTTGCCCTGCAGCTGGGTATAGCTGTGGGCTTCCGGGAGGGCGTCGTGGTAGTGGCCCTGCTCGGTGGTCGGGCACAGCACCACGCATTTGCAGCCGAGCGCCTCGACTTCCATCAGGCGCCGGCTGAGCGCGTCCGGCTCGATTTCGCGGCCGGTGACGCCGAGCACGGCGAGGTCGATCAGCTGGCTGCCCTGGCGCTGAGCGCTGATGGCTTCCTGCATCTGGTCGAGGGTATCGAAGGTATACACTTCGAGGCCGAGGCTTTCCAGCTGATGCTGCAATGCCTGGCGGGCCAGTGGGTGCTGCTCCAGCAATGCGATCCGCCGGCCCTGCAAGGCCGGGTGCGGCAGGTCTTCGATGTCATCCCGTGCCTTCGGCAGGCTGAGGCTGATCCAGAACTCGGAGCCTTCGTCGGGGATGCTGTCGACACCGATCTCGCCGCCCATCTGCTCGATCAGTCGTTTGGAAATGACCAGTCCAAGGCCGGTACCGCCTGGCTGGCGCGACATGGAGTTGTCCGCCTGACTGAAGGCCTGGAACAGCGCGCGCAGGTCCTGATCGGTCAGGCCGATGCCGGTGTCCTGCACGCTGATGCGTAGCTGGGCGCGATCGGTATTGTCGTCCTCGACCATGGCGCGGACGGCGATGGTGCCTTCGTTGGTGAACTTGATCGCGTTACTGATCAGATTGGTCAGCACCTGTTTGAGGCGCAGCGGATCGCCCAGCAGCGACAGCGGCGTGTCGCGATAGACCAGGCTGACCAGCTCCAGATGCTTGGTGTGTGCAGCCGGGGCGAGGATGGTCAGTGTGTCCTCGATCAGATCACGGAGGTTGAACGGGACGCTGTCGAGCACCAGCTTGCCGGCCTCGATCTTGGAGAAGTCGAGAATCTCGTTGATGATTCCGAGCAGGCTGTCGGCGGACTGCTCGATGGTGCCCAGGTAATCCTGCTGGCGCGGAGTGAGGTCGCTTTTCTGCAGCAGCTGGGTGAAGCCGAGGATGCCGTTCAGTGGGGTGCGGATCTCGTGGCTCATGTTGGCGAGGAATTCGGATTTGATCCGGCTGGCCTCCAGGGCCTCCTTGCGCGCCAGATCCAGTTCGATGTTCTGGATCTCGATAGTTTCCAGGTTCTGCTGCACATCCTCGGTGGCCTGATCAATGCTCTGCTGCAGTTCTTCACGGGCGCTGAGCAGTGCTTCGGCCATGCGGTTGATGCCGGACGCGAGCTCGTCCATTTCATGGCTGCCCAATGGTGGCAGGCGGGTTTCCAGGTGGCCGTCCTTGAGCTGCGCGACGGCGCCTTTGACACGCTGCAGCGGCAGGCTGATGGCGCGGCTCATGCGCAGAGCCAGCAGGGCGGTGATGATCAGGCCGGCACTCACCAGAAACAGGCTGGTCAGCAGGCTGCGATAGCCACGCAGCAGGGTGTTGTGGTGCGACAGCTCCAGCTCCAGCCAGCCGATCAGCTTTTCGTCCGGTCCGCGGGTTTCGTCGGCGAGGTTGAGGTGGCGGCTGAGCACCGGCATGAGAATGCGCGTGTGGTCCATGCTGCTGACGCGGGTCAGGCTCTCCGGATCGCTCGGCGGTGGCGGGGTCAGCATTCGCGGGCCGGCGTGTACGCGTTGAACGCGTTCGGAATCGAGAATGGTCACGGCGCGGACGTCGGCCTGATCCAGCACCTGGGTCAGGATGCGCTGCAGGCGTTTGTCGTAGCCCAGATTCATGGCGGGCGCGGCCAGGGGCGCCAGCTGCTCGGCGATGAGCTGGCCGCGCTCGTCGAGCTGGTGGCGCATCTCGGACAGCTGCATCCAGGTGAAGTAGGCACCGAGCACCACCGCCAGCAAGGTGCTGGGCAGCAGCGTCAGCATCAGCACGCGGCCACGAATTCCTAGGTCTTTCAGCACAGTCCGTCCACCGATCCTGATTGCAGCGCGCTAGTGTAGCGACTCGGCTCGGTGGAATCTGCACGCCAGGTCTAGCCGTGGCGTCGCAGCCTCAGTCGAGGCCGCGGATTTCCTTGCCGTTGAAGTCCGGCAGTTTCCAGTGGAAGGTCATCGCCAGGACGCGGAACAGGAAGCCGCTGCCCAATGCTGCCAGAGTGGCCAGCGTGGTATTGATCTCCAGCCACAGCATGCCGACGTAGAAGACACCGGTGAACAGCGCGACGGTGGCGTACAGCTCGCGCTGCAGGACCATCGGCACCTGGTTGCACAACACGTCGCGCATCAGCCCGCCGAAGATGCCGGTGATCACGCCAGCCAGTACGACGATGGACGGGTGCGCGCCCATGCCCATCGCCACATCGCAACCGATCACGGTGAACGCTACCAGGCCGAGGCCATCCACCAGCAGGAAGACCATGCGCAGGTGATGCAGGTGGCGGGCGATGAAGCCGGTGACGATCGCCGCGCCGATGGTGAAGGTCAGATACTCCGGGTGAGCGATCCAGCCGACCGGATAATGACCGAGCAGCACGTCCCGCGCGGTGCCGCCACCCAGCGCCGTCACGGTGCCGAGAAGGCAGATGCCGAACAGGTCCATGCCGCGGCGCATACCCATGATGGCGCCGGACATCGCTTCGGCCGTGATGGCAATCAGGTAGATGGTGTGCAGCAGTTCCACGACGATACTCCGGACGGGCTGGGCTGAACGCCAGTTGGGCGCTGCAGCGAGGGATGCGCGATTATGGAGCAATGATGGCTAAATTTGTCGTGGCTAAGTATTTTTAGGCCATCCAAACATTTTCTTAATCGACAGGTCGCATGAATCTCGATCCGAAGCAGACCGAAGCGTTTCGCACGGTGATCCGTACTGGCAGCTTCGAACAGGCTGCGCAGCGCCTGCACCTGACGCCACCGGCGATTTCACAGCGGGTGCGCGCCCTGGAGAGTGCGCTGGGCAGCGCCTTGGTTGTGCGCAGTCGACCCTGCCGACCCACCGAAACCGGTCAGCGCCTGCTGCAGTACCTCAAACGCGCCACCCTGCTCGAGGCCGATCTGCTGGCGGACCTCGCCGAGCGCAGCGATGCGCCACTGGTCGTGGTCGCGGCGCTCAATGCCGACAGCCTGGGCACCTGGTTCTTTCCGGCGCTGGCCGAGGTGCTGATCCGCGAGCGGGTCTTGCTTGATCTCACCGTCGAGGACCAGGATCACACCTACAGCCTGCTGGAGACGGGTCTGGCGATCGGTTGCATCAGCACCGAGCCCAAGCCGATGCGTGGCTGCACGGCCAGCCCGCTGGGCAGCATGCGCTACCGACTGGTGGCATCCAGCGAGTTCCGGCAGAAGCATTTTGCCAACGGGCTGACCCGCAACGCCGCGCGCAAGGCGCCGGTGGTCGCCTACACGCGCAAGGACACCCTGCAGTCTTCGTTCCTGCTGCGCCGCTTCGGGCTGCCGGAGGGCGCCTACCCCTGCCATTTCGTCCCCGGTGCCGAACCGCATTTCAGCGCAATTCGCTTCGGGCTGGGGTACGGGATGGTGCCGGAACTGTTGCTGCATGATGCGCTGCAGACTGGCGAGGTGGTCGATCTGGCGGCCGACGAACCGCTGGAAATTGCCCTCTACTGGCACACCTGGAAGGTGCAATCACCGCGTATGGAGCACCTTTCGCGGCAGATCATCGAAGCGGCGCCGAAGATCCTCGCGCGGCCATAGCCTGATCGGGAGGGTCGGCGGGTGAGCCGATGTCTTGCCGGACAGGCAGAGACGGTCTGCCCGTCGTCGAGCGTTGCCGGTATCATGGCAACCTTTTCCGCTGCCGTGCGACGCCATGACTACACACTATCCGACCATTGCCGATTGCATCGGCAACACCCCGCTGGTTCGCCTGCAGCGGATGCCGGGTAAGACCAGTAACACCATTCTGGTCAAGCTCGAGGGCAACAATCCGGCCGGTTCGGTCAAGGACCGCCCGGCGCTGTCGATGATCATCCGTGCCGAGATGCGCGGCGACATCCAGCCCGGCGATACCCTGATCGAGGCGACCTCCGGCAACACCGGGATTGCCCTGGCCATGGCGGCGGCGATCAAGGGCTACCGGATGGTCCTGATCATGCCGGACAACTCCACGGCCGAGCGCAAGGCGGCGATGACCGCTTATGGCGCCGAGCTGATCCTGGTCAGCAAGGAAGAGGGCATGGAGGGTGCCCGCGACCTGGCGTTGAAGATGCAGGCTGAAGGTCGCGGCAAGGTGCTCGATCAGTTCGCCAATGGCGACAACCCGGAAGCGCACTACAACAGCACGGGGCCGGAGCTCTGGCGGCAGACTCACGGCAGCATCACCCATTTCATCAGCTCCATGGGTACCACCGGAACCATCATGGGCGTCTCGCGCTACCTCAAGGAGCAGAACGCCGCGGTGCAGATCATCGGCCTGCAGCCGATGGAGGGGGCGGCCATCCCCGGCATCCGCCGCTGGCCGCAGGAATACCTGCCGAAGATCTATCAGGCCGAGCGCGTCGACCGCGTCGTCGACATGTCGCAGGCCGAGGCCGAGCAGGTCATGCGCCGTCTGGCCCGCGAAGAAGGCATCTTCTGTGGCGTGTCCTCCGGTGGCGCCGTTGCCGCGGCGTTGCGTCTGTCGCAGGAGGTCGAGAACGCGGTGATCGTGGCGATCATCTGCGACCGCGGCGACCGCTATCTGTCGACCGGTGTGTATGACGCGCCCAATTGACTCGCGCATCAGCGGCGCGCTCCCACGCGCCGCATTGCGTCGCCCATGACATTTTCAACGAACACAACAGCGCAGGTTTCAGCTGATGGCCAAACGTAGCGGCGCTCTGCGCTTTCAACCTAGCGGCGGCGAGCGCAAGCCCCAGGTGCCGGTCGGCAAGAAGCAGCGCCTGATTATCGAGCGACTGGCCAATGATGGGCGCGGCATTGCCTTCATCGAAGGGCGCACCTGGTTCGTCGAAGGCGCGCTGGCTGGCGAAGAGGTCGAGGCGCGCGTGCTGGCTGCGCGCAGTCAGATCGTCGAAGCGCGCTGCGAGCGCGTGCTCCAGGCCAGTGCGCAGCGTCGGGCCGAACCCTGTCCGCATGCTCGTCGATGTGGCGGCTGCAACCTGCAGCATGTGCCCGTCGCCGATCAGCTTGCGCTGAAACAGCACACGCTCGCCGAGCAGTTCGCGCGGGTGGCCGATCTGCAGCCGGAGGTATGGGCCGAGCCGCTGGTGGGACCGGCTTTCGGCTATCGCCGTCGCGCTCGGTTGGCGGTGCGCTGGGACATCAAGCACAAGCATCTGGACATCGGTTTCCGCGCCAGCGCCAGCCAGGAAATCGTCTCTATCAGTGAATGCCCGGTTCTGGTACAGCCCTTGCAGTCGCTGCTGCCGGCATTGCTGGCTGCATTGCGTGATCTGAGCAAGCCGCAGGTTATCGGCCACGTCGAACTCTTCAGTGGTACGGCCGAGGCGGTGCTGATCCGCCACACCGCAGCCTTGTCGGAAACAGACGTGGCACGTTTGCGCAGCTTCGCCACCGTCAATGGAGCGCAGCTCTGGTGGCAGGGCGAAGGTGAGCCTGAATCGGATGATCCCGCGGCGACGCTGGGTTACCGACTGGATGCCTGGGGTCTGGAGCTGGCCTGGCGTCCGGGCGATTTCGTCCAGGTCAACGCGCCGGTCAATGATGCGATGGTCGCTCAGGCTCTGGAATGGCTGGACGCCGGCCAGGATGAGACAGTGCTTGATCTGTTCTGTGGGCTAGGCAATTTCAGCCTGCCGCTGGCGCGCTCGGGCGCTCAAGTAGTGGGTGTCGAGGGTGTAGAGACGATGGTTACGCGGGCGCAGGAAAATGCCCGTCGCAATGCTCTGGCGCACGCGCACTTTTATCGGGCCGACTTGTCGAAGCCGCTGGCTGACGCACCCTGGGCGCGCAATGATTTTGCCGCGGTGCTGCTCGATCCGCCGCGCGACGGCGCGCTGGAAATCGTTCGACAAATGTCGAAGCTGAAGGCGCGGCGCGTGGTCTATGTTTCATGCAATCCGGCCACCCTGGCGCGCGATGCGCGCGAGCTGGCCAGCCAGGGATATCGCCTGAAGCGTGCGGGTGTGCTGGACATGTTCCCGCAGACCGCCCACGTCGAGGCCATGGCGTTGTTCGAGCGGGGTTAGCGCTCGACGCTGCATTCTTGACAGGCGAATTGCCTGTGGTTCAACCGACCGGCACGCAGAATGCCGGCGTTCATGGCGCATTAGCTGCGCAGAAGGGAAGGTTTAGATGGTACAGGTCAGAGCGCTTCAGCCGATCAATACGGACGGTAGTATCAACCTGGATGGCTGGCTCGATCATGTGCTGGGGATGGACCCGGCACTCGACCGCGCGGCTCTTAAGGAGGCCTGCGAGTTTGCCCGCGAGGCGGAACAGCAGGCCAATGCGGCGCAGAACCTCTGGAGTGAAGGCACCTCCAGCTACCAGATCGGCCTCGAGATCGCCGAGATCCTCGCCGACCTCAAGCTGGACCAGGACAGCCTGGTCGCCGCCGTTATCTACCGTGGCGTGCGCGAAGGCAAGATCCAGCTGGCCGATGTGAACCAGCGTTTTGGCCCGGTGGTGGCCAAGCTGGTCGAAGGCGTGCTTCGCATGGCGGCGATCAGCGCCAGTCTCAACCCACGCGAATCGCTCGTGCTCGGCTCCCAGGCGCAGGTGGAAAACCTGCGCAAGATGCTGGTGGCCATGGTCGATGACGTGCGCGTCGCGCTGATCAAGCTGGCCGAACGCACCTGTGCCATTCGCGCGGTGAAGCTAGCCGACGACGAGAAGCGTCAACGGGTCGCCCGCGAAGTCTTCGATATCTACGCGCCGCTGGCCCATCGCCTGGGCATCGGCCATATCAAGTGGGAGCTGGAGGACCTGTCTTTCCGCTACCTCGAGCCCGAGCAGTACAAGCAGATCGCCCAGCTCTTGCACGAGCGTCGCCTCGATCGCGAACAGTACATCCAGAACGTCGTGCAGCAGCTCAGGGACGAACTGACTGCGACCGGCATCCAGCCCGACATCGACGGGCGTGCCAAGCACATCTATTCCATCTGGCGAAAGATGCAGAAGAAAGGCCTGCAGTTCAGCCAGATCTACGACGTTCGCGCCGTTCGTGTGCTGGTGCCGGAAGTTCGCGATTGCTACACCGCGCTGGGGATCGTGCATACGCTGTGGCGGCACATTCCGAAGGAGTTCGACGACTACATCGCCAACCCCAAGGAGAACGGCTATCGCTCGCTGCACACCGCGGTGATCGGCCCGGAGGGTAAGGTGCTGGAGGTGCAGATTCGCACCCACGCCATGCACGAAGAGGCCGAGCTGGGCGTCTGCGCGCACTGGCGCTACAAGGGCACCGATGTCAATTCCGGCTCCGACCATTACGAGGAGAAGATCGCCTGGTTGCGTCAGGTGCTCGAATGGCACGAAGAGCTGGGCGACATCGGTGGCCTGGCCGACCAGCTGCGGGTGGATATCGAGCCTGATCGAGTTTACGTGTTCACCCCGGACGGCCATGCCATCGACCTGCCCAAGGGCGCCACGCCGCTGGACTTCGCCTATCGCGTGCATACCGAGATCGGCCACAACTGTCGCGGTGCCAAGATCAACGGGCGCATCGTGCCGCTCAACTACAGCCTGCAGACCGGCGAGCAGGTGGAGATCATCACCAGCAAGCACGGCTCGCCGAGCCGCGACTGGCTGAACCCCAACCTGGGTTACATCACCACGTCACGGTCGCGGGCAAAGATCGTTCACTGGTTCAAGCTGCAGGCGCGCGACCAGAACGTCGCTGCCGGCAAGGCGCTGCTGGAACGCGAGCTGAGCCGCCTGGACCTGCCGCCGGTGGATTTCGACAAGCTGGCCGAGAAGGCCAACCTGAAGAACGCCGAGGACATGTTCGCCGCCCTTGGCGCCGGCGACCTGCGCCTGGCGCATCTGGTCAACATGGCCCAGCAGCTGGTCGAGCCGGAGCGCGGTTACGATCAGCTGGAGCTGATCCCGCGGCGTTCCGCGCCACACAAGCCCGGCAAGCGTGGCGATGTGCAGATCCAAGGCGTCGGCAACCTGCTGACGCAGATGGCCGGCTGCTGCCAGCCGCTGCCGGGCGACCCGATCGTCGGCTACATCACTCAGGGCCGCGGTGTCAGCATCCACCGCCAGGACTGCCCGTCGGTGCTGCAGCTGGCCGGTCGCGAGCCGGAGCGGATCATCCAGGTCAGCTGGGGCCCGGTGCCGGAGAAGACCTATCCGGTCGAGATCATGATCCGCGCGTACGACCGTGCCGGTCTGCTGCGTGATATCTCGCAGATGCTGCTCAACGAACGCATCAACGTGCTGTCGATGAACACCCGTTCGAACAAGGAAGACAGCACCGCACAGATGACGCTGACCATCGAGATCCCGGGGTTGAATGCGCTGGGGCGTCTGCTCAGCCGTATTTCGCAGCTGCCGAATATCATCGAGGCCAAGCGCCAGCGCGCGTCCTGATCTTTCCGAACGGCTGCGCTCGATCCGGCGTAGTTGAAGGCCTACCGAAAAATGCGCATTGGCAATAGCCAACTCCGCTTTTCGGTAGGCGTTCGCCGGGCCGGCTCTTCGCTCGCGGCGCCCGGTGCTGAGCGACCGTCGACAGCCAAGTCTCCTTGAGGAATCCCATGTATCAACTCCCCGACCTGCTGCACCTGATGGCCCGGCTGCGCGATCCGCAGCACGGGTGCCCCTGGGACCTGCAACAGGACTACGCGAGTATCGTCCCGCACACGCTGGAGGAGGCCTACGAAGTGGCCGATGCCATCGAAAGTGGCGACTTCGAGCATCTGCCCGGCGAGCTGGGCGATCTGCTGTTCCAGGTCGTCTACTACAGCCAATTGGCCCGGGAGGAGGGGCGCTTCGACTTCGCCACGGTGGTCGATGCCATTACCCGCAAGCTGGTGCGCCGACACCCGCATGTCTTTCCGGATGGTGACCTGTACGGCTCGCCGGAACTGCCGCGGCTCGACGAGGCGGCGATCAAGCGGCGCTGGGAGGAGATCAAGGCCGAGGAGCGCGCCGAGAAAGCCGCCGCGCCCGAGCAGCTGTCTCTTCTCGATGACGTTCCCAGCGCATTGCCGGCGCTCAGTCGCGCGGCGAAGTTGCAGAAGCGCGCCGCCCAGGTGGGCTTCGACTGGCCCGAGGCGCTTCCGGTGGTCGACAAGGTGCGCGAAGAACTGGACGAAGTGCTGGAGGCGATGAGCGAAAGCGATCCGCAGGCCATCACCGAAGAGCTGGGCGACCTGCTGTTCGTGGTGGTCAACCTGGCGCGCCACCTCAAGGTCGATCCGGAAAACGCCCTGCGTGCGGCCAACGGCAAGTTCGAGCGGCGCTTCCGCTTCATCGAACAGGCCTTGCGGGACGCGGGACGACCCATCGAGAATTGCGACCTCGAAGAGCTGGACGCCCTCTGGGGCGAAGCCAAGAAGGCCGAGCGGTCGCCGTCCTGCGGCTGAAGACGGCGCGCAGAGGTGGATGTCGTCTTGCGCATCCACCACAATGCCGCTCGGCGCCGCGAGGATTCTCAGCCACCGCGCCCATTTTTGAATTCACCCAAAAGACGAGCCGAAACATGAGTCTTTCCCTCCGTGACCAGCTGCTCAAAGCCGGGCTGGTCAACGAAAAGCAGGCCAAGCAGGCCGTCAAGCAGAAGCAGAAGCAGCAGCGCCTGGAGAAGAAAGGCCAGGTCGAGAAGGACGATTCGCAGCGCGAAGCGTCACTGAAGGCGCAGGCGGAAAAGATCGCCCGCGATCAGGAGCTCAACCGCCAGCAGCAGCAAAAGGCCGAACAGAAGGCCCGTACAGCGCAGATCAAGCAGTTGATCGAGACCAGCCGTCTGCCGAAGCTGACCACCGAGGATTACTACAACTTCGTCGACGACAAGAAGGTCAAGCGGCTGCCGGTGAACAAGCTGATGCGTGAAAAGCTGGCCAGCGGCTCGCTGGCAATCGTTCGTCATGGCGGCGGCTATGAAGTGATCCCGCGTGAAGCGGCGCTTAAGATTCAGGAGCGCGACCCGCAGCGGGTGGTGCAGCTCAACATCCGCACCGAAGAGCCGGATGCCGACGATCCCTACGCCGCCTATCAGGTGCCGGACGACCTGATGTGGTAATCCGCTGGGGCAGGTCGGCCGCCCGACGGAAGGTTGGATAGAAAGCGCCTGCCCCGACCTCTACTACAGACCAGCC
Organism: Pseudomonas sp.; assembly: GCA_032105665.1. Classification (GTDB taxonomy): domain Bacteria; phylum Pseudomonadota; class Gammaproteobacteria; order Pseudomonadales; family Pseudomonadaceae; genus Stutzerimonas. Next base: position 39,350 of record DAMCQE010000020.1, on the reverse strand, counting down.
CGCAGCTGCGGGTTAATGCAGTGGAGGACGTTATGGACGCTCGATCGAATCGCTATTCCCACGCCGCCGAAACCGATGGCTGGCACGCCGCCGGCATTCCGGGTGATCCGGAGGAGCCAGGCGTTCCCACCCAGCCGTCCGAGCCCGGCGAGCCCACCGTGCCCGATCAGCCACCGCCAGCTCCGGTGGCATAAGCCGGCCGACCGTCCCTTTCTTGCGTGACGGCGTCGCAGCGCTCCGGCGCCGCGATGACGTCTTACTCGCCGAACGGGTAAGTATCCGGTACGACGCTCGCATCGATGTCCTGCGGGCCGATGGGCGTCACCGCCTGCGTCTGGTCGAACCAGATCAACGCATCGAACTGCTCGGCAAGGATGGCGCGGAAGTAGTGACTCTGTCGCTCGGTCAGCGGCCGGTAGATGACGCCAATCGCACGCTCAAGCCGCGGATGGCTGAGCGCCTTGCGAAATTCGCCGCCATCATCGCGCCAGTCGGTCAGCGAGGCCGGCACGCCGGCGCGCAGGAAAAGCTGCTCCCAGCTGTCCGACCGTGACGGAATGACCTGCTTGATTTGCATCGGTTCGTCCCAGTTGGCCGCCGCGGCCACCTCGCCGCGATCGGTTGCCATGCCGATCAGCACTGCATCGCGACCGAAGGCGGTGCGGCAGAGTTCGCCGATGTTGAACTCGCCACCCCAGCCCATCGAAGTCGCCGCAGCATTGCCGATATGCGAGTTGTGCGCCCAGATTACCGCTTTCGCGTTTGCCCCGCGGTGGTCGAGCAGAGCCTGCAGGGTGTCGAACATGTGGCGGTCGCGCAGATTCCAGGATTCTGTCGAGCCGCGGTACATCGCCCGGTAGTAACTCTCCGCGGCCAGTACCACCCGCGCGTTGCGTTCGGCGTTGAAGAAGCGTTCACCATCCTGGCCGATGTATTCGAGACGCTGGGCGAGGAGGGCCTGCAGCTGTTCGATCACTGCCTTTTCGCAGGTTGGCTGGCCGAGCATGACGTTTCGACCGTAGTCGGCCGGGTCTTCATGCCAGGGGCTCAGACAGCCATAGCGCTGGCGCGCATCCGCCGCGGCTTCAGGGTCGGTGTGGTCGAGGTAACGCAGCACCTCGCGGATCGAGCTGCCTAGGCTGTAAACGTCCAGGCCGCGAAACTCGACGCGCCGTGCGGCATCAAGTGCAGCATTGTGCTCGTGCAGCCAGCGGACAAAAGCGTCGACTTCGCGATTGCGCCACATCCAGGTCGGGAAGCGTTTGAAGGCATCCTCTGTCCAGGCGACCGATTCACGCTGGCGACAGTAGCAGTCGATTCGCGCGGCATCGGGCCAATCCGCCTCGACCGCGACGATGGAAAAACCATGGCGCTCGATCAGGCGCCGGGTGATCGCGGCCCGGGCGCGGTAGAACTCAGAGGTGCCGTGGCTGGCTTCGCCGATCAGCACCACCCGAGCGTCGGCGAAGCGTTCGAATGCATCGGCGAAGCGCGGGCCATCCAGAGCGGGCAGCGGTTCGGCGTGCTGGCGCAGCAAGCTCACCAAATGCTCTTCGGACGGTTTGGTAATGCGTAGAGGCGAGGCATTCATATTCCCGACTCCATGGTGTTTGCATACGGATGACCGGGGCGTCCGCATGGTTGTTCCTGGCAATTCAATTAAAGCTGCTAACTTTGAAGTGAGGGACCGAACTGCCGACGCCGGATGGGTCTAAGAACTTACAAAAACCAAATTGCGCGTTATTACGCACGACGGGTTTCTTTAAGGCGAGGGGCACTTTCATGACGACTTGGATCATTGCGTACAACAAAGACGGCAACACCGCGACACTGAAGATCGACTCGGCGCACCAGCCGGATATCGATGAGGCTGTGGAGCTGGTGAGTCGCAAGGCAGAAGAGCTGTATCCGGATCAGGAGATCGAGCACGAGCACGAGCCCGATCTGGAGGACACCCCGGCCACACGCCTGGCCGAGCGTTATGGCATCACCATCACGGGCATATCCCAGGCCTGACGGGCGCAGGGCGTCTCAGCGGCCAGACCTCTCCATCCCCGATCACATAAATCTGCCAGTTGTCTTCGGCTGCCACCGTCATCGTTCCGGTGAAGTTGCCAAAGGCCGGCAGCAGGCTGAGCCGCGCTCCGATGCAGAAGCACGGCAGGCGCAGGCGCTGGCGGCCGCGGCCATGTAGCTGAAAGGCTGGATGTACGTGGCCAGCGAGTACGTGATGGGTCGGATGCGGGTCCGGCTCATGCTGCAGGGCATAGGGGCCGAGCAGTAACGGCTCGCTGACTACGCTTATGTCTAACTCGCGCGGTGGGTCGCCGGCACGGCGGTCGTGGTTGCCACGCACCAGCGTAATTTCCAGTTGCGCATGTTGCGCACGCCATTCGGCCAGACGGGCCAGCGTGGATGGTCCACGGGACTCCGGTGCATGCAGGAAATCACCGAGAAAGATCAGCTGGCAGCAGGCGTACTGCGCCAGCAGATCGTCCAGCTGGCGCAGGTTGGCATCGGTCGTGCCGTGGGGCACGGGCTGGCCCAGGCGCCGGTAGGCTGCGGCCTTGCCGAAATGTATATCTGCTATCAGCAACGCCTGCTGCTCAGGCCAGTAGACGGCCTTTTCCGCAAGCAACCAGAGCGTACTGCCGGCCAGTTCGATGGGCTGGTAAGGATTCATATGAGACATGGGCGTGCTGAGGCTAGCGTCATGGGGCGCGTTTCGGCTTCCTGAGGCGTGGCGTGCCGTCCTTGGTCTGCCGCGGTTTGCGCTTGGGCGCGGTTTCACGTTCGACCATGATGCTGGCATTCGCTTCTGGCTGATAGCCGCCGGGACCAGCCGCCTTGTCCAGCTCGGCGACCACGCGGCGGATGCGGTCGGCGAGTTTTTCCGAGGTCATGCTCTCGCGGAAACGTTCGACCATCAACGGGAAAGCCAGGGGTGTCGTGCGTTTGACCTGGTGTATGTCCAGCTGTCGTTGCTGCAACCGCTTCAGTGTCTGCTGCAGCCGCTCGACCTCCAGTTCCTGACGCAGCACTTCTTCTTCGGCCTGGGTCAGCAGCAGGTTGGCCGGGTCGTACTGGCGGAAGACGTCAAAGAACAGTCCGCTGGAAGCCTGCAGCTGATGCGCGCTTTTCTGCGCTCCGGGGTAGCCGGAAAACACCAAACCTGCGATGCGCGCGATCTCACGAAAACGGCGGCGCGCCAGCTCACTGGCATTGAGGCTGGCGAGCACGTCGTGCAGCAGGTCGTTTTCGCTGAAAAGCTCCGGCGTCAGCCAGTGCAGCCAGTCCACCTCGGTGGCCGAAAGCAGTTCGAAGCCATAGTCGTTGACCGCGATGGAGAAGGTCAGCGGTTGACGCTGGCCCATGCGCCAGGCCAGCAGACTGGCCAGACCCAGGTGCACATGGCGCCCGGCGAAGGGGTAGAGAAACAGGTGCCAGCCTTCGCGGGACTTCATCACCTCGGCCAGCAAGGTGGTCTTGGTGGGCAGCGCCGACCAGTCCATCTGGACGCGAAGCAGCGGTTCGACCAGGCGCATTTCGGGGGTGGTGAACTGCTCGCGCGAGGCAGCACCGAGCTGCTCGACCACGGCATCGGCCAGCTCGCTGGATAGCGGCATGCGCCCGCCGTTCCAGCGTGGCACGGCAGCCTTCTTGCCCGTCGCGCGGCTGACGTAGGCGGTCATGTTCTCGACCCGCACCAGCTCCAGCAGGCGACCGCCGAAGAGGAAGTTGTCGCCGGGGCGCAGGCGCGCGATGAAACCTTCCTCGATGCTGCCCAGCGAACGCCCGCTGCCGCCCTTGGCCCAGAACTTCACCGTCAGGCTGGCGTCGCTGACGATGGTGCCGATGCTCATACGATGGCGCAGCGCCACGCGGCGACTGGGTACTTTCCAGAGGCCGGTGTCGTCCGGCTCCACACGCTGGTAATCCGGGTAGGCGGTCAGGGAATGCCCGCCGTGCCGCACGAAGGCCAGCGCCCATTGCCAGTGATCGCCAGTGAGATCGCGGTACGACCAGGCCTGCCTAACCTCATCGAACAATTCTTCCGGACGAAACCCACCGCCCAGCGCCATGCTCACCAGGTGCTGCACCAGTACGTCCAGTGGTCGATGGGGCGCGCTGCGGGCTTCGATGCGGCGTTCGGCGATCGCGATCTGGGCGGCAGCGGCTTCCACAACTTCGACGCTGTGTGTAGGCACCAGCGTGACGCGGGAAGTCCGACCCGGCGCATGCCCGGAGCGACCGGCCCGCTGCATCAGCCGAGCCACGCCCTTGGGCGAACCGATCTGCAGGACCCGCTCGACGGGTAAAAAATCGACGCCGAGATCCAGGCTCGAGGTGCAGACCACCGCTTTCAGCGCACCTTGTTTGAGGCCCAGCTCCACCCAGTCGCGTACCTCGCGAGCGAGCGAGCCGTGGTGCAACGCGATCAGCCCGGCCCAGTCCGGCCGCGCGCCGAGGATCGCCTGGTACCAGATTTCCGACTGGGAGCGGGTATTGGTAAAGACCAGCGTTGTGGCAGCCGAGTCGATCTGCTCGACCACTTGCGGCAGCATGCGCAGCCCGAGATGGCCGGCCCATGGGAAGCGTTCGATGCTCGGCGGCAGCAAGGTATCGACACGCAGATCCTTGTCGACCCGACCTTGCACCAGCTTGCCGCGCCCCGGATGCAACAACACCTCCAGCGCATGGGGCTGGTTGCCGAGGGTCGCCGACAGCCCCCACACGATGAGCTCCGGCATCCACTGACGAAGCCGCGCCAGCGCCAGTTGCAGCTGCACGCCACGCTTATTGCCCAGCAGCTCATGCCACTCGTCCACCACCAGCATGCGCAGGCCCGAGAAGGCCTGGCGCGCATCGGCACGGGTCAGCAGCAGGGTCAGGCTTTCCGGTGTGGTCACCAGCGCGGTGGGTAGCCGTCTTCCCTGGCGCGCGCGTTCTGAACTGCTGGTGTCGCCGGTACGCAGGCCGATGCTCCAGTTGATCTCGAGGTCTTCTAACGGTGCTTGCAGAGCACGCGCGGTATCGGCCGCCAATGCGCGCATCGGGGTGATCCAGAGCACCGTCAAAGGCGCTGGCTTGTCCGTCGCGCTGGAAGAGGGTGCCTTGGTCGCAAAGCGATTCAGGGCTCCGAGCCAGACAGCGTAGGTCTTGCCGGAGCCGGTGGTGGCGTGCAGCAGCCCCGATTCACCATGGTCTATCGCTTGCCACACCTCCTGCTGGAACGGGAAGGGTTGCCAGGCACGGCTGGAAAACCAGCCCGCAGCGAGGCTCTCAGCCCCGTCCTTCACCCCCTCTCCCGGAGGGAGAGGGGAGTGATCGTGTGGCTGCTCGGCATCTTCGCCTGGCACTGCTCCGCTCTTGCTCCCTCTCCTTCTGGGAGAGGGTTGGGGTGAGGGCTGAGCGGGTGCCGGGTGCCTTGGTTTCATCCCAGCAATTCCCGCAGGGTGGTCAGGGTATCGGCCTCATCCACCGGCTTGTCGAGGCGCCAGCGCAGCATGCGGGGGAAGCGCACGGCGATGCCGCTTTTGTGCCGGCTGCTGGCGGCGATGCCTTCGAAGCCCAGCTCGAACACCAGAGTCGGCGTCACGCTGCGCACGGGGCCGAACTTCTCCACGGTTGTCTTGCGCACGATGGCGTCGACTTTGCGCATCTCCTCGTCGGTAAGCCCGGAATACGCCTTGGCGAAGGGCACCAGCTTGCGCTCCGGGTCGCCCGGCTCGCCGTCCCAGACGGCAAAGGTGTAGTCGGTGTAGAGGCTGGCGCGGCGGCCATGACCGCGCTGGGCATAGATCAGCACGGCATCGACGGAGTAGGGGTCGATCTTCCATTTCCACCAGACGCCGACGTCCTTGGTCCGGCCGACGCCGTACTGGGCCGCGCGCGCCTTGATCATCATGCCTTCCACGCCCAGCGCGCGTGAGGCTTCGCGGTGGCGGGCCAAATCCTGCCAATCCGCTCCGCTTACGAGTGGTGAAAGCATCAGCTGCGGGCTCGGGCATTGGCCCACGACCGCCTCGAGCTGCTGGCGGCGTTCGCGGTGCTCGCGCTGCCGCCAGTCGTCGCCCTGCCATTCCAGCAGGTCGTAGGCGAGCACCGCCACCGGCGCATCCTGCAGTACCTTGGCGGTCAGGTTCTTGCGGCCGATGCGCTGTTGCAACAGGGCGAAGGGTTGTACGCCGAAGCGTTCGGTTGTGTCGGTATCACCGCGGTCCGGCTGCTCGAAGAGTTCGGTTGCTGGGTCGCCCGGCGCGTGCTTCCAGACCAGGATCTCGCCGTCGATCACCGTGCCATCCGGCAGTTCGCTGGCCAGCTCGCAGAGTTCCGGGAAGCGCTCGCTGACCAGCTCTTCGCCACGCGACCAGACCCAGATCTGCCCGTCGCGCTTGACCAGCTGGGCGCGGATGCCGTCCCACTTCCATTCGACGAACCAGTTCTCCGGCGCGCTGAGCAGGGTGTCGAACTCCTCGACCGGGGCCTGCAGCGGATGGGCGAGAAAGAAGGGGTAGGGCTGGCCGCCGCGCTGCGCATGTTCGTGTTCGGACTCGTCGGCAATCAGCGCGAGGTAGCCTTCGGCGCTGGGACGGTGCGAAAGGTCGGTATAGCCAACCAGCCGCTGCGCGACCCGTTTCGGATCGAGATCGACCAGCGAGGCCAGCGCACGGGTGACCAGCAATTTCGAGACGCCCACACGAAAGGCGCCGGTGATCAGTTTGATGCAGACCATCAGGCTGAGCCGGTCCAGCTGCGCCCATAGTGCCGGCAAGCGCTCTGCCAGCTCCTCTGGTGGCAGACCGCGCAAGGGCAGTAGCTTGTCCTGCATCCATACGGCGAGGCCATCGTCGGAGCTGTGCTTGGCCTCGGGCATCAGCAGCGAGATGGTTTCGGCCATATCACCGACGGCCTGATAGCTTTCCTCGAACAGCCATTCCGGTAGCGCAGAAACTTTCATGGCGGTTTCGCGCAATACCTTGGTCGGCACAAGTTGGCGAGGTCGACCGCCGGAAAGGAAGTAGACCGCCCAGGCGGCGTCGGCCGGATCGGCCTCGCGGAAATAGTCGCGCATTGCCGCGAGCTTGGCGTTGCTCGAGGTGGTCGCGTCGAGGCGGCTATAGAGAGTGGCGAAGGCTTTCATGCGGCGCCTCCGTACCGGTGTGGTGCGGCCGGTTTGCGCGCAAGCTCGCTCCTACAAGGCGGCGTGGTGATCCGCCTAGTCATTCGGCCTCCTGGGTGTTCGCGTCGTCTTCGTCGCCATATTCGGTCTCGAAGGCCTGCGCATCGAGCCCGCGCATCTCACGCAGATAACGGACCAGGATCGGAACGGAACCGTGGGTGACCATCACCCGCTCGGCGCCTGTCTGCTCGATGGCCCAGAGTAGGCCCGGCCAGTCGGCGTGATCGGAGAGCACGAACCCACGGTCGACCCCGCGTCGACGGCGGGTGCCGCGCAGCATCATCCAGCCGCTGGCGAAAGCATCGGCGTAGTCGCCGAAACGACGCATCCAGGTGCTGCCGCCAGCTGACGGCGGGGCGAGGATGATGGCGTGCTTCAGGCGCGGGTCGCCCTTTTTCAGGTCGCCGGCATAAACGGTCGGTGGAAGATAGACACCGCCTTCGCGATAGACCTTGTTCAGTGGCTCCACAGCGCCATGGACGACGATGGTGCCGATGCTCTCATCCAAGCCGTGAAGGATGCGCTGCGCCTTGCCGAAGGCGTAGCAGAACAGCACCGAGGCTCGCCCGGCCGCGGCGTTGGCGCGCCACCAGTCATTGATGTCGCGGAATACCTCGGCCTGGGACGGCCATTTGTAGATCGGCAAACCGAAGGTCGATTCGGTAATGAAGGTGTGGCAGCGCACCGGCTCGAACGGGGCGCAGGTGCCGTCCGGCTCGACCTTGTAGTCGCCTGAGGCCACCCAGACCTCGCCCTTGTATTCCAGTCGCACCTGAGCCGAGCCGAGCACATGGCCGGCCGGGTGGAAGCTGAGCTTTACGCCGTGATGTTCGATGGATTCCCCATAAGCCAGCGTTTGCAGCGGCATATCGGCGGCGATGCGTGAACGCAGAATGCCTTCGCTGTCGCTTGAAGCCAGGTAATGGCCCATGCCCCAGCGCGCGTGGTCGCCGTGGGCGTGGGTGATGACGGCGCGATCGACCGGACGCCAGGGATCGATGTAGAAATCACCGGGTGGGCAGTAGAGGCCTTCGGGACGAGCAACGACAAGATCCATGACGACTGGCAGTTCGATGGGCTTGCAGGGTTGGAGCCCGGCGAGGCGTTTGGAGTTCGCTCGCCAGGCTATGGCAGGGGCAGGCCCGTTCAATGAACGGGCTGCAGGGCTGGTCGGAAATCAGCGGATTCGTCCTTCCTGCAACTCCAGGTCCTCCTTGGCGAAGTCGTCCACGTCGATGACTTTGCGCCGTGCGAGTTCTGCCATCTGCAGCTGCTCGGCCTCCACGGCATCTATGACGCCGGCAGCCAGCGCGGCATCGATCGAACTTTCGCCAGCGGCCGGCATGACCGCGCCGGACTTGAGCGCCTTGGCCAGCTTCTTGGCTGCGTCCTGGCTGGTGGCGAGGATTTCGAAGGCGTGCTTTAGCGCGCCGAGCGGCTGCTCGGGATCCTGCGGGCGGTACATGCCATCGAGGATGCGCTCCAAAGCCGGATCGCCTTCCGGGCGGCCGAGGAGGGCGGCGACCTCGGCGTCCAGGACGTCGGACGGCCCCTTGTGGCGCGCACCGAAGGGGAACACCAGAGTATGCAGCAGGTGCCCGAGAATGCGGTTGGGGAAGTTGGCCAGCACGTCCTGCAGGGCGGATTCGGCCTTCTCCAGGCAATCCTCCAGCGCCCAGCGCAGCAGCGGCTCCTGTTCGGTCGGATGGCCGAGGTCATGGAACTGCTTGAGCGCTGCGGAGGCGAGATAGAGATGACTGAGCACGTCGCCCAGGCGCGCCGACAGCCGCTCGCGACGCTTGAGCTCGCCGCCGAGCAGCATCATCGACAGATCGGCCAGCATTGCGAATGCCGCGGCGATGCGATTGAGCGCGCGGAAGTAGGGTTGCGTGACGCTCGTCCCCGGCACACGCCCCATCAGACCGAAGCTCAGACCCAGCAGCAGGGTGCTGGCCGTGTTGCTGACGGCGAAGCCAATGTGTTGCATCAACAGGTCATCGAATTTCACAACAGCGGCTTCACGATCCGGCTCGTGGACCAGCTCCATTTCGCGCAGCACGAACGGATGGCAGCGGATTGCGCCCTGGCCGAAGATCATCAGGTTGCGCGAGAGGATGTTGGCACCTTCCACGGTGATGGAGATCGGCGCCGACAGCCACAGGCGTCCGAGGTAATTGTTCGGGCCGAGGATGATGCCCTTGCCGCCGTGGATATCCATGGCGTCGGTGATGCAGGCGCGGCCGCGTTCGGTGAGGTGGTACTTGAGAATGGCCGACAGCACCGAGGGCTTTTCGCCCAGGTCGACGGCGTTGGCGGTGAGGATACGTGCCGCGTCCATCAGCCAGGCGTTGCCGCCGATGCGCGCCAGCGGTTCCTGGATGCCTTCGAAGGCGGCGAGCGGCACGTTGAACTGCTCGCGGACCTGCGCATAGCGACCGCTCACGTAGCTGCAGACCTTGGCGGCGCTGGTGCCGGTCGCCGGCAGGGAGATCGAGCGGCCGACCGACAGGCAGTTCATCAGCATCATCCAGCCTTTGCCGATCATGTCGCGGCCGCCGATGATGGCTTCCAGTGGCACGAAGACGTCCTTGCCCCAGTTCGGCCCATTCATGAAGGCTGCGCCCAGTGGCAGATGGCGACGGCCGATCTCAACGCCGGGCGTGTCGGTGGGGATCAGTGCCAGGCTGATGCCGAGCTCTTCTTCATCGCCCAGCAGGTGGTCCGGGTCGTAGGTCTTGAAGGCCACGCCGAGCAGCGTCGCCACTGGGCCGAGGGTGATGTAGCGCTTCTCCCAGTTCAGGCGCAGGCCGAGCACTTCCTCGCCTTGCCATTGGCCGCGGCAGATCACGCCGCTGTCGTTCATGGCGCCCGCATCGCTCCCGGCGTAGGGGCCGGTGAGGGCGAAGCAGGGGATGTCGGTGCCGTTGGCCAGGCGTGGCAGGTAGTGGTTGCGTTGCTCCTCGGTGCCGTAGTGCATCAGCAACTCGGCCGGGCCGAGGGAGTTGGGCACCATCACGGTGCTGGCAAGGTCGCCGCTGCGGGTGGCTAGCTTCATCACGATCTGCGAATGGGCATAGGCGGAGAAGCCCTTGCCGCCATATTCCTTGGGGATGATCAGGGCAAAGAAGCCTTCGGCCTTGATGTAGTCCCAGGCGGCGGGCGGCAGGTCCATGCGCTGGGCGATATCCCATTCGCTGACCAGTTCGCAGAGGGTTTCGGTAGGCCCGTCGAGGAAGGCCTGTTCTTCATCCGTCAGGCGCGCCTTCGGATAGCCGAGCAGGGTGTCCCAATCCGGGCGGCCGCTGAACAGCTCGCCATCCCACCAGACGGTGCCGGCGTCGATGGCGTCGCGCTCGGTGGCGGAAATCGGCGGTAGGACTTTCTTGAACCAGTCGAACATAGGGCCGCTGAAATAGCGCAGGCGCACATCGGCGACGAGCAGTGGCACGGCCACGGCGATCAGCACCAGCCAGAGCAGGAACACCACCACCCCGGAGGTTTCCGCCGCGGTCATGAAGATCAGGTAGGTGGCGACGATCGCCAGTGCCAGCCGGGGCGCTACGCGCAGGTGGGCGAGCACGGCGATGCCGAGCAGGAGTACCAACAGCCAGAGCAGCGTCATGAGTCTTGTCCTTTATGGGTGAAATGCTTCCGTCTTCAGCATAGGCGCTCGCGGCCGAGCGGGCGTGGGACGCGGTGTCGCCGCAGGCCGTCGGCCTGCGGCGGGTGATTCATCAGGTGCTGGGCTGGATCCCGCGCGGTTGGCTTTCGGCATCGCCGGCGGGCTGGTTGGCCGCTTTCTCCTGCGGCACGCCGGCCACGCTGACCTCGGGCAGTCGCCCGCCAATGAACTCGACGCTGCGGGTCGGGAAGGCGAACTGTACGTCCATTTCGCGCAGGCCTTCGAGCAGAGCCAGGTTGATCGCCTGCTGGGTGTCCATGTACCGGTTGTAGTCCGATACCTGCATGATGTAGACGACTTCGAAGGTCAGCTGGCTGTCGTCGAACCCCAGGAAATGCGCGCGATCGAACTTGGCCACCTCAATGCCCTCGATGATGCGTTTCACCAGGGCGGCGACTTCCTTCACCTTCTCGGTCGGCGTGTTGTAGGTGATGCCGAACTTGAAGACGATCCGCCGCGTGTTCATGCGCTTGTAGTTGTGCACGATCTGGCGCAGCAGGTCGGCGTTGGAAATGACGACCTGTTCACCGCTGAGGGCGCGGATGCGCGTGGTTTTCAGGCCAATGTGCTCGATATTGCCGGCCACTTCGCCAAATACCACGAAGTCGCCGATCTCGAAGGGTTTGTCCACGCCAATGGACAGCGAGGCGAAGATGTCGCTGAGCAGCGTCTGCACGGCCAGGGCGATGGCGATACCACCGACACCGAGGCTGGCGACCATGGCGGTGATGTCGACACCCAGGTTGGCCAGGATCGACAGCAGCATCATGGTCCAGACCACGATGCGGATCATGATGCCGATGATGGTGGTGGTGACCGGATTGCGGGCCTTGCCGTCGCGGGTCAGGCTCTCCATCCACAGGCGCACGCCGGTGTCCATCCACAGTGCGAACTGGAACGCCAGGGCGATGAACCAGCCGTGGGACATCGTCGATTCCCAGCGGGGCGACAGTTCGACCGTCTTCAGTGCGATCAGTAGCGAGAACGCCAGGATCAGCAGATTGCTGGTGCGTGAAAGCAGTTCGGCGGCGATACCTATGAACTTGGTCTTGGACCCGGTGGCGAGCTTGTTGAGGCGCCTGGTGACGATCCCGAGGATGGTGCGCAGAACCAGGTAGCTGACGATGGTGATCCCCAGCACGATCGCCAGGTTGATCCAGAGTGTCTCGTTGAGCAGGGCGTCCCAGTTCATCCATATCCTCCGATAAGGGTGCGCATGATGCAGCGAAGGCCACGTTTTTCAGTGGCCCTCGCTGCTCATAAGTTCCCTATGTCGGCGGTCGGATGGGTGGTGCTGGCGGGCTCGATGGTTGCGTTGGTGCTATCAGTCGCTCGGTAAGGCAGTGGCGAGCTCATCGTAGCCGCCGGCGTTAATGACCTGTGTGTAGCCGAGCTTCTCGAGCACGTCCTGCGCTTCGGAGGCGCGTCGGCCGCTGCGGCAGTAGAGCACGACCGGGGTGTCCTTTTCCGGGGCCAGCGTTCCGATCCGCTCGGCGATATCCGGAGTCTCGATGCGAACCGCGCCGGGCAGCGCGCCTTCGGCGAACTCGTCGGCAGTCCTTACATCGATCAGTACGGCGTCGGCTCGCTGCAGCATCTGCAGGGCGGTGGGCTGATCGATCTCGCCAGCCGATGCGTGCAGGCTCAGAGCCAGCAGTAGGGAAAGAATCGGGGCGCGCATGGGAACTCCTCGCAGCGCGCCGGTGGCGCGCTCAGCTGAATATACGGGTCAGGTTGGGCAGGATGAGAATCACTGCCGTGGCAATGACGATCAGTGTCGCCTGCCGAAATTTCTTCTGCTTGAGCATGACATGGCCTTTTATTCTTGTGTGTAGCGATTATCGCCTTGCCGAAGGGGCGGAGACGGTACGTGACCGCGGTTTCCAGAATCCGACGCCGGTAAACGAGACGTGCCGGACATTCGCCCAGACTCAAGAGAAAGCAATTTCCGCACCAGCGAACGCTCTAGCGATGGAGCTGGTCGCTTCTTTTGGTTGTCTTCCGTTTTACACCGCATCGGAGGACAGACAATGAACAAGCCGAAGTTACCGCTACTATTGTTACTCACCGCCATTTCCAGCGCTGCATTGGCGCAGCAGGAGGGCATGACACTGCAGCAGGAGCGTGACCAGATGGGTGCCGATTTGGAAGAAAATCGCCAGCAGATCGGTCGTGATATCAACCGTATCCGTGAGCCGGGCACCACTCGGGAGCAGACGCCTGGTATCAACCGAGGGGGCGTGCAGAGTGATGCGTACAGCCCCCGACCCAACGTTCCGGGTGCCACGAACCCGCCGACCGGGACCGGTTTGCCGAGTCCGCAGAACAATGTCCGCCAGCCGAACGGTGGCGTGGGCGCGAATCCTGCTCCGGGCACCACCCAGCCGCAGACCGCTCCGGGTGGTGCCAATGGAAACGCCAATCAGGGCGGCGTCACACCGCCGGGTGGAATCGGAACAGGTAGCGGTAACGGTGCAGGCGGAGCCAGCAGCGGAGGTGCGGCCAGCGGCGGCGCAACGGGTGGCGCCGCCGGCCAGCGTTGATTCGGCCGGCGTTCAGCAGGCGGTGTCGCCGCTGCTCAGAAGGCTCAGGGTGGCCGTATCGGCCTGACCGTCGAAGAAGGCTTGCTGCGCCTGCTCGAACTGGGCGGAGTCTGGCGCTACATGGGCGAAGAGGGTCATGCAGGAGTGAAACTTCAGGTCGTCTGGGCTTCCCAGAATCTGCTGTGCGCTGTTGCGGTGATGCCCTAGCATCGCCTCGGTGCAGGCCAGCAGACGTGGCCCCAGCAGCGGATGCTGCAGATAGGCTTCAGCCTCGGCTCGGCCCGAAATCGCGTAGCGCTGTGCCATGGCGCTGCGGCCAAGCCCCTGCAGCTGCGGAAAGATGAACCACATCCAGTGCGTACGTTTGCGCCCGCTGCGCAGTTCTGCCAGCGCCTGCGGATACCGGAGTTGTTGAGCGTCGACGAAGCGCTGCAGGTTGTAGGGATCGGCCATGGAAATGATTGCGGCATGGAAGGACTGCGAGCAATCTGCAACAGGCCAGACGGCACGACAATCGCTGACGGACGTATGGTGCCCTCGGATCGGGGCTCTAGAACGCAAAAACCCCTGGCTTCGGGGAAGTCAGGGGTTTTGCTTGAATCGAATATGGCGGTGAGGAAGGGATTCGAACCCTTGATACGATTTCTCGTATACACACTTTCCAGGCGTGCTCCTTCAACCGCTCGGACACCTCACCGGATCGACGGAGGTTCATGTCCGTCGAGGCGCGCTAATGTAATCGAACCCTGTGCCTTTGGCAAAAACTTTTTTAGCTTATTCATGCGCTTAACAAATTCGTCTCGCTCAGGTGACAGGCTGCACGTTCCGCTAGACTCCTGATTGCAGCCTTGGTCGATGCCTGGGTTATTTTGAATAAGAAGCCGAGCGGAGCTCACCTGTTCCATGAAACTGACAAGCAAGTCAGGTAAGCATATCGATACCTTGCTGGTGCCGACCCGGCGTCGGGTTGCTGTCGCCCGCCTGGAATTGGGTATGTACGTCTGCGAGCTGGATCGGCCGTGGAATAAAACGAACTTTGCGTTCCAGGGTTTTCCGCTGCTGAAGCCCGCCGAGATACACGCGCTACGCAACTGTTGCGAGTATGTCTATGTCGACGATACGCGCAGAGTTCTCTTGCAGCACGATACGCCGGTTCCGGTCGTCGGGCCGCGTGTTCGCAAGCCGATAGAGCGACCGCAGCACGCGCTTTCGACCGAGGTGGAAGAGGCCCGCGCAGCCTATCTGGATGGCTCCCGCTTGATCGAACAGGTACTGGCCGACGTGCAGCATGGACGAGTGATCGACACCCGCGCATGCCATGGCGCCGTCAAGCGCAACCTGGCCAGCATGCTGCGCAATGAAAGCGCCATGCTCTGGCTGGTCCGGCTGAAGAACAAGGATCTCTACACCAGCCTGCACTGCTTGTCGGTGTCGATCATGGCGATGGGCTTCGGCAATCATCTCGGCCTGCAGGACGACAAACTCCAGCTGCTGGGCATGGCAGGGTTGCTGCATGACGTCGGCAAGATGCGCATTGATCCGGAGATTCTCAACAAGCCCGGAAAGCTCACCGCGCAGGAGTTCGAGGTGATCAAGCGGCATCCGGTCTTCGGCCTGGAAGCGCTGCGAGCGCAACCCGGTATTCCGGAAGCTGCACTGCACGCCGCGTATGGCCATCACGAGCGACTCGATGGCACTGGATATCCGCTGGGTTCGGGGCCGGCGCAGATTTCCTACATGACGCGTATCATCACCATTGTCGACGCTTTCGACGCCATTACCAGCCACCGGGCCTACGATTGCGCGCGACCGGTGCAATCGGCCTTCGAGATCCTGCGCAGCGCCAGCGGCAGGCAGTTCGACGAGGACCTGGTGAGCGAATTCATCCGTTGGCTGGGAGCCTTCCCGGTGGGTACGCTCGTCGAGTTGCACACCGGCGAGGTCGCCGTGGTAGTGGAAAAACATCGGCAATACCAACTCCGCCCCCGTGTTGTGGTGTTGCGCGATGCCGCCAAGCAGCGCTGCACGCCGCGTTATCTGGATCTGGCGCAGATCACCGTGGACGAGGAGGGTGCGCCTTACAGGATATCCGTCGGTCTGCCGGATGGCTCTTTCGGGCTTCATCTCGCCGACCCCGAGCTACAGGCCATCCTGCACCCCGAGACACTGGCCGACTTCGAATCGAGCTGATCCCTTCTGTACAGATACGTTTCGGTGCGGCTTTGACGCCTCTGGCGTGACCGGCCGGTCGGTCATCGCGCTTTACCTGAGCCTGAGCGCTGGGTAACGTCTGCCCACTTTAAAAACAAGGAATCTCGTCATGAGTGAGCTGGTCTCCTACCAATTCGAAGACGGCGTTGCCACGCTGACGCTGTGCAATGGCAAGGTCAACGCCCTTTCGCCTGCCGTGTTCGAGGCGCTCAACGCCGCGCTGGATCGCGCCGAGCAGGACCGTGCCGTCGTGATTCTCACCGGGCAGCCAGGCATCCTGTCCGGCGGCTACGATCTGAAGGTCATGACGTCGAGTCCGCAGAACGCCATGACGCTGGTCGCTACCGGTTCAACCTTCTCCCGCCGGATGCTGGCACACCCGTTCCCGATCATCGTGGCGTGCCCAGGGCATGCGATCGCCAAAGGCGCCTTCCTGCTGTTGTCCGCCGATTACCGCATTGGTGTCGAAGGGCCATTCCATATAGGCCTCAATGAGGTGCAGATCGGCATGACCATGCACCATGCAGGCATCGAGTTGGCGCGTGACCGTTTGCGCAAGTCAGCCTTCCATCGCTCGGTGATCAACGGCGAGATGTTCGATCCGATTGGCGCGGTGGATGCCGGTTTTCTCGACAAGGTGGTGCCGACCGGTGAGCTGCTGGCAGTCGCCAAAGCCGCGGCCGAGCAGCTGAAGAAGATCAACATGGTGGCGCACAAGAACACCAAGCTCAAAGTGCGCAAGGCGCTGCTGGAAACCCTGGACCAAGCGATCGCGCTGGACCAGCAGCACTTCGGCTGAAAGAGCGCGCGGAGCGCAAGAGAATTTCTTCTCGAGTGCGCACGAGGGCCAGCCCTGCGTTTACACTGCGCGAGTGACGCCCCGCCGATGGCGGGGCGTTTTCATTTCTCATTCCGTGTCGCCTTGCAGGAGAGCCCCGATGTCCGCCCCGCACACCCCGGTAGAACGCGCCGATTTCGACCAGGTCATTGTTCCCACTTTCGCCCCCGCCGCCTTCGTGCCGGTGCGTGGTCTGGGCTCGCGAGTATGGGATCAGAGCGGTCGAGAACTGGTGGACTTCGCTGGCGGCATCGCGGTCAACGCCCTGGGCCATGCCCATCCGGCCATGATCGCGGCACTGACGGAGCAGGCTGGCAAGCTCTGGCACATCTCCAACATCTATACCAACGAGCCGGCGCTGCGCCTGGCCAAGAAGCTGGTGGCGGCGACCTTCGCCGACCGCGCCTTCTTCTGCAATTCCGGTGCAGAGGCCAACGAGGCGGCGTTCAAACTGGCCCGTCGCTACGCCCATGATGTGTACGGCCCGCAGAAATTCGAGATCATCTCGGCGCTCAACAGCTTCCACGGCCGCACCCTGTTCACCGTCACGGTGGGCGGGCAGTCGAAGTACTCCGATGGCTTCGGGCCGAAGATCGAAGGCATTACTCACGTGCCTTACAACGACCTCGAAGCGCTGAAGGCGGCGATCTCCGACAAGACCTGTGCCGTGGTGCTCGAACCGATCCAGGGCGAGAGCGGCATCCTGCCGGGCGAACAGGCGTACCTGGAAGGCGCACGCCAGCTGTGCAACGAGCACAACGCGCTGCTGATCTTCGATGAGGTGCAGACCGGTCTGGGCCGTACCGGTGAGCTGTTCGCCTACATGCACTATGGCGTCACGCCGGACATTCTGACCAACGCCAAGAGCCTTGGTGGCGGCTTCCCGATCGGTGCGATGCTGACCACCAACGAGATCGCCGCCCATTTCAGCGTCGGTACCCACGGCACCACGTACGGCGGCAATCCGCTGGCCTGCGCGGTGGCCGAGACGGTGCTGGATATCGTCAACACCCCGGAGGTGCTGGAGGGCGTCAAGGCCCGCCACGAGCGCTTCAAGGCCAGGCTGTTGCAGATCGGTGAGCGCTACGGCGTGTTCAGCCAGGTCCGCGGCCGCGGCCTGTTGATCGGCTGCGTGCTCTCGGATGCCTGGAAAGGCAAGGCCGGTGCATTCTGGGCCGCGGCGGAGAAGGAGGCGCTGATGGTGCTGCAGGCAGGGCCGGACGTGGTTCGCCTGGCGCCGAGTCTGATCATCGACGAAGCTGACATAGACGAGGGGCTGGATCGTTTCGAGCGCGCCATCGCGACGCTGACCCAGGCCTGATCAATCCTGCGCGGTGCCGAAGGGCATCGCGCCTCTACCAAACGAGAGCACACTCAATGAGCGATAGCCTGCAACTGGTTCTGGAAGACGTCGACGGAACCCAACTGGAAACCTCCTGCACCCGCTTCGCGGTCGTCTGGCAGGGGCGCGAGGTATGGATTCAACAGGTCGGCAACGGCCAGCTAATGATCGGCGTGGATGTCGAGGATGGCGATACCGAATACGCCAATCTGGTGCTGCGCCCGCTGGCGACCAACCTGGTCAGCCTGCAGCTGGAAATGGAGCCGGTCGAGGCCGATGACGACGAGCACGTCCACGGCCCCGACTGCAACCACTGACCGCGGCCCGGCATGCTCGCCCTCGGCAAGCTGCTGGAGCTGACCCTCGCCGGCCGTGAGCCCTGCGAGAAGATCCAGCTCACCCCGCATGGGGTGAAGCTGCACTGGCTGGCCGAGGGCGCGCTGCTCGTTTCTCCGCCCGCCAGCACCGACCTCGGCCTCGACCTGCTGATCTCTGCAGGCGTTCATGGCAACGAACTCGTCCCCATCCATGTGCTGGATCGTCTGATCCGAGCGCTCGCCCGTGGCGAGATCAGGCCCCGTGCACGCCTGTTGCTGCTGTTCGCCAACCCGGCGGCGATGCGGCGGACGCTGCGGCAGGTCGACCATGACCTCAATCGCCTGTTCCGGGGCGCGCATGCCGATGTCTGGGGCAGCGAGGCCATTCGTGCGGCGGAGCTGGAAGCATTGGTCAGCAGCTTCTTCGGTGGTTCCGGGCGCCAGCGCCGGCACTATGATCTGCACTCGGCGATGCGTCCGTCGCGCCTGCCCCAGTTCGCCATCTGTCCCTGGCGCGAAGACCAACAGGCGCCCGCCGAGGCGCTGGCCCGGCTGCAGGGGCTGGCCATCAATGGCGTCCTGTTGCAGCGTCAGGCCACGTCCACCTTCACCGCGCTGACTGCCATGCGACATGGCGCCGAGGCCTTCACCCTCGAACTCGCCGAAAGCGGGGTGGAGGCCGTGCACCCTGCCGTGCTGGCGTTCGAAACCGGATTGGTCGCAATGATCGAGGGGCGAACGCTGCCGGTCGATTCCGGGGCCGAGCTGCAGCTGCTGCAGATTTCTCGCGAGATCATCAAGCGCAGCCCGCGGTTCCGGCTGTGTCTGCCGCCGGATATCGAGAACTTCACACCGCTGCCGCTCGGCAGCTTGCTGGCCGAGGATGAGGCGGCGCGCTGGGTGGTCGACGAACCGGGCGCCCGCATTCTGTTTCCCATGGCCGACGTCGCCGAAGGCCAGCGTGCCGCGCTGATCGTCGTGCCGCTGGAGCGGCTCGAGGCAGGGCAGTGATACCCGCGCCGGGAAATGCGCGGTTGCAATTGGCTGCTCGCGCCCTTATCTAGCTTCACTCCTCCTGCGTTGTGTGCACCTTCTTATGAGTACTGCTCTGTCCATCCGGCAGTTGACCAAGACCTACGGCAACGGCTTCCAGGCCCTCAAGGGCATCGATCTCGATGTCGCCGAAGGCGACTTTTTCGCGTTGCTCGGCCCCAATGGCGCCGGCAAGTCCACCACCATCGGCATCCTCTCGACCCTGGTGAACAAGAGTGGCGGCACGGTTAACGTGTTCGGCCACGACCTGGATCGCGACCCGTCCGGGCTCAAGCGCTGCCTGGGCGTGGTGCCGCAGGAATTCAACTTCAACCAGTTCGAGAAGGCCTTCGACATCCTGGTCACCCAGGCCGGGTATTACGGCATTCCGGCGAAGATCGCCAAGGAGCGCGCGGAGCGCTACCTGAACCAGCTGGGCCTGTGGGACAAGCGTGACGTGTCCTCGCGCATGCTCTCCGGCGGCATGAAGCGTCGTCTGATGATCGCCCGGGCGCTGATCCATCAGCCGCGCCTGTTGATTCTCGATGAGCCCACCGCCGGCGTGGACATCGAGCTGCGCAGGTCGATGTGGTCGTTCCTCACCGAACTCAACCGCGAGGGGATCACCATCATCCTCACCACTCACTACCTGGAAGAGGCCGAGCAGCTGTGCCGCAACATCGGCATCATCGATCACGGCCAGATCGTCAAGAACACCAGCATGCGCGAGTTGCTCAAGCAGCTGCACGTGGAAACCTTCCTGCTCGATCTCAAAGAGTCGCAACTGGTGGCGCCTGAACTGGGCAACTATCCGTCGCGGCTGATCGACCATCACACCCTCGAAGTGCAGGTGGAGAAAAGCCAGGGTGTCACCGAGCTGTTCCGTCTGCTCGGCGCCCAGGGCATCGAGGTGCTGAGCCTGCGCAACAAGACCAACCGGCTGGAGGAGCTGTTCGTGTCGCTGGTGGAGAACAACCTGAAGGTGAAGTCATGAGCGGCGAACTGCGTCCCAACCTGGTCGCGCTGCAGACCATAGTGCAGCGCGAGATCCGTCGCTATACGCGCATCTGGCCCCAGACGCTGCTGCCCCCGGCGATCACCATGGTGCTGTACTTCGTCATCTTCGGCAGCCTGATCGGCGCGCGGATCGGTGACATGGATGGCTTCAGCTACATGGACTACATCGTGCCGGGGCTGATCATGATGTCGGTGATCACAAACTCCTACAGCAACGTGGTATCGAGCTTCTTCAGCACCAAGTTTCAGCGCTCCATCGAGGAGCTGCTGGTCTCGCCGGTGTCGCCGCACGTCATTGTCATCGGCTTCGCCCTGGGCGGGATCACCCGCGGGCTGGCGGTGGCGGTGATCGTCACGCTGCTGTCGATGTTCTTCACTTCGCTGCAGGTGCACCACCTCGGCGTGACGGTGCTGGTCATCACCCTGACCGCTAGCATCTTCGCCCTGGGCGGCTTCATCAACGCCGTGTTCGCGCGCAACTTCGACGATATCTCGATCATCCCGACGTTCGTGCTGACGCCGCTGACTTACCTGGGCGGTGTGTTCTATTCGATCAACCTGCTGTCGCCGTTCTGGCAGACGCTGTCGCTGGCCAACCCGGTGCTGCACATGGTCAATGCCTTCCGCTACGGCATTCTCGGCGTTTCGGATATCCGCATCGGGGTTGCGATCAGCTTCATGCTGGTAGCGGTGGCGGTGCTCTACCTGGTATCCGTGCACCTGCTCAAGAGTGGGCGAGGCATGCGGCAATAGCAGCCGCTTCTCCGACCGCAGCGTCGATGGCGCTGAAAAGAACGCCGCGAAGCGCTAAACTTCGCGGCGTTTTCCGTTCAGGTTCCCTTCCGATGCAGCATCCCGCCGAACATTCTCCGCTGGGCAAGTCCAGCGACTACGTCGCCACCTACAGCCCGGGGCTGCTGTTCCCGATTCCGCGTGCGCCGAAGTGGGCCGAGCTCGGGCTGACCGCAGAAACGCTGCCCTATCAGGGCGTGGATCTGTGGAATTGCTACGAGCTGTCCTGGCTGCTGCCGTCCGGCAAGCCGGTGGTGGCGATCGGCGAATTCGAGATTCCGGCGGACTCGCCGAACATCATCGAGTCCAAGTCGTTCAAGCTCTACCTCAATTCGCTGAACCAATCGGTGTTCGAATCACGGGACGCGCTGCTGGAAGTGATGACCGGCGATCTGTCGGCCGCTGCCGGCAAGCCAGTCAGGGTGCGCCTGCGCACGCTGGACGAAGTCACCGCCGATGGCGTCGCGACGCTGCCAGGGCGTTGCATCGACGCACTGGACGTCGCCATTCAGGACTATGACCATCCGCGGCCCGAGCTCCTGACCTGCGATGCCGGGCGAGTGGTCGAGGAATCACTGCACAGCCACCTGCTCAAATCCAACTGCCCGGTCACCGGCCAGCCGGACTGGGGCAGTGTGGTGGTGGAGTATCGCGGTGCGGCGCTGCTGCCGGAGAGTCTGCTGGCCTATCTGGTGAGTTTTCGCCAGCACGCCGATTTCCACGAGCAGTGCGTGGAGCGCATCTTCCTGGACCTGCAGCGTCTGCTGCGGCCCGAGAAGCTCACCGTCTACGCGCGCTATGTGCGCCGTGGCGGGCTGGATATCAACCCGTACCGCAGCACCGAGGCGCTGATGGTGGACAACCGCCGCCTGGTGCGCCAGTGACGCAGCGGGTCGCATGGCGCGACCCGCGAGTGGTTTTCAGATGCCCATATTGGCCAGGGTCTGCATGATGTTGCGCAGGGTCATGGCCATGCCCGGGTGGCTGACCTCGAAGCGTTCGACTGCGAGGTTGACGCCATCCACCAGCGAGTCGTTGTATTCGGTCGTGCCCTCGGTCGCCAGTCGCGCTTCGATATCCTGAGCGATCGCCTGCAACGAAGCGCGCTCCTCATCGGTCAGCGGCGTGTCCTGGGCCAGTTGACTACGCAGTTCTTCGAGCTGCGACTGCAGATCATGTTCCGGCATTTTGCTTCCCTCTCATGGGTTTACGGGCGGCGTGTAATGAACGTCGATAGCTGAAGGTTAAACCAGCGGCCAGGCCTTGTCTGTGCCTTTACCGGCGCTGGCGCAAGCGCCGGGGTCTGTGCCACAAAAGCCGAACATCCGGCTGACTGCCGAAAACAGGATGTTCACTCTATACTGCGCGGTCTGCGTCGGTGCGCCGCATGCACCAAATACCTAAGGGAGAGAAAAGTGATGCCCAAGATCGCTACGGCCTGGATCGCCGTGCTCAAGGCCAGTTTCGTCGCTACGATCGCCACGCTTGGCGCAGCGCCTGCGTTAGCGGCCGAAGAAGATCCGTGGGAAGGCGTCAACCGCGCGGTGTTTCGTTTCAATGACACCGTCGACACCTACACCCTCAAGCCCTTGGCCCAGGGCTACCAGAAAGTGACGCCGAGCTTCCTCGAGGACGGCATCGGCAATGTGTTCAGTAATCTCGGTGATGTGGTGGTGCTGACCAACGACCTGCTGCAGGGCAAGGTCCGCGATGCCGGCATCGACACCAGTCGCATCCTGTTCAATACCACATTCGGCGTGCTCGGTTTCTTCGACGTTGCCACCCGTATGGGGCTGCACAAGAACGATGAGGACTTCGGCCAGACGCTGGGTGCCTGGGGGCTGGGAAGTGGGCCATATGTCGTGCTGCCGCTGCTTGGGCCAAGCACGGTGCGTGATGCCGTCGGCCGGGTGCCGGATTCCTTCCTCGAACCGTATCCGCACATGGATCATGTGCCGACCCGCAACGTGACGCGGGGTGTGGACTTGGTCGATACACGCGCAGGACTGCTGTCAGCCGAGAAGATGATTCAGGGTGATCGCTACATCTTCGTACGCAACGCCTACCTTCAGAATCGCGAATTCCGGGTCAAGGACGGGGAAGTCGAAGACGACTTCTGAAGCCTGGCCGCATTTGCTGCGGCCATCGCTGGAGCAGGGTCAGGACATCGAAAGGATTGCCAGACCCAGGCTCTGCCGGCCATCGTCGAGCTGGCTGACGCGTACGACTTCTGTCTGAGCATCCAGTCCTTTCAGCTCGCTGTGCTCGGATGGAATGAGTACGCGGACCTTGTCGCCCATGCGTAGTTGGGCGCTGGCCAGAACCTGCATGCCGGTACTGGAGAGGTCGATACAGGTGCCGCTCAGTTTTGTATCGCCATGTTCCAGCGCAACGGTGGTTTCGATTTGCATTCGGATGAAATCGCGTTTTTCACTGTAATCGCGGTCTTTCTGGCTCATGGTTTCAACCTTTTATATATGGCTTGCGGCATTCTTATAGCTCCCCTCAATTCGACCTGTAAAGGCGCCAGCCGGTCGGCTTGAAACCCCGATCGTATGGGAGTACCGTCTGCGCCTTGAAACGAACCCAAGCCCGGCGTCATGCGGGGCCAATGTTTTCGCCAATCATCCTGGCGACCCCGCCTGGTAGGAACATGCATAAACCAAGCGCGACGCTGCTGATCATAGATGACGACGATGTGGTTCGAGCCAGTCTGGCTGCCTATCTGGATGACAGTGGTTTTCGTGTCTTGCAGGCCGGCAATGGCCCGCAGGGCATGGAGCTCTTCGAGTCGGAGCAGCCCGATCTGGTGATCTGCGATCTGCGCATGCCGCAGATGGATGGCCTTGAGCTGATCCGTCAGATCAGTGAGCGCCAGCTCGACCTCCCAGTGATCGTGGTTTCCGGTGCCGGCGTGATGAGCGACGCGGTGGAGGCCCTGCGATTGGGCGCTGCCGACTACCTGATCAAGCCACTCGAAGACCTGGCGATGCTCGAGCACTCGGTACGCCGGGCGTTGGACCGTTCTCGTCTGCGGCTGGAAAATCGCCGCTATCGTGAACAGCTGGAGACGGCCAATCGTGATCTGCAAGCCAGCCTGCACCTGCTGCAGGAAGACCAGGACGCCGGTCGCCAAGTGCAGATGAACATGCTGCCGGTGACGCCCTGGAGCGTCGATGGCTTCGATTTCGCCCACCAGATCATCCCTTCGCTGTACCTGTCCGGTGACTTCGTCGACTATTTCCGCGTGGATGAGCGGCGCATCGGTTTCTACCTGGCCGATGTTTCCGGCCATGGTGCCTCCTCGGCGTTCGTGACCGTGCTGCTCAAGTTCATGACGACCCGACTGCTGTACGAGTCGCGCCGTAGCGGCACGCTGCGCGAGTTCAAACCGTCGGAAGTGCTAGATCACATCAACCGCGGGCTGATCAATTGCAAGCTGGGCAAGCACGTGACCATGCTGGGCGGCGTTATCGATCAGGAGCATGACGTGCTGCACTACAGCATTGGCGGTCATCTGCCTATGCCGGTGCTGTACACGGGAGAGGGCGCGCACTATCTCGAAGGGCGTGGGTTGCCGGTCGGGTTGTTCGTCGAGGCGACCTATCAGAATTTCGAGCTGAAGCTGCCCGAGACGTTCAGCTTGACCTTGCTCTCCGACGGCATTCTGGACCTTTTGCCCGGCGACACACTCAAAGAAAAAGAGTCCGCGCTGCCCGGTCTGATTACCGATGCTGGTGGCACGCTGGATGGATTACGTCGAGTCTTCGGGTTGGCCGAGCTGGCTGACATGCCCGACGATATCGCCTTGCTGGTGTTGAGCAGGAACCTTGCATGAGTACTGGTAGAATCCAGTTCGCCGAGATGGATGGCACCTTTGTTCTGAAGTTCATAGGTGAAATCCGTTTGACGCTCTGTTCGGCGCTGGATGCAACGATCGAGAAGATCTTCTCGTCGCGCAATTTTTCTTCGATTGTCATTGATCTGACCGAAAGCCGAAGCATTGACAGCACCACCTTGGGCCTGTTGGCCAAGCTGTCGATACTGTCGCGGCAGAAGGTGGGTATGTTGCCGACGCTGGTCACCACCCACCCGGACATCACCCGGCTGTTGCAGTCTATGGGCTTCGATCAGGTGTTCAATATCGTCGATACACCGTTGCCTTGCCCGGAATGCCTGGCCGATCTGCCATCGCAGGATCAATCCGAAGAGGTGGTGAAGGCCAAGGTGCTCGAGGCTCACCGCATCCTGATGAGCCTCAATGAGTCCAACCGCGAGGCCTTCCATGACCTCGTCACCGCCTTGGAGCGGTCCTGATCAGGCCAGCTTGGCCAGCAGGGCTTCGAGTTTCTCCTGGTCCCGCGCGAACTGACGGATGCCTTCGGCAAGCTTTTCGGTCGCCATCGCATCCTCGTTCAGGCCCCAGCGGAAGCTCTTTTCATCCAGACTGATACGCGCTTCTGACTCGCGGCCGGGCTGCAGTTTGCGTTCCAGCGCGCCGCTGGCTGCGGCCAGGTCGCCGAGCAGTTCCGGGCTGATGGTCAACCGGTCGCAACCGGCCAGTGCCTCGATCTGTCCGACATTGCGGAAGCTCGCGCCCATCACTACCGTCTTGTATCCGTGAGCCTTGTAGTAGTCGTAGATGCGGCTGACCGACTGCACGCCCGGATCTTCCGCGCCTTGGTAGTCACGACCTTCGTGCTTCTTGTACCAGTCATAGATGCGGCCAACGAACGGTGAAATCAGGAACACACCGGCCTCGGCGCATGCCACGGCCTGGGTGAAGGTGAACAGCAGGGTAAGGTTGGTCTGGATGCCGGCTTTCTCCAGCTGTTCGGCTGCGCGGATGCCTTCCCAGGTCGAAGCGATCTTGATCAGAACGCGCTCGCGGCTAATGCCAGCCTGCTCGTAAAGGCCGATCAGGCGCTCACCGCGCTGGACCATGGCTTGAGTGTCGAACGACAATCGCGCGTCGACCTCGGTGGAGATGCGCCCGGGGATCAGTTCCAGAATCTGCTTGCCTACCGCGACGGCGAACAGGTCGCACGCCAGACCGATGTCGCCGTGGCACTGCTTCATCGCGTTCGCCAGGTCATTGGCATAACGCGGCATGGCCGCTGCCTTGAGCAGCAGTGAAGGATTGGTGGTGGCGTCCACCGGTTTCAGGCGAGCAATGGCGTCGATGTCGCCTGTATCGGCGACGACAGTGGTGAACTGCTTGAGTTGTTCCAGCTTGGAAGTCATGTAAGAGGGGCTCCGTCCTGTGAGTGGCATGACCTTACCCGAGCCAGTCAGCCCGCTCAACGAGCGGGTGGACCCGGATGCGCCTGGCCTTTGATTCAGATGCCGGGGTTGCGTTCCTTGAACGTGGAGCGTCAGTGCCCTTCGAGCAGCGCCACCGCCTGATCGAGCAGCGCAAGGGGGTTGCTCGTCTTGTGGATGTCCACCGAGAGCAGCTGGCGGAAGCGCCGCGCGCCGGGAAAGCCCTGGCCCAAACCGAGCACATGACGGGTGATGTGATGCATCGCGCCACCGTCGCTCAAGTGGCGCTCAATGTAGGGTCGCATATTGCGTAGTGCCTGTGCCCGGCTGATCACCGGCGCTTCGCTACCGAACAGCTCCCGGTCGACGCGGGCCAGCAGATAGGGGTTGTGGTAGGCCTCGCGCCCTAGCATGACGCCATCGAAGGTTTGCAGGTGCGCGCGACACTCGTCCAGCGTCTTGATACCGCCGTTGAGGATGATCTCGAGGTCCGGGAAGTCCTTCTTCAGCTGCACGGCGATGTCGTAACGCAATGGCGGCACCTCACGGTTCTGCTTCGGTGACAGCCCTTCGAGGATTGCTATGCGCGCGTGCACGGTGAAACTGCGGCATCCGACGTCGCGAACCTGACCGACGAAATCGCACAGCTCGGCATAGCTGTCGCGTCCATTGATACCGATGCGATGCTTGACGGTGACCTCGATATCCACTGCATCGCGCATTGCCTTTACGCAATCGGCTACCAGTGACGGGTGGCCCATCAGGCAGGCGCCGATCATGTTGTTCCGCACCCGATCGCTGGGGCAGCCGACGTTGAGGTTAACCTCGTCATAACCCGCGGCTTCGGCAAGCTTGGCGCAGGCTGCCAGATCGCTCGGCACGCTGCCGCCGAGCTGCAGCGCCAGCGGGTGTTCACACTCGTCGTGGCCCAAGAAGCGCGAGGCGTCGCCATGCAGCAGCGCGCCGGTCGTCACCATCTCGGTGTAGAGCAGGGTGTGCTGCGACAACTGCCGGGCAAAGTAGCGAAAGCGGCGGTCCGTCCAGTCCATCATGGGTGCGACGGAGAACTTTCTACTTGCAACAGACTGATTCGAACGAGGACTTTGCACTATCGGGCCGGATAACTTGGAGAGTCGGTGCAGGCGCACACGAGCGGTAAATGGGGGCGGCATTATACAGGATGGTGCCCATGGGCCAGCGCCCGGCTTGCAAGCCTGTCGTCCAGTTCGGATCAGTGGCGGCTGCCTTTTCCAGGTGCCCGTCTTGCGGTCCAGCCAAAAACCGTGCGGTCACCGAACGACGGGGTGTCGTTCGTTGGTCGAATCTCCTATGCTCGAACGAAGCGATAGTCTTGACGCAGATCAAGCCTGAGCATGCATGTGCGTGGCAGGAATCGCCGCCGGCGTCGTTGACGATGGACCGGCCGACTATAAGAACAATGCGAGTGTCTGGTGATGGAACGACTGCTGAACGAAAAAAGCAGGATCTTCGAGCATGCCGATCCGCATGCCGTTTCGGACTACGTCAATCAGCACGTGGGGGCGCACTGCATTCGTCTGCCGCGCACGGGCAGCCCGCAGGCGAGCCTGAGCCACTGCAAGTTCGGCAAACTCGACCTCTGCCAGATCAGTTATGGCGGCAGCGTTCACGTCACTTCGCCGGCGCTCGAGACCATCTACCACCTGCAGCTGCTGCAGCGCGGCCATTGCCTGTGGCGCGGCCGGGGCCAGGAGCACTATTTCACCCCCGGCGAGCTGCTGCTGATCAATCCGGACGATCCGGTCGACCTGACCTATTCGGATGACTGTGAGAAGCTCATCGTCAAACTGCCGGCTTCCTTTTTGGAGAAGGCCTGTAGCGAGAACCAGTGGCAGGCTCCGGCGGAGGGGATTCGCTTCGGCAGCAACCGTCACGCGCTTAGTGAACTCGATGGGTTTGGCAGCCTGCTTGGGTTGATCTGCCAAGAGGCGGGCTCTGAGCAGAGCATTCCGCAGATTCAGGAGCAGTACAGCCGGATCATCGCCAGCAAGCTGCTCTGCAGCCTGGCCAGCAATATCCAGCGCGATCCGTTCGGTGACAGCTGCCCGTCGTTCGGTCGGCTGACCGACTACATCGACGAGCATCTGAAACAGGATATCTCCGTCGAGCAGTTGGCCGAACTGGCCAACATGAGCCTGCGCTCGCTGTACCTGCTGTTCGAGCGCAAGGTCGGCACCACGCCCAAGTCCTACATCCGTCAGCGCAAGCTGGAGCAGATCCATGGCCGGCTGAGCGACCCTTCGGCCAGGGTACGCAACATCACCGAGATCGCCATGGACTACGGCTTCATGCATCTGGGGCGCTTCTCGGAAAGCTACAAGAGCACCTTCGGCGAGCTGCCGTCGGACACCCTGCGCCGCCATCACTGATCCGCTTCGGCGGCCGCCAGCCTGATGGCGGCCGCATCCGCTACGCCCATTCCTCCCTTCGCTGATCGCCCTCAGCGCGTCGCTGCGGGCGCGGCATCCGTCTGCCTGCGTTTTGCAGAAAACGGATAGAGATGCTGCAGAAAACGGATATTGATGCCGTTCCCCCCGCCGTAGCCTTCATCACGTGGAAACAATAACAATGGAGGCCCCGGCCATGTCCCTGGGAATCGACTACCTTGATTCGCTGCTCGAAGACGACAAAGAGAAGGGCATCTTTCGCTGCAAGCGGGAGATGTTCACCGACCCTCGGTTGTTCGATCTGGAGATGAAGCACATCTTCGAGGGCAACTGGATTTACCTCGCTCACGAGAGCCAGATCCCCGAGAAGAACGACTACTACACCACCCAGATGGGCCGTCAGCCGATCTTCATCGCCCGCAAC
Organism: Pseudomonas sp.; assembly: GCA_032105665.1. Lineage (GTDB taxonomy): Bacteria > Pseudomonadota > Gammaproteobacteria > Pseudomonadales > Pseudomonadaceae > Stutzerimonas. The sequence continues at coordinate 10,281 of DAMCQE010000020.1, read as the reverse complement.
AAGGATGGCGAGCTAAACGCCTTCATCAATGCCTGCAGTCATCGCGGTGCCATGCTGTGCCGCTTCAAGAGCGGCAACAAAGCGACCTATACCTGTCCATTCCATGGCTGGACGTTCAATAACTCGGGCAAGCTGCTGAAGGTCAAAGACCCGAAGGAAGCTGGCTACCCGGATAGCTTCAACTGCGACGGCTCCCACGACCTGAAGAAGGTCGCCCGCTTCGAGTCCTATCGCGGCTTCCTGTTCGGCAGCTTGCGTGAGGACGTGGCGCCGCTGGAAGACTTCCTCGGCGAATCGAAGAAGATCATCGATATGGTTGTCGACCAGTCGCCGGACGGCATCGAAGTGCTACGAGGCTCGTCCACCTATGTCTATGAAGGCAACTGGAAGCTGCAGGCCGAAAACGGCGCCGACGGCTACCACGTCACCGCCGTGCACTGGAACTACGCCGCCACTCAGCAGCAGCGAAAGCTGAAAGAGGCCGGTGACGACATCCGCTCCATGAGCGCCGGCGGCTGGGGCAAAAGGGCGGTGGCTTCTACTCGTTCGAGAACGGCCACCTGCTGCTCTGGACCCGCTGGGACAACCCGGAAGACCGCCCGCTGTACGCCCGTCGCGAGGAGATGATCGCCGAGTTCGGCCAGGCCCGCACCGACTGGATGATCGAGAATTCGCGCAACCTCTGCCTCTACCCGAACCTGTATCTGATGGACCAGTTCGGCTCGCAGCTGCGCATCGCCAAGCCGATCTCCGTCGACAAGACCGAAGTCACCATCTACTGCATTGCACCCAAGGGCGAGAGCGCCGAAGCCCGTGCCCGCCGCATCCGCCAGTACGAAGACTTCTTCAACGTCAGCGGTATGGCCACGCCGGATGACCTCGAAGAGTTCCGCGCCTGTCAGCAGGGCTTTGCCGGCCGGGCGATGGAATGGAACGACATGTCGCGCGGTGCCAAGCACTGGATCGATGGCGCCGACGAAGGCGCGCAGGAGATCGACCTGCATCCGCTGATGAGCGGCGTGCGCACCGAGGATGAAGGCCTGTTCGTGCTGCAGCACCACTACCGGCAGCAGCAGATGATCAAGGCGGTGCAGCAAGAGCAGGACCAGCTGATCCACGTGGAGGGCGCGTGATGACTCTCTCCTACGAAACCGCGCGCGACTTCCTCTACCGCGAAGCGCGCTATCTGGATGACAAGGACTGGGACGCCTGGCTCGAACTCTATGCGCCGGACGCCACCTTCTGGATGCCGGCCTGGGATGACCGTGACCAGCTGACCCAGGACCCGATGAGCGAAATTTCGCTGATCTGGTACGGCAACCGCAGCGGCCTCGAAGACCGGGTGTTCCGCATCCGCACCGAGCGCTCCAGCGCAACCATTCCGGATACCCGCACGAGCCACAACATCAGCAACCTCGAGTTGCTCGAGCAGGCCGATGGCGTCTGCAAGCTGCGTTTCAACTGGCACACGATGAGCTTCCGCTACAAGACGGTCGACCACTTCTACGGCACCAGCTTCTACACCCTTGATACGCGCGGCGAGAACCCGCTGATCAAGGCCAAGAAAGTCGTGCTGAAGAACGACTACATCCGCCAGATGATCGACGTGTACCACCTCTGAGGGCGCCGCCATGACTCACAAGATCGCATTGAACTTCGAAGACGGCGTCACCCGTTTCATCGACGCCAACTTAGGTGAAACCGTCGCCGATGCCGCCTACCGCCAAGGCATCAACGTCCCGCTGGATTGCCGGGACGGTGCCTGCGGAGCCTGCAAGTGCTTCGCCGAAAGCGGTCGCTACGACCTCGGCGAGGAATACATCGAGGACGCGCTGAGCGAAGCCGAAGCCGAGCAGGGTTACGTGCTGACCTGCCAGATGCGCGCCGAAAGCGACTGCGTGATTCGCGTGCCGGCCGCTTCTGACATCTGCAAGACCCAGCAGGCCAACTACCAGGCTGCGATCAGCAATGTACGCCAGCTGTCCGAGAGCACCATTGCGCTGTCGATCAAGGGCGAATCGCTGAACCAGCTGGCGTTCCTGCCCGGGCAGTACGTCAATCTGCAGGTGCCTGGCAGCGATCAGACCCGCGCCTACTCCTTCAGCTCGCTGCAAAAGGATGGCGAAGTCAGCTTCCTGATCCGCAACGTGCCGGGCGGGCTGATGAGCAGCTTCCTGACGAACCTTGCCAAGGCTGGCGACAGCGTCAATCTGGCCGGGCCGCTCGGCGCCTTCTATCTGCGCGAGATCAAGCGGCCATTGCTATTACTGGCCGGCGGCACCGGTCTCGCGCCGTTCACCGCAATGCTGGAGAAGATCGCCGAGCAGGGTAGCGAGCATCCGCTGCACCTGATCTACGGCGTCACCCACGACCACGACCTGGTGGAGATGGAGAAGCTCGAGGCTTTCGCCGCGCGCATCCCCAACTTCACTTACAGCGCCTGCGTCGCCAGCCCGGACAGCGCCTATCCGCAGAAAGGCTACGTGACCCAGCACATCGAGCCCAGGCACCTCAACGATGGTGAAGTGGACATCTACCTCTGCGGCCCACCTCCGATGGTCGAGGCGGTCAGCGGCTTCATTCGGGAGCAAGGGCTGGAACCTGCGAATTTCTACTACGAGAAGTTTGCCGCCAGCGCCTGACAGCCGGCCGTTGAGTGGGCAACTGGGCAGCATTGCCCACCGAATTCCTCGTCATTCCAGAGGTTGGGTAGATGAACACACGTTTTCAGAACAAGGTTGCCGTCGTCACCGGCGCGGCCCAGGGCATCGGCCGGCGTGTGGCCGAGCGCATGGGCGAAGAGGGTGGACGGCTGATTCTGGTCGACCGCTCCGAACTGGTCCACGAACTGGCCGATGAGCTGGGGGCGACGGGCGTCGAGGTGCTGACGCTCACCGCCGATCTCGAGCAATTTGCCGACTGCCATCGCGTCATGAACGCGGCGAAGGCGCGCTTCGGCCGTCTCGATATCTTGGTCAACAACGTCGGCGGCACCATCTGGGCCAAGCCCTTCGAGCATTACCAGGAACACGAGATCGAGGCCGAAGTGCGCCGCTCGCTGTTCCCCACGCTGTGGTGTTGTCACGCCGCGCTGCCGCACATGCTGGAGCAGGGCGCGGGCGCCATCGTCAACGTCTCTTCGATTGCCACGCGCAGCCTGAATCGCGTGCCCTATGGCGCGGCCAAGGGCGGGGTGAATGCGCTGACTGCGTGCCTGGCCTTCGAGAACGCCGAGCGCGGCATTCGCGTCAACGCCACCGCGCCGGGCGGCACCGAGGCGCCGCCGCGACGCATTCCGCGCAACAGTGCCGAGCAGACTGAGCAGGAAAAGCTCTGGTACCAGCAGATCGTCGATCAGACCGTCGATTCATCGCTGATGAAGCGCTATGGGACGATCGACGAGCAGGCCGGCGCGATCCTTTTCCTGGCATCGGACGACGCGTCCTACATCACCGGCGTGACCCTGCCGGTGGGTGGTGGCGATCTCGGCTGAATCACATAGACCGGCCTGACCGGATAACGCCAAGGCACCTCGGCAGCGCGGTGATTCACCGCTGCGGCCGACCGCGACTAACAAAAACAATAGAGAGTCTTGCCATGCGAAAAGTAGATGTTCACGAAATCATCGATAACGCACGCTTCAGCCGCTTCCATTGGCTAGTCGTGTGCCTCTGCGCACTGCTGCTGATCTTCGACGGCTACGACCTGTTCATCTATGGCGTAGTGCTGCCGGTGATCATGAAGGAATGGGGGCTGACCCCGCTAGAAGCTGGTGCGCTGGGTAGTTACGCGCTGTTCGGGATGATGTTCGGCGCGTTGGTCTTCGGCACCCTGGCTGACCGCATCGGTCGCAAGAAAGGCATTGCCATCTGCTTCGTACTGTTCAGCGGCGCCACCGTGCTCAATGGCTTCGCCAGCACACCGACCGAGTTCGGCATCTTCCGCTTTCTCGCCGGCCTCGGCTGCGGCGGGTTGATGCCCAATGTGGTGGCGCTGATGAATGAATACGCGCCGAAGAAACTGCGTAGCACGCTGGTGGCGGTCATGTTCAGCGGCTACTCGCTGGGTGGCATGCTTTCGGCCGGCCTCGGAATCTACATGCTGCCGCGCTTCGGCTGGGAAGCGATGTTCTTCGCCGCCGCGGTGCCGCTGCTGTTGTTGCCGGTGATCCTCTGGTATCTGCCGGAGTCGGTGGGTTTCCTCGTCCGCCAGGGCCGCGGTGAGCAGGCCCGGGCGTTGCTGAACAAGGTCGACCAAAGTCGCCAGCTCACAGCGGACGATAAGCTGGTGATGACTGATGTGAAGGGCAAGAGCGCTTCGGTGCTGGAGCTGTTTCGTGACGGCCGTGGCGTGCGCACCTTCTCCCTGTGGTTGGCGTTCTTCTGCTGCCTGCTGATGGTTTACGCGCTGGGTTCATGGCTGCCGAAACTGATGGCCAACGCCGGTTACAGCCTGGGCTCCAGCCTGTCGTTCCTGCTGGCGCTGAACTTCGGGGGGATGGCGGGCGCGATTCTCGGCGGCTGGCTGGGCGATCGCTACAACCTGTCCAAGGTAGTGGTGGTGTTCTTCGCCGTGTCGGTGGCCTCGATCAGCCTGCTGGGCTTCAAGACGCCGATGCCGGTGCTGTACACCCTGATCTTCATCGCGGGCGCCACGGTGATCGGCACGCAGATCCTGCTGTACGCGACCGCTGCACAGTTCTATGGCCTGTCGATCCGCTCCACCGGGCTTGGCTGGGCCTCGGGAATCGGCCGCAACGGCGCCATCGTCGGCCCGCTGCTGGGTGGTGCGCTGCTGGGCATCAACCTGCCGCTGCAGCTCAACTTCATGGCCTTCGCCGTGCCGGGCGTCGCCGCCGCACTAGCCATGACCGCCTTCGCCATCTCCAGCAAGCGCAGCCCAGAAGCCGCACCAGTCGTGCTGTCGGCGGCCAAGGCGTGAACCCTGACATTGGCAAATCGGAAATCGATATGAGCCCCATCCTGATCGAAAGCATCCAGGCAATCGTCGTCGACCTGCCGACCATCCGTCCGCATAAGCTGGCGATGCACACCATGCAGCAACAGACGCTGGTGATCATCCGTGTGCAGTGCAGCGACGGCATCGAAGGCATCGGCGAGGCCACCACCATCGGTGGCCTGGCCTACGGCAACGAGAGCCCGGAAAGCATCAAGCAGAACATCGACAGCCACCTCGGCCCGCTGCTGGTGGGCCAGGAGGCCGCCAACATCAACGCCGCCATGCTGCGCCTGGACAAGGCGGCCAAGGGCAACACCTTCGCCAAGTCCGGCATCGAGAGCGCATTGCTCGATGCCCAGGGCAAGCGTCTTGGTCTACCGGTCAGCGAGCTGCTCGGCGGCCGGGTACGCGACAGTCTGGAAGTGGCCTGGACCCTGGCTAGCGGCAATACCGCCAAGGACATCGAAGAGGCCGAGCGCATGCTCGATATCCGCCGCCATCGCATCTTCAAGCTGAAGATCGGCGCCGGCGAGGTGAATGCCGACCTCAACCATGTCATCGCCATCAAGCAGGCCCTCGGCGAGCGCGCCAGCGTGCGCGTCGACGTCAATCAGGCCTGGGACGAGTCGGTGGCGCTGCGCGCCTGTCGCGTCCTCGGCGACAACGGCATCGACCTGATCGAACAGCCGATCTCGCGGATCAACCGCGGCGGGCAGATTCGCCTGAACCAGCGTAGCCCGGCACCGATCATGGCCGACGAGTCCATCGAAAGTGTCGAGGACGCGTTCAGCCTGGCGGCTGACGGCGCGGCCAGCATTTTCGCCCTGAAGATTGCCAAGAACGGCGGCCCGCGTGCCGTGCTGCGCACCGCGCAGATCGCCGAGGCAGCCGGTATTGCGCTGTATGGCGGCACCATGCTCGAAGGCGCTATCGGCACCCTGGCTTCGGCGCATGCCTTCGTCACCCTCAACAAGCTGACCTGGGGCACCGAGCTATTCGGGCCGCTGTTGCTCACCGAAGAAATAGTCACCGAGGCGCCGGTTTACCGCGACTTCCAGCTGGAAGTGCCGCGCACGCCGGGCCTGGGTCTGACCCTCGATGAAGAGCGCTTGGCGTTCTTCAGCCGCACGTAAACGGAGGCTGAACCGATGCTGTTCCACGTAAAGATGATCGTAAAACTGCCCGTCGATATGGACCCCGGCAAGGCGTTCAAGCTGAAGGCTGACGAGAAGGAATTGGCGCAAAGCCTGATGCGCGAAGGCAAGTGGCGCCACCTGTGGCGCATCGCCGGCCAATACGCCAACTACAGCGTGTTCGATGCGGCCAGCGTGCAGGAACTGCACGACACCCTGATGCAGCTGCCGCTGTTTCCCTACATGGAGATCGAGGTCAATCCGCTGTGCCGGCACCCGTCCTCGATTCGTGAAGACGACAGCTGATCGAACCTGAAAAAGGCCGGTGTGCGCCGGCCAATCAAGCCGCGTCACCACAACTACAAGACGAGGCCTGAGCCATGACTGTGAAAATCTCCCATTCCCCGGAAATCCAGAAGTTCTTCAAGGAAGCCAGCGGCTTCAACAATGACGAAGGCAGCCGCCGCATGAAGACGGTGGTCAACCGCATCCTGATCGATACCGCGAAGATCATCGAGGATCTGGAAATCACCCAGGATGAGTTCTGGAAAGCGGTGGACTACCTGAATCGTCTGGGCGGCCGCCACGAGGCAGGCCTGCTGGTCGCTGGTCTCGGTCTGGAGCATTTTCTCGATTTGCTGGAGGATGCCAAGGACGAACAGTATGGCCTGACTGGCGGCACGCCGCGCACCATCGAAGGCCCGCTGTATGTGGCCGGCGCGCCGATCGCTCAGGGCGTGACACGCATCGACGACGGCAGCGAGGATGATGTTGCCACGACGATGTTCCTGCAGGGTCGCGTCACCGGCCCGGACGGCAAGCCACTTGCCGGTGCGGTAGTCGACCTTTGGCACGCCAACACTAAGGGCAACTACTCCTATTTCGACAAGAGCCAGTCCGACTACAACCTGCGTCGCCGCATCGTGACCGACGAGAACGGCTGTTACCGCGCGCGCAGCATTGTGCCTTCCGGCTACGGCTGCTCGCCCGACGGCCCGACCCAAGAGGTGCTCGACACCCTCGGTCGCCACGGTCAGCGTCCGGCGCACATCCACTTCTTCATCTCCGCGCCGGGCCATCGCCATCTGACTACCCAGATCAACCTGGCCGGCGACAAGTACCTGTGGGACGACTTCGCTTACGCAACTCGCGACGGGCTGGTCGGTGACATTCGTTTCATTGATGACGCCGAAGCCGCACGCAGCCGCGGCGTGCAAGGCCGCTTCGCCGAGGTCGACTTCGACTTCCAGCTGCAGAAAGCGCCCGCGCCGAAGGCCGAACAGCGCAGCTCGCGTCCGCGGGCTTTGCAGGAGGCGTAAGGCAGGCATGTCGGCGCCAGCCACGGATGGCTCTGCCGCGCCAACAATTAATGCGGTGCGGCGTGTCCCGCTGCGTTGTCGAGCCACTGAAACGATACGCCTACAACAAGAGCCGTCCGGACACTGTCACGGATAGCCAAGCCTGACTTGCGAGGCTTCATGAAGACGCTACTCAGAGACTGTTCGCTTTCTGCCGTGGTCGCGGGGTTCATCGCGACGGTGACTTCGTACGCCGGCCCCCTGGTGATCATCTTCCAGGCAGCCAAGGCGGGTGGGTTGCCCCAAGACGTACTGTCGTCATGGGTCTGGACGATCTCCATCGGCAGCGGCGTGCTCGGCATTCTGCTAAGCCTGCGCTACAAAGTGCCGATCATCATTGCCTGGTCCGCGCCGGGCTCGGCGCTACTGGTCACCATGCTGCCCGACATCACGTTGAATGAGGCTGTCGGCGCCTATGTCGTCACCAGCGTGGTGGTGCTGTTGGTAGGCCTATCAGGTGCATTCGACCGCATCATCAACCGCCTGCCGGCCGCGATTGCCGCAGGCATGCTCGCGGGGATCCTGTTCCGCTTCGGGACTGGCCTGTTCATCTCCATAAAGGAACAACCCTGGCTGGTGCTGGCGATGTTCGCCACCTATCTGGCGTTCAAGCGGGCCTTGCCTCGCTACGCGGTGTTCGCGGTGCTGGTTGTCGGCGTAACGATCACCGTCGCGTCTGGCGAATTGCAAAGCGAGGCCCTGGTGATCGGCTTGGCGACGCCGATGTGGATCGCCCCCGAGTTCAGTTGGCAGGTGATGCTGAATATCGCCTTTCCGCTGGTGATGGTGGCGCTGACCGGTCAATTCGTTCCGGGCATGGCTGTTCTGCGCAACGACGGCTACAGCACGCCGGCCAGCCCGTTGATCAGCAGCAGCGCATTGGGTTCGTTGCTGCTGGCGCCCTTCGGTTGCCACGGGCTGAACCTTGCTGCAATCACGGCGGCGATCTGCACGGGCCGGGAAGCTCACGAGAATCCGGCGAAGCGTTACGTTGCGGGCGTATCGGGCGGTGTTTTCTATCTGCTGCTCGGGGTATTCGGTGCGACGCTGGTCTCCATCTTCACCGCGTTTCCCCCGGCTCTGATCGCAGCCCTGGCCGGTCTGGCACTACTGGCAGCAATTGGCGGCGCGCTGAGTGCCGCGATGGCAATGCCCGCAGACCGTGAGGCTGCCTTGATCACCTTTCTGGTGACGGCATCCGGTATGTCGTTCCTCGACCTGTCCGCGGCGTTCAGGGGACTGATCTTCGGCATTGCTGCCCATCTCTTCTTGAAGCTTCGCCCCGTAGCGGCAAATCACGCGGAGGAGCGACAGCCGGCCGGCTGACGTCGATTTTCACGCGGGACAACCGAGTCACCCAACACGTAGTCCTCCCCGGCACCACGCCGGAGAGGTAGCTGCGTGCACCCAGAAAACAACAACAAGAGACGAATACCATGCAGAAACGATCAATCTCGAGACTTGCTCTGACCATTGCTGCCGCTTCCGCCGTGCAGTACGTGCATGCCGAGGCCGGTGGGTTCATGGAGGATGCGACTGCCACGCTACAGGCACGCAACTACTACTTCAGCCGCGACTTCTCGGATATCGAGGGGCCAAATCAGCAGTCGAAGGCGGAGGAGTGGGGGCAGGGATTCATTCTCAACTTCAAGTCCGGCTATACGCAGGGCACGGTTGGGGTAGGCGTCGATGCAATCGGGATGCTGGGAGTAAAGCTCGACAGCAGTCCTGATCGGGCGGGGACGGGGCTCTTGCCGGTGGCCGATAATGGCCGGGGAGCGGATGATTACAGCCGCCTGGGTGCTGCGCTGAAAGTGCGAGTATCGAGCACTGAATTGCGGATCGGCGAGCTACAGCCAAATCTCCCGGTGTTGACCTTCAGCGACATTCGCTTGCTACCGCCTACTTATCAGGGCGTCAGTTTCGTTTCCAGCGAGATCGCCGGCCTTACCTTGCAGGGTGGACACCTGCGCTCGACCAGCCTTCGCAATGAAGCGGGTGATGACCGGATGCGTGCGATGCTGGGCCGCACGCCGCAAGCGGGGTTCAGCGATGCATTCAACTATGCTGGCGGCGATTATGCGTTGAATGCCAAGCGGACGTCGCTGAGTGCTTGGTACGCTCAGCTTGAAGACATATATAACCAGCGCTTCCTCGGTCTGAAGCACAGCGAGCCCTTGGGCAGCTGGACGCTTGGCGCCAACCTGGGCTTCTATGACTCGCAGGAAGATGGCAGCAAGCTTGCGGGAGAGATTGATAATCGGGCGTTCTATTCGCTGCTATCCGCCAGGCACGGCGGCCACACATTCTATGTCGGCTACCAGGCAATGTTCGGGGACAGCGCTTTTCCTCGGGTTTTCGCCAACGTAACGCCGCTCGGCAACGAGGTACCAACCTACGAGTTCGCCGAGAAGGATGAGCGTTCCTGGCAGGCGCGGTACGACTACGATTTCGCCGCGGTCGGCGTTCCGGGCCTGGTTGCAACGGTACGCTACATCACGAGCGATAACGTCGATACGGATCGGGGCTTCGAGGGTACCGCTCATGAACGCGACCTGGACGTCAGCTATACGATTCAAAGCGGTCCGTTGAAGAACGTCGGCATTCGTATCCGCAATGTGGCCGCACGTTCTAACTACCGCAGTGATATTGATGAGAACCGACTAATCCTCAGCTATGCATTAACGCTGTTCTGAATGTGAGATTGCCTCCCGCGACGAATATAGGAGGGGAGCCAAACAAATCTGGCCCAAGTGGAAATAACGGTTGACGTTAGTTTTCAGGCTCCTATAATGCGCACCACTTCCGGCGCAGTCCTTAAGCAAAACCTC